>CALIBQ010000011.1 GCA_938049385.1 uncultured Anaerolineae bacterium
TCCCCCATCGCTGCGCTTGGGGGAGGGGGGAAGGGGAGGGGTGAGGCGCCCCTCTCCCCAACGAAGTTTGGGAGAGAGGAGGGGCCGGGGGAGGGGTGAGGCGCCCCTCTCCCCAACGAAGTTTGGGAGAGAGGAGGGGCCGGGGGAGGGGTGAGGCCAGCGCGCCGAAAAAGGTAGTGCCATTGGGCTTTTAGCCCCTGGCGTAGGTAGTTACGGCGGAAGACACTATGAAAGCCGACAACATACGACGCGATCCGCATGACAGGGAAAAGTATAACACCGATTCGCTGTTTTTGCAAAGCGAGGGGATGCCTTCTGAGGTTCGGACACGATTTCAGAGAGGGGCGCGGATGGAGGTTCAATGGGGAGTGGCAAGGAGGCGAGGATGGTGGAAGAGGGCAGCCGTTGGGGCGGCCCGAATCCGTCAGGCGGCCTGCCCTCCCCTGACAAAGTTGGGACACCCTTCAGGCTGGAGTGCGCTTGACGAAAACAGGGGATTATGGTATGATACGCCCCGTTGGGGGCCGTGGTGTAGCCTGGTTGAACACACCGGCCTGTCAAGCCGGAGATCGCGGGTTCAAATCCCGTCGGCCCCGCAGGCAACATCATCATCCTTCCCCCTGGGGCCAGGGTGCGGTGGGGCAACGGCCCCGACTGACCAGCCAGACCCTGGACAACCGAAGAAGCGCCCCACCGATAAGGTGGGGCGCTTCTTTTTTGCAAGGGGCTGCGAAAACGCATTAAGGGGGTATATGTACGGCGGTGACAGCGGTGACAGCGGTGACAAAATCATACCAACCCCCATATATGGGGTATAATAAGGCCAATACCCCCATATATGGGGGGTAAAGGCCGAAAAACCGCCACTATTTGCGTGTACGCGGGCGGTGACAAAGCGGTGACAAAGCGGTGACAAAAGACCCTATGACCGATCCCTTCAGCCCTACGAAAATCTACCTTACCGGCTAAGCCGGTAAGGTAGATAGAACTGCCCAGAGGCCCCTATGCCCGATTCCTTCAGCCCCACCGAGTGGATTACCACCAAAGAGGCCGCAGAGTTGACGGGATATACAGATGCCCGATTTCGTCAACTGGCGGGCAAGGGGATAATCGTGGCTAAGAAGCGCGGTCGGGACTGGTTTTTGGACAAAAGAAGCGTTCTGGAGTGGGCAGAGAGTATGAAACGGTTGGGGAAGCAAAAGCATAGCCCATACCGTGAATAACAAAATTGGCTGAAAATTTTAAGGTTTGGGGACTTGACAAGTCCTCTTTTTTGTGGTACAATCTTTACGCCAGCGAAAAGACTGGCTTTCTTTTTAGCCCAGGTGTTTACGTAAACGTAAAGCAAGGAGGACTTATGAAACGACCGGAAGGCTGGATTACCACCAGAGAGGCCGCCGAACTGACCGGCTACACTACGGCCTACATCCGTATGCTGTGTATCAGCGGAAAACTGCAAGCCCAGAAGTGGGGGCGCGACTGGGCCATAGAGCGGTCGTCCCTTCTGGCCTACAAAGCCCGGATGGACACCCTGGGCCCTTCAAAGCATAGCCCCTGGCGGGAAGACCTGGAGGAGGCAGAATGACCCGATGCGTGGTGGACGACTGCCCGGCCTGGAGACGGCCCTGCGGGTGCGGCTACCTGTCGGCGGGGACTCCCTGCCGCCACCCCCGCTGGCGCGACCTCTGGGCCGCCTTGACTGGCAACGGGGCCGACCAGCGGCCCGCTGACCCCGGCCTTCTCCGGCGGGCGGAAGCGGCCCAACGCCCCCTGACGCCGGAGCGGGCCAGGCAACTGATTCTCCATCTGGAGGAGGTGAACAATGGAAATCCTGGGACTTGACATCGGCTACGGCTACACCAAAGCCCTCACCCAGCGGGGGCAGGTGATGATTCCGTCCCTGGTGGGTCCTGCCGAGGCGATCCGCTTTGAAAGTGACATCATCGCGGCCAACGGGCACGGCATTGCCCTGGAGGTGGACGGGCGTGGCTACTTCGTGGGAGAGCAGGCGGAAGTCCAGAGCGCCAGCGTTTCCCAGACCCTGGACGTGACCCGAACCGGTAGCCCAGAGCAGAAAGCCCTCTTCTACGCTGTGGCGTCCGAACTACTCAAAACGACCGACCAGGAAGTAGCCGTAGTGACTGGCCTGCCGGTGGGCGACTACGATGACCGCAATAAGGAGGCCCTCCGGCGGATGCTGTCGGGCCGCCACGAGGTCCGCCGCCAGGGGAAGCGGGCCCGCGTCTTCTCCGTCACCGGCACGTACATCATCCCCCAGGCGATGGGTAGCCTGTTTGCCCTCATCCTGGACCGGCGAGGCAAACTGATTGACTCCGACCTGGCCGCCGGACGGGTGGGAATCGTAGACGTGGGGACGCTGACCACCAACTACGTCCTGGTGGACCGCCTGCGCTACGTGGAGGTGGGAAGCGACTCCATCACCAGCGGGATGGGCGAACTTCTCCAGAAGGTTGCCAAAGACCTCAAGCGAGAGCACGGCCTGGACTGGTCCCTGCAACTGCGCAAGGTGGACCAGGCGGTGCGGGAACGGGCGGTAGAGGTGTACGGCGACCGCGTCAACATCGCAGGCCTGGTTATCCCCCACCTGGACGCGCTGGCCGATACCATCCTGTCCAAAGCCCGAACCCTCTGGGGCAGCGGCGTGGAACTCCGGGCCGTTGTCCTGACCGGCGGCGGCAGCCACGAACTCGCCCCCTACTTCCGCAAGGCGTTCCCCCACGTCCGGACGGTCCCCGGTGACCCCCAGTTTGCCAACGTGGTGGGATACCTGCGCGCCGGCCTTCGGAGATTCGGAGGGGCGGAGTAGGTATATAACCAGTATATACTTTTGGGCCGGAGTATATACCGGTTATATACCGGTTGGGAGAGCGGCTATGGGGAGGATAACGAAAATCATCATCCTGGACGATGAGCGGGACGCCGACCTGCTGGTCTGGCTGGAGAAGCAGGCAAATCAATCGGCGGCAGTCCGGGCGGCAATGCGGGCCTATATCCGCCTGAACAATGGAGAGGGGCGGGAAGCAACTGTCCGGGAGGCGGTGGAGGCCGTACTGCCCGACCTGCGGGAGACCGTAGCGGCAGCGGTGCGGGAGGTCCTGGCAAACTACCGTATCCCTGCCGCAGAGTACAACGGGGAAGAGGACCCCGAACTGGCCGCCCGACTGGACGCCCAACTGAAAGAGTTTTTCGGGGAGGAGTGATGCGGAAATACAAAGGCGGGAAGATTGAGCGCCTGGTGGGGGCGGCGGAGGCTATCGGCCCTGTCCAGGCCATTGCCTACTGGGGGTGGAGTGTGGAACGGAGCGGGGTGCGGGTTGCAACCGGTACTTCGCCGACCAAGCGCCAGGCAATCCAGGCGATCCGGCGGGCGATTACGAATGCCCTCAACGGCCTGGATGCCTACTGCGTCCTGGAGGACAAGGATGACTCCATCGGAAGCACAGAGTACACCCGCACGGTGGACGTCTTCATCCCCGACAAATAAAGAACCCCCGGCCGGAGCGACCCGACCGGGGGGCTGGCGGGAGGTCTGGGCAATCCCCGCCGCTATTATTGTACCACAAAAGGGAGGTCTGGGCAAAATGGACAAGGCAACGCTGGAGCAACTTTGCGATGCGCTGGAGGCGGCGCTGGCGGGGCAAGGAATTGTCCTGTCCAGGCCGTATGAAGGCACAATCACGCCGACCGAAGTGCGAATCAATGTCCCCGGCAACGGCCACATTGACGCCGCCGCCCTGGGGGAGGCCCTGGGCGTCGCCATCCGGGTCCGCCCCGGCCCCGGCGGATTCACCGTTTCCATCCCCCGACCCGACTGCGACCCCTTCCCCGTCCGGCTATCCCCCTTCCTGCGCGGCCTGCGCAACGTCCCGCCGGTCACCGCCGTCCTGGGCCTGGGGGAGGACGGCGTCCCCACCCTCATCCGTCTGCCGTCCCCCGATGTGTGCCACGTCCTGGTTACCGGACCGGCGGGGTGCGGGAAGTCGGCCCTCCTGCGGACGATGGCCATCTCTATCTCCTGCTTCACCCCTGCCCTGAAAGTGGCGGCGGCCCCCGCGTCCGGAGACCTGGCCCGCCTGGTCAAGGTGCGCCAGGTCCGGCGGGAGACCTGGCCGCCGGTGGTGGCCCTCTATGATGGCTTGCCAGTCAACCTGGACGGCCTGGAGGCGGCCCTGCGGGACGGCTGGCGCTGGGGCGTCCACGTCATCCTGGCGACCCGCCACGCCGGTGGCCTGGGG
The DNA here is from genome assembly GCA_938049385.1 of uncultured Anaerolineae bacterium. Taxonomy (GTDB): domain Bacteria; phylum Chloroflexota; class Anaerolineae; order JACIWP01; family JACIWP01; genus JACIWP01. The sequence continues at coordinate 4,257 of CALIBQ010000011.1, forward strand.
CGGCTGGCGGCCCTCTTCCCTGTCCAGGTGGTTGGCACGCAAACGCCGGGGGACTTCTGGGTCCACTCCAAAGACTGGACCGGGCGCTTCTGGGCGGCCTGGCCGGACGTGGAACTGGCCGAACTCCAGGCCCTGGGGCAATCGGAGCGCGCGGAGGTGGCCGATGGCCGTGTACTTGTTGCACTTTGACCGGCCTATTGGGAATCCCGAAAACCCCAGGGGGCAAGCGCGCCACTACATCGGCTACGCGCTGGACCTGGAGGCAAGGCTGGAGGCCCACCGGCAGGGCAACGGGAGCGCGCTGATGGCCGCCGTAGCCCGCGCCGGCGTGGGCTGGACGGTAGCGCGGGTATGGCCGAATGGCGACCGGGAGTTGGAGCGGCGGCTGAAGCGGATGAAGGCGGCCCCCCGCCTTCTCTGCCCGATTTGTCGGGGGGAAAGGGGGGATGATGGCGGATAAACAAGCCCTGAACCAAACGGCACAGGCATTGATTGCGGCGGCCCAGGCCGGGGCCCTGGGCCGCCCCACCCAAATCTTTCGGGCCGAGACCATTGCAGGCCCGCGCGCCGGCGCAATCCGGCTCTTTGCCGGACTGCAGACCGGCTACCTCCACCGCGTCCTGGCGGCGGATGACTGCGCCCTGGCCCGGCAATTCATTGCCTGGCCCTTCCCCGGCGACCCCCAGGTCTATCTGGACGGCAAAGCCGTGAGGGTTGAGGCCCCCTGGCCGCCGGAGTTGGCAACGGCGGCCATCCGCCTGCGGGAGATTGCCCCTCACCCGCGCGGCGGGGGCCGGTGGGTGGTAGGCGTGGACGAAATCGGGCGAACCGTCATCGGCGGCCTGACGGACGCCACACCGCACTGGCTGGTGGCGGGCACCACCGGCAGCGGCAAGAC
>CALIBQ010000012.1 GCA_938049385.1 uncultured Anaerolineae bacterium
TTGTGGAGCGCTGTTTTGCTTGGATGGACAACTGCCGTCGTTTGGTAGTTCGCTATGACCGTGATGTGCATATGTATAAAGCCTTTTGCTTGATTGCCATCATTCTATGGTGCATCGATCGAATTATGAAATAGGTTCTAGGCATCATACACGTCGCCCAGGCCCGTGTTGCGGGCCAGCACGGTCCAGGTAATCACATCACCGACCGCCGCAAGCTGGTTCGCCGGCTGTTTCTGCACGACCAGGTTGCCGCGCTGAACAGTGATCGCGTCCGAGTATCCGATATCTCGATATGCAGTGCCGTTCGAGAGGTAATCTGCGGTAACCTGCAGGCTCAGGCCGGAGGCGACCTGACAGTTGGTGGCAAGCCGGAGGACAATCTGCACCTGGTTACCGGCATCTAGGTCATACGTTCCCTGATCCAGGGTGTAGATCAGCTCCTGGCCGACCGCCTGCACGCTGAACGGGACGGCTCCCTGGGCGTCGGTGACGCTCTGCGTACCGAGGTAGATAAAATTGGCCGGCAGTGTGATCGTGACGGCCAGCGCCTCAGCGGGGCGCGTGGGATGATTGTTGGCGATCGTCAGCGTGACAGCCTGCCCAGGGTCTGAGACATTGAAATAGGCCGGCAGTACAGCGCTGATGTCCAACCACCCATCCAGGGGCTGTTGGTTCGGTTGTACAGGCGGGAGGGCGGGCGGCGCCGGCGCGCGTTCACCGATAGGCGCGAGCAGAGAACGTTCTGCCGGTGCCGCAGATGTATCCGCTTGTGCGAACAGGAAGAGGGGGAGTACGGCCAGCAGAAGGCCGGCGACCAGCAAAACTGCGCTCATCCGCCAGAAGCGAGGTGAGAGAACCATGACGCCGCTCCTCCACAGCATTTGGTATTTCGATGATTTCACCGCATGCCGCCAACTAACGCCGCTTGCTTGTGATCAACCATTCCAACAGGAAAAAGATCAGCGCAAAGAGGACGGCGCTGACCACGTTCAACAGCCGGATAAACTGAAGCCAGGCGAGGGTGGCGGCCAGAAGCCCAATCCAGGCGCTCCAGCGGATAGGCCGCCAGGAAGACGCCGGCAAACGCCGGGACGAAACCAGCCGGCGGTTCACCCACAGCATGAACGGCGCGACCAGGCCGGCCGCCCCACAGAACAACAGGAGAAAAAATAGCGCCAGGGGCAGTCCCTCTGGTGGAAGGCGGTAGGTCAGATACACCAGCGCGGCTGTGCTGGCGACCGCAATAGTGATTGCCAGGAGGCTTTGACGTAGATAAAGCGAATTGCCTTCCGCCGCAGTGTGGTGCATCTCCTCCCCCCGTCTAGCGAGATTATACTCAAAACGGGGCGAAGTGTAAAGTATTTATGACAAAACTGTCAGAAAAATTCCTTATCTGTTGGACACAGCCAAGATTGGCCGGCCGTCCAGGTGTGCCGGCAGGGGCAGGCCCCACAGCCGGCACAGCGTGGGCAGTACGTCCACGATACGCATATTCGCCTCGCGCCCGTGTGGAATACCAGGGCCGGCCGCCAGGAACACGCCGCGCACCGCCTCCGGCGCGTACGGCCCTTCGTGGCCGGCGCGCCACCGGCTGTGGTTCGGCTCTACCCAGGGCCGGTTGGTAGGGCATTCCCCGCGCGCATCCTCATGTGCCAGCGCACAGCCGGGGCGCAGGGCCAGGATAATATCCGGCAGCGCGGGCACCAGTGGGCCGGCATGCCAGGCCTCGCGCGGCCGCGCCCATTCGACGACCGGCTCTCCAGTTTCGGGGCTGCGCAGTGCTTCCAGCTCCTTTATCAGCCGGCGGCGCAGTTCCTCGTACGGTTGGCCCGGCTCGACAAGGCCGGCCGGCTCCCGCCCCCGCACGTTCAAATATATGCCCCCATACCCCAGGCAGAAGGCGCGCGTGCGGCGCCAGTCTATACGCCCGTCGGCGCGCAGGACTAGGTATCCCTCGTCCGCCAGCCAGCGGTTAAGATGCACCCAGTAATGCGCCGGCGCCGCGCCGTGATCGCTGGCGACCATGATGACAGCATCCTCGCCGGCGGCCTCCATCAGCCGGCCCAGTGCCCCATCCAGCCAGCGGTACGCCTCCGCCGAGCGGCCGGCCGCGTCCGGCCAGAAGAAATGCTGGACGCAGTCGGCCGTGAACAGGTGCAGTGCTAGAAAGTCCGCATCATCTTCCGCCAGCAACTGCTCCGCCAGACGCAACTGCTCCTCCCAAGCGGTATATGCGCCGGCCAGGAATGGTTCCGCCGGCAGAAGGCCCTCCTGATAGCCGGCCTGTTCCATCGGAAAACTGGCTGTTGGGAACAGCCCATACCGCTCCGCAAGGCGCGTTGCAAAGTCAGGGGGCGAGGAGAGGGGCAGGGCCGGCCGGCGGGGGTCATGGTGCATTACCGAGCGATAGAGCACCAGCGGCTGGCGCGAGAGCAGGCAGAAGCGGCAGATGCCGGCGGCGGAGCGCTCGCCGGCGAATGTCAGGGAGACCCAGCCGCTCCATGCTCCCTCCGTAACAAGCGCCTCTGTCCGAATGGCAGGGCTTTGGATGCGAACCCCATCAGGTGCCTCTAGGATGGCCAGGGGTGCGCCGGCACAGCCGGATGGCGCCTGAAGCTCCCCGCACCAGCCGGCGTTCGCCGGGCGAAGGATATGCACCGCAGGATGCCGGCGTACTCCTGCCGGCAAAGCCTTGGGTTCTACCGTGTAGAGGGCGGGAACGCCGAAGGTGCCGAACAGGTCAGGCGTGCCGAAGCCGCTGAGCACACGGCCGGCCCCTTTCGGCGGCGGGAAGGTGCCCGGCAGATAGAGCAAGTGGCTCTTCAGCCCGTGCTCCTGCAGGAGCTCGTTCAGCAGGGGAACCCGCCGGCGGGTATAGTAGGTTTCCCCTGCCGGCCCCCGCTCGATATCATACAGCCCTAACGTTGGGTAGTAAGCGGAAGGGGCCTTGACGATGAAGTCCAGAATGCCGTGTTTGGCCGGCCAACAGCCGGTCAGCAAGGACGTCCACGCCACCGGCGAGACGGGCGGATAAGTGGTGGTCATGGGGGCGAAGAGGCCGCGCTCCATGAGCCGGCGGAAATGCGGCAGTTGTCCTTCCCCGGTAAGCTGAATCAGGATGTTCGGGTCCAGCCCATCAGCGGCCAGCATGCATACACGCGGTCTGATCATGGTCAGCACCTGCGGCAGAGAGTTCCACCTCGTCTCCCGACCTATTCCCCGCGCACAGGGAGGGGGCACTACTGTGGTGCCGGCGGAAGCCCCTCGGGCGCTTCCGCGTCGGGCGGAGTAATTTCTCCGCATCCTCATAGAATTCCGATTTCCCATTCCCGCGCCATCTATGGTACAATAAAGCAAGTTTCTGCGCAATGAAACCGGAAGGAGTACGGAGGAATGCCTGAGAAAATCGCCGTCTTCACCGCCTGGCCCTATGTCAACGGCAATTTACATATCGGACATCTCGCCGGCGCCTATATTCCCGCCGACATCTTCGTCCGCTATCAGCGCATGCGCGGCCGCGATGCCGTCCTGCTCTCCGGCAGTGACACCCACGGCACGCCGGTGGAACTGCGCGCCGAGCGCGAAGGCGTCAGCCCGCGTGTCATCGTGGACCGCTATCACAACCTGGACCTGGAAGCCTATATCCGTATGGGCGTCTCCTACGATCTGTACACGGAGACCGATACGGAGAACCACTGGCATGTCGCCCAGCAGATGTTCCTGCGTCTGCTGGAGCAGGGATACTTGTATCGCGATTCCATGCAGGCGTTTTACTGCGAGAACTGCAAGCGCTTCCTGGCGGATCGCTATGTGGAAGGCACCTGCCCATACTGTCATTACGACAGCGCCCGCGGCGATCAGTGCGATAACTGCGGCCGGCTCTTGGACGCCCTGGAGCTGATCTCTCCGCGCTGTAAAATCTGCGGCTCGACGCCGGTGGTGCGCTCCACCGAGCACTTCTTCCTGGACCTGGAAAAGCTGACGCCGGCCCTGCGCGACTGGCTGGAGGATGATAAGGAGCACTGGCGCCCGAATGTGCTCAATGTCTCGCGCAACATGGTGCGCAGTGGGGAACTGCGCGGCCGGCCGGTGACCCGCGACATCGGCTGGGGCATCCCAGTGCCGGTGCCTGGCTTCGAGAACAAAACCATCTACGTCTGGATGGAAGCGGTCACCGGCTATCTGTCCGTCACGGTGGAGCTGGCGCAGATCGAGGGGGACCCGGAGGGCTGGCGCCGCTGGTGGACGCCCGATGTGCGCTCCTACTACTTTATCGGCAAGGACAACATCACCTTCCACACTATCATCTGGCCGGGCATGCTCATTGGGCACGGCGGCCTGGTCCTGCCGTATGATGTGCCGGCCAACGAGTACCTGATGGTGGGCGGCCGGCAGTTGTCCAAGAGCCGCAACTGGGTCATCGAGGCGCTGGACTACCTCCAGCGCTACGACCCCGACCCCCTGCGCTACATGCTGACCATCAACAACCCGGAGAAGTCGGACTCCAACTTCACCTGGGAGGAGTTCGTCCGACGCAATAACGATGAGCTGGTGGCGACCTGGGGCAACCTGGTGAACCGCGTGCTGACCTTTGTGTACCGCAAGTTCGATGGGAAAGTGCCGGCGCCCGGCCCGATGGATGCCCAAGATGAGGCTCTGCTGAACCAGATTCGCGCCGGCTTCGAACCCATCGGCCAGCTCATCGAAGAATGCAAGTTTAAGGCGGCCCTGACCGAAATTATGACGCTGGCGCAGAACGCCAACCGCTATCTGAACGAGAAACAGCCCTGGGCGCAGATCGAGAGCGACCCGCAGGCCGCCGCCACCACCCTGTACGTCTGTCTGCAGGGCATCACCTGGCTGCGCACCATGCTGACCCCGTTCCTGCCCTTCACCTGCCAGCAGTTGCACGAGATGCTGGGCTTCGACGGCAGTCTCATTGGCCGCATTTACATCGAGGAGCGGCAGGAAAGCAAGCGCTCGCACCGCGTCCTGCGCTACGATAAGAGCAACCTGGTGGGCAAATGGGAGCCGGAGCGGCTGGAGCCGGGACAGCAGTTGCGTAAGCCGAAGCCCCTCTTCCGCAAGCTGGACGAGAGCGTGGCCGAGGAAGAGACACGCCGCATGCTGGAGTCCGCCGGCCTCGCCTGAGACACTCCCCAGGAGGAACCCTTGTCCGCACGCGCCTGGCCGCACTGGGTCATCCTGCTCATCCTGGCCGGCTATCTGCTCGCGGCGGTCTGTTATGCCATCTGGACGCCGGCCTGGCAGGTACCGGATGAGCCGGCCCATTACAATTACGCCCGCTACCTGGCGGAGAACGGGCGTTTCCCCATCTTACAGGCCGGCGATTATCCCCATGCCTACCTGGAGGAGATCAAGGCCAAGCGCTTCCCTCCCGACATGTCGGTTGACCCCATCCGCTATGAGTCCCATCAGCCGCCGCTGTACTACATCTTGGCCGCCGGCGTCTATGCCCTGTTCACCGGCGCTCCTCTCGTCGTGCGGCTGACCGCCATGCGCCTGCTTTCGGTGCTGATGGGCGCCAGCACCCTTCTCCTCGCCTATGTGCTCGTGCGAGAGAGCTTCCCCGGCCGGTCGCACCTGTCCTGGGGCACGGCGGCTTTTATGGCCTTCCTGCCCATGCACATCGCCATCACCGCCGGCGTGAACAACGACGCCTTGGCAGAGCTGATGCTCGCCGCCATCTTGCTCTGGTTACTGCGCTACCTGCGCCGGCGGCCTGGCCGACAGGCCCCGATGCGCGTGCGGGACTGGCTTCCCCTTGGTCTCCTGCTGGGCCTGGGCCTGCTGACCAAGACCTCGGTATATGTCGCACTGCCCATTGCCGCGCTGGTCATCCTGTGGGGGGAGGGCCGGCTGGCAAAGGGGGGCCGGCGGCTGTCGGCGGTGCTCTGGGGATGGCTCGTCAGCTTCGGCATCGCCCTGCTCATCGCCCTGGCCTGGTACGTGCGCAATGCCCTGACCTACGGGGGGCTGGATATCCTGGGCCTGGGCCGGCATGATGCCATCACCACCGGACAGCTCCGCACCGCCGAATGGCTGGCGGCGAACGGTCTTGCGGCGCTCATCCGGAGCCTCGTCCGCACGACCTTCCAGTCCTTCTGGGGACAGTTCGGCTGGATGGGCGTCCTGCTGGACAGCCGGCTGTACGCCCTGCTGGCGCTCTTGAGCGGCCTGGCGGCCTTCGGCGGCTTCTGGTGGCTGGTGCGACTGCTCCGCCGGCAAGCTCATCTGCATCCCCAGGAGGCTCGGGCGCTGATAGTGCTGGGGTTGAGCGCCCTGCTCACGGTGCTGGGCTATCTCTGGTACAACCTGCAGTTCGTCCAGCATCAGGGGCGCTATCTCTTCCCTGCTCTTATCCCCATTGGGCTGGCGTTCGCCGCCGGCCTGTACCAGGTTACTTCTCCAGCCGGCGCGCGCCCCACTGCTCTGCTGCTGGCCGGCGGGACGGCCGCTCTCATTATCCGGGGCATTACTGCCGGCGATCTATCGCTATTGTGGACAGCGCTATTGGCCGGCCTGACGCTGGCCTTCGCTCTGCTCGGCTGGCGGGGAAGCCCCCGCGCACGGGCGTTCGCGCTGGCGGCGGCATATGCCGGCCTGTGGCTTCTCGATTGGGTATGCCTCTTCGGTTTCATCGTGCCGGCGCTGGCCAGCTGATTCCCCTGGGCACAGCGCCGCTGTGTCCCTACCTCACCACTATTTCATGATCAGCGGCAGGTGCACCACCAGCCGGCGGGGCGTGGCGGTGGCGGAGGGCGTCGCGGTCGGGGAAGCCGTGGCGGTAGGAAAAGCTGTCTCCGTAGCGGTCGGGCTGGGCGTGATAGTGGGAGTTGGCGTGGGGGTCCAGGTTTGTGTCGGGCTTGGCGACGGCGCGGCGGTATCGGCGGGCGTGGGCGTGCTTGGAGGCGTGGCGGTTAGTGTCGGGGATGGGGTGGGTGTTGGGGAAGCGCCGGCCGGCGTGGCAGTTGGCACATCCGCCGGTAGCCAGTATTCCACCACCAGCTTGGGCCGCAGGGTCTGGGTGGGAGCCTCGGAGGAATAGAAGCTGTAGCCCACGTTCACATCCACATGCGGCTTGAGCAGGAGGCCGAAGTTCTGGTTCGGGTACCAGACCCAGTGCTGGACCATATCGCGCACGTTGAAGGCGTACCAGGCGCCGGCGGCCGGCATGTCCACCCAGTCGCTCTCCCGCTTTTGAAAATCGCGGTCCGGTGCCCCGCACCCTTCGGTGTGCCATGGGACGCCAGGCGCCGCCTGCCGCCAGGTGGCCAGCCGGCGGTCCCAATCACGCAGGACGCGGTGGCTGGTGGCGTCCAGGTAACTGGAATTGCTCTGGTGAAAGGCGTACAGATACAGCGTGGCCGACGTCACCAGGGCGTGGCTGGGGATAGAGCGCAGGTCGAAGTGAAGCAGGGGGTTGCTCTCATCCCGGTCCACAAAACCGGTCTCGTCCTTATCCTGCCAGCGCAGGTGCAGGCTGATGGATTCGCTGAAAGAGATATCGGGCGCGCGGCGGTATAGATAGGTGTCGCTGACGCCGAAGTAGCCGTTCAGCCCCTGCTGGAAGGTTCCTCGGTAGAGCGGGCCGTCAGGCCGGCGGGTGGGCGTCGCGGTCGGCGTGGGCGGCACATCGGTCGGCGTCGGCACCGCCGGGTCCAGGGTATAGGTTACCACGAGCTGAGGACGCAGTTCAGGGTACGGCGCTTCGGAAGAATAGGCGTCATACTGCACGTCGCGGCGCTGGCCGATGTACGCCAGCAGTTTGGCCCCATGGTTCCACTGCGGCTGTTCCACCCAGTATTGGACCGCCTCGGTGACGTCCCAGGTATAGCGGGCCTGGGGAGGATTGGTCAGCAGGAACAGCGCCCAGCTCTCCCATTCCTCCCGGCGGTCGTACCAGGTATCATTGGCGCCGGGGGTGGCCCAGGCCTCGCCGGCGCGCGGGCGGTTCCAGGTCGCTTCTCGCGCTTCCCAGGTGCGGCTTAGGACATGGAAGCTGACCAGCAGGTCATCGGTGATGTTCCGGCTGAAGGTGACCAGTTGAAACGCGGCGGAGAGGACGCGTGCATTGCGCGGCAGGTCGCTCAGGTCGAAGCGAATCAGGACGCCGGCCTGTTCTGGCAGTCGCGTATGGTCGTTGCAGTGCAGGCGCAGGTAGGTCTGCCCCTCGAAATTGTCATTGGGGAAAGCGCGCTGGATGGTGACGTCGGCGGCGCCGGCGTAGCCGTTCAGCCCCTGGCGGTAGACGCGGGTATACACCGGCGTCGGTGCGGCATGGGACGATGTGGGGCCGGCGGCGGATGACGGCAGGTTGAGGAGCAGGAGCAGGCCGGCGAAGGCCGCGCAGATTCCCGCGGCCAGAGCGAGGTGGAACCAGCGGCGACCGAGCATGCACCCTCCGGGCAGATGAGTTGGGGATAGTGTACAGCATCTTGAGAGGATGTCAAGGGGTGGGGAAAAGGGCAGATTTGCCAAATCCATGGGATTCCGCTAATCTGTGCTTGCTTCATATTTCTCGCTAAATGGGGACAATTGGATGCTGTCGTCCGCGATGGCGCTCGCATTGGTCTTTGTACTGTGGGCCGGCATGCACAGCCTGCTGGCCAGTCTGCCGGCCAAGGCGCTGGCACGCCGGCTCCTGGGTCCCGCTGTTGACCGCTGGTACCGCCCCGTCTACAGCGGCTTCGCACTGCTGAGCCTCCTGCCCCTGCTCTGGCTGCTACATGTCCTGTCGGATGCGCCTTTGTACAATGTGCCGGCGCCCTGGCGCTGGCTGATGCGCGCTGGCCAGCTCCTGGCCGCCGCCGGTTTCGCTGGTGCCGGCTGGCAGATGAGCGGACTGCGCTTTCTGGGAGTGACCGCCCTGTTCCGCCAGGAGCCGGCCAGCCCGTCAGGGCTTCAGCTCACCGGCTTCTACCGCTGTATGCGCCATCCCATCTACACCTTCTCCATGCTCTTCCTCTGGCTGAACCCGGATATGACCGTCAACCGTTTGCTCCTGACGGCGCTGGTCAGCCTGTACTTTTACCTTGGTTCCATCCATGAGGAGCGCCGGCTGATCGCGGAATTCGGCGAGGCCTACCGGCAGTACCAGCGGCAGGTGCCGCGTTTTCTCCCCAGATTCGGCTGTCCGAAGCTTCGGCAACCCCAATCCCAACCTGGAGCGTGAACCCATGCATGAGCTCAGAGAGAAGGCGTACAAGAAGGTCGTCAATGCCTGGTGCATGTACGACTGGGCGAACTCTGCCTTCGCCACCACCATCATGGCCGCGGTCCTGCCGCCGTTCTACAGCACCGTCGCCGGCGCCACTCTGCCGGGCAACCTGGCCACTGTCTACTGGGCTTACACCACCTCTATCGCCCTCTTGATCGGGGCGGTCATGGCGCCCATCCTGGGTGCCATCGCCGATTTCGCCGGCATCAAAAAGCGCCTGCTGGCCATTTTCGCCGGCATCGGCATCCTTTTCACCGGTCTGCTCTACCTTGTTTCTACCGGCGACTGGCTGAAGGCCTCGGTATTCGTTATCCTGGCGGAAATCGGCTTCGGCGGCTCCATTATTTTCTACGATTCCCTGCTCCCGCACATCGCCCGCCCGCAGGATATTGACCAGGTCTCCACGCGCGGCTATGCTATGGGCTACCTGGGCGGTGGGCTTCTGCTGGCCGTCAACCTGGCCATGATCATGTTCCCGAAGGTCTTCGGCCTGCCCAACACGGAGATGGCCATCCGCGTCAGCTTCCTGACGGTGGCGGTCTGGTGGGCCGTTTTCTCTATCCCGCTGTTCCGCTATGTGCCGGAGCCGCCGGCCAGCGGCGATCCATCGTTGGGGGTCAACCCGGTCGTAGGCGGCTTCCGCCGGCTGGCCCAGACCTTCCACGACATCCGCCGCTACCGCGAGCTGACCAAGTTCCTCGTCGCCTTCTGGCTCTACAACGACGGCATCGGCACGATCATCAAGATGGCGACCATCTACGGCGCCGAAATCGGCATCGGCACGACCGATCTAGTGGGCGCGCTCCTGCTGACGCAGTTCGTAGGGGTACCCTTCTCCATCCTCTTCGGCCGGCTGGCCCGTAAGTTGGGGACGAAACCCTCCATCTTCCTGGCCTTGGGGGTCTATACCCTGATCTCCATCGCCGGCTATTTCATGAGCACCGCCTGGCACTTCTGGGTGCTGGCCGGCGCGGTCGGGCTGGTGCAGGGCGGCAGTCAGGCCCTCAGCCGCTCCCTCTTCGGCACCATGGTGCCCAAGACCAAGACAGCCGAGTTCTTCGGCTTCTACGACATCAGCTCCAAGATCGCCGGCATCGCCGGCCCCTTCCTCTTCGGCGTGGTGGGACAGCTCACCGGCTCCAGCCGGCTGAGCATCATCTCCCTGATCGTCTTTTTCATCGGCGGCATGCTCCTGCTGACCACTGTGAACGTGGAAGAGGGGCGGCGGGCGGCACGCGAGGTAGAGCTGACGGCGGCAGTGGCGCCGGCATCGCGGTAAATCCGAACGGGCGGGGGAAGCCCCGCCCGTTATTTTTCCACCCGCAGGTCGTGCACCGATTCGATAATCACGTCAGCGTAAGGCTCCAGGTCCTCGCGCCGGCTGATGCCGCTGGTCACGCCGACACAGCCGGCGGTGCCGGCCGCTCTGCCGGCCAGCATGTCTGCTGGCGAATCCCCCACCATAAGGGCCTGTGCCGGCGCGATGCCCATGCGCTCGCAGACGGTCAGGATGCCGTCGGGTGCCGGCTTGGGCGCCATGACATCCTCTTCGCCGGCCAGCGCGTCCACCATGGGCCAGACGCCGGCCAGCTCCAGCATCTGGCGGGTGCGATCCCGCTTATCGGTGGTTACCACGGCGATGCGCAGGCCGGCCCCGCGCAGTTCCTGAAACAGCCGCGCCAGGTCCCCGATGGGGTACGATAGTTCGCTGAGGGCCGGCCAGGTGAACCCTTCGGTAGCCTCCTGCACGATGGCCGTGGCCTGTCCCCAGGGATGCCCATGCCGGTACAGCACCGAGGCCAGGATAGTGCGGATTTCTCCCGTCGTTGCCAGCGCGAGGGGCCCCATCGGGTCGATGTCGGTACCGTTGCAGGAGACTCCCATGCTGGCGTACAGCTCCTGGACCAGCGCCTCGTCGGCGCCGGCGAGCTCCTTCAGCCGGGCGATGTAGCGCAGGAACAGGTACATCCACATCGCTTTGAAATCGAAGAGGGTGCCGTCCTTATCGAAAAGCACGGCGGAGACATCGAACGTGCGGCTGCCGGCGAACACCTTTGGCATACTGACCAGTTTCCCTTCCCATGTAAAATTTCGAAACCAGAGGGTGTGGAAAAAGCCTGGCCCTTGAAAGGGCGGCTGTGTTTGCGAACACCTCGCCTGGTGCTGAAGCACCAGGCTTACGGTACCAAGCCCCTGTGGGGCTTCGCTTCCTCAGCCGGCGGCTTCCAGCCGCCGGCGAACTTCCGACAAGCGAGCGACCGACCTCCGGGGCCAAGTCGAGAGCGGCCAAGAAGGTCCGGAAACCCCAACTCCCATCCCCTTCCTCGTGTAGGGGGATGGGATGTTTTGGGCCATAGTCCCCTACAGCACTCTTTCAACACCCTCGAAACCATCTTCTATGATATGCGATTCTCGCCCGGGTTGTCAAAACCGGGCAGGCTTTTGCCGTACCGTGCGCCGGCTGAGGCAAGAGCCATCTGGCGAACGACGGTCATCTGCACAGATGCCGGCTGTGCCGGTGCGGTGCCGGCAATGTTGGGAAAATTGCGCATGAATTTTATGTATAGTATTGACTTGAGGGCACTGCTGGTGTATAATAGAACTTGACGAAAACGGTTATTGGGTTCTGGCGCAAGGTCTCGCTTACCCGCTGTGACGTGCCCGACTTGAAAGGAGGCAAACGATGACATTCGGCAGGAATCGCAAAGTGCTGGTTTCCCTGGCATTGGTGCTGGTGATGCTCCTGGGAATGGGTTCCACCATTCAGGCCGCCCCGCCGGCCAGCGCCTCGTGTTTTTATTACACGGTGCGCTGGGGGGACACGCTGAGCAGTATTGCCTGGCGCTTCGGCGACAACATCTGGAACCTGGCGGCGCGCAACGGCATCGCCAACATCAACTACATCTACGCCGGCCAGGTGCTGTACGTCTGCTCGTTGTATCCGGCGCCGGCCCCCTCGCCGGCATATCACGTGGTGCGCTGGGGTGAGACGCTGTGGTCCATCGCGCGGCTGTACGGGACCACGCCCTGGGCCATCGCCTCGCTCAACGGCATCTACAACCTCAACCTGATTTACGCCGGCCAGGTACTGCGCGTGCGGTAAACCCATCTTTTTTAACCCTCAGGGGCCGGGGTGCACCCGGCCCCTTCTTTTTATCCCCGCCCCTGCGCCGGCAGTGTACAACTGAGTCTGATCCAAGGCGCCATGCAGGAATGTTGTTCGCCTGTACATCCATTCTTGACAAATCCGACAGTTAGTGATATAATTAACAATGTCAGGTGAAGTATATAGCAATATCAACGAGGGCATTTTGCGCTCAGGCCCGGTGACAGCATGTGAAGGTGGTTGACAGCCCGTGCATCCGCACGCGCTGATATTTGAAATATCAAGGGAGGAAAAAACGATGGCACAGAAAGAGATTTCCCGTAAGATGTTCCTGAAAGGCACGGCGGCGGTGGGCGCCACCACTGCGGCGGCCAGCGCGCTGGCAGGATGCGCGCAGAAACCCGCCGGCGAGAGCGCTGTCCCCGCCAAGTGGGACCGCGAGACCGAGGTATTGATCATCGGCACCGGCTTCGCCGGCCTGGCCGCCGCGCTGGAAGCTCACGGCGCCGGCTCCCAGGTGCTGGTGCTGGAGAAGATGGAAGTACCCGGCGGCAACTCCGCCATCAACGGCGGCGTGTACGCGGCCTGGGACTCCCGCATCCGCCGCAAGTTCCCCGACCTGCCCGAAGACTCCGCCGAGATCATGATGGAAGACATGCTGAAGGCCGGCCAGCGCCTGAACTGGCCCGCCCTGGTGAAAAAGGTGGCGACCGAGTCGGTGGACGGCATCGAGTGGCTGCTCGATCTGGGCACCCCGTTCCAGGAGAAGATCGTGCAGGCCGGCGGCCACTCCCGCCCCCGCACTCACACCACGGTGAACGCTTCCGGCAGTGATGCCATCAAGGCCATGCTGAAGAAGGCGGAGGAGCTGAAGATCGAGATCCTCTACGAGCACAAAGTGACCCGCCTCATCCGCGAAGGGTGCGGTAAGGGCCGCGTGCTGGGCGTCGAGGTCGAGACCGGCGAGCAGAAGAAGTACTTCAAGGCTAAGAAGGCGGTCATCATCGCCACCGGCGGCTTCTGCAGAAACGTCGAACTGCGCGCTAAGTTTGTGCCCTGGCTGACGGCGGAATTCCCCAGCACCAACCATCCCGGCGCTACCGGTGAGGTCATGGTGGAAGCCATGCGCATCGGTGCCGCCGCAACCCAGCTCGACTGGATCCAGCTCTATCCCTTTGCCGATCCTGCGACCGGCATCCTGGACCGGCCGGCAGTCATCCCGTTCAACGCGCCGGCTTACTGCATCTACGTGGCCAAGAACGGCAAGCGCTTCGTGAACGAGCTGGCCGACCGCAAGGTGTGCGCCGATGCCCAGCTTTTCGGGGTCAAGGAAAAGCCCACCTTCACCATCTTCGACGATTCCAAGGTGGATGAGTTCTTCAATCGCGAACATATCGCAGATGGCATCCAGAAGGGACGCATCATCCGGGCGGACACCCTGGAGGAGCTGGCGCAGAAGGCCGGCATTGACGCCGCCGCCCTGAAAGAGACGGTCGCCCGCTACAACGAGATGGTGGACAAGGGCGTGGATGAGGACTTCGGCAAGCCCAGCATGAAGGCCAAGATCGAGAAGCCGCCCTTCTACGCCATCCCGCAGTGGCCCTCTGTGCACCACACCATGGGCGGCCTGCAGATCACCGATAAGGCCCAGGTGCTGGACCTGGACGGCAACGTCATCCCCGGCCTGTATGCCGCCGGCGAGGTCACCGGTGGTGTGCACGGCGCGGTGCGCCTGGGAAGCTGTGCCTTCGTCGACTGCATCGTGATGGGCCGCACCGCCGGCAAGAACGCCGCCGCCGCCGAGACGCCGGCCGCGTAATGTGATCTCACTGCCGGTAACCTACAGCCTGGGGAGCCTGGGCCGGCTCCCCAGGCTTTTCTCGCGCCGGCACGTTCGGAAACACCGCACCGGTCGATTTGACATTCTCATTGTTTGGTGATAAATTACGCGAGACTTATAATACTAAGTATATAACACACAGACCTGATGGAGATATGACAATGAACGCACCAACAACCCCACCATCCCCCAAGGGGCTAAAGGGATTTATCGCCCGACGGGGTATCGCCTGCACCATCGTTATCGCCCTGTTCATCCTGCTGGTGGCCGCTAACGCCGTGTACGCGCTCTGGGAGGCAAGCTACAATCCCTCGTTCTGCAGTCTCTGCCATATCATCCGCCCCTATGTGGATTCCTACCATACTTCCGAGTATCTCGACAACATCCACCAGCAGGCCAACGTGGGATGCAAGGACTGCCATGTCACCACGCCGATCGGGGCCCTCCAGGAAGTCGCCGCCTACGTGACGGGGAATTACGAAAATCCTCTCAAGGAAAGGAAGATAGGCACCGATGTGTGCCTGAAATGTCACCGCTCCTATGAATCGCTGGCGGAGCGCACCGCGCATTTGAACCGGAACCCCCATGAGAGCCACTGGCCGAACCTGCGCTGTACCGTCTGCCACAAGTCGCACCGGCCGGCGGAAAACTACTGCGCCCAGTGTCATCAGGACTAGGCGGCACACTGCCAGCGCGCATTCGGATGTCGTGCGGAACGCGCTGGGCCGGCCCGCCGGCCCAGCCGGATGAAATACACGATAAAACATGGTTACAACATGAGGAGGCGAAGATGTCCAGCAAAGTATCACGCAAGCAGTTCCTGAAGGGCATGGCCGTGGGCGGCACCATGACGCTGGCGGCGAGCACGCTCGCCGGCTGTCAGAAAGCCATGCCCAGCGGCCCCGTCCCTTCCAAGTGGGACGAAGAGGCGGATGTAGTGGTTGTCGGTACCGGGTTCGCCGGCCTGGCGGCGGCCATCGAGGCCAAGAACGCCGGCGCGGCTGTCAAAGTGATTGACAAGATGGAGACCCCCGGCGGCAACTCCATCATCAACGGCGGTGACTTCGCCGCCCCCGGCAACTGGTACCAGAAGGAGCAGGGCATTGAGGACTCGCCGGAGCTGATGCTGAAGGACATGCTCAAGGCCGGCCTGAACCTCAACCACGTGGACCGGGCCAAGGTCCTCACAGAGAAGGCCCTCGAGGCGGCGGAATGGGCCCGCGATTACATCGGCGCGGAATTCTACCGCCTGACCTTCCACGGCGGTCACTCCGTCCCGCGCACCGTTCAGCTTGTCAAAGGCGGCTCTGAGCTCATCAACAAGATGCTCAAGAAGCTCCAAGAGCTGGGCGTGACCGTGGAGACCCAGCGCAAGCTGGAGCGCCTGATCGTGGATGAGGCCGGCCGCGTGGTCGGTATCGAAGCGCGCGACGGGTACACCTTCGGTGATGAGACCAGCGGCAAGACCATTTACATCAAGGCCAAAAAGGCGGTCGTGCTGGCCACCGGCGGTTTCTCCCGCGATATCAAGATGCGCATGATCCACGACCCGCGCCTGACCGAAGCTTTCGAGAGCACCAACCACCCCGGCGCCACCGGCGAGGCCCTGCGCGCCGCCCTGAAGATCGGCGCCATGGATGTGCACATGGACTGGATCCAGCTCGGCCCTTGGGCCAGCCCGGATGAGCCTGGCTTCGGCTATGTGCCGCTCTTCTGCGAGCGCGTGGTCGGTTGGGCGCCCATGATCAACCCCAAGACCGGCAAGCGCTTCATCAACGAGACCGGCAACCGCAAGGTGCGCGCCGATGCCATCATCGAGATCGGCGTGCCGGTGATCATCGTGGCGGACACCTACGCCACGGAGAAGAACGTGCCGGCCAACGTTATCGAGAACGGCCTCAAGATCGGCGCTATCAAAAAGTTCGACACCCTGGAAGAGGTCGCCAAGGAATACGGCATCCCGTGGGATGCCTTCAAGGCGGAAGTCGAGCGCTGGAACCAGTTCGTTGAGAACAAGAAGGATGAAGATTTCAACTGCATGATCTTCCAGGACGCCAAGCCGCTGGGCTTCCAGCCGCCGTTCTATGCGGCCCGCCTGTGGCCGAAGGTGCACCACACCATGGGCGGCCTGGTGACGGACGTGAACGGCCGCGTCATCAACCAGGACTTCCAGCCTATTCCCGGCCTGTATGCCGCCGGCGAGGTGACGGGCGGTATCCACGGCGCCGTGCGCCTGGGCGGTGTGGCTATGGCTGACTGCGTCGTCTTCGGCCGCATCGCCGGCAAGAACGCCGCCGCCGAGACGCCGGCCGCCTAATTCGCAAACCCCCTTGGTCTACTCACGAAAACAGGGGAGCCATCTGGCTCCCCTGTCTCGTTCTCGATACAAAACGGCGCTTAATTTCCTAGTTCGATCGGCTGAGCGACCAGGCGCAGGAGCAGGTCCAGGGCAGCGCGCACATCGCGCTGGTCCACCATCTCCGACGGGGTATGGGCATAGCGCGTAGGGACGGAGAGGACGCCGGCCGGCACCCCCTCGCGGCTGACCTGCAGGGCATAGGCATCGGTCGTCCCGCGCCGCAGTACCTCCAATTGATAGGGGATGCCCGTCCTTTCCGCCATCTGTACCATATGCCGGCGCAGTCCTGGATGCGCGATCATGCCGCTGTCCTTGACCTTGATGGCCACCCCCTTGCCCAATTCCACGGCCATCTTCTCTCCTTCCGGCACATCGCCGGTGGTGGTGATATCCACGGCGATGGCCACGTCCGGCTCCACGCCGTAGGCCGAGACCGCCGCGCCGCGCAGTCCGATCTCCTCCTGCACCGTAAACACCACATAGAGGTCGTAGATGCTTTCCTTCACCTGGCGCAGGAACTCCACCAGCACGGCACAGCCGATGCGGTCGTCCATAGCCTTGCCCACCCAGCGCGTGCCCTGGGCGAAGAAGGGGCGGTGGAAGCCGGCCACATCCCCGACGCGCACCGGGCAGTCCGCCGGCGAGGTCGCCCCCACATCAATGAACAGCTTTTCCAGCGGCGGGATTTTGTCCTCCCGCCAGCGTTCCTCGATGCCAATAACGCCCAGCGTGCCGTTCTCGAATACCACCCGGCCGCCCAGGAGGGTCAGCGGGAACACCCCGCCCACAGGATGGAAGCGCAGGAAGCCCTTCTCGTCAATATAGCTGACGATGAGGCCAATTTCATCCATGTGGGCGGCCAGCATCAGCCGGCCAGCGGCCGGCGATACACTGGCGCGCTTCAGGGCAATCAGGTTGCCCAGCGCATCCACCCGCTGTTCATCCACATACGGCGCAATGCGCTCCGCAATCAGCTTCCGCACCCTGCCTTCCGCCCCTGATGGGCCGTATGCCTCGGTCAGTTCTCGGACGATCTCTTCCACGGTGTATGCCTCTCTCACATGTCACGTGATGCGATGGGTCACAGGTCCAGGTTCGGCCAGGATTCCAGCAGCGGCAGGGCGGCGCGCAGCAGCGCGACGGCGTTCTCCAGGTCATCCAGGCTGAGGACGCACGCCGGCCCATGGATGTACCGGCTGGGGACGGAGAGCGCGACACTGGGGACGCCGGCTCGCGTCAGGTGGATAGCGCCGGCATCCGTTCCGCCGAGCGCCGGCTCCTTGAATTGATACGGCAGGCCCTGCTTCTCGGCCGTGTCCACCAACAACTGCACCAGCCGACGGTCCGCCACGAAGGTGCGGTCCGCAATGGTGATGGCCGGCCCCTTGCCCACGCGCGTCACCGGGCTTTGGTCCTTCTCCTTGGGCAGGTCGTCGCAAATGGTGCCCTCCAGGACGATGGCCACATCCGGTTCCAGCGCATAGCCCGCCACACGGGCGCCGCGCAGACCGACCTCTTCCTGCACGGTGAACACGCCGGCGATCTCCACCGGATACGGTTCTCCTTGGAGGACTGCCGCCAGCACCGCGCAGCCGGCGCGGTCGTCGAAGGCCTTGCCGCGTACCAGCCGGCTCTCCCCCTCCAGCCCGTGAGGGCCGAAACGGGTGGCGAACACGGCATAGTCCCCGATCTTGATGCGCTTCTCCGCGGCATCTTTGCTGGTAGCGCCAATGTCAATATACATCTGCTCCACTGGCACGACGCGCTCGCGCTCTTCCGGCTTGAGCAGATGGATAGGCTTCACGGTGATAACGCCGGGCACCCGCTCGCGCCCGATGAGCACCCGCTTGGCCGGCAGGAGGCGGGGGTCAATGCCGCCCACCGGCTGAAAGCGGAGCAGGCCGTCCTTTTCTACATGGGTGATCATGAGGCCCACTTCGTCCATATGGGCGGCCAGCATCACGCGCACTGGGCGGGGCACGCCGGCGCGCGCCCGTTTGATGGCGATCAAGTTCCCCAAACTGTCCGTGCGCAGTTCATCCACATGCGGACGCACCGCCTCCGCCAGGATACTGCGCACCTCCTCCTCACAGCCCGAGACGCCAAAGGCATCGCTGAGTCGTTGTAGCAACACGGCATTATCCTCTCACATGGGCAGGGGAAAATTCAGCCGGCGGACGAAGGCCTCGTCCAGCGTGCTGATGAAATGGGCCAGCAGACGGCCGGCGCGCCGGATATCCTTCAGCGAAATCACCTCGACCGGCGAATGCATGTTCTGTGTCGGGATGGACAGCACGGCCGTCGGGATGCCCTCGCGTGCCACCTGTATCGCCCAGCCGTCGGTCCCGCTGTGGCCGGGCATCGGCTCGATCTGATAAGCGATCTCCAGCGCCTTGGCCGCCTCCACCAAGGCATCATGTAGGACTGGATGCACGTTCGGCCCAATGGCGATGACCGGCCCGTCCCCCAGCTCGAACGCCTCCTCATCGGAAAGCCCTGGCCCTTTCCCAAAGGTCACATCAATGGCGATGGCCGCGTCCGGGGCGATACCGTAGGCGCTGACGATGGCGCCGCGCAGGCCGACCTCCTCCTGCGTTGTGGCGACCGCATACACATCCCAGGTATGGTGCATGGTCCCCAGGTGCATCAAGCAGGCGGTGGCGACGGCGACAGAGGCGCGGTTGTCGAAGGCTTTGCCGGCCACGCGCTCATTCTCCAGCTCGACGGCCGGCACGCGAAACGCGATGGGATCGCCGACCGCCACCAGCTTCTGCGCCTGTTCCTGGTTCAGCCCCACATCCACATATAATTCATCCATCGGCATGGGCTTACTGCGGTCCTCTGCCGGTACCAGGTGAGGCGGCCGCAGGCCGATGACGCCGGGGAGCGCCTGCCGGCCGAAAACCGTTACCTCCTGCCCCGGCAGAACTCGCGCGTCAATGCCGCCCACGCTGGTGAAGCGCAGGAAGCCTTCCTCGATGCCGGTGACCATCATGCCGATCTCGTCGCAGTGCGTCGCCAGCATGATGGAGCGGGCCGGGGCATCCGCCGGCCGCTGGCCCCGGCGCAGGCCAATGAGATTGCCCAGGGCATCCGTGCGGAATTCATGCACGTAGGGTTCCCAGTAGGAGCGGATGAGCACCTGGACAGGGCCTTCAAAGCCGGCAACCCCAGGAGCTTCACTGAGGGCTTTCACGATCTCCAACAGTTCCACCGATGGCTTTTCCTTATTCACTGTCAGCATCCGTGTCCTCGGGCGGGCGGTGAGTAAAAAATGCGGGCATGTTCAGGTCCGCCAGGCTTTGCAGGATGGCGCGGCGGCTGGCCTCCAGGTAGTGGATGTTCATGACGTCTTCCCACAGCTCCTGCCGCCGGCTGAGCCAGTGGGGGCCGGCGGAAAACAGGTTGTTGAGATAGCGGAACAGGCTGGTCTGAATCTGGTTTTCGACCTCATCCAGCCGGCGGTGCAGGTACAACCGCTTGGAAGCGCGGTTCATCTGTTCCACATCGGGTCGAACGGGAGCACGTCGAGCGCGCGGACCGCTGGGACGATTTCTTTCTCCGACCATATATCCACCTTATCAGGAATCTTGCGCGGTCATCTTATCATCATCGGGGGGAGATGTCAAAGCGCTGGGGCAAGGGCGTTGGAAAGGCTTGCCGGGCAGTGGAAACTGCGGGTCTGCACCAGCCCGCATAAAGCTCGTGATATGTATCACAGTCCTTTGGTGATGTTGACAATTTCAGGATTTGGAGTATATTAGTCGTCGACAATTGGGCGCGCATTGAGAATCATAGGTAGACCGGGCCAGCGTTCTCAGCAGTTCGTTGCGCCCTCGCAGTGTGGGTGCCGGCCTTTCCTTGTCTCGCAATTTTGCCAGCGTGGCAATGCATTTCACGCTCATATATCTCGCCAGTTCGGAGGAATTTGCCATGTCCACAGAAACGTTTCGCTTCGATGCGTTCCTGCCGCCCGAAATGGCCGGCCGTGCGGAGGCCATCGGCGTGCGCAAGGCCAGCATGTCCGCCTCGGTGATGTTCGCCCTGGCGATCCTGGCCGGCGCGTTCATCGCTTGCGGCGCCATCTTCGCCACCACGGTCGCCGCCGGCGCCGGCGATGTCCTGCCCTACGGCGTCGTGCGACTGCTCAGCGGCTTGGTCTTCTGCCTCGGCCTTATCCTGGTTGTCGTGGCCGGCGCAGAGCTTTTCACCGGCAACAACCTCATTATCATGGCCTGGGTCAACGGCAAGGTAACACTGCTCCAGCTTTTGCGCAACTGGGTCATCGTCTATGTCGGCAACTTCGTGGGCTCCATCCTCACCGCCGCCATCATGTTTCTGACCAAGCAGTACACCTTTGGCAAGGGAGCTGTGGGGATAGCGGCATTGAACACCGCCAACGCCAAGTGCAGTCTGGACTTCATCCAAGCCATCGCCCTGGGCGTGATGTGCAATGCCCTGGTGTGTCTGGCGGTCTGGCTAACCTTCAGCGGCCGCTCCACCACCGATAAAATCCTGGCCATCATCTTCCCCATCAGCGCCTTCGTGGCCGCCGGCTTCGAGCACAGCATCGCCAACATGTACTTCATCCCTGTGGGGCTGTTCATCAAGAGCAATGCCGCGTTTCTCAGCTCCATCGGCAAAAGCGCGGCTGATTTCGCTAACCTCACCTGGGCGAACTTCTTCCTGCGCAACCTGCTCCCTGTAACTATCGGGAACATCATCGGCGGGGCCGGCCTGGTGGGCCTGGTGTACTGGTTCATTTACCTGCGGCCGAAAGAGTAAAGGGGAAAGAACGCTTGCGGGGCCTACGCATACAGCGGCCTTCCGGATACACCTGGAAGGCCGCTGTATGTTCAGGGCCGCGTCTGTGCGGCGGCCAGCAGTTCCTGATAGAGCTGGGCGGCGAAGTGCACCACATCGGGGTCTTCCGGCCGGCGCTCCGCCGGCGAGCGCGCCAGGGTGAAGGTGCGGACGATTTGGGCCGGCGATCCCTGCATGATGATCACGCGATGCGCCACCAGCGCCGCCTCCTGCACCTCATGGGTGACAAAAATAATCGGGCGCGGGGAACTGCGCCATTCCTCCACCAGCAGACGCACCAGCTCCAGCCGCAGGAGCACATCCAGGGATTTGAAAGGCTCGTCCAAGAGCAGTAGCTCCGGGTCCACCGCCAGGGCACGCGCCAATGCCGCCCGCTGACGCATGCCCCCGCTGAGCTGGTGCGGATAGTGGTCGGCGAAGGGCTCCAGGCCCATGTGCGCGATGAGCCGGTTCGCCGCCTGCCGGCGTTCTTCCTCCCGCACGCCGCGCGCCTTCAGCCCGAAGGCAATATTCTCCCGCACCGTGCGCCACGGCAGGAGCCGCGGTTCCTGAAAGACGTAGCCGAGGCGTGCCGGCCGGCGTATCTCGCCGGCGTCCGGCGCCAGCAGGCCGGCGATCAGGTTCAACAGGGTGGTCTTCCCACAGCCGGATGGCCCCAGGATGCACAATATCTCTCCCCCCTTGACTTCCAGGTTCCAATCGTGCAGGACCGGCCGGCCGGGGAAAGATTTGCTGACATGCCGCATGGTCAGGATGGGGACATCTGCCGGCACCATCTTCATCCTCCCTACCGCGCCCGCTTCCAAGCCTCGGCCCGGCGCTGGAGGGTCCGCACCAGGCCGGCCTCCAGCAGTGCCAGCAGGGTCACGGTGACCAGCACCCAGGCGAAGACGCGCGGGGTTTCCAGGTAAATGCGGGCGAGGGCCAAGGCATACCCCACGCCGGCATCGCTTCCCAGCAGTTCGCCCATGATGCCGACGCGCACCGAGAGGCTGGCGGCGACCTGCAGGCCGGCGAAAAGGTGCGGTGTTAGGGCCGGCAGGTAGACATCCTCGAACAGGGTGCGGCCGCGGGCGCCGTACGCACGGGCCATGGCCAGCAAATCCGGGTCCATCGCCCGCACCCCTTCATATACATTAGCGAAGACCACCGGCGCGCTGACCACCACGCTGGTGAAAATGGGCGTCACAGAGCCAGTGCCGAACCAGACCAGGGCCAGCACCAACCAGGAGATGGGCGGGGCGCTCATCGCCAGGCTGACCGCCGGCTGGATAAAGGGATGCCAGCGCGGCCGAAATCCCACCAGCAGGCCGGCAGTTCCCCCCACCAGCACGCTGATGCCAAAGGCGATCAGGATGCGGGCCAGGGTGATGCCGGCCTGCCGGAACAGCTCTCCGCTAGCCGCCAGTTGGGCCAGGGCTTGCGCGGTTTCCAGCGGCGAAGGCACCAGCACCGTGGGATAGTAGGCCGCCAGCGCGCTCCACATAGCCAGGAGCGCCGCGGTCCCAAGGGCATAGCGCCAGGCTCGCTCAACCGGAGATATAGAAGTCATCTCCCGGCAGTTTGCCCCCGTAAATAGCCGGCGACAGCTTCGCCAGCTCGTTGAAGAAGAACTCGATCTCTTTGCGGGCGTCTTTGGCGGCGACCCATTCGAAGGTGATGTGAGGGAGCGACGCTTCCATGGCCTGCGCCGGCATCTCCGGGATGTACTGCGTGCCCAGGGCGGCGGCCTCTTTCGGATGGTCGCGCACCCAGGCGACGGCCTCCGCATGCGCGCTCTGCAGGCGTTTGATGACCTGCGGATGCTCCTTGACCAGGCCCGGGAGCACGGCGACGCCGGCCATAGGCAGGCGCGGGGGCTGTCCGGTCGCGGCCGCCCATTCGGCCTGATAATCAATGACGCGGTGCAGGGTGATGCCGGCGCCTTTGGCCTTGAGCAGTGCCAAGGTGGCGGATGGCTCGGAGAGCACGGCGTGCCGCGCTTGGCCGGCGGCCAGCAGGTTGGCGGCCTCCGGCGCGGCGGTGACATAGCGGGCAGTGATGTCCTTACCCAATGCCATACCCCGATACTGGAGGAGAAGCTGGGTCATCAGGTCCGGCAAATCCCCCTGGAACGGGATCAGCACTTCCTGGCCGCGCAGGTCCTCCCAGCCCTGAATTCCTTCGTCGGTGCTGACCAGATACAGGATGCCCCAGATATACACGTTGGCGAGCTGGACCCCCAGCCCCTTATTGTACAGTGCGGCGGCCACATTTACCGGCAGGCCGGAGATTTGCGCCTGACCGCTGGTGATGCGGGCGCGCATCTCGTCGGCGGTTTTCCAGAGCAGGAACTCGGCGCTGTCGGCCAGGCCGGCGAAGGCGTTGTCATGCACCAGCTTGGCCAGCGCGATGGATGGGGGAGAGGCCGGCGCCTGGATGGCCAACTTCTCCAGCTTTTTCCCCGCTGAACATCCCGCCAGCACGGACAGCCCACTGCCGGCCAGCACGACCCCGCCGGCGGCTAAGCCCACCTGTCTCAGAAAGCGGCGTCGTGAGTACATGGTGTATCACCTCTGCTAGCATGATGGGTTATGACGATTGCCGGATCAGGAAAAACGAAAGGGTCGCCAGTCTGGCGGCCAGGTCTTCGTTGAACACCATCACCCCTGTGGGGACCCGCAGGGAGACTGGGGCGAAGTTCCAGATAAGGTGGATGCCGGCGGCGGCCAGGCGGTCAGCGATGGATTGGGCCTGTGCGGCCGGCACCGCCAGGATGGCCATGCGCACGTCATTCTGGTGGACAAATGTCTCCAGCTCCTCCAGCGGGAGCACGCGGATACTGCCGATCCGCTGTCCGATCTTCGAGGGGTCAATGTCGAAGGCGGCGACAATCTGAAGGTGGTAGCGGGCGAAGCCTGGGTAGGATGCCAGGGCGCGCCCCAGGTTTCCCACCCCGATGAGGATGGCTTTTTTGGGTTCGTTGAGGCCGAGGATTCTCTCCAGGTGGGCGGCCAGTTCGTAGACGTCGTAGCCGACGCCTGGCCGGCCGAATTCCCCCAGGTAGCTCAGGTCTTTGCGGGCCTGGGCCGCCGGCACGCCGGCCTCTTCCCCCAGCTCGTCGGAGGAGATAATGCTCTGGCCCTCGTGCATGGCCTGGAGGAGCCGGCGGTAGTAATGGGGCAGTCGCATGAGACACGGCTTTGGCAGAAGCACTGACCCGGCCATCCGAAACCTCCCCGCAGGTGCATTCGTGCGGAATTGCACAAATTATACCGCTGATTGGCCGGCTCGTCAAATGATACAAGACAAAAAGCCCTCCGCGTTCGGAGGGCTTCGATTATGGAGCGGGTGAAGGGATTCGAACCCTCGACAGCCTGCTTGGGAAGCAGGTACGCTACCGCTGCGTCACACCCGCCCGATGTCAATATTTATTATAGTCAAAATCCAGGGTCTCGTCAAATCGCTGATTTGCCCCAGATGTTTCGCCCGGCGACCGCGCTCCGGAGAGGGTACTGGGGTAAGATGGGAAACTGGCGCTGGGGCTGAAAGAAAGAGCGCCCGCCGGCCGGCGGGCGCTTGTACCATACGCCGCTTCGCGGGACAGTTACCGCAGGAATTTGGAGACGAACGGAGAGGTCTCCCCACGGCGCATGAAGTGCCCGGATGGCCCCTCTCCCAGGAACTCGGAGAACCAGGATTCGTGCTCGATCTCCTCGTTGAGGATCGCCAATGCCAGGTCATAGGTGCGGTGATCCTTGCCGGCGGTCAGGTTGCAGATCTGGGTGTAGCCGTGCACCGCACAGCGTTCGGCCTGCACGAGGACGTTGAGCATTGCTTTGATGTCAGTAGGGTCAGCAGGAAGAGCGGCCGGCGGACAGGCAGAGAGGTCATGGAAGACCTTCATGTCCTTGGGGAGTTCCCCACCCAGCTCATAGATGCGGGGCACCAGCGCCTCAAAGTGATTGCGGTCCTCGATGCGAGCTATCTCGGCGATCTCTTTGATGCCCTCACCCTCAAGACCGATC
This sequence comes from uncultured Anaerolineae bacterium, assembly GCA_938049385.1. Taxonomy (GTDB): domain Bacteria; phylum Chloroflexota; class Anaerolineae; order JACIWP01; family JACIWP01; genus JACIWP01. The sequence continues at coordinate 25,378 of CALIBQ010000012.1, forward strand.
AGGTTCACGCGCAAGAGGGTGTAGTAGTAATAGGTGGTAAGTTCCGCGGATGCGTTGCGGACCAACAAGTCCAGCAACTGGTTCAGGTCAATGCCGGCAGCTTCTACGACTTTACGTGCTACTTTTGCCATGGTGATTCCTCCTTATAGCGCATATTGGATTTGACTACAACTTGACGATGTTTCCTTTGCGAAGCGCATACCTTGATGTATCAGTGACTCCAACCACCCCCTTTCGATGTGTGCGGGCCGGCAATCCCATGAGCCGGAACATCCTCATCGTGCATTATTGACATCGATAGAAAACAAAAACTTATAGAAAATGAATTTCCATCATAAGCAAAAAATAAAAAACTACCCTGTTTTTTGGCGGCACTCCGGGCACAGACCATAGAAATCAAGCCGATGACTGATGATCTCAAACCCAGATGCTTGGGCCAGCTCCTGCTCCAGGCTTGCGACAACGTCCCGGTCGAAGTCAATGATTTTCCGGCAGCGGATGCAGATAACGTGCGGATGCGGATATGGCTTGTTGCCGTCGTAGCGGTTATCATCGTCGCTGAATCCCAACTCCAGCACCTCGTCGAGATCTTTCAATACATTCAGCGTCTTATAGATGGTCGCCAGGCTGGTGGTCGGAAACTGCTGGCGTAGCTGATCGTACAGGTCTTTGGCGCTGGGATGGCCCTGACTCTCGCTGAGCAGACGCAGAAGCGCCAAACGCTGGGGTGTGAGGCGATACCCCAGCCGGCGTAGCTTGTCTTTCAACTGCTGAAAGCGCTGCTCGGCATCAGCCACTGCACTGCATCCTTTCGGAAACTGATTTTCTATTAATTATAATACCATACTTTGGCGGAGATGGCAAATATGGTTACTTGAGGGTGTTGAAAAAGCAGGTATTGACTCATCGCCTGGCAGTTGAAACTGCGGCTGTGTGCCTGCGAAGTCGGCCTACGCCGACTTCGCGAAGCCTGCGCAGGCAGGCTTCGCAGTTGTTGCCGCGGCTTCAGCCGCTGGGCAGCTTCCACAGATTGTATGTTTGGACTTTTTCAACGTTCAACACTCTCATTACTTTGATGCACTCGACCAGCATTTCTGCCTCCAATGCTTGTCCATGCCCCTTGTCACCTCAATTTGCACATTTCCCCCAAACCGATTATAATATAAGTCAGCATGGGCGGTTAGCTCAGCAGGCTAGAGCGCCACGTTGACATCGTGGAGGTCGTAGGTTCGAGCCCTATACCGCCCACCTGTGTACAGCGCCCGTGGCGCCGGCCGCGGGCTGTATATTTTACCTGCGATGACCGGGACGAGTACGCCGGCCCACCGCCCACAGGGAGGAGAGGCCCTGGACTGCAAGCCTCTCCGGCAGTGCCGGCGGAAAACCACCCGCGAGCAGACGCCCTAACGGGCCTCGCCCAAGTAAGGCGCTCCGGCTGGCCCCGTTATCGGCCGCATGAGGATGCTGGCCGTCCGCCGGCATCGAAATTGGGTGGAACCGCGGGCCCTCTCGCCCCAATATGGGTGGAGGGCCCGTTACATTTATGCAGAATGTCCAGCGAAATAGGGGGTGACCATATGGACAATCATCAGGACGAGAAACTGCACCGCATCCGACACTCCGCCGCGCACGTCATGGCCGGCGCGGTGCTCGAGCTGTTCCCAGGCGCCAAATTTGGCATTGGGCCGGCCATCGCTGATGGTTTCTACTACGATTTCGATCTGCCGCGCCCGCTCACGCCCGAGGACCTGGAAGTCATCGAACGGCGCATGCGCGAGATCATTCAGGAGGGCTATCTCTTCGAGCGCAAGGTCGTTACCCCGGAGGAAGCGCGGCAGATTTTCAAGGACCAGCCCTATAAGCTGGAGCTGATCGAGGGACTGGTCTCCGGCCGCGAGAACGAGGATGGCGAGGTGGTGCAGGGGCCGGCGCAGGAGATCACCATCTATCGCCACCATAACTTCACCGACCTGTGCAAGGGGCCGCATGTGGAAAGGACCAGCGATATCCCCCTGGACGGCTTTAAGCTCCTGAAGACCGCCGGCGCCTACTGGCGCGGGGACGAGCGCAATCCCCAGCTCCAGCGCATTTACGGCACCGCCTGGCTCTCCAAAGAGGAACTCGACGCCTATCTCGAGCGGCTGGAGGAGATCGAGCGGCGCGATCACCGCCGGCTGGGCAAGCAGTTGGATATCTATTCCATTGACCTGGACATCGGCCCGGGGCTGGTGCTCTGGCACCCCAACGGCGCCATCATCCGCCATGAGATCGAGACCTTCTGGCGCAACGAGCACCTGAAACGGGGATACAGCCTTGTCTACACGCCGCATATCGCCAGCGAGCGCATTTATGAGATCAGCGGCCACCTGGAAGCCTACGCCGATATGATGTACGCGCCGATGGAGATTGAGGGCCGGCCTTATCGCGTTAAGCCCATGAACTGCCCCGGCCACATCAAAATCTTCAAGAGCCAGCTCCGCTCCTACCGCGACCTGCCCATCCGCTACGCGGAGCTGGGCACCGTCTACCGCTTCGAGCGCTCGGGCGTACTGCACGGTCTCCTACGGGTGCGCGGCTTCACGCAGGACGACGCCCATATCTTCTGCCGGCCGGACCAGCTCCAGGAAGAAATCAACGGCGTGCTGGACCTGATCGATCACTTGATGTCCACCTTCGGCTACCGCTACAAGGCCTATCTCTCCACCCGGCCGGAAAAGTACATCGGCACCGATGAGCAGTGGGAGTTCGCCACGGAGAAACTACGCGCCGCGTTGGAACAGCGGGGCAAAGAGTATGAAGTGGACGAGGGCGGCGGCGTCTTCTACGGCCCCAAGATCGACATCAAGCTGTGGGATGCCCTGGGACGCGAGTGGCAGGGGCCGACCCTGCAGTTGGACCTGAACCTGCCGGAACGCTTCGACGTCAACTACATCGGTGAGGACGGCAAGGAGCACCGCGTCATCATCCTGCATCGAGCGGTGCTGGGGTCCATGGAGCGCTTCATCGGCGGCCTGCTGGAGCATTACGCCGGCAACTTCCCGCCGTGGCTGGCCCCGGTGCAGGCGGTGTTCATCCCTATCGCCGACCGCCACAACGCCTACTGCTTTGCCCGGGCGGAGCTACTGCGGCAGGACGGCCTGCGCGTCCAGGTGGATGACTCCAGCGAGCGCATGAGCGCCAAGATCCGCCAGGCCCAGCTTCAGAAAGTCCCCTATATGCTGGTGGTGGGAGACCGCGAGCTGGAGGCCGGCGCGGTATCCGTACGCCTGCGGAGCGGCGAAGACCTGGGAAGTGTGCCGTTCGAAACGTTCCAGCAGCAGCTCCTGGAAGCGGTGCGCACCCGCCGGCATGAGCTGTGGAAATAGGATCGGGCGGCAGTCACCGCGAAGGTGACTGCCGCTTTTTATTAAGGAGGCACTTATGCCCAAAGTCGTGCTGGTGGACTATGATGAGGACCTGTTCAGCCCGCGCGGCGGGGAAGCCGAACTGCTGGCCGGCGCCGGCATCGCCTGGGAGGCCGGCCGCTGGCGCACCGAGGAGGAGGTCGTCGCCCACGCGCAGGCCGCCGACGTGGTCATCATCCAATCCCTGCGCCGCCTGCTGAACGCCCGTACCATTCCCCAACTGCGGCGCTGTAAGGGCATCATCCGCGCCGGCATCGGCTACGACACGGTGGACGTGGAAGCGGCCACCACACACGGCATCCTGGTGGCCAACGTGCCGGAATACTGCCTGGAGGACGTGGCCGAGCATGCGCTGACCCTCATGCTGACCGCACTGCGCGGCGTGGCCGCCCAGGACCGCTCCATGCGGCGCGGCGAGTGGTCGCGCCAGTTCGCCCTGCCCACCCGCCGGCTGCGCGGCCTGACGCTGGGGCTGGTGGGATTCGGGCGCATCGCGCGCGCCCTGGTGGAGAAGTGTGCCGGCCTCGGTCTGCGCTGTCTCGCCTATGACCCGTACGTCAACCCCGAGATCGCGCAGGCGTACCAGGTGACCCTGACCGACCTGGAAACGCTCCTGCGCCAATCCGACCTCATCTCCATCCATGTGCCGCTGAACAAAGAGACCTGGCATCTTATCGGGGAGCAGGAGCTGAGCATGGTGAAACCGGGGGCGGTGCTGGTCAACACCAGCCGCGGCCCGGTGGTGGATGAGCCGGCACTGATACGCGCACTGCAGGACGGCCGGCTGGGAGCCGCCGGCCTGGACGTCTTCGAGGAGGAGCCGCTTCCGCTGGACAGCCCCCTGCGGCAGATGGAGAATGTGGTGATGACCCCGCACACCGCCGCCTATTCTGAGGACGCGGCGGTGGAACTGTACCAGCAGGCCTGCCAGGAGGCCATAGACATTATCGCCGGCCGCATCCCCAAGGGTGCGGTCAACGCCCACCTCCTGCAGAAATAAAAAAGTGCCAGTCATCCCGCAGGTGACTGGCACCTTACCTTGCGAACGGTTACAGACCGGACAAGTCGGCGGTCTGGATGACGCGGTCCAGGTCCGCCTGAAGCTCCGCCGGCAGTCCCTCGATCTTCACGTTCAGGAAGCCCCGCACGATGATGGCCACGGCGTCATCCTTGCTGATGCCGCGCGCCATCAGGTACTCGATCTCCTCCTGCGCGATGCGCCCCACTGCCGCCTCATGGGACATATCCACGTCGGCGAAGCGGGTGCCCAGCTCGGGGATGGCGGAAATGGCACCGTCATCGCGCAGCATCAGGCCGCGGCATTCGAGATGGGCTTTGACGCGCGGCGCCTCACCCAGCAGATGGCCGCGGGCGATGATACGGCCGCCGGCAGAGATGGAGCGCGAGATAACCTCGGCCCGCGTTTCCGGCGCCTGCAGAACGACGCGCGAGCCGACATCAATATGCGACCCCGGCAGTCCGACGATGACACTGTTGAAGCGCGCCACCGCGCCCTTTCCGACCAGATAGGCCGTCGGATAGGTCTGAATGGTCTGCACGGGCTCCATCAACACGTAATTGGAGATAAAGGTGCCCCCTTCCTCCACCACGATGCTGGTGCGGGGCCGCACTTCCACGTTCTCGCCCCAATTGTGAATCATGGTGAAGGTCACTGTGGCGCCCTTCTTGACGTATATCTCCGTGATGCCCACATGCAGGGCGGTGCGGACGTTGAGGTCCACAGCACAGCCGGTAATAATGTGCAGTTCGGACCCCTCTTCGGCGATGATGAGGTTGTGCACCTTCTGGGCCAGGCCGTCCTGCCCGATGAAGAGGCACGCCTGCAGGGGGAAGATAGAGCGGGCGCCGGCGCGCGCCCGGATGAAATAGCCCGTGTCCAGATCCAGCTCCGCTGTGGCGGTGAACTTATCGGCATCCACCGGCACCGCTTTCCACCAGAAGTCGCGGATGTCGGGATAGCTCTGCAGAGCCTGGCGGATGTCCAGTATCTCCAGGTCCTGGATATTCTGCCGGCGGTGCACCACCGAATGGTCCATGACGATGAGCGAGCCGGCGCGCTGGCGCTCTGTGACGTCAATGCCGGCCTTGGTCATGCGCTGGCGCTGAGGTTCCGGCAGTTTGCTCAGGTCCTCGATAGGGGGACGTTCGCCGACCTCATCGCGATAGCGTCTCAGGTCTACATCCGGCCCAATGGGCGCCGGCTTTTCCAGCGCGCGGCGCGCTTTCTCTTTTATATCCTCTGCAACACGCGACATGTCACGCACTCCTCATAGCCGTGCTGGCGGATATTCTGCAGGATTTCCCGCGGGTTGCCGGAACACTGGAGCAGTCCGTTGCAAAGCACATGACCGCGGTCTGCCTCGAGGTAATCGAGGATAAAGCCGGTATGGGTGATGATGAGGCCGGAGACGCGGCGCTCATAGTGGTGATGGGTAGTCTTTTGGAGAAGCTCAGCGATGATCTGACCGATGAGCTGGATGTTCTCCAGGTCCACGCCGGATTCCGGCTCATCCAGCATGACCAGGCGCGGCGACTGCGCCCTGAGCTGGAGCAGTTCGGAGCGCTTGATCTCGCCGCCGGAGAAGCCGGCATTGACATCGCGATCGAGATGCTCCGTCAGGTTGAGCCGGCGGGCCATGCCTTCAATATCTATCGTATCGCCGTTGCCGGCGGCCAGCCGCACCATATCCCGCAGACGCACGCCGTGCAGGGTGGGGGGCCGCTGGAACGCCATGCCGATGCCCAGCCGCGCCCGCTCATAGGGAGGCAGATGCGTGATGTCCTGGCCGTCGAACAGGATGCGGCCCTGGGTGACGCGATAGCCAGAAAGCCCCATGATCGTGTTCAGCAGCGTCGTCTTTCCCGAGCCATTGGGGCCGAAAAGGATATGGGTCTCCCCTTCGGGGATGACCAGGTCAATGCCGTGGAGGATTTCTTTGTCTTCCACCGAAACGTGCAGGTCCTGGATTTCCAGCAGTGGTTTCTTCATATGCTCACCTCTTTGATGAAATCGCCGGCAAACATTATGCCTTCGTCATGGCGCGGCGCATGGCCGGCGAGTGCTTTGGCACCGTATTACTGCGCAGGTCTACCAGCATGTCAGGTGCCATGTGCGCATCTCCTCATACTATTCTCCATCATGTGCTTTGCTCAGCCAATCCAGCAGGTTCAGGATGCCCCATAACAGCAGGAGCAGGAGCACGCCGGCCCCCATGCAGAGCAACCCGCTCAACCAGGCTCCCCTGCCGTAAAAGGCGTAGATCAGCCCGCCGCCGACCACGAACAGGATGAGAATGCCGGCGGTGATGAGCCGGCGCTCTGTCTGGGCGCGGTGCCGGCGCGGGTCAAAGGGCTGGGCCATATTCCCCCGCTGAAATATGCGAGAAATCTTATAAATAATTATACACCGAAGCTAGTGAGAATGCAAATCATCGGACAAGGCTTTGTAAGGGTCCGAATAGCTTCCGTACACCGCTTGCCTGATGACCGAAGCCCAGGCGGCGCATGCCAAAAACTGATATCCTTATTCGGAGAACCGTCCCAGGGTCCCTGGCACAATGCGCAGGAGGTCCTGGGCACGCAAAAGGACGCCGGCCTCCGGCACACCAGCGCTGATAGCCACAAGCTCTTCTTCGAATATCCCCTCGTCCACCAGCACCTGTGCCCAGCGGTGGATGCCCACCGGCGAGACGGCACCCACGGTCAGGCCGATGCGTGCAGTGATCTGCTCCGCCGGCAGAAGGCGCACCGCCGGGTCACCGAGAAACTGGCGCAGGCGCTTCAGGTCGAGCCGGCGGTGGCCGGGGATAAGCACTGCGATGAGCCGGCCCTGGCCGTCGGCCGCCAGCATGACCTTGACGATTTGAGAGGTGCGCACACCACGCTCTTTTGCCGCTTCCTCCGTGGTGAACACCGGCCGGCTGTGCGGCCGCAGGGTGTAGGCGATGCCGGCCGCCTCCAGCGCCTCGGTGACCGGGGTCTGGATGGGCGCGGTCATGCTAGACTGCTCCGGAGGGCGCCAGCGCTGGGCCGGCGCCGGGCGCGCCCTGCCCGGTGGGCAGTACCAGGCGCTCAATGGCCTCCAGCCGGCGGAACTGGCTCATGTACAGTTGATAGTAAAAGCCGCGCTTTTGCAGTAATTCCTCGTGGGTGCCCCGCTCGATAATTTGCCCCTCATGCACCACCAGCACCAGGTCCGCATGCCGGATAGTGGACAGGCGGTGAGCGATGACGAACGACGTGCGGCCCTCCATGAGCTTCAACAGTGCTTCCTGCAGGTGGATTTCCGTGCGGGTATCCACACTGCTGGTGGCTTCGTCCAGGATGAGGATGCGCGGGTTTGCCAAGATGGTGCGGGCGATGGCAATGAGCTGGCGCTGGCCCTCGCTCAGGTTACTGCCGCGCTCAGAGATGTCGGTCTGATAGCCTTCCGGCAGGCGGCGAATGAACTGGTCAGCGTTGGCCAGCCGGGCCGCTTCGATGACCTCTTCGTCGGTGGCATCCAGCCGGCCGTAGCGGATGTTTTCCATAATGGTGCCGGAGAAGAGGAACGGCTCCTGGAGCACAATGCCCAACTGCCGGCGCAGGCTCTCCTGGGTCACGTCGCGGATATCTATGCCGTCAATGGTGATGCGTCCGGCGTCCACGTCATAGAAGCGCGCCAGCAGGTTGACGATGGTGGTCTTGCCGGCGCCCGTGGGGCCAACCAGCGCGATGGTCTGCCCGGGTTTCGCCTCCAGGCAGATATCCTTCAGCACGGGCACCCCTGGGACATAACCGAAGTGCACATGGTCAAACACGACGTGCCCTTGAATGGGGGGCATCTCGACGGCATCCGGTTTGTCCGCGATGTCCGGGCGCACATCGAGGAGCTGGAAGATGCGCTCCGCGCCGGCCATGGCGGCCTGAAACTGGTTGTACAGGTCGGAGAGAGAGCGCACCGGCTCAAAGAAGTTCCGGGCGTAGGTGATGAAGCTGACGATGACGCCGATGGAAATGGCCTGGCGGATAGCCAGCCAGCCGCCCACACCGACCACCACTGCGATGGCGAGGGTGCTGATGGCGCTGATAGCGGGGGGCAAAAGGGCGATATAAGTCTCAGCCAGCGTGCCAGCCTTGCGCGCCCGGGCACTGGCTTGATTGAAGCGCTCGATGGTCGCCTGCTCGCGGCGGAAGGCCTGGATGGTGCGCACGCCGGCGATGGTCTCCTCGCTGACGGCGTTCAGCGCGCCAATGGCCCACTGGGTTTCGCGGAATGCCCGGCGCGAGAACCTGGCCAGGGATGCGGCCGTGAATAACATCAGCGGCAGGACCAGGACGGTCACAAGGGTCAGCGGCACGCTCAAGGTCAGCATGGCGATCACGATGCCGGCCAGCGTGAGGATGTTGGAAAGCAGTTGGGAGAGCACGTTCGAGATGCCGCGGTTGATAGCCTCCACGTCGTTCGTGATGCGGCTCATCAAATCGCCGGCCTCGTTCTGGTCGAAGAAGCGCAGAGATAGGCTCTGCAGGTGATCGAAGATGTCCTGGCGGATGGTGCGCAGGATGCGCTGGCTGACGATGGTCAGCCAATAGCCCTGGATGAAGCCCAGCAGGCCGCCGGCCAGGAACACGCCCAGCATAATCAGCGAAAGGCGCGCCAGCAGTGTCAGGCTCCCGCGGGCGATGGCGGTGTCCACGGCATAGCCAAAGAGATACGGGTTGACCAGGTTAAAGCCGGTGGTGGCGACCAGCAGGATGCCGATGCCGACCAGGGAACCGATATGCGGTTTGAGATAGCGCATCAGCCGGCGGGCGGTGCCCTTCAGGTCTTTTGCGCTCTCGATGCGCAGGGGGCCGCCAGGACCGCCTGGGCCACCAGGTCGAGGGCCTCCCGGCCCACCGCGCTGGGCGAAAGCTGGATCAACTCGTTGTACCATAAGCGTCAACTCCTCGCGATGGTGTCTGCCGCGTGCGAACCGCCGGCCGCCGGCGCCGCGATCTCGAACTCAGCCTGTTCGGCGTCGGAGTGCATCTGCGAATAATAGATATCCTGATACACCGGGTTCGCGGCCAGCAGGGAGAGGTGGGTCCCGATGCCCACAAGCCGCCCCCGCTCCAGCACAATGATTTTGTCGGCATGCAGTACGGAACTGATGCGCTGGGCGATGATGAAATTGGTGCGGCCGCGCCGCATCTCCGCCAGTGCTTGCTGGATTTTATACTCGGTCTCCATATCCACACTGCTGGTGCTGTCATCCAGGATGAGGATGCTGGGGTTCATGACCAAGGCACGCGCGATGGCGATGCGCTGGCGCTGTCCGCCGGAAAGGTTGCGGCCGCGCGCTTCCACCCAACTGTTGTACCCATCGGGCATGGCCATGATGAAATCGTGCGCCTGGGCGGCTTTGGCGGCGGTGATGATTTCCTCATCCGTGGCATCCGGCCGGCCGAAAGCGATGTTGTCGCGGATGGTGCCCTCGAACAGGACGATCTCTTGCAGGACGATGCTGATGTGCCGGCGCAGGTCGTCGAAGCTCAGCTCGCGCACATCCACTCCATCAATGGTGACGCGGCCGGCGGTAACGTCGTAGAAGCGGGGGATCAGGTAGACCAGGGTGGACTTGCCGGCGCCCGTTGCACCCACGATCGCCACCGTCTCACCCGGTTCCGCCGCGAAAGTTATATCCTGCAGGACATCCTCACTGCCGGAGCCGTTGTAGCGGAAGTAGACGTGTTCGAACGCCACGTGGCCCTGTACGGCCGGCAGGCGCTTGGGCTGGGCCGGCTCCTTCACCGCCACCGGGAGGTCCAGGATCTCGAGAATGCGCTCCGCAGAGGCAGCGGCACCCGAGATGAAGGCAATCATCATGCTCAGAAAGAGCAGGGGGAACATGGTGCTCAGCACATAGTTGTTGAAGGCCACCAGCTCGCCCACGGTGAGCTGGTTGGCGATGACCTCACTGCCGCCCACCCACAGCACCAGCAGGGTGGCGGTGTTCATCAGGAGGAAGAGCACCGGGAAGGCGATGGACATCATCAGGCCGGCGCGCACCGCTTGCTGGTAGAGGTCCTGGTTGCGGTCCGCAAAGCGCTTGCGCTCGAAGTGGGCGCGCACGAATGCCCGCACGACCTTGACGCCGGCTAGGTTCTCCTGGAGCACGGTGTTCAAAGCCCCCAGCTTCTCCTGGATGCGTTTGAAGAGCGGCCGTACTTTGCCGGCGAAAAGCACCATGAAGCCAAGCATCGCCGCCATAATGATCAAAATGATGTAGGCCAGGCTGGGCTTGGTCAGATAAATCATGATGACACTGCCTATGACCATGAGCGGGGCACGGGTCAGCATGCGCATGCTCATGGAGACCAGCATGCGCACCATGTCCACATCGCTGGTAACACGCACCATCAACTGGCCGGTCTGCATGTGATCCAGTTCGGGGTACGAAAGGGTTTGGATGCGCGAGAAAAGCGTATGGCGCAGGTCATACCCGAAGCCCTGCGAAGCGCGAGCGGCGTAAATGCCGGTGAGGGTGGCGAAGAGCACGCGCAGTGCCGCAAAGGCAACCATTAGCAGGGCGGAGGTCAGCACAACCTGGGTATTCCCCACACGGATGCCCTGGTCAATGGCGCGCTGAGCCAGGCGCGGGACCGCCAGGTCCAGCGGGACCGACAGGGCAGTGCAGAGGATGCCGGCCGCTACCATCCAGCGGTAAGGCTTAAGGTAGCGCAATACTTTCCAAAGGGCGTTCATCTGCGGTTACACCTCCGAGGTAAAGGGTGATGAGCTGAAGCGTGGTCTGCCAGATGGTGGAGAACTGTTCTTCGGAAATCAGCCCGCCGGCCAGGTAGGCCAGCGGGCCGTTGGCCATGGCTAGCACGACCAAGGCGGCCTGCGCAGGGTCACCCCCTGGCGCAAACTGCCCCTGCTCCATCCCAATTTGGATGACCTGCGTGAGATGCGCGACATGTTCATGGAAGCGCCGCTGGACTTCCTGCCGGCGCGGGTCATCGTGCGCCGCCGGCGTCAGGATCAGCCGATAAAAGGCCGGCTGTCGGCGCGCCATGTTGGCGTAGCAGTTCAGGTTCTCCCGCAGTACTTCCAGCGTCTGGCCGGCGCGGGCGCGCTCCAGCGCCTCCTGCCGGCGCTCCACGATGCGCGCCATCTCGCGCTCGCGCAGCGCGTCTAAAATGCCCTGCCGGCTGGGGAAATAGTTGTATAATGTCATATGAGAGACGCCGAGGGTGTTGGCGATGCGTCGGATCGTCACACTCTCCGGCCCGCCCTCATGGATCAGGGAATGGGCCGCGTCCAGGATTTTCTGGCGCATCATCGCGACCTGTTCCGGACTGCGCGGGGGTCTGGGCATACCGCCGCTCCTTTCCCAATACGGAGGGAAGCGCTAAAATTTACAACGTAAAAATTATAACCGCCGGCGGCAGAGATGTCAAATCCACGAAGCCAGGTAATGGCCATCTAGTGCGCCGGCCCATCGGAACGCTCCGCGCTGTGCCGGCGTCTATATAATCAGGCACCAGCTTGTGGTGCGAAAGGGGAGAAGGAGATGAGAGCACCGGATGATTGGCGACCCAGGATGGAGCAGGAAGATGAAGCGCCGGCCGGGGGTGGCGTGCCGGCCTGGCTGGTGGTGCTGGCTGTGGTCCTGCTGGCGGCCGCGGTGGTGCTGGCCGGCGTGGCCGGTTATATCCTGTTCCAGCAGGCCCAGCGCGGACGCATCACCCCTACACCCACCGGCCCGCTGATTGCTGTTGCCCCCACATTCGCGCGCCCCGGGGACATCGTCGAAGTGACGGGTAGGGGATGGCCGGCGCTGGCCGCGGTGAAGGTCTCGCTGGCGCCCCAGGAACAGCCGGCCGCCACAACCCTGTACACCACCGCGCGGGCGGATGCCAGCGGACAGTGGAGCCTGCGCTTCGCCCTGCCGCCGACACTGCCCTGGTCCCTGCCGGCTGTCGTGGATATCCTGGCGCAGGCCGAGGGGCAGGCTGTCGAAGCCCGCGCCACCCTGCAGGTCGAGGCGGCTATCGGTGCGGCGACACCGACGCTGGCGCCCATCTGGACCGCGCCGGCGACCGTGGTGCCTACCGTTCCGCCGACAGAGGTCAGCCCGACCGCGCCGCCGTATACGCCGGCGCCCACCGCCACTTTCACTCTGGTACCGCCCACCCCCACCCCCATCGTCTTTCCGCCGACGGCGACGCCGACACGCCTCCCGCCCACACCCACGCCGCGCCCGCCAACCCCCACGCCCATTATCCCGCCGCCCACACCGACGGCGTTCTTCGGCTGGAAGGGGGAATATTACGCCAACGTGAACCTGACCGCACCGGCGGCCTTGGTGCGTGATGACCCCTATATAGACTTCAACTGGGCCAGCGGCGCGCCCTGGCCGGGCCTGCCGGCGGATTATTTCTCCGCTCGCTGGACGCGCTCCATGTACTTTGATGCCGGCACCTACCTGTTCCGCATCACTGTGGACGACGGCGTGCGCTTCTGGATTGACGATCAACTGATTGTGAATGAATGGTACGTCGGGGCGGCGCGCACCTTTGAGCGGGGCGTCTCCCTGTCCGCCGGCTATCACCTCCTGCGGCTGGAATACTTCGAATCCGCCGGCGTGGCGCTCATCCGCCTGGCGTGGGAGCCGGCACCGCTGTACCCGGATTGGAAGGGGGAGTACTTCAACAACCCCGACCTGGCCGGCGCGCCTGTAGTGGTGCGCAATGACCCGGCGGTGGATTTCGACTGGGGCGAGGGATCACCGCGACCAGAACTGCCGGCCGACGGCTTCTCCGTCCGCTGGACCCGCCGGCTGTGGCTGGAGGAAGGCCCCTATCAGTTCCGCGCCCTTGTGGATGACGGCATGCGGCTGTGGGTGGATGGCAAGCTGGTCATCAATGCCTGGGTGGACGGCCCGGTGCGGGAGGTCAGCGGACACATCTATCTCGCCGGCGGCTCCCATGAAATGCGGGTCGAATATTACGAGCGCGTCGGCCGGGCGGTGATGCGGCTCTCCTGGGAACGCCTGGCGGCCTTCCCGGATTGGCGCGGGGAGTACTACGCCAATCCCACCCTGGCCGGCCCGCCGGCACTGGTGCGCAACGACCCTGCCATCGATTTCGACTGGACGGCTGTCCCACCGGCACCGTTCATGCCCCGCACGAATTTCTCCGTGCGCTGGGTGCGCTGGGTGGACTTCGGGGCCGGCGGCTGGACGCGCTTCGCGGCCGGCGCGGACGACGGCCTGCGCATCTGGGTGGACGGCCAGCTCCTGCTGGACCAGTGGCGCGACCAGCCCTATACGGAATGGACGGTGGACCGTTGGATGGCGCAGGGCTGGCACGAACTGCGCGTGGAGTACTACCAGCGCGACGGTGCGGCGAGGGTGCGTCTGAGCTGGGGCGCCGTCATCCCACCATCCCCGACATCGGCACCACCCACAGCAACGCCCACGCAGGTCCCGTCCCCTTCGGCGACGTTTACTCCGACGCCGGCGCCCACCCTCACCCCAACGCCCACCCGGACCGGGACAGTGGTGCCGCCTACCTCGACCTTTACCCCCTCGCCGGCCTGGCCCACAGTCACGCCCGAGGCCGCCGGCATGCGCCAGCTTCGCCTCCAGCCCTGGGTGATAGAGCCAGGGGAAGCGGTGCTGGTACAGGGATTCGACTGGCCGGCCGGCAAGACGGTACTGCTGGGATGGCGGGAGCAGAATGCCGGCCGAGAGGATATCGTCTGGCTGGCGGAGGCCCGCCCGGCTGATGACGGGCGGTTCAGCGTCTCGCTGAGCCCAGCGCCGGCCTCCCCAACTGCCAAAGGAGTGTTCATTGTGGCTCAGGAAGCGCCGGCGGGAGAAATGCGCTCCGCCTGGCTGACCTTCGGTGAGGCCGTCCCGACCAGCCCCCTCGTATTGGGAGAGCTGGCACCTGCCAGCGCAAAGCCGTATTTTCGTGTCTTTACCTCTGCGCAGGAATGGGAGCAGGCTCATCCCCTGCCGTCCCTGAAATCCCGCGAGGGGCCAGGTCTGCCGCTGCTGCGGAGCCTGCGACAGCTCCTGCCGGGGGCGCGGCCGCAGACATCCTCGCCGGCGTCGGTCTCCATTGACTGGGCCAATTACGTCGTGGTGGAGGCGTACCTAGGGCCTATGCCGGCAGAGCAGTGGCAGTTCGAGATAGTAGGTGCGGCGCGTACTGCGCGGAATGAGGTTATAGTCATTGCGCGGCTGGCCCCGCCGGCGCAAAGACTGCCCGGCGCCGGCCGCGAACTGCGCTCCATGTGGGAATATCCGGCGGCGGTGGCGCTCCTGCCGCGCGATGCCCTGCCGCAAGGGCCGGAGGTGCCCTTCCTGCTGATGACAACCCTGGGCCAGCGGCTGGAGACCGTGCGCGTGCGGCTGGTGAGCAGATGACAGCTTGCCTGGCAGTTGAAACTGCACCCGCGCCGACTGGAAAGAGCCTGTGCGGGCAGGCTTCGCAGTGGTTGTCGTAACTTCAGCCGCAGGCCGGCGGGACCGTGGATCACTTTTCACCATCCTCTCAAAATTTGACATTTCCCCTGTGCATGGGGTATATTGTGCATACCCCATATGGGTATATGGATATCACGCGCAGGGCAAAAGGAGCGAGGAATGGAACTGGAATTCAGTCTGCGGCCGACGGCGGAGGAAAGCGTCCCTGGGGAAGGGACTCCTGAGGTCGAGAATATGGTGATATTGGGGGGCGGCATCGCCGGCTTCACCGCGGCGATGTATGCCGGCCGTTCCGGGCTGAACCCCCTGGTCATCGTGGGCAATGCCCTGGGCGGGCAGGCCGCCATGACCGAAATGATGGAAAATTATCCGGGCTTCCCCGATGGCATCGGCGGGGTGGACCTGGCGGAGCTGGTGCAGAAGCAGGCGGTGAAATTTGGCGCCCGGCTCGAACATGATGTTGCCATTGAGGTAGATTTTTCCGTGCGGCCGTTCATCGTGAAGACCTACGGCCGCACCATCAAGGCACGCACGGTCATCATCGCCACCGGTGCGACGCCCCGCCGGCTGTTCGTCCCCGGCGAGGACAAGTTTATCGGCCGAGGGATTTCTTTCTGTGCCACATGCGACGGCTATTTCTACCGCAACAAGACGGTAGCGGTCATCGGCGGCGGCAACAGCGCCTTGGACGAAGGCTTATACCTGGCCCGTCTGGCCGAAAGGGTGTACGTGATTCACCGCCGCGATCAACTGCGGGCGGAGAAAATCCTGCAGGAGCGCGCCTTCCGCAACCCGAAGATGTCTTTCATCTGGAACACGGTGGTGGAAGAGGTGCTGGGTGAGGACCACGTGACGGGCCTCAAGCTCCGCAACGTGAAAACCGGTGAGGTTTCCGTCCTGCCTGTGGACGGGGTGTTCGAATATATCGGCATGCAGCCGAACACGGAGATTTTCCGCGGCCAGATCGAGCTGGATGCCAACGGCTACATCATCACGGACAAGCGCCAGCACACCAATATCGAGGGCGTGTTTGCCGCCGGCGATGTTCAAAGCCCGGACTTCCAGCAGGCAGTTATCGCCGCCGGTACCGGTGCCGCCGCCGCCATCGAGGCGGAGCGCTACCTCGCCAGGCTCGAGGGATGAACTGTTCCCGATAAAAGGGCGTTGAAAAAGCCTGGTAGTTGAAACGGCGGTTGTGTTTACGAAGACAGCCGGCGCCGGCCGCCTTCGTAAATGCTTCCGCGGCTTGTGAAAGTGCTGGGTTCCCACTCCATCTTGCACTTTGCCTGGTGCTGAAGCACCAGGCTTACGGTGCCAAGCCCCACAGGGGCTTCGCTTCCTAAGCCGGCGGCTTCCAGCCGCCGGCGAACTCCCGACAAGCAGTGACCAACCTCCTGGGCCAAGTCGAGCGGCCAAGTCGGGGCTTGCGCCGGCCGGCTTGCATCCGGCCGGCATTTCTGTTAAGATAGCCGGGTAGCTCCTTGGGCTTCTATTTACCTTAGTGGAGGGGGCAGAATGTCCCGGCTTCGGCTTCCCCGGCTGATCCGCCCTTCGACGCGCGCCTTCTGGGAGGAAGGCCGGCGCACCCCTGGCTATTCCCTCTTCGACTTTCTGCACGGCTACGTGTACGGCCGCTGGGCCTATCTGTACATCGGCATCGCCACGGGCGAGCACTGGATCGCCCGCCGGCTTTCTCCATTGGTGCGTCGGGTGGGGAACCTGCTCACACGTCAGGCACAGCGTCATGCAGGGCCGGCAAGCTCTCCTGGTTTCGCCGATACCTATCACGGCAAAGTAGTGCCGCCGGCGGCCGCGCGCCAGCTCATCTCTGTCCAGCAGGATGTGACGCTGACTGAGCTGGAGCACATCATTCCTTACGCCATGGCACGCGACATCGTGCTCAAAAATCCAGACCACATCGCTGTGCTGGACTGTCCCTGCCGCGCTGCCCGGGCGAACCCCTGCCTGCCCTTGGACGTATGTCTCATCGTGGGGGAGCCGTTCGCCAGCTTTGTGGTGGAACATCACCCGCGCCGCGCGCGTTTTATCAGCCGGCAGGAAGCCGAGGAAATCCTGCATGCCGAACATGCGCGCGGCCATGTGCATCACGCTTTCTTCAAAGATGCCATGCTGGGACGCTTCTACGCCATCTGCAACTGCTGTTCCTGCTGTTGCGGAGCCATGCAGGCGATGCGCGCCGGCGTGCCCATGCTGGCATCTTCAGGCTATGTCGCTCGACAGCGGGCGGCAGAGGAATGCGCCGGCTGTGGCAGTTGTGCGGATGCCTGCCCTTTCCAGGCCATCGAGATGCGCGATGGCAGGGCATGGGTGCAAGAAGAGCTGTGCATGGGGTGCGGGGTATGCGTGGACCGCTGTCCGCAGGGCATTCTGGCGCTGGTCCGGGAGCCGGCGAAAGGCGAACCGCTGGAAATCCTCTCCTTGCTGTCAAATGGGGGATGACAAGGGGTTGCGGCCAGCCTGCGGCTTGATATAATTAGGTGTGGGTGACAATATCAATCTAGGCGAGAATCTGTATAAGATGCAGGTTCTTTTCGCAAGGGCGCGAAGGACAAGACGTCTTGCGCGCTCTTTTCATGCCGGCTAACGCCTCTGGGGAACGGGATGTCACGCGTTTGCGGACAGTGCGGACATGATAATCCAGCGGAAGCACGCTACTGCGAGAGATGCGCCGCGCCTCTGGCCAATCTCTGCCCGGCCTGCGGCTTTGAGAATCCCCCTGGTTTCAAGTTCTGCGGCAACTGCGGTGCGCATCTGGCCAGTGCGCAGTTGGGACGTGCGCCGGCCGATCAACTGCGCCGGCTCCAAAGCCTGATGCCGGCGCAGTTGATGGAAAAGATGCTCCGTCAGGCCGAACACCTGCGCGGCGAGCGCCGCACGGTTACCGTGCTCTTCGCCGACCTGAGCGGCTTCACATCCATCTCGGAGCGGCTGGACCCGGAGGATGTGTATCAGCTCATGGACGAGGTCCTGCACGCCTTTGTGGAGGAGATTTACCGCTACGAAGGCACGGTGGACAAGTTTACCGGTGACGGCGTCATGGCCATTTTCGGCGCGCCGGTCGCTCATGAGGATGACCCGGAGCGCGCCGTGCGTGCGGCCGTCGGGATGCAGAACGCGCTGAGTCGGCTGAACCGCTCCTTCGCCGGCCGCTACCACGTCGAGCTGAAGTGCCGCATCGGCCTGAACAGCGGGGAGGTGGTGGTCGGCGGGTTGGGTTCCGACCTGCGGCTGGACTACACCGTCATGGGAGATGCGGTCAATGTGGCGGCCCGACTCCAGCAGGCGGCGGAGCCGGGAGAAGTCCTGGTCAGCGAGGACATATTCCGGGCGACCGATCCGCTCTTCGCCTACGCGCTGGTGGGCGACCTGCGCCTGAAGGGCAAGACGGAGCCTGTGCGGGCGTACCGCCTGCTGGGGGAACGCGCCCAAAAGGGCCGCACGCGCGGCATTCGCGGGTTGGAGGCGCCGCTCATCGGCCGGCAAAGGGAGTTTGCCCAGCTCAAAGAGGCCGTCGAGAGCTGGATCACCGCCAGAGAAGGCGGCTTTATCCTCCTGACGGGGGAGGCCGGCATCGGGAAATCGCGCCTGACCAGCGAACTGCTCGCCGGGCTGGCCGGCCAGGATGTGGAGATTGTCCGCGCCGGGGCGCTCTCCCACACGGCCGGCATCGGCTGGTGGCTGATGCGCGAGCTTTTGCGGGGATATTTCGAACTTGGGGAAGGAGACAGCGGCAGAGCGATCTGCGATACGGTGACTGGCCGGCTGGCGGAGCTGATGGGGCAGTCCGCGGATTCCGCACTGCCTTACATCCTCAACCTGCTTTCTCCGGAGGCAGTACCGGAATCGCACGCGCCGCGCATCGTTCATTTGACGCCGGCTGAACTCCAACAGCAAACCCTGCTGGCCCTGCGCGAGCTGTGGACGTGCGCGGCTCAGCGCCGCCCCCTGCTCCTCGTCCTTGACGACGTGCACTGGATAGACCGCCCCTCACTGGATGTCCTCCTGTTCCTGATGGGCCTGGTGCCGAATGTGCCGCTCATCTTTTATGCCATTTCCCGGGCAGACGAAGGATATGTCGCGCGGGAGATATCGGCGCAGGCACAGGAGCGCATCCCGGATCGCTTCCGGTCCCTGCACCTGGGTCCGCTTCCGCCGGCCGAGGTCGAGCACCTGTTGGACGAGCTTCTGGATGCGCCGGCACTGCCGGCGGAGTGGCGGCGGATCATCGTCTCCCGCGTGGAGGGCAACCCCTTCTTCCTGGAAGAGTTCGTGCGCATGATGATGGACCGCCGCCTGCTGGTCCAAGATGCGGCCGGCCGCTGGAAGGCTGAGGGCAATACCGCCGGCCTGGAGGATGTCCCACGCACGTTGCGGGGCTTGATCCTGGCGCGCGTGGACACGCTGGAGGAGCAGGCCCGGCATGTCCTGCAGTGTGCCTCGGTCATCGGCCGCACTTTCTCTCAACGTCTGCTGGCAGAGGTAGTAGATGCGCCGGCGGAACTGCCCCGTGACCTGCGTCAGCTTGAACAGCGCGGCCTGATATTTCCGGAAGCAGACGCGGCAGAGGAGCGCTATGCCTTTTCCCATGCCCTGACGCAGGAAGCGGTATATGAAACCCTGCTGAAGAAGCGCCGGCAGGCCCTCCATCGCGCCGTCGGACAAGCGATGGAGCGGCTGTATCCCGACCGCATTATGGAGCAGGTGGAACTGCTGGCCCATCATTTCTATCTGGGGGAGGAGCCGGAGCGGGCGCTCCATTATGCCATCCTGGCCGGCCAGCAGGCCTCGGCGCGCTATGCCAATCGCGAAGCGCGCACCTATTATCAGCGGGCACTGGAGTTGGCGGATGCAGTGCCGGCAGTGCCGGCCCAGCGGATTGCCATCCTGGCCGGCATGGGCGATGTGGAGGGCTTCCTCGGCGCGTATGACGCCGCGCTGGGGATGTATCAGCAGGCCTATGCGCTGGCCGGCGCGCCCGAAGCCGGCCTTCCGCCGGCACAGCAGGCTGGCCTCCTGCGGAAGATGGCGCGCATCGAAGAGCGCCAGGGCAGTTACTCCCGCGCGGCTTCCCTGCTCCATTCGGCCCTGGACCTTCTCGATGGGCATACTGCGCAGGAGGCCGAGCACGAGCGGGCCCGGATATACAGTGACCTGGGATGGGTGGCCTTCCGGCAGGGCCTGACGGACGATGCCCGGGAATGGATGATGCGGGCGTTGAGCATCCTGGAGCCTTCGGATAACTGGCAGGACCTGGCCGCGGTGTACAACCGCATGGCCGGCATCAGCTATCAACTGGGCGATTGGGAGCGCGCGGCGGAGTATGCGCGCAAGGGCATGGAACTGCGCGAACGCATCGGGTACACCTACGGCCTCTCAATGTCGTACAACAACCTGTCGGTGATTTATATGGCCGGCGGCGACTGGGACCGCGGCATCCTCTACGCCGAAAAGAGCCTGGCGCTCAAACAGCAGATCGGGGATGTGGAGGGAGTGGGTATTTCCTTCAACAACCTGGGCATGGCGTACAAGGACCGGGGGGACCTGGATCGAGCGCGTCAGTACCTTCTGCAGGCCCTGGAAATCGCCCGCAAAATTCGCAACGCCAACCTGCTGGCCTCTGCGCTGGCCAACCTGGCCCATGTCTATCTGCTGGAAGGGAGCTGGGCGGATGGGGTCAGTTACGGCGAGGAAGCCCTGCGGGTGGCCGGCGAGTCAGGTTCAGTGGAACAACGGGTAGAAGCGCACTGTCTGCTGGCAGAGAGCTGGCTGTACGCCGGCGATCCGGAACGCGCCGCTCAGCATGCGGCGCAGGCCGCGGCCTTGGCCAGCGAGAGCGGCGCCTGTTACCTGCTGGCACTGGCGGCACGCGCAGAGGGGAAGCTGGCGCTGGGGCGAGGAGATGCGGACGGCGCGGTAGAGGCGTTCCAGCGGAGCACCGCCGGCTTCGCCGAGCTGGGGAACCGTCTGGAGCAGTACCGCTCTGCCGCTTGTCTGGGTCAGGCGTTGATCGTGCAGGGCCGCCTGGATGTGGGCCGGCGGCATTTGGAAGAGGCCCTGCGCGTCTTCGAGGAACTGGGCGCGGCGCGGGACGCCGCCGAAGCGCGCCGGCTGTCCCAGGAAATTGACTATCCCGCGAACAAGGACTGCGGCAAGGTAGTTTTCCGATGACGCTGATTCAGACCAAAATCCTGCTTCCCAAACGCAGAAAGCATATTTTGCGGCGGGAAAGACTGCTCAACTTCCTGTATGAGCATCTGGACCGCCAGCTCATCCTGATTTCCGCCTCCGCCGGCTACGGCAAGACCAGCCTCCTGGTGGATTTTGCCAGCGATGCGGACTTCCCCATTTGCTGGTACACGTTGGACGAGACCGATCGCGACCCGCGGGTCTTTCTAGAGTATTTCATCGCCAGCATTGAGCGGGCGTTTCCGGGGAGTATGGCGGAGACGCGGCGCGCGCTGGCCGGCTGGGGCGGGGAGTTCAACCCCGACGCCTTCGCCGGCCTGCTGGTCAACGATATCGTGCTGAACATCCCCGACTTTTTCATGGTTGTGCTGGATGACTACCACCTCATCGACGACAGCGTCGCCATCAACCTTCTGCTGGACGCCTTTCTGCGCCGTCAGCCGGAAAACTGCCGGCTGGTCATCGCCTCACGCACCATCCCCACCTTGACGCCGCGCGGCATGGCCCTGCTGGTGGCGCGCCAGCAGGTGGTGGGTCTGGGGGTCAATCAGCTCCGCTTCACCTCGGAAGAGATCCAACAGCTCATCCGTCAAAACTACGGCCAGGAAATCACGCCCGAACAAGCCGAGGCGCTGGTCCGCGAGTCCGAGGGGTGGATCACTGCCATCTTACTGACCCATCACCGCATGTGGCAGGGGCTGATCGGAGACCTGGTGCGGGCGCAGGAGGGCGCCGGCAGTCTGTACAACTATCTGGCGTCCGAGGTGCTGGACCGCCTGGATCCCGCCCGCCAGGAGTTCCTGCTCCAGACATCCATCTTGCGGGTGCTTAGCCCGGCGATATGCGATGCACTGTTGGGGCGCTCAGACAGCCAGGCGATGCTGGAAGACCTGGAAGCCCGCAACCTCTTCACCATCCGGGTGGAAGAGGATGAGCAAGTGTGGTACCGTTATCACCGCCTCTTCCGCGAATTTCTGCAGGAGAAACTGCGAGAGCGCTCCACCGGCACTGAGCTGGCGCTCCATCTGCGGGCGGCACGCCTGCTGGAAAAAGAGGGGGATAAGACCGAGGCCATTCATCATTACCTGGAGGCCGGCGCGTACGAGGATGCCGCGCGCGTGATTGAGGAACTTGCTTCGGCAACGTATGATGCCGGCCGTATCGAGACGCTGCAGTCTTGGATCAATTCGCTGCCCGAAGAATTACTGCATCAACGGCCTCGGCTGGCGTGGTTTAAAGCGAAAATACTGTGGACACAGGACCGTGTCCAGGAATCGGTCTTTTATGCCGATGTTGCCCGAGAGGCGTTTGAGCGTTTGAACGATCCTGTCGGCGCCGCACAGGCTCTGATCGAAAAAAGCGCTGTTCTGCGAGTGCGCGGCCGGTACTCTGAGGCATTGGAAGCTTCAGAGCAAGCTCTCGCTCGTATGCAGTCCATACCGGAAGAGGCTCGCGCGAAGGCTTCCCTTACCCTTGCCGGCGCCTACCGCAACATTGCCCTGTGCCACTATCAGTTGGGAGACATCGGGAAGGGTATCCAGGAGCTTCGCAAGGCCCTACAGTTGTACGAGCAGACAGGCTATCTCCCCAACCTTGCACAAGCCCACAGCGATTTGGGGGTGCTCTTGCGCGCCTCCGGCAATACTGCCGGCGCACGGCATCATTTCGAGGAAGCGCTGGCCATCTGGGAGAAGGTCGGCAATCCGCTGGGCATGGCAACGGTGCTTAACAGCATTGGGGTTACCTATCACCACCAAGGGGAGTATCAAAAGGCCCTGGACATCTTCTCCATGGCCCTGCGGCGGGCGAGGGAGGCCGCCTCCGACCGGCTGAGCGGCTTCATCCTGGCCGGCATCGGCGACGCGCATCTGGCGTTGGGCGAGGCTGAGCAGGCCATGGAGGCGTACAAAGAGAGCGAGGAGCTGGCGGAGCGCGCCGGCGACAACTTCCTGAAGAGCTATTTGATGGGTGTCCAGGCGATGGCCTACTTACTGCAGGGCAACGCTTCTCAGGCCCTACAGTTGGCGCGCGACGCCTTTGAACGCGCCACGGAACAGCACGCCCAGCGCGAAGCCGCCTTGTATCAGATCATCCTGGGTGCGGTCTATTCCGAGCTGGGCCGGCACCCGCGCGCCGTGGACCTGCTCCAGCAGGCCGAGGAGGCTCTCCGGGCCGGCGGTGCCAATCAGGACCGCACGCGCGCCCTACTGCACCTGGCCATGGCGTATTACCGCGCCGGCCGGCTGGAGGAGGCACTGCGAACGCTGGAACAACTCGCCGATGCCCTCCTGGAGCTGGGGCAGTATCACTTCCTCCAGGTAGATGCCCGTATAACTCGCCCTGTGCTGGAATATGCCGCGGCGCGTCAGGCAGGCGGCCGGCTCATCACAGACCTGGTGCGCTTGGCCGGCGCAGAACCAGTAAGCGCGGAGGAAGCGGAGAGTGTGGAAGCGCCGCCGGCCGCTGTTCCGCCCCTGCGCGTCTATCTGCTGGGCAAGACCCGTGTGTTCCTCGGCGACCAGGAGATATCCGATAAAGCATGGCAGTCCATGAAAGCCCGCCAGTTGTTCTACTACTTCATCACCTATGGTCAGGACACCCGGGACCATGTGGCCACCCTGTTCTGGCCCGAATCTTCCACGGAACGGGCCGCCGGCTCGTTCTATGTGACGCTCCACCGCCTGCGCCGCGCGCTGTCTATTCAGGAAATTATCCTCTCCTCCGAGGAAGTGTACTATCTCAACCGGGCACTGACCATCTGGTGCGACCTGTGGGAATTTGAGCGCCTATTGAAGGAAGCGGAGACCCATCAGGCACAGGGCCGGCCCGACGAGGCGCATCAGCTTCGCGTGGAAGCGCTCAAGCTGGTGCGGGGGGAATTTTGCGCAGACCTAGCGGACATGGAATGGATCAGCCTGCGCCGGCATGAGCTGACGTACATTTGTGACCAGCTCTTCCGCGAGGTCATCCGCTATCACCTCCGCCGGCAGGAATGGGAGGAGGCGCTCCGGTACGGCCAGCAGATGCTGGCACTGGACGCGTTCGACGAGGATGCCCACCGTCTGGTGATGTTCTGCCTGGCCCAAATGGGCCAGCGCTCCGCCGCCATGAAGCACTACCGCTCCCTGGCCCGCTCCCTGCGGCGGCATCAGGAAGCAGAGCCAGAACCGGAGACCACCGCATTGTACGAGCGCATCGCGTTGCGAGACCCGCATCTCTCGCTGGAACTGTAAGCCGGCAAATAGCGCCGGCTTTTTCTATTACCCGCCCCGATTTTTCCCATCTCCGCAAATCTGCGCCGGAATGCCCAAATCTGTAAGGGGTTTTGTAATCCCCCCTGCGTATGATATGGGTGTAAGCAGTTGAGGGAAGCGGCACACGAGGGTGATGGGAAACGCACACCGTACAAAACCATGATGGAGGTGGGTAAGATGAAAGCCACGCACAAAGCCGCTCTGTATCGTCTGTTGAATGCGCGCAACGCTCGTGTCCTGTATCTGGTGCTGGTGCTGATTGCCCTGGTGCTGGGCGCCGGCGCGCCGGATGCGGTGGGCGTTGGTGGCGGCGGCGCGGGTGGATGATCGGGTGAAAGTGAGGCCCTGACGCGGCGCGGCGAAGAGGGCCGGCGATGTACGAAACGCTCACCCGCTTGCATCCTAGCCCGCGAGCGAGAGGAGGCAATCCCATGACGGCAAAGACGTTGTCCACCCTGATTGGCACTGCAGTCATCGACGAGAATTTCCGACAAACCCTGTTAAGCGATCCCTGGTCGGCTTTGAACGGCTTCGATCTCACCCGCGAGGAAAAAGAAGCCATTGCCAGCATCGAGGCCAACAGCATTGAGCAGTTCGCCCTTCAGTTGGCGAGGTGGATTGCACAAACCGGGGATCGCGTGTATGGATAATTCCCATGCCCGATACTTCCTTCCCTGCGGCGTCGCAAACACGGGCGGGCATCCAGCCGGTAATTCTCATTGTCGATGACGAGCCCGATATCCGGGCCCTGATGGGGCGCATTTTGCGTGAGCGTGGCTACTCTACCGTCGAAGCCTGCGACAGGGAGGAAGCGCTTACGCATCTTGCGCGTTTGCCAATCAGCCTGGTCATCTGCAACCTGCGCATGCCCCGTCTCTCGGGCGCGGTGCTGTTTGACCTGATCCAGCGGGTGTGTCCGCCGCTGGCGGAGCGCTTCCTGTTCTGTACGGGAGATATTGCTTCCAAAGAGGCCTTGCGGTTCCTAAATCAGACGGGCCGGCCGTACCTGTTCAAACCCTTTGATGTGGGCCAGTTCGTCGAGCTGGTGGAAGAGACGGTCCAGGTCCCTATCGTCGTGGATGTTCGTCTGCGGATGGAACTGCTCAGGCTTGCGGACGACGTGGGGATGCCGCGTGCCGGCTGTCCCCGTCCCATTGTGGTTCAGCGTCGGTAAGCCAGTTTCGCAACGTCCACTGCCCGGCCGGCTGCCGGCTTGGAGAGGTGATATGACCTCAGAATATGTGCGCGCCTGGTTGTACTTCGATCCTACAGCGCGAGAAGTGATTGTGTATTCCGCTGACGCTCCGGATTTGAGCGGCAAACCCCTGAAATGGGTGTGGGAGCAAGGCTGGCGGCTGAAGACCTACGCCCAGGACAACCGGGTGACCCTGGCGCGCCTAGAAGCCGCCCGCGAGGATTCCGGGGAATAGCTTTTCATATGGCAAGTGGGAGGCAAAGCACCTCCCCGGCCGCATGTGCCGGCGTGCACGCGGGGCCAGGGAGGTGCTGTTGTTTTTCCTCTTACACCTGATAGCGCACGGCGGTGCCGCTGGCGCTGACCATCAGCATCGCGCCGCCGGAGCCGAGCTGGATGGTCTCGTAATCCAGGTCCACCCCGACCACAGCATTGGCCCCCAGCGCCCGCGCCTGGTCGGCCATCTCCGTCAGCGCGATGTCCTTGGCCTTGCGCAGTTCCTCCTCATACGCCGCGGAGCGGCCGCCGACGATATCCCGGATGCCGGCCAGGAAGTCGCGAAAAATATTGGCGCCCAGGATGGCCTCCCCACTCACCAGCCCCAGATACTCGGCGATAGGTTTTCCCTCCAAGGTTGGTGTGGTGGTGATGATCATGTCTTTCATCGGTTTCTCTCCTTAGTGAGATCATGGATACGGGCATTTAATCGCCCGGCTGCCAGCGCTCCAGGCGCCGCCGGCCCAGTTCCCAGGCCGCGGCGACCGCTCCCAGCGCGATGAGATATGTAGCCACCGCCGCGCCAAGCATCAACGGGACCAAAGGCGGGAGCCGCAGAGCCGTCTGCCACAGGGTCATGACCAGCCCGCTGGCCGGGTCGTCGGGGGCCAGGAGGATCATCAGGCCGGCGCTTAGGACGAGCTGAGCGGCCGCCAGGAACGCGAACAGGAACAGGCTGAGATAGGTGCCGGTCACCCCCACCGAGCGGCGCGGATGATCCGCCAGGAACTGCGGGTCAATACTGCCGGCGGCGGTGCCGGCGAAAGCAAACAGGAGCGAGAGCACGCTGTTCTGCACCAGCGCCAGCCAGAACCAGGGTGCCGGCAGGGCCAGGAGCGCGCCCAGCACCGCCGTGACAACCACCGAGATGGCCAATAGGAACGGCGCGGTGGCGGCGGCCTTGGCCGCCATGAGCGCACCGGCCGAAAGGGGCAGGGAGCGCACCAGCTCGATGTTTTTCCCCTCCGCGCCGATGGCCGGCACATTGACCGCCAGGGCGAAGAACCAGGCGACGAACGGACAGAGCAGGGTCGCCGCCCAGAACTCGGCACCGAGCGGCAGGGACGCCCTCTGCTGAAAGCCCAGCCAGTAGATATAAAAGGCGCCCATGATGAGCGGCATGATGAGACTGCTCAACCAGCGGGGGTCGCGCCGCAGGATGGCCCAATCTTTGACGGCGATCTCGCGCGCCGGCCGCGGGTACAGGCGCGCCAGCAAGGGCAGTCTCTGCCGGCGTGTGACCGCCGGGTGTCCGATGGTGGGGCGCATCTCATGAAAGGCCGCCCGAGAGCGGTAGAAGGTAACGTCGTACACCCGATAGGCCAAGCCGATCAGCAGGAGAGCGCCGGCGAGCACCGCTGTGGCACTGAACACAAAGGCACCCCACTGCTGACTGCAGAGCGCTTCCAAGGATAGGGCCAGCCAGCTTGTGGGCAGCCAGCGCAGGGAATGGCCCAGGCGCGCCAGCGAGTCCGTATGTTCGACGAAGTAGGCGATCGGTTCAGCGCGCTGGGTGAGAATCATCCAGGCGAACCACAGCACGCCAAAAGTGAGGGTGAAGAGCACGGCTGAGAGATCACGCGCCCGCTTCGCCGGCAGTACGCGCACGATGAGCATAATCAGGAGCATCGAGAGGGATACCAACATTGCCATTACCAGGAGGATGGCAGTGAGGAGCCAGGGATAATAGAACCAGGGGGCGCCAGAAGCCCAGCCGAAGCCAATGCCGGCGGCCAACCCCAACAGTCCACCGATCAAGATGGACCAGGTGGCCTCGGCCAGCTTCAGCAGGAAGATGTCCCGCCGGGCAATAGGAAGCGAGAGCAGAAGCTCCATGTCGGAGCGCAGGAAGAGCTGGTTCAGGTTTGTCCCGATGCCCCAAAAGAGGGCGATGGTGAACAGGCCGGCGAAAAAAGTGTTCAGCAGTGTGCCGGCGCCGGCGGGGAAAAATGCCAGCACCAGGGAGAAGAGCTCCTGCGTGCCCCGCACGACCATCACAAAGAGATAGATGGAAAGCCCGTACCACACCAGTCGGGGGATCACGCGCCGCATACTGCCCCGGAAGAGGGTGTTCTTCCAGATGGCAAACTTGCTCTGAAACAGGAGAGCGAGCATGGCCTTATCCCTCGCGCAGATAGGCGGCGATTTCGGCGACCTCTGGCCCGCCGGTCAGGGAGATGAAGAGCTCCTCCAGGCTGGCATCGGCGCGGCCGCCGCCGGCACGCAGTTCTTCCAGGCTTCCGACCGCCACCAGCCGGCCCTGGTGGATGATGCCCACCCGTTCGCACATCTGCTCGGCGATCTCCAGGATGTGGGTGGACATGAAGACGGTGGTGCCCTGCCGGCACAGCTCTCGCAGGATGTCTTTCACCAGCCGGGCACTGCGCGGGTCCAGGCTGTTGGTGGGCTCATCCAGGAAGAGCACCTTCGGCCGATGCACCAGCACACTGCATAAGGCCAGCTTCTTGCGCATGCCCTGGGAGTATGATTCAATCAGGTCGTCGGCGCGCTCCATCAGTCCGAACAGCTCCAGCAGGCGGTCCACCTGATGCGTGCGTGCCGGCTCCGGGATGCGGCGGAGGCCGGCGATGAAGTGGAGAAACTCTCTGCCGGTGAGCTTGTCGTATAGGAATGGGTTCTCCGGCAGGTAGCCGATGGACCGTTTGACGTCCATGGCATTGTGAACCACGTGGAAGCCGTTGACCCAGGCGTCGCCGGCAGTGGGTTGGAGAAGGCCGGCCAGCATGCGGATGGTAGTGGTCTTGCCGGCACCGTTGGGACCGAGGAATCCGAACAGTTCGCCGGCAGGGACTTCGAGCTGCAGGTCGTTGACCGCGAGCAGATCCCCGAAGGACTTGGTGAGGCCCTGAATGCGGATCATGGGACAGCTTCCTTTCCTGCATAACACGTGCACGAGGCGAAGGCAATCAATGTTGATTATACTCGTCAGTGTTACGCGCCGGCAAATCAGCGAAGGGAACATTCTGCCGGCGTTTTTCGTCTCATGGGGGCGGAACTGCCGGCGAGAATGCCGGAGCCGGCAAAATTTCCCCGACAAAATTGTGAAAAGTAATTGACAAACGGATTGCCCTTGCGCTATAATAAAACATACCTGTGAAATTCGCCGGGGCAATCTGGTGAGTATCAGCCAATGCCGCCGAAAGGCGGCATTGTGTTCGCTCCATTTTTGGCATGCAGGTTATCCATTCGGGGGATGGAACTGTAGGGACCTATGACGAATAAGTACTTGGAAGAGCGGCCGCGCGAACTGTGGCCGGAGCCGGAGACAACTGAATACGAGGAGCTGGAGGAAATCCTGCCGGAGGCAGAGGCGGAGCCGGAGGACGAGCTCGCCGGCCCGCTCCACATGCTTCTGGAGAAGGCCGCTGAACGCGGCTATGTCACTACCGACGATATCCTGGAATTCTTCCCTGAGGCCGAGGAAGACCTCGCCCAGTTAGAGGACCTGTTTATTGAGCTGCAGGCGCGCAATATCCCGGTCTTCTCCGATGAGGAGGAAGCCCTGAACAGCGGCATGGGCTTTGCACCGGAAGGCGAGGTAGAGGCCAGCGCCGGGCCGGCCGAGGAGAACTTCGACCTGAGCAATATCCCGGCTACCGATACCATGGGCCTCTATTTCCACGAGATGGGCCGGGTTCCTCTGCTCACGCCCGAGGAAGAGGTGGAGCTGGCGCGCCTTCTGGAGGAAGGCCGGCGGGCCCAGCGGGAGCTACAGCGCAACGGCATGGACCCCCAGCGTCGCGCGGAGCTGGAGCGGGTGGTGCGCGCCGGCGAGCAGGCCCGTCAGAAGCTCATCCGCGCCAACACGCGCCTGGTCATCAGCATCGCCAAGCGCTACATCGGTCAGGGCGTGGCCCTGCCCGACCTCATCCAGGAGGGCAACCTGGGATTGATGCGCGCCGTGGAGCGCTTCGACTATCGGCGCGGCTACCGGCTGAGCACATATGCCACCTGGTGGATCCGCCAGGCCATCAGCCGCGCCGTGTCCGACCAGGGCCGCACCATCCGTCTGCCGGTGCACATGGGCGACAGCATCCGCATGCTGTACCGTGTGGCCCGGCAGTTGGAGCAGGAGCTTGGCCGGCCGGCGACCCCCGAGGAGCTCGCCGAGGCGATGCATCTGTCTCCGGAACGGGTGCGCTGGATGCTGCGCATCTCCCGCCGGACCCTCTCCCTGGAGGAGCCGGTCGGTGAAGAGGAAGAGACGGAGCTGGGCAGTTTCATCGAGGACGAGAGCACGCCGCCGCCGCCCGAGACGGTGGACCGCACCCTACTGCGGGAAAAGATCGAGGAACTGCTGGATACCCTGCCGGCGCGCGAGGCCCGCGTCCTGCGCCTGCGCTTCGGCCTGCATGACGGCCATTATTACACCTTAGAAGAGGTGGGGCGCAAGTTCGGGCTGACGCGAGAGCGCATCCGGCAGATCGAGGTGCAGGCCCTGAACCGCCTGCGCCATCCGCGGCGCAGCCGGCAGTTGCGCGACTTCTTATAATGATTGGAGGGCGCGCGGTTTTCCTGCGCGCCCTTTTTCATGCCATCAAACTGATTCTGCGAGGAGGGGTATGGCGAAACAGGAGGAGAAGCTCGAAGTCGAAGGCACGGTGATCGAGGCTCTGCCGAACACCATGTTTCGCGTGCGGCTGGACACGGGCCATGAGGTGCTGGCATATCTGTCCGGGCGCATGCACAAGTATTACATCCGTGTACTGCTTGGGGACCGGGTGCGCGTGGAAATGTCCCCATATGACTTGACGCGCGGGCGCATCACGTATCGGTATAAGAAGCCCAGCGAGGAATAGCGCCGGCGCGTATCTTCTATCCCCCATAGTTATCATCGAATCTGGCCAGGTCATCCGCCTTGGCGGCGCCTGGCATTCTTTTTCCCCATCTCCCGCATGGCGCGGTACACCTTTTCCGGCGTCGCCGGCAGGCTGTCTATCCATACGCCCACCGCATCGTGAATGGCATGGATGATGGCCGGCGCTGTCGGAAGGGTGGGCGTTTCCCCCAGGCCGGTAGCCCCGAACGGCCCGGTGGGGTCCGCCACCTCCACGTTGCGGTGGATCAGCTCGCGCGGCATGTCCAGCACAGTGGGGATCTGATACCCCGTGAAGCTCTGGGTGATGATCTGTCCCTCCTGCTGGATGAACTCCTCAGTCAGGGCGAAGCCAACCCCCATATGAATGCCGCCGGCGACCTGGCCGAACACGTTGGCCGGATGAATTACCCTGCCGAGGTCCGTCGAGGACACCATGCGCAGGATTTCCACCTCGCCGGTCTCGGTATCCACTTCCACTATCGCCGCCTGCGTGCTGTAGCTGTAGCTGATATGCGGCTCGCACTGTCCTGTCACAGGGTCATAGGGGGTGGTGGGCGTCATCTCCCGGGCGCGATACACGTAAGAGGCGGTGATGACATCTTGGCCTTCTTCCGCCCGTAGAGCCTCATAATATGCTTCTAGGGCCTTCTGGCAGGCACGCATGACCGCGTTGCCGGACATGTACGTTTGGCGCGATGCGGAACTGGAGCCGGCGTTGGGCACTACCGCGGTATCGAGCAGGGCCAGGCGGATTTTCTCGATGGGCACATCCAGCGTCTCGGCGGCGATCTGGGTCAGCGTGGTCAGCACCCCCTGGCCCACCTCGGATGCCCCGATGCGGATAAGCACCCGTGCGATCTGCCCCTGCGGGTCCAGGCGCAGTTCCACATGTGCCTCAGATTTGTCGTCAAAGCCAAAGCTGTAGCCCACGTTTTTATAGCCGCAGGCGATGCCGATGCCGCGCCGTTTGTGGGGAGCAGACGGCGCTCCCAGGTCTGGTTTCTGCCAGCCGGCAGAGGTCCGGCGCCAGCCGGCGGCCAGCGCCGCTTCCTCCAACGTCTTCTTAATGCCCGTGCCGTGCCGCATGATGTTGCCGGTCACCGCCCGCATACCGTCCTCCAGCAGGTTGCGCATGCGGATTTCCACCGGGTCCATGCCCAGCGCCTCAGCCAGTTTATCCATCTGAAGTTCATAGCCGAACGGCGGCTGGGTGGCACCGAAGCCGCGCATAGCCATGGTCAAGATGTTGTTGGTGTAGACCGTGTAAGCGTCAATGCGGGCGTGCGGCACATAATAGGGGCCGGCCAGGAAGCTGGCGGCGTTCTGAAGCACAGGAATGCTGGTGGAAGCGGCGGAGCCGGCGTCGGTGATGCACTCCACCTCGACGGCCGTGAGATAGCCGTCGCGCGTGGCACCGGTGCGGTAGCGCATGTAGAAAGGATGGCGCTTGCCGTGGCCGCGCATGGATTCGGCGCGCGTGTAGACCAGCTTCACCGGCCGACGCAGTTTATAGGCGGCCAGCGCCACCAGGATTTGCAGGGAGATGTCCTCCCGGCCGCCAAAAGCCCCGCCGATGGCCGGCACAATCTCGTGCACCTGCTCCTCCGGCAGGGCAAGGGCGTGGGCGATCTGGCGCACGTCGTCATGGGGCCACTGAGCGGCGCAGATGACCGTCACCCGGCCCTGCTCATCTATATAGCCCAGGCCGGCTTCCGGCTGCATAAAGGCATGTTCCACGCGAGGCGTATAGTAGCTTCCCTTGACGATGACGTCCGCCCGGGCGAATCCCTCCTCGATGTTGCCGGCGCGGATGGGGATGTGATGCAGAATATTCGTGCCCCGTTCCTCATGCACCAGCGGGGCATCGGGGCGCATGGCCAGCCGGACATCGGTCACCACCGGCAGGGGCTCGTAGGATACTTTGACCAGGCCGGCGGCCCGTGCCGCGACCTTCTCGTTCTCCGCCACCACCAGGGCCACCGGGTCACCCACCGAATACACCTTGTCCTGCGCCAGCACCCGCTGGTCCATCAGGTAAATGCCGTACTCGTTGACCGGCACATCCTTGTGGGTGAACACCGCTACCACGCCGGGCACTTGCTCCGCCGCCTTCGTGTCAATGGCGAGGATACGGGCATGGGCATACTCGCTCCATACCACCTTGGCATAGAGCTGGCCCTCCATGTTGAAATCCTGGGGATATTTGCGACTGCCGGCGACCTTGGTGGCGATATCGTAGCGTTCGACGCTGGCACCGATATAGCGGTTCATGGCACTATCCTCCCCTGGCCCTCTTCGGCCGGCCGCGTGCCGTTCTCCTCGCCGGCCAGCCGGCGCGCCGCCAGCTCAATAGCATCTACAATTTGGTAGTAGCCGGTACAGCGGCAGAGGTTGCCGGCGATGGCCTGGATGATCTGCTCCCGGCTGGGCCGCGGATGGGCATCCAGCAGGGCCTTGGCGGACATGATGAATCCCGGGGAGCAGTACCCGCACTGCGAGGCATTGGCCTCAATGAACGCTTGCTGTAAGACGTGGAGCTGATCGCCCTGTTTCAGCCCCTCGATGGTCTCCACCCGGGCGCCCTGGACCTTCCAGGCCGGGTACAGACAGGAGACCACCGCTTTGCCGTCCACAATGACGGTGCAGGCGCCGCATTCCCCTTCCCCACAGCCGATCTTAGTGCCGATGAGGCCGAGCTGATCGCGCAGTAAGCGCGCCAGGGGGGTGGATGGGTCCAGGTCCTCCACCTGGACGGGGTGCCCGTTGAGGATAAAGCGCAGAGTTTCCATAAGTAAGCTCCTCCATCGGAAGGATGCCGGCCCTCATCGGCCGGGGTATGTCAGGATGCCGGCCTGTCGGGCGTATATCCAATACCCGTGGCCGGGCCGCATGGTTTGCAGGGTGTTCAGGCCCGCCGGCAGGTCAGCGTAGTACGAGCGTGCCTGGCCGTCATGATAGCCCAGCACGATCTGGTACCTGTCCCCTAAAGAGGCCAGCGCGCTGGCCAGGGAGATTTCCCGGTCGGGGAGGTAGCCGGCCAGGTTCCAGCCGGCACACAGGGAGATGGGCGCATCGGCGGGGATGGGCTGGCCGGTGATACGCCATGTCCGCGCCTCGCGCATCTTGACCCAGTAGCCGCGTCCGCCCTGGAGCGACTGTAGGCTGTTGGTGTCCGCCGGCAGGCCGGCGTAGTAGGACAGACCGCCGATGCCGCACCGGAAGCTCAGGATGGCCTCCAGCGCCGAACCCAGCTCCGTGGTCAGGACGGGGATGCGGTCATCCACTGGCTGGACATTGAACGACACCAGGTTCCAGCCGGCCCGGAGCTGGAGCGTGACGGTGCGCAGAGGAAGCGGTGTCGGTGATGGCGTGAATGTCGGGGTAGCGGCCGGCGGGCGCGTTGGCGTCGGCGTGGGCGCCTGCATCTGTCGGGCGCGCTGGATAGCGGCTGGGGCGTTGATCAGCCCATAGCCCAGCTCCTGGTTCCAGCCGGCGGTGTTGTACGGCGTGGTACCCACTTTCAGGGCGGTTTCTTTCATAATGCCGGCGACTTGATCGACGGTCAGCGCCGGCGCTGTGCTCCAGATGAGCGCCGCCAATCCCGAGACGTGTGGGGCGGCCATGGACGTGCCGAAGAGCGTGGAATAGCCGCCGCCAGGCGCCAGGCTGTAGATACCTGTGGTCTGGGTGCCGCCGGGGGCGGCGATATCTACTTCCACGCCGTAGTTGGAATAGGAGGGCCGGTGCTGACGGTCGTCCGTGGCGGCGACGGCCAGCGTCTCGCCGTACGCCGCCGGGTAGAGGAGCGCACCGCCCTGGTTGCCGGCGGCCGCCACGACCAGACATCCCTTTGCCCGGGCATACTGCACCGCCTGCTGAAGGTTCGGGTCGTGGAAACTGCCCCCCAAGCTGAGGTTGATGACGCGAGCACCGTGGTCAGCGGCATAGCGGATGGCGCGGATGATGTTGAAATAGGAGCCGTCCCCTTTGGCGTCGAGGACCTTGAGGGGCAGGATGCGCGCCTGCCAGGCCATGCCGGCGATGCCGATGCCGTTGTCCCCGACCGCGGCCAATATGCCGGCGACATGGGTGCCGTGGCCGTTGTCGTCCTGCGGGTCGCTGTCATCGTTGGCGAAGTCGTAGCCGGCCAGGAGCCGGCCGGCCAGCTCCGGATGGCTGGCATCCACACCCGTATCAATCAGGGCGATGATGATATTGTCGCCCTTTGCCAGGTCCCAGGCGGAGGGCATGCCGATCTGCCGCATGTCCCACTGCCGCCACCAGGCCGGGTCGTTGGGCTCGCCGGCGATGTGGGCGATGTAATTGGGGCCGACGTATTCGATGAGCGGGTTGGCGCTGAGCAGGTCAATCAGCTTCTCCTCCAGCCCGGGCTGGACGGCGACAAGCTGGAGGTCCAGGGCCTCTTCCACTTCCAGCGTCTGCATGCGGACGCTGAGCAGAGCCGAGGCCATCATCATGGGCGGCAAGCCCTCGCGGAAGCGCACGATCAACTGGCCGGGGACGTAGGCAGGGATTTCCGGCGCCGGCCGCGGGCCTTCTGCCTGGACTCCCTCCGCCAGGAGGAAGAGGGCGAGCAGTAGGCCGGCGATGAGGCGGACCGCCGGCGGTGTTCTGGCAGGTGCGTGACCAGGGTGAGGCTCTGACTTCATCCCCGCGCTTCTCGATATCTGGGTGCCGTGAACATCATTCAACAGCGACAAAGCAGGTCTGGAGGATCAGCACGATGGCCAGGATGATAATGATGACCCACAGCCACAGCCAGGAAAGGGTCGGCGGCCGGCGCTTTTTCTCCTCTTTGGGGCGGGGAAGCTCCGCCTGACAGCGCCAGCAGTGAATTTTGTCATCCGGGTTCCAGGTACCGCATTTGGGACATTTCACCTGTGCCCTCCAGGGCATTGCGTGGCCGGCTGTACGCCCCCATTATAGGGCGTTTTGCATGGTGCGTCAAGGCATTTCCCGGGAGCACCGGAGAAGCCGCCGGCCCAGCGGCTCGAACTGCGGCCGGCACCGGCCGGCTACCAGGAAAGGGGAGTGTCAGGGGAAGAACAGGTCATCCTCCTCAATCACTGCCGATGGGGCCGCCTGTTCCAACGCCTGGCGGTACGGGAAATCCTCCCGCACGAACAACGCGACGAAGTCATCCTCATACACCATGACCCAGCCAGGCTTGCACTGCATGAGGTTGTAGGGGGCACCCCGACTGTCCACCAGCGCCATGTCGGTGGGATACTCGTCCAGCAGGGTGTCCCAATCCCGGTGTCCGATCATGAAGCGCAGGTTCATCTGGTATAATTCTTCCGAGTAGACCGTTTCTCTCCTGCCGTCGAGCGAGACCTTGACCGCCGGCCCCAGATGCCAGATGGCATATTCGCCCCAGTTGAAATGCACCGCCAGGTTGCCGGCAGGAACGTTGTCGCGGATGAGCTTGATAGCACGGATGGGGTAGAGCTTGGCATTCACAGGGATGGACGAGATTTTCCCGATGGAGAGCGCGACGCTGGCAACAGCGAATGCCACAGATGTGCCGATGACAAGGTACTGGAAGAGCCGGCTGGCCTGCCCGGGGCGCGTGTCCTGCGCACCGCGCCAGCGCACCCAAATGTCGTTGAGATGCTCGCCGGCGATAAGCACCGCGGCGCTACCGAACAGCGGCAGATGCCGCACCGCCAGGAAGGGCGCCAGCGCCATTACCGCATAGATGATCATACATGGAACCGAGCGCCGGCGCCGGCTGAACAGCAGTCCGGGCAGGGTAACGCCTAAGCAGGTCAGGTACGCGACACCCACCCCGGACACCAGAGGCAGGGGTTGCCAATCCGCGATTTCTGGCCGCGAACCGGTCGCGGTGCGCAGTAGGAATGCCAGCAAATCAGGCCCGTACGGTGTGATCAGCGCGGCGGCCAGGCCAGCTAGCAGAGGCGTGATATGGCGGATGCCTTCACGCAGTCGCCCGGAAGGGGCAATGTCGCGCTGAAAGCCGATCTGGAGCAGGCGGATGAAGGTCCATAAGCCGGCAACGCCCAGGCCGGCGAGCACCCCGCCGTGAGAGTTGATCCAGGCCCAGAATATCGGCACCAGGAGCCACAGAACCCGGGGGCCGCGCCGTTCCGCAGTCTGCAGAATGACAATGGTGAGGGTGAAAAAGAGCAGTGTAAAGAGATGCGGCCGCATTTCGATCAGGTGTAAGGCCATGGCAAACATGGCTATCATTATCAGAGAGGCAGTCACCAGCAGTGTGAAGCCGCGCCGGCGCAGTGTGGTCCAAATGACCGCCAGCGTGGCCAGGCCAAGGGTCATGCGCAGAAGGTTCAGCCCCAGCGGCCCAAGGAGGCTGTACGCCAATCCCATGGCCAGCTCTGCGATCACCTCGTGATTGATCCAGGTCAGGCCGGCGGTGAGATAGGAATATGGGTCAGTGCGGGCGATGCTCCCTGTCCGCAGGGCATCCAGCCCGAAGCGGACATGCCCCCAGAGGTCAGGGTCTTGTTGGGTTTGGACAAAGCGGAAGAGATATGCGGAGGCTACCAGCACGAGGATAGAGATGCGCCACCAGAGCGGCTCCCGTTCCGGGACGGACACCGATGGGTGTAGGGCATCAGTGGATTCAGACATCATAACCGCAGTCCCTCCTTTCCAACGCGGCGCGCTGTTGTTCATGACAGGGTGTGCGGCATGGGATACGCCTGTACGATCGGGCTGTCGCAGTGATGTTTTCAGCTCCGCTGAATCCATTACCTCGCCAGAGGGACTGGGACACGAGCGCCGGCGGTACCTAATTATAGGGATGTCCGTTAGGGAGGTCAAGGGCTTGGGGTGAGGGTGTTGAAGGGGTCCAAACATACAATCTGTGGAAGCGGCCTGGCTGAAGCCGCGGCAACAACTGCGAAGCCTGCACAGGCAGGCTTCGCGAAGTCGGCCTGCGCCGACTTCGCAGACACACAGCCGCAGTTTCAACTGCCAAGCTTTTGCAACACCCTCCTGTGATAAGGATGTTGAAAATCCCGGCCCACCGTTGACAGCGCGCCGAACTTGCAGTATGATGCAGATACATCCATCATTCGTTTTGATGTTACAGCGAAAGGAGCAGTCACATGTTTCATCGGGTGATTCTATTGGGCAATTTGGGCGGTGACCCTGTCATGCGCTACACACCGAACGGCACGCCGGTGACGAACTTCAACGTGGCCACCAACGAGCGCTGGGTGGATCAGAGCGGGGAGACGCAGGAACGCACCACCTGGTGGCGGGTGACGGTATGGGGCAAGCAGGCGGAGATTTGCAATGAGTATCTGTCCAAGGGCCGGCAGGTGCTGGTCGAAGGCACCCTGGTGGCCGACCCGAACACCGGCGGGCCGCGCATCTGGACCGACCAGAACGGCAACCCGCGCGCCTCGTTCGAGGTGCGGGCGCGGGTGGTGCGCTTTGTCGGCGGCCGCGGCGAGGCACCGGGGGTGGAGCCCGGCGTGGAACTGCCGGAGAGCGAAGAGGACCTGCCCTTCTAACGCAGGTTCGGCACAGCGTGCGGCGCGCCGGCGTTGCGTAGGGAAATCGTCGGGTTCGCGTCCAGTTTTCTGCGCGCCGGCGCAATATACTGCAAGTGAATAATTGAATCAGTCTCTTCTTCTCCTCCTTTTCACATAGAGAGCTGAGGACCCCCCACGTCCTCAGCTCTCGTGGGTTTTATGGAGGGTATACTACTGCGCCGGCGGCCAGGTCGCTTTCCTAGCCGCCGGCGCATCCTTTTACCACCCACCCGGCGAATTAGTATTTGCCGTACTCGCGCGCCGTCTGGATGAAGGCGTGCAGGTTCTCGGGCCGCGCATTGTCAATCACCGCGCCGGGTGCGATGAAGTACCCGCCGTCCTGCCCGACGGTGTCGATCAATTTCTTGACATGGTCGGCCATCTGCTGAGGCGTGCCGGCGTAGAAGAGGGAGACCGGCACGTTGCCGCCGAAGCAGGCCCAGCCCCCCAGCTTCTTCTTGACTTCGACAAGGTCGGTGTAGTCAAACATCCACATGCTCTTGCCGGCCGGCAGAGGCGAATCGGCCAGCGCGTCCAGCCGTTCGTTGTAGCCGCCTTCGACGAAGAGGAACGGCACACAGCCGGCCTCGATGAGCCCCCCACAGACGGCCTTGAGGGTCGGCCAGTAGAAGCGGTTGAAGTCCTTGGTGGACATGAAGCCGTCAGCGCCTTTGTGCAGGGGGATGAAGACCAGCGGCAGGCCGGCGCCCATGGCCGCCTCGATGCCCATCTGGATGGCAATGGGCACCAGCCGTTCGACGGCGGCCAGCACCTTGTCCGGCTGGCGGTACATGTCGATCATGATGCCGCGGGTGCCGCGCAGGGTATCCCCGATGATGTCAAAGGGCGCTTTGGTGAAGCCGCCCAGGTAGTTGGGCATGCCGTGCCCAAAGGTGAGCTGGGCACCGGCTTTGCCGGCGGCGGCGAAGAATTCCCCTGCCAGCCGGCCGGCATCGATCCAGGCCTGGAAGCCTTCCTGCACCGCCGGCACGGTCAGCGCGCCCAGCAGGATCAGCGCCATGGGAAGTTCCATTACGCCGTACAGCGAGGGGAGCATCTTCCAGCCTTCTAGGCTCTTCATGATGCGCGGCATGTACACGCGCAGGAAGAAGCCCTCCGGGTCGGCGATGAGCTGGTCGTACTCATCGGGGAGCATGTACTCGTCCTCGACCATCTGGAAGGGCATGTGCTTGGGAAGCCCATTGCCTGGCCAGCGGTAGGTGCGGAACCCCAATCGGTCGAAGGCTTTGCCGGGGAGGCCGTTGCCGGCGACCTGGTAGTCCAGGTCGAAATCCACGTTGAATTTGATGATGGCCTCCGCCATTTTGTCGTAATCGTACATCATGTCGCCGTGCGAGATGCCGGCGTACTCCGCCACATAGTTCCCGGCGGCGAGCAAAATGGGGATGGAATCGGGCTTCTTGAGCTCGCAGACATCCTTCAGGCGCTGGACCCTGCGCCGATAGAGCTCGGCGACCTGGGGGGAGGCGAACGGCTTGCCCTCGGTGGAGAGGAACTTGGCCCACAGGGCCTCGTACTTCTGCTCTGTGGTCATGGTCTTCCATTCGGTGCTCATGGCTCACGCTCCTACCCACGCTTTGGCGATGGCAACAGCGTCAACGGCGCTCTTGCCCCAGGCATCGGCACCGGTGTATTCGCGAATCTGCTCGTTAATAGGGCCGCCGCCGATCATGATTTTAACCCCTGGCACGGCAGAACGCAAGGCCTGTACGGTTTGTTTCATGGGTTCGTAGGCGACCGTGAGGAAGCCGCTCAGGCCGACGATGCCGGCGCCGTTCTCCTTCACCGCCTGTACGAAGCGGTCTGCCGGCACATCCACGCCCAGGTCGGTCACGTCGAAGCCGTTGATCTCCAGCATAAAGACGACGATGTTTTTGCCGATGTCATGGATATCGCCCTGGACCGTGCCGATGACCACCTTGCCGAGCTTTTTGCCGGCGGCCGCCTCGCGCTGAAGATAGGGTTTGACGATTTCAGTGATTTGTTTGAGGATCTCGCCGGCGAAGATCAGTTCGGGGATGAAGGCCTGCTTACACTCGAAACGCTCCCCGACGATCTGCATGGCGGCCCGGCAGTCGTCGAGGACCTCCAGAGGGCTGACGCCCTTCTCCAAGAGGGAGCGGGTGAGCGCCACTGCCTCCTTTTCGTTCAGGTCGGCAATGGCCTGAACCAGTTCTTGTGCCATGGATGCCTCCTTTCGATGATGGAATAGCGGCAAAGCCCAACGCTATTTATATTATACTCCTATATATACAACCTGTCAAGTGCGGGGTGAGGAGGGTGTTGAGAGAGTCAAACGATTTGCGGGTATTGGCTCATCGCCTGGCGTTGAAACTGCGGCCGGCGCCGACTTCGCGAAGCCTGCGCAGGCTTCGCAGTTATTGCCGTGGCTTCGGTCAGGCCGCCCGGTGGGGATAGCAGGCTAGGGTTTGCGAATGGTGCTGTTTCAGCCCTTGCAAATTTGTAAAGCGGGCAGGTTATGGTACCATACGTTGCCACACACTCTATGAGGAGAGAATCAGCCGTGCGTGTGACCGCCGTTCAAACGCCCGTGATCGGACCTCGCCAGCCGCTTCTCCCCATCTTGCAGGAGTCCCTGCCTCGTCCTCTGCGCGACGGTGACATTATCTGTGTGGCTTCCAAGGTGGTGGCGCTGGAACAGGGGCGCCTTGTGGAGCTGGCCTCCGTGGTGCCCTCGCCGGCGGCACGGGAGGCCCGCCGGCTGGATGCCGGCAAGGACCCGGAAACCTATGCCCGCTGGATGGAGCTCATCCTGCGCGAGGCGGACCATGTCTTTGCGTCCAATGTCATCTGGCTGACGCTCAAGGATGGCATTTTAATTGCCAACGCCGGCATTGACATGTCCAACGCCCCGCTGGGCTACGTGATCTTATGGCCGCACCGTCCATGGGAATGGGCCAAGGGGTTCTGGCAGGACCTGCGCGCCGCGTACGGGATAGACCATGTGGGCGTGATCCTGACCGACGCCCGCTCCACCCCCCTGCGGCGCGGTTTCACGGGCATGGCACTGGCCTTCTGGGGGTTTGAGGGGTTAGATGTACAGCGGGGCCAGCCCGATATCTTCGGCCGGCCCCTCCAGTATACCGAGCGCATGGTGGCGGATGGGCTGGCGGCCGCCGCAGTCGTCGTGGGGGGAGAAGCGAACGAGCGCACACCCTTCGTGCTCATCGAGGATGCGCCGGTGACTTTCACAGAACGCGAGATCCGGCCGGAGGAGATTCTGGTCCCCGCCGACCGAGATATCTTCGCCGTCATTTATAACGAGGAGTTCAAGTCTGCGGCCGGCGGCCGGCCATCATCCGGCCCTACGGGCGGTTGAAGCGGAACCCATGCCCGCGCACGGTGACGACGAACTGCCAGGAGGGGTCCAGCTCGGCCAGACGCTCTCTCAGCCGGCGCACCAGGGCATCAATGGCTTGCTCGGTGATACCGTCGGCCGATTCATCCGGCCAGACCGCGGAGACGATCTCTTCCCGGCTGACGACCCGATCGCAGTTGTCGTACAGCAGTTCCAGCAGGCGAAACTGGGCCGGCGATAACGGAGGGTCCAGCGCCTTTCGATGCAGATAGACCATGCGAGCCTCTTTGTCCAGCACCAGGCCGCGCCGGAAGGTCTCCTCCAGGCTCAGCGGGACAGTGGCGCCGGCATCCACGAAGGCCAGCCGGTAGCACAGGGCGATTTGGATTTCGTCCCCGTCGTACAGCCGGCGCGTCCCGAGCAGTGCCTCACCGTTGACAAAGGTCCCGTTCTTGCTTTGCAGGTCGGTGATATAGTAGCCGTCGGGCTGGCGGCGGATACTGGCATGCCGGCGGGAGACCTTGCGGTCACCCAGCACGATGTCGCACGATTCGTCCCGGCCGATGACCATTTCCGGCCGGCTTAATGACCAGATTTGCCCACAACCTTCACCCTCTCGCAGTATCAAAATCCCGACATCCTGGTTCTGCATCGTCATATCCCCTCAATCGCAGGGCGTTTGACAACCGCATGACTCTCCGCTATAGTTATACGTGGAGTCGCCCCCACCAGCGGCGTGACATCACCTTGTCGTTGGCACGACTCTCCGTCATGGGCTATCGGAGGAGAAGAGAAATCCCTTGGTCGAGCCGCTCGCTCCTGGCACCGTCCTGAAAGAGCGCTACCGCATCACGGAACTCGTCGGCGAGGGCGGCATGGGCGCCGTCTACCGGGCCGACGACCTGCTCCTGGAAGGGCGTGCCTGTGCTATCAAAGAAATTCGCCCAGACCTGGGTGCTGATCCTGTGTCGGCCAGACAGGCCCGCGAACAGTTTTACCGCGAGGCCTCTGTGCTGGCGCGTTTGGATCACCCCAATTTACCCAAGGTTTCCGACTACTTCTCCGAGGCCGGCCGTGAATTTCTGGTCATGGACTATGTCGCCGGCAAAGACCTGCGCCAGCTCCTCGAAGAGGCCCTCATCCAGGGACACCCTCTCCCCGAAGAGGAGGTCTTGCGCTGGGCCGCACAGCTCTGCGACGCGCTGGAATATCTCCATTCGCAGGACCCGCCGGTGCTTCACCGCGATATCAAGCCCGGCAACATCAAGCTCACGCCGGCCGGCACCATCAAATTGGTAGACTTCGGCCTGGTCAAATTGATGCTCCCCGACGATAACCGCACTATCACCGTCCTGCAGGGCCGCGGCACGGTGCAGTACACGCCGCTGGAGCAGTACGGCGGCGATATCGGCCACACCGACCCGCGCTCCGATATCTACTCCCTTGGCGCCACGCTCTATCATCTGCTGACGGGCAAACCGCCGGCAGACGCCAAACAGCGCTTTCTGAAACCCGGCATTTTGCCCAGCGTGCGCGATCTGAACCCTACTGTCTCCGATCGCACCAACCGCGCCATCATGCACGCAC
This sequence comes from uncultured Anaerolineae bacterium, assembly GCA_938049385.1. Taxonomy (GTDB): domain Bacteria; phylum Chloroflexota; class Anaerolineae; order JACIWP01; family JACIWP01; genus JACIWP01. The sequence goes on from CALIBQ010000012.1 coordinate 68,511, forward strand.
TGGAGATGCATCCTGACCAGCGTCCGCCTACGGTGGCGGCGTTTCGGCAGGAGCTTTTCTTCGGCGAACCGACGGAAGCAGGGCAGGCACCTGCATCCGCAGAAGCGCCGGCCAGTTCAGACGCTTGGCTCGCCGCACTGCGCCTGCCCCTTATCCTCTTTCTGGTACTGCTTATCTTCGCCCTTATCGTCACCGCTTTCGGTCCCATCCACTGATACGCTTCAGCGGCTGGAAGGGCGTCTCAGCCGCCTATCCAGCGCCAGGTAGATGCCGGCGACCACTAGCCCTCCGACAGCAGAGATCACCGGCGCCAGCCAGTCAGCCGATTCCCCGCCCGGCCGGCCCGCCGGCAAAATGCCCTGCACGTACAGCACATAAGCTGTCAGCCCACCGATCATCAGCCAGAGCGCCAGCCGCGCCCCGATGATGGGCGAGTGGTGCATCAGCGCCCAGGTCAGGCCGGCGATGCCGCCCATAGCGAACAGCGCCAGGAGCGTCATGCCCAGCACCCCCCAGCGGCCGCCGGCCGTGGGCTTGCCGGCCGCGGAGCCGCCGGCGGATGTCTCTGTAGGGGTTACCGCCGGCACCGGCGTGGCGGTCGGCCGCGGTGTGGGTGTCGGCGGCGGCGTATTGGTGGGAGTGAATGTAGCGGTAGGGCTGGGCACTACGGTGGAAATCTGCGCCGGCTCATTACCCGAAATGACCACCTGCAGGGTGGTCGAGCGCACGGCATTGCCGCTCGAGGCGGTAACGTTGAGCTGTCCTACCCGCTCCAGCACCACAGAGCCTTCTGCCAGACCGTTGACGGTAGTCGTGCGCAGGCGCGGAAGCTCCAGGGATTCCGCGGGATAGAACAGGCGGAACTCCACCGGCGTGCCGTCGGGCACCGGGCGGCCGTTGTGGTCGAGGATGGGGCCGGCGATGAGCGAGAGCGTACTGCCCACGGTGATATCCACGCTTTTGGCTGGGTCACTGCCGGCCGGCGTGTTCAACCGCACCTGGATAATCTGATCGGGGTCCGGCTCGGTGACGGAGATGAGGTCATAGTTGATGCCGGCGATGGAGACCGGCGAGGCACCGCGCGGCGTGATCTCCTGGAACAGCGTGCGCACCGCCACCTCGATGAAGGGCGGCATCTTGCTGTACAAGGCATAGTAGGCGGTCAGCTTGCTGATCTCCGTGGTGTCCAGGTAATACGGCTCCGCCAGAGCAAAAACGATGATGTTCTTATTGCGCAGGAACGATTCGCTTTCCCGCAGGAAATCCCGCAGGGCGGCGGAAGCCGGGTAATGGGTGGGGTCAATGTCCAGCATAACGAAGACCACCCACTGCGACTTCACCAGCGCATCCTCGAGAGCCTTGCGGGCCTCCGGGCTGGATTCGCCGGCCTCCGGGTGTACGTATGCCCACAGATCCGCGAAGCTGAAGCTGGTGATCAGGTCGGGCTGGATCTGACCAGTGCCCGCCGGCCCGTACAGCTTCAGGATTTGCTCCGCGAAGTCATCTACCCCCAACAGGGTAAAGGGTGGACAGAGCGCATGGTCGGAGCAGTCCAAGGCCTGACGCACATCAGTGAAGATGACGATCGGCTCATCCGAAAGGGGCGGGCTGGGAAGCCGGTCCGCCAGCTCCTCCGGGCCAGGGTAGATGAGCGTCAAGCCCTGTTTGGCCACTTCGCTTACCACGCTTACCCCCTTACCCACCACGTCCCCGACCGCGTCCGGGTCCACCAGCACTTTATCAGGGGAGAAGGAAGGATACAGCCGCAGTTTCAGCGCCAGAATGCGGCGCAGGGAGTCATCTACTCGAGCACGGAAGTTGGGGTCGCTGACGTATTTCTCCTGGAAGAAGGTGATGGTGGCCTTGATGTTCTCGAACTGCTCATCCCAGTTATCGTGCAGGGCAAATTGGGAGAGGGTCAGCAGGTCATTGCCGGCCAGGAATGCCTCCTGGGCGATCTGCCGGTAAGGGAAAGTCTGCAACTGCGGGTCATAATATTTACGCACTGCCGGCACACCCAACGCGTCGCTGACCAGCAGTCCGCCGGCCTCCCGCCAGGGCGCGAACTCCGGCAACTGCATGAGGGCCGGCAGGTTCTGCGCATCAAAGGAAATGGGCCGCGTAAGCTGGCGGATGTTGCCCTGGAAACCGCGGTAGCGGATATGCGAGGTCATCAGCGCGTCGGTTACCGACGGACTGCCAAGCTTAGGCTCTTTGGTGACGGCGAAGAAGGGCGCCAGCTCGATGCGGTACAGCTCTTTGAGCGACTTATTGACGGTGGAAATCTCTTCATCCGGCCGGCGGTCACTCCCTCCGTTGCCCGGGAAGTGCTTGGCGACGGTGACAATGCCGCCGGCGCTCCCAAGATGCACGCCGCGGATGTAGGCTTCTCCCAGCGTTCCCACCCAGTACGGGTCGCCGCCGAAAGTGCGGATGCCCATATCCCCGCGCCCGCCTGGCCGCGGGGTGTCCAGGACGTCCAGAGAGGGGCCTAACAGCATGTTGATACCCACGGCGCGCAGTTCGGCCCCCACGATTTGCCCGACGGTCTCGGCCAGCGCCGGCGACCAGGTCGCGCCCATGGCCATGTTGCTGGGCACCGGGGTAAAGCCGTTGCGCAGGCGCGTGTAGGGGTATCCGTCCCCCTCATGGTCCACGGCGATAAAGAGCGGGATGGGTGTCCTGCCGGTCGGGGTGACCGTTTGGGTAGGGGTGATGATGCCGGCCGGCCCTAGGAGTGGGTACTTGCTCTCCAGCGGCGGGGCAGTCAGCGCGAGTTGTTGGAGCTGATTCACCAGTTCCGCGGTCCGGCGGGGGGTATCCCCCCGGTTGACGATGTTGCCGTTGCTCGCCAGCAGGACCACGCCGCCTACGCGGTAGGTCTGGATCAACTCCGCGATATCCGAGTCGGGCGGGGCCTGGTTGCCCATAAAGGTGACCAGGAAAAGCTGGCCAACCCGCTCTTCCACGGTCATGCCGGCGATGAGCTGTTCCACGGCATCACTGGCGGAGGAGATGCGGGGGGCAGGTTGGGCATGGCCGGCCGCCGGCATGCCGGCCAGCAGGATGCTCAGCAGAGCAATACAGATCATCCAGAGACGCCAACCCATCCGCACCATGCGCGTTTCACCGCCTGTGAGAGGGATAGATTCCCGCGCGTATGCCGCGGGTTGCTGATAGTATACACGAGGCAGAATGCCGGCGCAAGACATTGGCCGGCGGGGGATAAAAATGCCTCCCGCAGAGAAACCTGCGGGAGGCATCGCTCGCTTACTTGGACTTGACCTTGATGGTCTTGGGTTTGACGCTTTCCGCCTTCGGAATGGTCAGGGTGAGAAGACCGTTCTCAAAAGTTGCCTCGGCCTTCTCCGCATCCACTGGCACGTTCAGCGTCAGGGTGCGGCTGAAGGGGCCGTACGCGCGCTCCTGGAAGATATAGTCCACGTTTTCCAGGGGCGGCTTGATCTCGCCCTTGATGGTCAGCGTATCGCCTTCCAGCGTGATCTCCACCTCCTCCGGATTGACGCCCGGCACCGGGGCAATGATGACGATCTCGTTATCGGTGGCATAGGCGTCGATGGGCAGGCGCATGGTGCGTTCGCCGGCGCCCACGCCCAGCCGGCGCCAGTTCACCAGGCTCTCCTCAAACAACCGGTCCATCGCTTCCCGCAGTGTCATAAACTCCCGGAATGGCTCCCAACGATCCAGCGACATAGCGCATCACCTCCTTGGCTGGGATATAGACCACGGACCATGGACGATGTCCCATGCTCCATCGTCCATCGTCTGTGGTCTATCGTCCGTCATGTGACATCGAACGAAATGGGGGCGAGGCGTGCGCCATTGATGCTCCGATGGCCTCGCCCCTTACAGCCGATTATTTCTTAGCCTTGATGGCGATGGTCTTGGGCTTGACCTCCTCCGCCTTGGGGAGCGTCAGGGTCAGCACGCCGTTCTCAAACTCCGCCGTAGCCTTGTCGGCGTTCACCGACACCGGCAGAGTGAAGGACCGGCAGAAGGACCCGTAGCGGCGCTCCTTGCGGATGTAGTTCTCCTCTTTGATGTCCTTCTCTTCCTTCACCTCACCCTTGATGGTCAGGGTGTCGCCGACCACAGAGACCTCGACATCTTCGGGCTTGACGCCGGGCAGGCTGGCCTTGACCACCACGTCGTCCTTGGTCTCGTAGATATCCACGGCGAAGGTCTGCGCCGCCGGCGCAAGCAGGCTCCGCGGCCAAACGATGCTTTCCTCGAACAAGCGATCCATCGCCTCACGCAGGGACATGAGCTCCTCAAAGGGTTGCCACCGCATCAGCGACATACGCCTCACCTCCTTTCCTTACATTCACAGGATTGGTGTAAGGTGTATCACTGCACTTGACGATTCCCATATTAACAGGCCGGCGTTAGAATGGCATTAGAGAAGTATTAGAGTTTTGTTAGAACTCACCCTATGAGCGCGGCTCCTCCGCCAGCTCCACCTGGACGGTGCGCTCCCGGCCATCGCGCAGGAGGGTCACGTTCACCACATCGCCTACCACGGTGTTCTCCTCGAGATAGGCGTCCAGGCTGTCCCAGTCGCGGATGGGGTGCCCGTTAATGGCAGTGAGGATGTCTCCGCCGGCCAGCACCACCTGGTTGCCGATGACCACCTGTCTGGTGGCGCCGCGAATGCCGGCGCGCGCCGCCGGGCTGTTGTTGTACACCCGCGCTACTAAGATGCCCTGCTCCACCGGCAGGTTCAGGCGCCGCGCCAGCGCCGGCGTGATGGAGTATCCCAGGATGCCTATCCAGGGATGGGGGTAATATCCCTTTGCAATCAGCACCGGCACCACACGCCGCACGGTATCTACCGGGATGGCAAACCCCACGCCAGCCGAGGCCCCGCTGGGCGAGACAATGGCGGTGTTCACGCCGATCAGCCGGCCGCGGCTGTCCAGCAGAGGCCCGCCGGAATTGCCGGGGTTAATGGCCGCATCGGTCTGAATGACCTTGCGGATCACCCGGCCGCTCTCCGTCTGCAGGGTGCGCCCCAGCGCGCTGATGACGCCGGTCGTCAGGGTGCGGTCGAACTGGCCGAAGGGACTGCCGATGGCCAGCGCACGCTGTCCCACCCGCAGTTCCTCGGATGAGCCTAGCTCCACCGGTTGGAGCTGGTCCGCCGGCAGGTCCACTTTCAGCACCGCTAGGTCATTGGGCGGGTCCGTCCCAACCACCCCCGCCGGCACTGTCAGGTCCTCCCCAAAGGTTACCTCGATGGTCTGGGCATTCTCAATCACGTGATAGTTAGTGACAATATGCCCATCTTTGTCAAAGACGAAGCCGGAGCCGGCGCCCTCTTCGGGATAAACGCCGAAGAAGAAGTCCGCATAAATGATGCGGGTAGTGATGTGCACTACCGAAGGGCTGACGCGTTCATAAATGGCTGAGATGAGCTGGTCCTCCCAATCGGCCAGGGCGAAGAGGGTCTCCAGGTCCAGCTCCCCGCCGGCAGCGGTGGGAGTTGGGGCCGGCGTCGGTGGCGCCGGCGTAGAGGTGGGCGCCGGCGGCACAAAGGGTGTCGCCGTAGCGGATCCCGCAGCACTGCTGGGAGAGAGCCGGGCAGAACCAATAACCTGACAGCCCAGCAGAGCGAAAAGCACGATAAGCACAAATGCCACTCGCCAGAATAGCTGCCCTGCAAGGGTGCGCATCGCTCACCTCCTGTTGGCGGTACAAGCGGAAAAAATCAGGCGCCCAATCAGGGCGCCTGTGTGCTGCGTCAGGGACGTCAATCGCGCCGGCGGAAGCCGCCGAGCAGGAAGATGTAGTACAGCAGGGTGGAAAGGGTCTGTGCCAGGGCCGCCACGTAGGTCAGGGCGGCGGCATCCAGCACGCTCTTGGCGGCGGCCAGCTCGCGGTTGTCCACCAGGCTGTACGTGCGCAAAAGCTGGAGACCGCGCTGACTAGCGTTGAATTCCACTGGCAGGGTAACCAGGGCGAAGACCGCGCCGGCGGAGAATGCCAGCACGCCGGCCCAGGCCAGGTTCGGCGAGCCGAACAGCAGTCCGATGAAGAAGAGCACCGGCCCGACCCAGGCCGCCACGGTCACCGCCGGCACCAGGCCAGAGCGGATGCGCAAAGGCACATACCCCTGCGCGTCCTGCAGGGCATGCCCCACCTCATGAGCGACGATGCTCAGCGCCGCCACAGAGCGGCTCCGGGCCACCGCTGGAGACAGGCGCAGGGTCTTACTGCGCGGGTCGTAGTGGTCGGTCAGCTCGCCCGGCGTGCCTTCAATGGAGATATGGTCCAGGCCCTGGCCGCGCAGTAATGCTTCGGCCGCTTCTACCCCGCTGATGCCGCGGAAGTTCGGCTCTCGCAGATAGCGTGCATAGGCGGCCCGCACCTTCCACTGAGCGTACATGGCCAGCAGAAGCGCCGGCAGTGCGAACACGAAGTACATCGGGTCCCACCAGAATACCATGCTTCACTAATCCTCCTTCACAGCCTTCAGCTCATCTTATCCTGGCTTTCAGCTCGGACGCGGCTTGACGGCTGAAGCCACGGCAACAACTGCAAAGCCTGTGCAGACAGGCTTCGCGAAATCGGCGCAGGATGACTTCGCAGGCACAGCCGCAGTTTCAACTGCCAGGTGACTTTTTCCACACCCCCATGATATAACAAAGCGCCAGTCTGGACAAGTTCCGCTTGTCCAGACTGGCGTTGGGACGGCGTTAAATCTGGCGGAACTCGCCCTCGACCACGTCCTCTTCACTGCCGCGGGCGGTGCCACCTTCATGAGCGGCAGTGCCGGCAGTGCTCGGGCCAGCCCCCGGCGCACCCGCGTAGCCGTAGAGCTTCTCGGACAGGCGGTAGGTCGCCCGCTGAAGCTCATCCATGGTCCGGCGGATGCGGGAGATGTCCTCACCCTTTATGGCCTCGCGCACATCGGCGATAAGCCGTTCCAGGGCGGAGCGGTCCTCGGGTGGGACGCGGTCGCCGGCTTCCCGCAGGGTCTTCTCGGTGGTATAGGCCAGCGAGTCCGCCTGGTTGCGCGCTTCGGCCAGCTCCCGCCGCCGGCGGTCCTCCTCCGCGTGCATCTGCGCCTCCCGCACCATGCGGTCGATGTCATCCTTGCTGAGGTTGGTGGTGGCGGTGATGCGCACCGACTGCTGTTTGCCGGTCGCCAGGTCCTTGGCCGAGACGTTCAGGATGCCGTTGGCGTCGATGTCGAAGGTTACCTCAATCTGCGGCACACCGCGCGGCGCCGGCGGGATACCCTCCAGCCGGAAGCGGCCCAACGTCATGTTGTCGGCCGCCATAGGCCGTTCGCCCTGCAGGACGTGAATCTCCACCGCTGTCTGGTTATCCTCGGCGGTGGTGAATATCTCGCTCTTGCGGATCGGGATGGTGGTGTTGCGCGGGATGAGCACCGTCATCACGCCGCCGAGGGTCTCCACGCCCAGGGACAGCGGGGTAACGTCCAGCAGAACCACGTCCTTGACCTCGCCGGCCAGCACGCCGGCCTGCAGGGCCGCGCCGACTGCCACCACCTCATCTGGGTTCACGCCCTTGTTCGGCTCCTTGCCCAGCATCTCACGCACCAGACGCTGGACCACGGGCATGCGGGTGGCGCCGCCCACCAGGATGACCTCATCAATGTCGGCCGGCGTCAGCTTGGCGTCGCGCAGAGCCTGTTCCACCGGCCCGCGCAGGCGCTGGGTCAGATGCTCGCTCAACTGCTCGAACTTCGAGCGGGTCAGCTTCATCAGCAGGTGCTTGGGACCGCTGGCATCGGCGGTAATGAACGGCAGGTTGATCTCCGTCTCCATCACGCTGGAAAGCTCGATCTTGGCCTTCTCCGCCGCTTCCTTCAAGCGCTGGAGCGCCTGGCGGTCCTCGCGCAGGTCAATGCCGTACTCCTTCTTGAACTCATCGGCGATGTAGTTGACGATGACCTGGTCGTAGTCATCGCCGCCCAGATGGGTATCGCCAGAGGTGGCCTTCACCTCGAAGACGCCCTCGCCGACCTCCAGGATGGAGACGTCAAAGGTGCCGCCGCCCAGGTCGAAGACCAGGATGGTCTCTGCCTTCTTCTTGTCCAGGCCATAGGCCAGGGAGGCGGCGGTAGGCTCGTTGATGATGCGCAGGACCTCGAGGCCGGCGATCTTGCCGGCATCCTTGGTGGCCTGGCGCTGAGAGTCGTTGAAGTACGCCGGCACGGTGATGACCGCTTTGGTGACCGGCTCACCCAGGTAGGCCTCAGCGTCCTGCTTGAGCTTCTGCAGGATCATGGCCGAGATTTCCTGGGGCGTGTACTCGCGGCCCATGACCGGGATGTAGACGCGCGCATCGCCGGCCGGCCCCTTCACCACCTTATACGGCACGCGCTGGCGCTCTACCTCGACCTCCTCAAAGCGCCGGCCCATAAAGCGCTTGATGGAGAACACGGTGTTCTCCGGGTTGACGATGGCCTGGCGCTTCGCCGGCGCGCCCACCAGACGCTCACCGCTCTTGGTGAATGCCACCACCGACGGCGTGGTGCGGCTTCCTTCCGCGTTGGGGATCACCACCGGCTCACCGCCCTCTAACACGGCGATCACCGAGTTGGTTGTGCCCAGGTCAATTCCCACGATCTTACCCATAGTGTATCCCTCCTATCTGATAACCATGATATGATTGCTATCCTGTGTCATGCCGGCGGGATGGTCTCAAGTCCGAGTGTCATCCGCGGTGTCCGCGCCCGGGTCTCGCCGCGGTACAATGTGGCCCTGCCCGCTGGCCCGGGCCAGTGGCAGGTTCTGATCCATGGCCGGCAGACGCGCGTAATCGCACGTGCACGGCCCCCCGCGACTGCATCCCACACAGCAGTAGACGGTGCCGCGGATGACCGTGGGACGCCAGGAAAAGACGATACCGCAGTTGGCACACTGCCATCTCGGCGTCATGCTCCACCTCTTCGCCGGCATGCGAAACTTCGCCCGCAGTGGGCTATTCCCATTGTATGCGGATGGTGTTAGAAGTATGCTAGAGATTTGTTAGAATTTCATTAGAGTTGCAGAGGATACCGTCAGCCGGCCTCGGTCGGTTCGCGGCCGCGGCCGGCGCGCCGGCCGCGAAAGTCCACGAAACGGTACCCGATGCCGTGCTCCGTGAGGATGTATTTGGGGTTGGCTGGGTCCGGCTCGATTTTCTGGCGGAGATAGGTGATATACAGGCGCAAAAGCTGGTGATCATCGCGGTACTCGTGCCCCCACACTTTGGAAAGCAGCATCTCGTGGGTCATTACCCAGCCGGCGTTGTTGACCAGATGGTATAAAAGCCGGTATTCCGTCGGGCGGAGCTTGACCCGGTTTCCGCACACGATCACCTCGCGCTGGTCGAAGTCAATCTGCAGATCGTCATCTACCACTACCAGCCCCTGGGAGGCCGGCATGGCCGCTTCCGTACGCCGCAGTACCGCCTTGATCCTGCTGACCAGCTCGCGCGGGCTGAACGGCTTGGTGATGTAGTCATCCGCTCCCAAATCCAGCCCGCGCACGCGATCCTCCTCCTCGCCTTTGACCGTCAGCATGATGACCGGCACCGTGGAGAAACTGCGGATTTCCTTCAGCACCTCGAACCCGTCCATGTCGGGGAGCATGACGTCCAGCAGGACCAGGTCCGGCAGTTCGTTGCGCACCTTTTCGACGGCCTCGCGGCCGGCGTTCGCCTCGCTAACGCGAAAGCCCTCCAGCTCCAGGTTCATGCGCACGAAGCGCACGATGCGGGATTCGTCATCCACTACCAGGATATGACGCCTCTCCATCTTGACTCCCTTCCGCCCTCCGAGCAGGCCGCGTTATTCGGTGATGCGCGGCAGGGTGAAGTAGAAAGTAGCGCCCTTGCCGGCCTCGCTCTCCACCCAAATGCGCCCGCCGTGGGCCTCGATGATGGCCCGGCTGAGATACAGCCCCAGGCCGACGCCAGGAGTTTGCCGGCGCAGGCCGGAATCCACGCGGTAGAAACGCTGAAACAGGCGGTTCTGCTCCTCTTTCGGTATGCCGATGCCCTCGTCCGAGACGTACACCATCACCTCATGATCCAGCACGCGGCCGCCCACGCGAATGGTGCCGCCGCGCGGGGAGTACTTCACCGCATTGTTCAGCAAGTTGTACAGCACCTGGCTGATGCGCTCCTCATCGGCGAAGACCGGCGGGAAGTCAGGCGGGAAGGCAAGCTCGAAGCGGTGCACGGAAGTCTGGGTACGCAGGCGGTTCACGATTTTCTCCGCCAGACGCGGCAGGGAAACGTCGGTCAGCTCCAGCTTCAGGCCGCCGGCCTGGATGCGCGAGGCGTCCAGCAGGTTGCTGATAAGCTGGTCCAGCCGATCGCTTTCCTCCTCAATGATGCGCAGTCCCTCGCGCACTGTCGCCTCGTCCCAATGTGCATCTTCCCGGCGCAGTGTGCTGGCGTAGCCTTTGATGAGCGCCACCGGCGTCTTCAGCTCATGGGAGATGACCGAGATAAAGGTGGACTGCAGTTCCTCGGCCTGGCGAAAGCGGGTGATGTCGTGCACATCCAGGATGATGTTCAGCAGACGGCCTTCCTCGTCCCAGAGCAGGGAATGGTTGATGCCCACGGAGACCTTACTGCCGTCCGGGCGGACGATATCTCCCTCTAGGTAAAGCGTCTCTTCGGCGCCGGCCGGCTCCTCCGCCTGCTCCAGCGCGGCGCAGACCCTGCCGCACAGCGGCTGTCCCTGGGCATTGACCGCATTCAGCACCTCCGCGCAGTGCCGGCCGACCGCATCGCCGGAACGCCAGCCGGTCATGCGCTCCAGCGCCCGGTTGATGACCTCTACCCGGCAGTAGGCGTCCAGGATCATGATGCCGTCGGCGCTGTGTTCGATGATGGCATCCAGCCGGCGCTTCTCCGCCAGCAACTGCTGGTACAAGCGGGCGTTCTGGATGGCGATGGCCGCCTGGTCGGCGAAGCTGGCCAGCACCTGCCGGTCATCCTCGGAGAATGCCAGGCCGGTGAGCCGAAAGACGTAGATGACGCCGATAAGTTGGTCGCCGATCATCATGGGCAGGGCTACGACCTGACGCAGGGGCAGGCCGACGGCGGTGCTGACAAGATGGAGCCGCCAGGACAGGTCGGGGATGGTCCAGCCGGCCGATACGCCGGCGCCGGGAAGGACCGGGATATTTTCCAGCAGGGGAGTAAACAGGTGGAGCATCTGGGATGGAATGCCGTACGCGGCCCGAATGCGGAACGCATCCTGGTTATCCCGCACAGCGATGAAGGCCGCATCGGCACCCAGGAGTTCCGCCGCGCTTTCCAGGACCAGCCGGAGCACGGCGCGCACATCCAGCCGGGAGGTCATAGCCCGGCTGATGGCCAGCAGATAATCTCGCTGTCGCAGTCGGTAATCGAGCATGGCAGGTCCCCGTCTTTGGGGCACAGCGCCGCTGTGCCCCTACAGCAAATCCCTATCGCACGACGCTGAGCACTCTAACACCATTCTTTCGCGCTCTCAAAAATCTCCCTTGCCGACCGTGCGGATTCATTATACCATAAAGGATATCTGTTGGCGGATTACTGCTGGTGGATGTTTCTGCGCCTCGCGCACAGGAGGTGGATATGGCTTGGGTGCGGTTTGACCCGGACGGCATGCCGGCGCCTTCGCTGGACCTGCCGGCGGTTGGCGAGGCGGAGCTTGGGATCGCCGATTTTCGCGGCGTGTCCAGCCTGCTGGTGTTGTTCAGCCATGGGCCGGCCTGCGCCGGCTGTCAGGAGGCTGTGTCCTGTTTGGCCGAACGGGAAAGGGACCTGGAATTCGCCCGGGCGGAGGTCATCATCGTCCTGCCGGCCGCGCCGGCGGAAACCGGAACCCTGCCGGCAGGCCGGCGGCTCCACTGGATCGTTGACGCAGGGGGTGCACTGCGTCAGGCATATGCCGGCCTGCTCCCAGATGCATCGCCAGATGCGGCCATGCTCTTTGTCCTGGACCAGTACGGCGTGCCCTGGGCCGGCTGGCACGGCGCGGAGCCGGCGGGTGAGCTATGTGCGGAGGGCATTGAGTGGCTGGAGTTCATCGCTCTCCAGTGCCCGGAATGAGGCTCGGCGGAATGGCCCGTGCGGCCATAAGGTGGAAGAGAGGCTCTCAGCGCCGGCTGGCGGGTTCCCTCATCAGTTCCTCTACCAATGCGCCAAGCGTGCGCACCGCTGGCTCAGCCGCCGGCGACCAGTTGGCGGCGTTCAGGCGGATGAAGTTGCGGTAGCGCTCGCTGGCGGAGAAGAGAAGATGTAGCCCGGGGTGATGGCAGTGCCGGCCCTGAGGGCGCGCCGGTATAATTCCAGCGAGTCCACGTGTTCCGGAAGCTGGACCCAGAGGAGGAAGCCGCCGGCCGGCCGAGTGACGCGCGTGCCGCGCGGGAAGTAGCGCGTCACTGCCAGGGACAGCTCCGCCACGTTACGGGCATATTCGCGGCGGATGTGGCGCAGGTGGTGGTCATAGCTCCCGCTGGCCAGGAACTGGGCGATGGCCAGTTGGGGCAGGGTGGCGGTAGCCAGAGAAGAGGTATATTTGAGCCACTCCACCGCCGGCGCGAAGCGCCCCGGCGCCGTCCAGCCCACGCGGTAGCCCGGGGACAGGTCTTTGGAGAACGAGGAGCAGAGCATCACCAGCCCCTTGCGGTCGTAGGCCTTAGCCACGGTGGGGCGCTTCCCCGAGAAGTAAATTTCCCCGAAGATGTTGTTCTCGATGAGCGGGATATCGTGTTGGGCCAGCAGGGCCACCAGCTCGCGCTTCTTGGCATCCGGCATACAGCTTCCCAGGGGATTGTTGAAATTGGAAATGACCAGACAGGCGCGCACTGGCGTGTGTTCCACGGCGAAGCGCAGGGCGTCCAGGCTGATGCCCTCGCGTGGGTGCGTGGGTATCTCCAATGCCTGCAGGCCGAGCACTTCTAGGGTCTGCAGGGCATCAAAGCAGATGGGTGATTCAATGGCGACGATGTCCCCGGGCCGGCAGACGGCACGCAGACAAAGGGTGATGGCCTCGGCACAGCCGGAGGTGATGATGATATCCGCCGGCGTGAGGTTACAGCCGGCGGCCACCATCCGCTGGGCGATTTGGACGCGCAGGGCATCACAGCCGGCCGGCAGGGCATACACCCCGCTCTGCTCTCCCAGCTCGCGCGCGATGGCGCTCATGATGCGGTTCAGCTTGCGCGTCGCCGTCAGCGCCAGGTTGGGGTACGCAACACCGAGCTGTACCAGCCTGGGGTTCAGGGCATCGCGCAGAACCATGGTCACCAGGTCGCGCACGCTCACCTCAGCCGGGTCCAGGCTGGGCGCCGATATCTCTGGCTCAGGCAGGACCGCCGGCAGTGCCGTGCGCACATAAAAGCCCGAGCGAGGACGCGCCTCAATGACCCCGCGTGCCTCCAGCAGATAATAGGCGGTCAGCACCGTCGTAATGCTGACCTGCTTCTGCTGGCTCAACTGCCGCACCGAGGGCAGGCGGTCGCCGGGGCGGAAGATGCCGCTCTCGATCCAGCGCGTGATCTCGCCGGCGATTTGTTCATACGCAAAGGACTGCTGTGGATCGCCCATACTCTCATTATAGCGCAGGCACGGGGTGCTCAAAAGATACAGAATCCCCTCGAAAGCATCAGTACAGTTTCCAAACAATCTCTTCTGTTATGTAACAGATAGGATTTTCTGTATCTGTACACTTCCCCTGGTCCCGGATACACTGATGATAGGATAGTGCCGTTCCCTATGAACATATTTCAACAGCCGGCGGTGCGGCCGGCAGGAGGTACATAATGACCACATTCAAACCGAAAACCAGCCTGGTGCTGACGGTGGCGAAGAAGCCTCGCTCCGAGGGAGTGCAGAGAGAACAATTGAGTGTGCCGGTGGTCAACCTGCGCCAGGGGATGATGGAGCGGATAGAGCTGTCCGCCGGCGAACTGGTGCGCCTCTCGGGTGCGAACCGCTGGCGCATCCTCGTGTGCCGGCGGGGACGCGTCTGGGTAACCCAGGAAGCCGATGTCCGGGATTACGTGCTGGAGCCGGGGCAGATGTTCGTCATCGCTCAGCCCGGCACGGTCATCCTCCAGGCGCTGTGCGAGGCGGAGTTGGTACTGACGCCGGCCCTGCAGACCATCCCCTATCGCGGCCGGTACGAGGACGCCGTCTTCTCATGACAAAAGGGGTGCGCCGGCCGTTCACTGCGCCGGCGCACCGATAAACTCCTCATACAAGTCAGCGAACACCGCCGGCGCTACGGCGTATATCTGGCGTAGCATCTCTTTCGCTAGCTCTCGGATCTCCCACTGCGCGTCCTGCCGACAGCGCACGCGGAAGAAATGCCGCAGTTCGCGGAAGTTCATCGTCACCACGATGCGGGTCGCCGCGGCGTTGGGCAGGAGGAATCTGCTGTCCTCTTTACGCACCCCCCGTTCTCGCAGTTTGCGGTAGGCTTCCCTGGCCTGCTCCATGAACTCGTTCCAGATTTCCATGGCGGCCGGGTCGCCGGCGACAGCCGGCGGCACCACAAATTCCGCGTCCGACATATCCACGTAGCGCTGGGATTCCTGGGAATAGCTGGCCAGGCGGTGGCGCACCAGTTGATGCGAGCAGGCGCGCGAGATGCCCGTGATGTAAAAGGTGGCCGAGGCATGCTCGATGATGGATTCATGCCCCTCGCGCACGCGCTTCATGACGAAATCGCCGGCGTCGCCGCGCGGCGCACTGCGGTAGCAGACCCGGCCGGCGAACTCCAGCAGTTCCACCGGCGTGCCCCCGCCCTTCAAATAGCGCGTTAAGGCGATCAGCTCAACCTGCATTATCCTCCTCCTGGCAGAGGGAAGCACCCTCAGCGGATCTTGCGCGTGTAGTCGGGCAGGACCTGGGGCGAGGGCTTGGCGGTTTCCAGCAGGCCGGCCTGCGCCAACTGCTGGTTCCAGGCGCGCACATGCTCCAGGGTCAGCCGGCCCAGGCGCACCTCTTTCGCAAGCTGGCCGGCGGCGCGGCCGGCGCGCCGGCCGAACACCACCACGTCCAGCAGGGAATTGCCCATCAGGCGGTTGCGGCCGTGCACGCCGCCGGAGGCCTCGCCGGCGACGAACAGGCCCGGGATGCCGGTGAAGCCGTCCGGCCTGATGGCGACGCCGCCGTTCTGATAGTGCAGGGTTGGGTAGACCAGCATGGGTTCTTTGGTGATATCAATGCCAAAGCGGCCGAACTGGCGCACCATGGCCGGCAGTGCCCGGGCGATGGTACCCGGACCGTGAATCATGTCAATCATGGGGGAGTCCAGCCAGACGCCCACCATGCCGGTGGGGGTGCGTACCCCTTTGCCGCGTTCCACACACTCACGGATAATGGCGGAAGCCTCCACATCGCGCGTCTCGCGTGGGAAGACGAACTGCTCGCCGTCCACATTCACCACTTGGGCGCCCAGGCCGCGCACCTTTTCCGTGACCAGCAGGCCCAGTATCTGCTCGGGGTACGCCGCGCCAGTGGGGTGATACTGCATGGTGTCGATGAAGGCCAGCCGCGCGCCGGCGCGGTAGGCCAGCACCAGCCCGTCGCCGGTAGCGCCGTGGTGATTCGTGGTCGGGTATCCCTGATAATGCAGGCGGCCGCTCCCGCCCGTGGCGATGATGGTCGCCTTGGCGCGCACCACCAGATGTTCGCCGGTCTCCAGGTTTTGGAGCACTGCGCCGGCGACTTGCCCTTTATCGTCCATCAACAGCTCGATGGCCGGCGAGAATTCCAGCACCGTGATGTCCTCGGGATGACTGCGCACCTCATCCCGCAGAGTGCGCATGATTTCCGCGCCCGAATAGTCGCGTGCCGAGTGCATGCGCTTGCGCGAGGTGCCGCCGCCGTGGATGGTGATCAGCGTCCCGTCCGGCTCTTTGTCGAACATGCACCCCAAGCTCTCCAGCCACTGGATGACCAATGGGGCGTCGCGCACCAGCGCCTCCACCAGGTCGGGGTCATTGACGAAATGGCCGCCGCCCATGACGTCCAAGTAGTGGATGGCCGGCGAGTCGTTCTCCTTGTCCGCCGCCTGGATGCCGCCCTGGGCCATCATGGTGTTGGCGTCGCCGTGGCGGAGTTTTGTGGCGATGATGACCTTGGCGCCTTGCTCGCGCGCCAGCAGCGCGGCGGCGGAGCCGGCGCCGCCCCCACCGATGACGAGCACGTCGGTGTCATAATCCACCTGCTCCAGGTCCAGCTTGTCCGGATCGATCAGCGGCCGGCCTTCCAGCAGATCGGCCAGCTCGTGCGGCGTGCGGTCCCCTTTGTTAGGCCCGATGCGGATTTCGCGGAAGGCCGAGGCGATATAATCCGGGTGGAAGCGGCGCAGAATCTCCTCCTTCTCCTGGGGGGACATCATGGGGAAGGTCTCATGCAGGCGCGCCGGCCGGCTCGCTTCCACCTTCTTGATGGATTCTCGCATTTCGGGCGGATAGCCCATCTTGCCATCCCATTCCATAGCGTAAGCTCCTCTCTGGAGGCCTTATTCAGGTTCAATATCGCGAGTGTTGTAGAGCTGGCGCAGTTCGGCGTTGGAAAGCGATTTTAGGCGCTGGATATCCTGGTCGTAGAGGCCGGCCTCGATCTCCTGCACGCGCTTGGCCAGGTGCTGGGCGCGCGGGGCGATGTATCTGCCGTACAGCCGGCGGGCCAGGATGAAGATATTGTACTGCGCCTCCTCCGCCGGACAGCGCGAGACACACATGCCGCACATGATGCAGTCGAAGGATTTGTCGGCCACGCCGGCGATGTCCCCGCGCATGGCGCGCGCCATAATGTCTTTGACATCCAGCTCCTGCGGGCAGACCTTGGTGCAGGTCCCACAGCCAAGACAGCGCAGTAGCTCCGGATACAGCGAGACCAGCGTCCCAAAGGTGGGCTGTAGTTGGGTGATATCGTACTGGGCGCGCGGGGCCGGGTAGAAGGGGATCTGCGCCAGGTACATCCCCGGCTCGACGACCGTCTGACAGGCCAGCCCGACGCGCAGGCGGTAATCGCCGGCCAGGCGGTACACCGTGGCGCAGGCGCCGCAGAAGCCGGCGCGGCACCCCACGCCCCGCACCAGACGGTAGCCGGCATACTCCATTGCCTTCATGATGGTCAGCCCGGGCGGGACATCATAGCGCTTGCCCATGATATAGACGGGAACCAGCTCCTCAGCCATTCCAGCACTCCTCCCGAAGCTCGCTTATTTCCCCAAATCCGTCAGCTCATCCTCGCGAAAAGCGGCCAGCGGCAGTTCCTCTTCCAGACTGCGGCCGGCCTCATAGTTGAACAGCGCCTGCACCGACTGCGCCACCGAGCGGAACAAGGTCGCCACCGGCAGGCGGTTTGGACAGGCGCTCTCGCACAGCCCGCACCCCACACACGAAGTCGCCATGTGATTCAATCGGGTGATGTGGAACAGCAGTGTATCGGTGGGCATGCGGATGACGCCCCGGCGCTCCGCCCAGCGGAAGTACTGCTCCGGCTCATGGTCGAAGGTCGGGGTGCGGAAGATGCACTCCTTGCAGTAGCAGATGGGGCAGGCCACCATGCAGTTGTGACAGCGGATACAGGTGGCGAAGCGTTCGGCCAGCCGGCGTAAGTCCGGCACTTCCGTCCGCCAGGCGGCAAACGCAGTATCCCGCTCCGCAGTGCGCCGCGCCCGCACCTGTTCCAGGACCTCCTGCCGGCGCGCCGGCACATCCGCCGGCGGCAGTTCCACCGGCAGGGGCTCCTTGCTCTCCACCAGCACCTGCCGCGGGAAATCCAGCCCGATCAGGCCGATGCGGATGTCGGCGTTGGCCGCCGTCGGATATTCGCACATGCGGCAGGCACTGCGCAGGGCACAGCCGTCCGCCGGCAGTGCCTCCCCCTGGGCCGCGCCCCGCCACAGCTCCGCCGGCTGTTTGCCGGCACGCACCAGGGCGGCATAGTCCACCACCTCATAGGTGCCCAGGCAGTCCACCGCGATGGTGCGCACATGCTCCAGCGTGGCCTGATGCAGTTTGGTCAGCTCGATGAGGGCGCGCAGTTCGCAGGGGCGGAGCCAGACGCCCACTCGCCGGCCGGTGTCCATGACGGTCAGCCGGCCGGCCATGGTAGCCATATTGTGGGACATCACCGGCGCCAGCGGCTCGCAGGCTTCCAGCGCCTCAGGCGATTCCACCAGCGCCGGCATAACTGCCTCGTCGCCGGCCAGCCGGCAGGGCACCAGCAGGGCATCCACATATCCCGAGGTCAGCAGTTCCGCCAGGAATTTCCGCAGGGCGCCGGCCGCGTCTTCCCCTTCTACGGGCAACCAGGCTTGTATCGTCATTGCTTTTCACAACCTCGATGTTCCTGTCCGTTCAGCTCATGGGCAGTTCGCGCATGGGGTTAGGACCCAGCCGGCGGAGGTGCTCCACCATCTCAGTAACTGTGTCGGCAAAGCGCTGGCCCTCGCTGGCGCTGATCCATCTCAGCCAGACCCGCTGGGGGTCAAAGCCCAGCCCGGCCAAAATGGTGTGCAAGATGGCGATGCGCCGGCGGGCCTTGTAGTTGCCGCTCTGATAGTGGCAGTCGCCGGGATGACACCCACCGATAAGCACCCCATCTGCGCCCTCCAGCAGGGCTTTGGAGACATAGACCGGGTCCAGGGCGCCGGTGCACATCAGCCGGATGACGCGCACGTTGGGCGGATACTGCAGGCGCGAGGTGCCGGCCAGGTCCGCCGCTGTGTAGGTGCACCAATTGCACAAGAATGCCACGATGCGCGGCTCAAAATCCGCCATATCCCCTCCCCGGGTCAGGTTTCGCGAATATCCAGTATCTTCAGCACCGCTGGCTGTAGGGCTTTCTCCAGCTCTTCGATGCCCACGTCTGCTACTTTCATCAGGATTTGTCGGGTCGCCGGGTCCTCGCCCATGAACGTCCCCAGGCTGACGATGTTGCCGCCGACGCCGGCGATGATCTCGGCCAGCCGGCACAGTTCACCCTTCTGGTCCAGGATGAGCACCGCGGCGCGCACCCCATGCTCCCAACCGCCCAGCAGTTCCAGGAAGGTGCGGAACAGGTCGGTTTCGGTGATGATGCCGATAAGCTTGCCGATGTCGTCCACCACCGGCAGGCCGCCGATCTTATGCTGTACCATCAATCGCGCGGCCTCTTCAATGGTGTTGGACTCCCGCACGGTGATGACATCGCTGGTCATCACATCCTTCACGGTGATGCGCGTCAGCAGGTACTGCATCTCGTAAAGGCTCAGGGTGGTCGCCGGCGAGGGCGCGGCGTACAGCAAATCCTTTTCCGATACAATGCCGACAAGCCGGCCGTTCTCATCCACAATCGGCAGACGGCGCACTCGTTTCTCGCGCATCAACCGCAGTGCCTCCGGCAGAGGCAGGTCGGGCGAGACGGCCACAGGCTGGCGCGACATGCGTTCCGCGACTAGCATCTGTCTCACTCCTTTCCAGCCGGCTCGGCTTCGCCAGGGGCTTCGGCGCGGCCGACCGCTTCCGCCGGCGCGCACTCCCGGATGTCCAGCAGGACGAATCCCCGTTCCTGTACGGCCCGTTCGGCGATCGCCCGCACCTGCTCCAGCGGCACCTCGGCGATGCGCAGGGTGAGCTGGCGCGTGCCGGGCCGTGGGCCGTGAAACTCGCCGGCGCTGAGGATATTCCCGCCGGCGGCCGCAATGTGCCGGCAGAGATAGGCGATCAGGCCCTTTTCGTCGGGGATGAGCATGGAAAGCCGCACCGCCGGCACTGGGGTGTCCAGCACTTCCAGGAACACCCGGAAGATATCGGTCTCGGTGATAATGCCCACCAGCTCCCCCTGGCTGAGCACCGGCAGAGCGTCCAGCTTGTGCTCCACCATCAGCCGGGCCGCTTCTTCCAGCGGGGCGTCGGCGTCCACGGTGATGGGGTTTTCGGTCATGATGCTGGCGATTTTCACCTGGGCCAGTTGATACAGCATCTCATGCAGGGTGATGGCCGCGGTAGGGGAAGGCGACACCAGGAGCAGGTCGTGCTCGGCCACAAAGCCCACCAGCCTGCCGGCATAATCCTGGACCGGCAGGTGATGCACCCCTTTCTCATGCATGATGTAGAAGGCGTCCTCCACCGAGGCCGTCGGCAGGATGGTCACCGGGTTGGGTGTCATATAGTGACGGACTAACATGGTTTCTCCTCCTGGCCCGGCGCTTCCCACAGGCTGTCCAGCGCGGCGTCAATGACCTGAAGCAGAGCCGGCGTCTCGAACAGCCGCTGTTGGGACGCGCCGTTGGGGCATACCATGGCGCAGGTGCCACAGCCGGCACAGAAGGCCGCCCGCACCTCCGCCACGTGCCGTTCGACGTTCATGACCCTGGCCTCAAAGGGGCAGGCACGCACGCACAGCTCACAGCCGGAGCAGAGCCGTTCGTTCACAACGGCCACGCTCTCGACCGCCGTGCGCCGGCGCTCCCGCTGGGCCAAATATGAGGCCGCATGCGCGGCCGCCGCCTGACCCTGCAGTATTGCCTCTTCGGCGAAGCAGGGCCCCAGCACCGCGCCGCAGGCGAACAATCCGGGCTTGCCCAGGCTCGATGGGCGCATTTTCGGGTGTTCGGGGATCAGGTAGCCGTCGGCATGGACCTGAGCGCCCAGCCCAGCGAGCCAGGACGGCAAGGCCGCCGGCACTGCGCCGACGCTCAGCACGATGGTATCCGCCGGCAGGCGCACTGGCCGGCGCAGTAGGGCGTCGTGGACCTCGACCTCCAATCCATCAGCGCCGTGCCGGACCAAGGGCGGGTGCTCCGCCTCATAGCGGACAAAGCGCACGCCGGCCCGCCGTGCCGTCAAATATTCCAGCTCATGCCGGCCGAAGGCGCGCATGTCGCGGTACAGGATGGCCACCTGGCTGGCCGGCTGGACCTCTTTCAGCCGCAGGGCATTGCGCAGGGCCTGGGCACAGCATGTCCGACTGCAGTACGGCCGCTCCGCGGTGCGCGAATCCACGCACTGCACCATGACCACATGACCGAAGTTTTCGCCGGCCTCCAGCCGGCGCGCCAGCTCGTCCTGCGTCATCACCCGCGGATCTTGGCCACAGCCAAAGGCGGACGTAGGCGCCGGCCGACTGCCAAGGGCGGCTATCAGCGCGCCGGCGCGCACCTGCTCCCTTCCAGCGCACGTCTCCAGCTCCAGCAGGTACGTTTCATCGGGCTGGCGGGAGGCGCTGATGACAGTGGTGCGGGTCAGCACCCGCACGCCGGCCGTCTGCTCCAGCCTGGCGGTGCGCTCCGCCAGCCAGGCCGCCGGGTCCTCGCCGTCGAGCCTGCCAGCAAGCTCCCGCAGATGCCCGCCCAACTGCGGCGCCTGTTCGACCAGCAGGACGCGCAGACCCAGCTCCGCCACCGCCAGTGCCGCCGAGATGCCGGCCGGCCCGCCCCCCACCACGACGCAGTCCACGAAGTCCGCCGCTTCGGGCATGGGGACGGCCGGCAGGATGGAACGCGGTGAAATGGGCCGGCGCAGAAGGCCAGCCGCCGCCATGCGCACGCTGTCCCAAAGGCCGTTAGCGGAATGGGCTGTCAGGTCACAGCCGGCCGGCCAACCTGCCTCGAGGTCCACCAGCTCGACGGCAGAGTCCGGCAGGCCCAGGGCACGCAGGACCTGCCCAAGGTTTGCCTCCACAGCCGGCGAGAAGCGCAAAGGTGCATCCACGATGACCAGCCGGTTGAGGCCAGCTTCGCCGGCATGCCGAAGCAAGGCATCGCGGCCGGCCGGCGAGGCCAGCGGAGGAATGCGTTCCACCAGGGCAATACCTCTCAGCCGGCGCAAGCGCCGTTCCAAGTCCTCCAGGGGTGCGGCATACTGCCGGCCGGCGCCCCCCAGGAAAATGCCCAATCGCGGCGGCTCATCCTCCAGCCCCGGCCGCACCGGTGGAGCTTCTTCCGCGACCCCAGGGGCGGCCGGCACACACATCGCGGCCAAGGCCGCCGCGGCGCCGGCCTCCACCACGCTGTGGACAATGTCCTTCGGTTCGCGGAACGCGCCGGCGGCGAACACGCCCGGGCGCGAGCTTTCCGCCGGCCGAAGCGCGATCGTGCGTGCGAATCCCTGGGCATCCAGCTCTATGCCCAGCGCCTGGGCCAGTTCGGCGGCTTCCGCCGGCGGCCCGAATCCCACCGCCAGCACTGCCAGGTCGAAGGCTTCCTCGTGCCGCTGGCCGGCCTCGTCCCAATATTCGATGATGACATCCTTACTGCGCTGGGACTGTTTGATGGTGGAGACCTGACAGCGCACGTAGCGGATGCCGGGCGCGTGGATCCGGCCGGCCATGTAATACTCATCCTCCCGGCCCTGGGCGCGCAGGTCTATGTAAAACACCATGCATTCCGCATCTGGCTCCAGTTCCCGGGCGGCCGCGGCCTGTTTGACGGTGATGGTACAGCAGATGGAGGAGCAGTACGGCCGGCCCAGGGCGGGGTCGCGCGAGCCGACACAGCTAATGAACGCCAGCCGGCGTGCCGGCCGCCCATCCGCTGGGCGCACCAGCCGGCCGCGCGTACTGCCCGAGAAGCTGATCATGCGCTCGAACTGGATGCTGGTCACCACATTGTCCAGCACCCCGAAGCCGTATTCCCCTTTACGCTCGGCGGGGAAAGGCTCGAAGCCCGGGGAGGCGATCACTGCGCCGGCGCGCAAAGTTAGGGTCTCGGCCGACATCTCCAGGTCAATGGCGCCCTCCGGACAAGCTTCCACACAGACGCCGCAGTGCGTGCAGAGCGCCGGATCAATGACGAAGGCGCGCGGCACTGCCCGCCAGGGCGGCCGATAAATGGCCTGGCGCGGGGCCAGAGTGCCCTCATCGAACGAGGGGCCAGAAACGGGGCAAACGGCCAGGCATTCCCCGCAGGCGGTGCACAGGGCTGGGTCCACATAGCGGGGAAGCCGGCGCAGGGCCAATCGGAAATCGCCAGTCTCGCCCTCCAGCGCGGTCACTTGGGTCAGCGGATAGATGGATAGCAGGGGACTGCGGGCGCTCTCCAGGGTGGGGCAGTACGTCGGCGAGAGGCCAGCCTCCATAAAGCACAGACCGCATGAATCGGTGGGGAAGGTGCGGTCCAGCAGATGGAATGAACCGCCGATCCAGGGAGCAGTATCGAGCAAAGCGACGCGCCGGCCCAGGCTGGTCAGCAGGAAGGCGGCCTGCATGCCGGCGATGCCGGCGCCGACGATGGCTACGTCCACGCGTTCTACCTCTTGCTCATCCCGAGCAGGCAAAGGCATTTCGATGATTCCCCCGACTGTCGGCTCAGAACTCACCGCGGTGGTCGGTGAGGTACATCACCAGCACCGCCATATCATACGTCTCCCCGTCATGCGTGATGAAATAATCGCGGTGCTGGTACTCCAGCTTGAAGCCCATTTCCTCGAAGGCGCGGATGACCTTGGGCTGGGTGACCGCCACCTCCGCGATGACCTGCTGAAGCCCCATCATACGGGCGATATCGATTTGGGAGCGGATCATGGCGGTGCCGATGCCGCGCCGGCGGAACTCTTTGTCGAGATAAATATGGATCCAGGCAATGTGCCGTGTGTAATTTTCCCCCACGAATAATGTGGACAGCCCCACAATGCGCTCATTCACCAGCGCGATGAGGGGAAAGGTGCGGGAATAATTGATGTTTTTGCACCACTGCGTGATGGAATCGGGCGTGGAAATATCAAAGCGGAAATATTCCTTGTCCTCCGGGCTGACGCGCGATAGCAAATCCACCAGCTTCTCGGCATCGTTGGCCATCAGCGGGCGGAAGAGCACCCGCGGCCCATCCTTCAGGATTTCGATGTGGCGGTAGTTCAACAATCGGTCTAACATGTCTGCCTCCCCTGGCCTCTTCATGCTCTGCCGTGGTATGACGCCTTCGCCGCGTTGTGCAAATTATACTGCGAGACAGGCAGGGCGCAACTCCCCCGTTATGATAACAACCCCAGCCGGCGCAGAAGGGGGCGCGGGTCCACGATGTGCCGGCCAAATAGGCCAGTCACTTCATCCAATCCCAGCGCCAGGCCCAGCAGTTCCGTAACGTAAAAGACTGGCATTGGCTGGGGACGTCGGCCCTGCCGGCCGTCCAGGTTCGCCTGGCAGAGGGGGCAGGCGGTCACGATGCAGTTGGCGCCGGCGTCCTCCGCCGCGCTGACCAGCCGGCCCACCAACCGCGCCACAATGTCCCCCCGGTTCAGGGTCATGCTGGCCCCGCAACAGTCCGTGGCATAGGTCCAGCGGCTTGGTTCCGCCCCCAGCAGTTCCAGCAGGCGGTCCAGCTTGACCGGGTGCTCGGTGTCGTCCCACGCGCCGGCGATCTGCGGCGGACGCAGGAGCAGACAGCCGTAGTAGCTCACCGGGCGCAGGCCAGTCAGCGGTTTGCGCAGATGGGCGCGTAGTTCCTCCGGCGGGAAATCGGAGGTCAGGATATCGAGCAGGGCGCGCGGCCTGGCCTGGCCGGCGTACTCCCTGCCGATGACCTGTTCCATCTGCTGGCGGAAGGCCTCATCCTCCCGCAGGCGGCGGTCGGCGCTGGAGAGTCGGCCGTAGCAGGCGGCGCAGGGGATGGCAATATCGCGGCCCAGCGGCTGTGCCAGCAGGATGTTGCGTGCCGGCAGGGCATCCGCCAGCTCCCCGCCCAGGCTGTGCGCGGACGAAGCCCCACAGCAATTCCAATCCTCGATCTCGACCAGTTCCACCCCCAGCGCCCGGCACACGGCCCGCGTGGAGACGCCGTACTCCAGACCGGTGGAGTGCAGGGTACAGCCAGGGTAGAAGGCATAGGAGCGGCTCATTCTCGCCCCTCCGGTGTTTCAGCGGCATGGGCGCCGGCGGCCTCGAACAGGCGTGCGATCTCCTGCCGGCGGCGGATAACTTGAGGGAGCGGCGGCAGTTTGCGCGCCAGCAGGAGCCGGGCACCCAGGTCCAAGTTGGACAGCAGGTCGAGGGAGCGCAGTTTGTACTCCACGATCATGGTGATCTCGTGCACCCGGCCGAAGCGCCGCAGGTTGTTCAGGAAGGCGCGGTGGAATTGGTATATCGCCGGCGCGCCCACCCGTACCCCTTCCTCCGCCGCCATCTGGCGCAGGGCGTCGTTGATGCGCCCCACACAAATCCCGTTGGGACAGCGGGTGCCGCAGGTCTCGCACCCGACGCACATCCAGATGGCCTGGCTGGAAAGGAGCGCACGGCGTTCGCCCATCTGCACCATATGCACGATTTGCGCCGGGTCATAGTCCATGACGAAGGCGGTGGGACAGCCGGCAGTGCACTTGCGGCACTGGTAGCATGTCGCGATGGGCTGACCGCTCCGCTCCGCCACGATGTCCATGAAGCGCCAATCTATCGGACTGCTCATGCGCCCTCCTGCGCCTTCGCCGGCGCGAACAGCACATCCACCATGGCGAGCACCTGTTCGGGGGTGTAGTTGCGCAGTTTGCTGGCCTTGTTCGGGCAGACCGTGGCGCAGGCACCGCATCCCTGGCACAGCGCGGCGTTGACCGTCACCAGGGGCTTCCAGGGATGGGGCCGGCGGGCCTCGTAGGGACAGGCCGGCACGCAGAGCTGGCAGGCGGAGCACAGCTCCGGGTCTACCCAGGCGATGGTCGGCTCCTGCACCAGTTCATGGCGCGAGAAGAGGGAGAGCACCTTGGCGGCAGCCGCGCTGGCCTGGGAGAGGGTTTCGGGAATATCCTTCGGGCCCTGTGCCGCGCCGGCCAGGTAAATGCCGGCGGTCAGGCTCTCCACCGGCCGCAGTTTGGGATGCGCCTCATTGAAAAAGCCGTGCGCATCGGTGCCCACCCGCAGGCGCTGGGCCAGGTCACGCGCATCTGCTCGCGGCACCACCGCCGTCGCCAGCACCACCAGGTCCGCGGCGATCTCCACCTGCTGGCCGCTCAATGTATCGGCTCCCCAGACGATGACCTTATCGCCGTCGCGGAATATCTTTGATACCTTGCCGCGCAGGTACAGCACGCGCTCCTCTTCCATAGCGGCCTGGACGAATTCCTCGGCGCCCTTGCCGCCGGAGCGGATGTCAATATAGAAGACATAGGCCTGGCCGTCAGGAGACTGCCGGCAGAACAGCCGCGCCTGCTTGGCGGTGTACATACAGCATATCTTGGAGCAGTAGGGCATGGCGTGTTCGGGGTCGCGCGAGCCGGCACACTGCACGAAAACCACCTCTTTGGGCGGCCGGCCGTCGGAGGGCCGCAGTACCCGCCCACCGGTGGGGCCATCTGGACGCAGGAGAGCCTCCATCTCCAGGCCGGAGATGACGTCGGGGACAGCGCCGGCGCCGTACTCGGGGAGCTGTTTCATGGGATACAGGTCGAAGCCGGTGGCCACGACGATGGCGCCGACGCTTGCCTCCTGCACCTGGTCCTCGCCCCGCCGGCGGATGCGCACCGTGAAGTTCCCCACGTAGCCGTTGAGCGATTCCACCTCGCTCTCTGTCAGGACGGTGATCTCGGGGCGTGCGCGCAAGGCATCCAGCTTCTGCGCCAGCAGGTCGCCGGCCGATTCGAAATTGAGATAGGTGCCGGAGAGCTGGGCCATGCGTCCGCCCAGTTGCGCCTCGCGCTCCACCAGCAGGACGGGGAAGCCGGCTTCGGCGATGTCCAGCGCCGCCTGGATGCCGGCAATGCCCCCGCCGATAACCAGGGCACGGCGCACCACCGGCAGGGTGAATGGGAGCAGTTCCTCATCGTAGCGCACCTTCTCGATGATGGTGCGGATGACCTCGATAGCCTTGCGGGTGGCGGCGTCCGGGTCCTTGGCGTGCACCCAGGAGACCTGCTCGCGGATGTTGGCGATCTCGACGCGATAGGGGTTCAGGCCGGCGCTCTCGGCGTTGCGCCGGAAGGTGGCCTCGTGCATGGTGGGGGAACAGGCGGCCACGACGATGCCGTCCAGCTTCTCCTCGGCGATCTTGCGGCGGATCAGCTCCTGTCCCGGTTCGGAGCACATGTACTTGTAGTCCAGGGCCACCAGCACCGCCGGCGCATCCTTGAACGCGTCCAGCACCTGCGGGATGTCCACGGTGCCGGCGATGTTCAGACCGCAGTGGCAGACGAACAGACCGATACGGTGGGCCTTAGTTTTCGCCGGCATGGACCACCTCCGGAACAGCTTGCCAGCGGGCGAAGAGGGCGAGCACCTTGGCGGCCGCGGCGCTGGCCTGCGCGACGGTTTCGGGGATATCGCGCGGGCCGACCGCCGCGCCGGCGATGAACACTCCCGGCCGGCGGGTGCTCACCGGCTCCAGGTTGGGGTTGACCTCCTGCAGGAAGCCGTGCGCATCCACGTCAATGCCCAGCAGTTCTGCCAGCCGGCGCGTCTCCGGCCGCGGCACGATGGCCGTTGCCAGCACTACCATGTCCGCGGCGATCTCCACCTGCTGGCCGCTGAGGGTATCCGCCCCCCAAACCACCACTTTGTCGCCGTCGCGGAAAATCTTGGAGACCTTGCCGCGCAGGTACAGCACGCGGTCCTCCTCGACGGCGCGCTGGAGAAACTCCTCATAGCGCCGGCCGGCGGTGCGGATGTCAATGTAAAAGACGTAGGCCTGGCCGTTCGGCACCCGATGGCGGTACAGCATGGCGTGCTTGGCGGTGTACATACAGCAGATGGTAGAGCAGTAGGGCATGGCCTTTTCCGGGTCGCGCGAGCCGGCACACTGCACGAAAACCACTTCTTTCGGC
Organism: uncultured Anaerolineae bacterium; assembly: GCA_938049385.1. Lineage (GTDB taxonomy): Bacteria > Chloroflexota > Anaerolineae > JACIWP01 > JACIWP01 > JACIWP01. Next base: position 96,233 of record CALIBQ010000012.1, read on the forward strand.
TCGCGCCCGTCGGAGGGCCGGCGGATTTTGCCGGCGGTGGGGCCGGAGGCGGACAGCAGTCGCTCGAAGGCCAGGCCGCTGATGACGTCCGGCACCTGGCCGGCGCCGTACTCGCCCAGGCGCGTTACATCGTACAGGTCATAGCCGGTGGCCAGGATGACGGCGCCGGCCTCAATCTCGAACAGCGCATCCTCCTGGTCGTAGGCGATAGCACCGGTAGGACAGAACTTCTCGCAGACGCGGCATTTGCCCTGGGTGAAGAAGCGGCAGCGCGCTTTATCAATGATCGGCTTGTTGGGCACGGCCTGCGGGGAAAGGGTGTAGATGGCCTTGCGCCGGCCCAGGCCCATATCAAAATCGGACTCCACACGCGTCGGGCATTTCTCGATGCACACGCCGCAGCCGGTGCAGATATCCCAGTTGACGCCGGCCGCGCGCCGGCGGATGCGCGCCCGGAAATGTCCGACCTCCCCCTGGATGTCCTCGACCTCGGCGTAGGTGATGAGATGGATGTTGGGATGGTGGCCAACCTCAACGGTGCGCGGGGTCAGGATGCACTGGGCGCAGTCCAGGGTGGGGAAGGTCTCCGATAACTGCGCCATGTGCCCGCCGATGGAGGGGAGCTTCTCCACCAGGGTAACCTCGTAGCCGGAATTGGCGATATCCAGCGCGGCCTGCATGCCGGCGATGCCGGCGCCGATGATGAGGGCATGCGGGTTCGGCGCACCAGTGTGCCGGGTCATCATGGGGCTTTCACCTCTCCCAGAACGCCGGCCTGCGTCAGCACCGGTCGGGGGTCCACATAATGCTGTTCGAAGCCGTAGCCGCTGGTGTCCAGGCCGAAGGCCAGGCCCATCAACTGGGTGAAGTACAGCACCGGCAGGGGTCGATACGAGGCATACTGCTGGCGCAGGCGGGCCTGGAGCCAGTCCAGGTTGAACTGGCACAGCGGGCAGGCGGTGGCAAGCACATGCGCGCCGGCCCGCTCTGCGGCCGAAAGGATGCGGTACGACATGGGCATGGAGGCCTCAGGGGACTTCACCGTCAGGTATGCCCCACAGCACTCGCCGCGATGGGGGTAGTCCACCACCTCGGCGCCCAGCGCCGCCAGGAGCTGGTCCATGATGTCCGGGCGCTCCGGGTCATCCAGGGCGATCTCGGCCGCCGGCCGCAGGAGCATACATCCGTAATAGGCGGCCGCACGCAGACCCCGCAGGCCCGGCACGGCGCACTGTCGGATGGCTTCCAGGCCGATATCATGCACGAAAATGTCCAGCAGATGCCGCACCTCGACCTGGCCGGCATACGGCTGGGGCCGCTCCAGGAAGGCGTTCAATTTTTCCAGCGTCTCAGGGTTATTGCGGAGGAAGTGGTTGGTGCGGCGCAGGACGTTGAAGCAGGTGGCACAGGCCACAGCCAGGGTATCGCCGCCGGCCTCGGCCGTGCTGACCAGGTTGCGCGCCGGGCCGGCCAGGTCCAGCACGTTGTCGGTGGAGAGGGGGAAGGTCGCCCCACAGCAGTTCCATTCGGGCAGGGTGACCAGCTCCACCCCCAGCGCGCCGGCGGCATCCTTCGCGGAGCGGTTGAAGCCCACCGCCTTGGTCTCCAGCGTACAGCCGGGAAAGTAGAAATAGCGCATCTTCACGCTCCAGTGCGTGTAATGATCTGCTCGGCGTCAGGCCGTGTATTTGCGGAAGCCGGCAATGAATGCCTGCTGAGGGAACTCGGCCAGCGCCTGCACATCCAGCCGGGCGATCTCCAGATGATCGCCTCGCTTCTGCATGGCCAGCTCCCGCAGGGCCTCCATCAGCCGCGGCAGGTCTACCCCTTTGGGACAGCGCGCGTAGCAGGTCTGGCAGGCCGCGCAGTACCAGATGGTCTGGCTTTCCAACGCGCGCTCGACCTGGCCCAATTGGACCAGCCGGATGATCTGGTTGGGCAGGAGGTCCATGACCTCCGCGGCCGGACAGCCGGCGGAGCACTTGCCGCAGTGATAGCAGGCCATCACATCCTGGCCGCTGACCTCCTCAATGCGCCGCACCCATTCGGAACGCACCTGCTCGACAGAAATTGTCACGCGCATGGGTTACACCTTCTGCAGGAGTTTGCGGTACTTTTCCCGCTCCGCAACATAGGCATCGCCGCCGTAGATGTCGTTGATGACAATAGCCGGGAAGTCCACCACTGTCAGTTCTTGGATCGCCTCCGGCCCCAGGTCTTCATAGGCGATGACGCGGGCGGCGACGATACTGCGGGAGATGAGCGCGCCGGCGCCGCCGGTAGCGGCGAAGTAGACGCACTGATAGCGCTTCATCGCCTCGATGACCTCGGGGGCACGTTCCCCTTTGCCGATCATGCCCTTGATGCCGGCGGCCATCAGGCGCGGGGCATAGGCGTCCATGCGGTAGCTGGTGGTGGGGCCGGCGGAACCAATGGGGCGGCCGGGCTTGGCCGGCGAAGGGCCCATATAATAAACGACCTGGCCGGCGGGGTCAAAGGGAAGCGGTTCGCCGCGTTCCAGGGCCTCGACCATGCGCTTGTGCGCCGCGTCGCGCGCCACATAAATGATGCCGTTGATGAGAACCTTGTCGCCGGCGCGCAGGGGCGTGATCTGCTCCAGGGTGAGGGGTGTAGTCAGGCGAATTCCTGTCTTTTCCATGACCGTGTTCCTTTCGTCGCTCACAAGATAGCTTCTTTATGGCGCGCCGCATGGCACTGGATGTTCACCGCCACCGGCATGCTGGCCAGGTGGCATGGATGGGTCTCCACATGCACGGCCAAGGCCGTTGTACGGCCGCCCAATCCCTGCGGGCCGATGCCGGTGCGGTTGATGCGCTCCAGCAGTTCCCGCTCCAGGTCTGCCACCTCTGGCTCTGGATGGTGTTCGCCCACTGGGCGGAGCAGGGCGTGTTTCGCCAGCGCCATGGCCTTATCGGCGCTCCCGCCGATGCCAACCCCGACGATGATAGGCGGGCAGGGGTTGGCGCCGGCCTTTTCCACGCTTGCCACGACGAAGTCCACGATGCCCTGCCGGCCGGCCGCCGGCGGCATCATCGAGAGGAAGCTCATGTTCTCACTGCCGCCGCCCTTGGGCAGGACGATCAGCTTGAGCTGGTCTCCGGGAACAAGCCGCACGTGGATCACTGCCGGCGTGTTATCGCGGGTGTTCTTGCGCGCCCCAAAAGGCGGGTACACCATGGACTTACGCAGATAGCCCTCGGTATAGCCCTGACGCACCCCCTCATTGACGGCATCCTCAAACGCACCACCAACAATATGTACATCCTGACCCACTTCAGCGAAGACCACGGTCAGGCCAGTGTCCTGACAGATGGGGACCTCCTCCTGTCGGGCAATGGCGGCGTTCTCCAGGATTTGGTCGAGGATTTCCCGCCCCAGCGGTGAAATCTCCTGTTCGCGAGCCTTCTGCAGGGCTTGGACAACGTCCTCTCCCAGGAAGTAATTGGCCTCCATGCAGAGGCGCTTGACCGTCTGTACGATGTCTTGAAAGGAGATCTCTTTCATGGATGGCGTCCTCCCGCCTGCGTATGTAGGATGTGGTACCTGCTCTGCCCTAGGGGGAATAAAACAACAGGACACGTTTGGTCAGACTGCCGGCGCAGTTGGCGGCCGGTCTCCCACGCAAACGTGTCCTGTGCGGAAACCCATGTCCTTCCTATGGGTAAACCTCGTTTCCCGGCACGACCTGCATGCCAACCGACAGCGATTATGGGCCGCATGGATGGTTCATCTTCACCAATAAAAATTGTTCAATATGCTGTCAATGCCAGCCTGTGCTCCATTATAATACGAGCAAGGCTTTTGTCCAAATGTGAAACAGATTGCTTGAACTCTCCAAACTTTTGTGATATAATGGCGTTGGCCGATGAAACATTGACGTTTCCTCGCGCGGCGTGCGGTTCCCTTGCGGCCCATTCCTCATCATGACAGTCCGAGAGACAGGTTGTACTGTCTGTTGCGGGTTACTGGCATGGCGGCCATGCCAATATCATCATTCCCCGAGAGAGAGGGAGGAGGTCTAACCATGGGTCACAAAGTCTGGAAGCTGTTGGTGCTGTTGGTAGTGGCAGTGCTGGTAGCCGCATGCGCGCCGGCGACACCCACGCCAGCCCCGCAGGCGACTCAGCCGGCGGCCGGCCAGGTGTGCACCGTGGGCTTCATCAACCACCTCACCGGCGATGCCGCGGCGTATGGCCAAAGTATGAAGAAGGGCGTTGAGCTGGCGCTGGATAAGATCAACGCCAACGGCGAGAAAATCCGCGTCATCTTCGAGGATGACCGCCTCTCCGCCGCAGACGCCCAGACGGCCTTCCTGAAACTGGTGGACAGCGACAAGGTTCCCGTCATCCTCGGCTCCGGCTCTAGCACTGTGACGCTGTCGCTCTGTCCCAAGGCGGAAGAGCGCAAGGTGGTGCTCATTTCCTCTATCTCCACGGCGCCGGCGCTGAAGCAGTGCGGCGACTACGTCTTCTCCGCCATGGCATCCGATGATGCCCAAGGCCCCGAATGGGCGAAGGTGGCCGAATATCTGAAGGCCGATGAAGTGGCCGTGATGTACCTCAACAACGACTACGGTATCGGCGTCAAGGATGCCTTCCTCGCCTCGTACAAGGGCAAGGTGCTCATCGCTCAGCCCTTTGAGCTGGGCGCCAAGGACTTCCGCACCGAAATCCTGAAAGTCAAAGCCACCAACCCCAAGGTGGTGTTCATCGTGGACCATGTGGCGGAAGGCAGTATCGTCATCAAGCAGGCCGCCGAGCTGGGCATGAATGTGCAGTGGGTCACCGACGTTTCCATGGTGGCGAAGGAAGTGATTGACCTGGCCGGCGCGGCCGCCGAGGGCATCATGGGCCTGCGGGCCGGCAGTACCCAGACTCCGGAGTACAAGGAGTTTGAGGCGGCCTTCCAGAAGAAGTTCAACGAGCCACCCACCATCTGGGCCGACTTCTCCTATGACACCATGATGCTGGTAGCTATGGCCATCGACAAGTACGGATGCAACTCCGAGGGCATCCAGAAAGGCCTGATGGAGGTTTCGCAGAGCTACGTTGGCCCGTCCGGCCCCAAGGCCTTCAACGAGTACGGCATCTCCCAGGGCGTCTACGAGTGGATGGTGGTCAAGGACGGGAAGTGGGTCCTGTACGAGAAGAAGTAACCCTTTCCCAAGCTGTTACAACAGGTTGACCCTGCAGATGAGGTGCCAGGCCGGCCGGCCTGGCACCTCAAAACCGCCACGCAACAGGAGTCATGGATGGATATCTTCGCGCAGTTGCTGGTTAACGGGTTGATTGCCGGCGGTACGTATGCTCTCGCAGCCATCGGCTACTCGATGGTTTACAGCATCCTTAAGTTCATCAACTTCGCCCACGGTTCTATCGCCATGGTGGGCGCGTACATCACCTTTTTCCTCGCCATTCAAAGCCTGCATTTACCCCTGCCGGCGGCCTTCTTCCTCTCGATGCTCCTCACCGCCCTGCTGGGCATCAGCGTGGAGCGCATCGCCTACCGCCCCCTGCGGCGCGCCCCCAAACTCGCCACCCTGACCACCGCCATCGCGGTCTCCTTCGTGCTCGATGCGGCGGTCATGATCCTGATGGGGGCGGATATCAAGACCTTCTCCCTGCCGGTGATGCAGGGATACAGCATCGGGCCGGTGCTCATCACCCCGGTGCAGATCATCATCATCGGCGCCAGCCTGCTCTTTATGCTTCTGCTGTACATCCTGCTGACGCGCACGAAGCTGGGCAAGGCCATTCGCGCTGTCGCCGATGACCCCAGCCTGGCGGAGGCCAGCGGCATCAACGCCAACGTGGTCATCGCCGCGGTGTTCGGCATCGGTTCGGCGCTGGCGGCGGCCGCCGGCTCACTCATCGGCCTGGACACGAACCTTCAGCCCACGATGGGCTTTCTCATCACCATAAAGGCCTTTGCCGCTGTGGTGCTGGGTGGCCTGGGAAGCGTGTATGGAGCGATCGTTGGGGGATTCATTATCGGCATCGTGGAGAACCTAGGCGTGTGGGTGATTCCCCCGGTTTGGAAGGACACCATTGCCTACGGCATCCTGATCCTGGTGCTGTTCGTGTGGCCGGCCGGCCTCTTTGGCTCCGTCGAGGAAGCCGGCGTCCTTCAGCAGTAGCCCTGGGAGGGAGGATATACCGAGGATGGAAATTGCGGTCCATCTGTTGGTGCTCATCACTATATACGGTATTCTGGCCATCAGCCTGAACCTGATGGTGGGTATGGCGGGCCTCTTTAACCTGGGGCTGGCCGCCTTCTACGGCATCGGCGCCTACACCTCGGCCATCTTATCGCGCAACTTCGGCGTGCCGGTGGGGTTGTCCCTGCTGGCCGGCGTGGCCCTGGCGGCCCTGATCGGCTTTATCATCGGCTTGCCCACGGTGAAGCTGGTGGGGGACTATCTCGCGGTGGTCACCATGGGCCTGGGCGAGATCACCCGCGCCGTCTTCAAGAACTGGGTGCCGGTGACCCGCGGCCCGATGGGTCTGCCCGGCATCCCCCACATGTCCCTCTTCGGCTTCAAGCTGGACACCGCACCGTTCTTTCTGGCCTTCAGTTTCCTGATGATCGCCGTCAGCTTCATTCTTGTGGAGCGCATCCGCTTATCGCCGTTCGGGCGGGTACTGCGGGGAGTGCGCGAGGATGAGATGGGCGCTCAGGCCTTGGGCAAGAACACGTACTGGTACAAGATGACCGCGCTGGTAGTGGGTTCCGGGCTGGCCGGCCTGGCCGGCGGGCTCTTCGCCCATTACATGAACTTCATTGATCCCTCCAGCTTCGTCATGTGGCTCACCTTCTTCATTTTCCTTGCTATTATGATGGGCGGTCTGGGCAATAACCTGGGCGCGGTGGTTGCTACCGGCGTGCTGATGGTCCTGCGCGAGGGCCTGCGCTTTGCCGGCCTGCCGCCGGCGGTTGCCGCCCCCCTTCAGCAACTGATCTTCGGCATCCTGCTCATCATCATGACCATCTTCGCCCCGCGCGGGCTGATCCCTGAGCAAAAGCCCAGGTATGATTGAGGAGGGACCTGCGACGTGCTGCGCATCGAGAACCTCTCCAAGGATTTTGGCGGTCTGCGAGCGGTGGACCACTGCTCTTTCGAGGTGCCGGCCGGCACCATTTTCGGCCTCATTGGCCCCAACGGGAGCGGCAAAAGCACCATCTTCAACCTGGTGACGGGCTTTCTCCTGCCCACTGAGGGGGAGATATACTTCAAGGGGGAGCGCATCACCGGCTGGCCGCCGTATGCGGTTGTGCGCAAGGGCATTGCCCGCACGTTCCAATTGGTGCGCGTCTTCCGCAACATGACCGTCATGGAGAACATGTTGCTAGGGCCCAAGCACCAGGTGGGGGAGAACTTCATCGCTGGCGTGCTGAACCTGCCGGCGGTGCGCCGGCAGGAGCGCGAGAACGTGAAAAAAGCCCGCGAACTGCTGGCCATGATGGGCCTGGAGCGCTTCGAGAACGAGTACGCCGGCAACCTCTCCTACGCGGAGCAGAAGCTGGTCGAGATTGCCCGCGCCCTAATGACCGACCCGGACTTCCTGATGCTGGACGAGCCGGCCTCCGGCATCAACCCTACGCTGGTGGATAACATCCTCCAGCATATCCGCCGCTTGCGCGACGAGCAGGGCAAGACCATCCTGCTGGTAGAACACGATATGAACGTGGTGATGAACCTCTGTGACTGGATCGTAGTGCTCAACTACGGCCAGAAAATCTGCGAGGGCACGCCGGAAACAGTGAGCTGTGATCCGCGTGTCATTGACGCCTATCTGGGCGTATAGCCGGAATGGGAGCAAAGCATGAGCGAACACACCGGTGAGACACTGCTGGAAATCCGCGACCTGGTCGCCGGCTACGGCAAAATCGAGGTACTGCACGGCATCTCGCTGAAGGTCCAGCGGGGAGAAATCGTGACCCTGGTCGGCGCCAACGGCGCCGGCAAGACCACCACCCTGCGCTCCATCATGGGCCTGACCGACATCCGCGCCGGCCGCATCATCTTCGACGGCACGGACATTACCGGCTGGTCCCCGCACCGCGTGGCCGCGCGCGGCATCGCCTTTGTGCCGCAGGAGCGCAGTATCTTCCCCTCCTTGACCGTTTACGAGAACCTGGAAATGGGCGCCTACCAACTGCCGCCGGGGGAATTTGCCGCCCGGCTGGAGGCCATTTATGCCCGCTTCCCCCGCCTGAAGGAGCGCTACCGCCAGCGCGCCGGCACTCTCTCCGGCGGTGAGCGCCGCATGCTGGCCATCGCCCGCGGGCTGATCGCCAACCCGGCCCTGATGCTGGTGGACGAGCCGTCCCTGGGGCTGGCGCCGAAAGTGGTGGAGGCCGTCTTCGAGAACGTGCAGGGCATCAACCGCGAAGGCACCACCATCCTGCTGGTGGAACAGAACGCTCGGCGCGCATTGGCGATCGCGCACCGCGCCTATGTGATGGAACTGGGGCATATCCGCTACGAGGGCACCGGCCGGCAGTTGCTGGAGGACGAGCAGGTCCAGCGGCTGTATCTCGGCGGCGCCCGCACCTGATGCTCAAAGAGCGCCGGCTCCCGCCAGGCCGGCGTCTGTCTGCACCGCACGGAGGAAAGGAACATGCGCAGTAACTATCATGCCCAACTGACCCCTGCTGTTCGCGTGTTGTCCCAGGCACAAATTGAGGAACTGCATTATGCCACGCTGGAGGTACTGCGGCGCACCGGCGTGCGCGTCCTGGTGGAAGAGGCGCGCGATCTGCTCCGCAAGGCCGGCTGTTGGGTGGACGGGGACCGCGTGCGCTTCCCCGCCGGCCTGGTGGAGTGGGCGATCCGCACCGCGCCCTCGCGCGTCGTGCTGTGCGATCGGGAAGGCCGGCCGGCCATGTACCTGGAGGACGGCCGCACCTACTTCGGCACCGGCTCCGACACTCCCTTTGTGATTGACATCCACACGGGGGAGCGCCGGCCCAGCCGCCTGCAGGATGTGGTGGATATGACGCGCCTGGTGGACGGCCTGCCCAACCTGGATTTTGTCATGTGCATGGGCATCGCCCAGGATGTGGACCAGGCGGTCTCCGACCTGTACCACTTCCGCGCCATGGTGGAAAACACCACCAAGCCCATCTGCTACACCGCCTGGAACCTGCGCAACCTGAAGGCGATCATCGAGATGTGCGAGGCGATCGCCGGCGGCGAGGAGGCCTTCCAGCGCAATCCCTTCGCCATCCTGTATGCCGAACCCATCAGCCCGCTCCAGCACATCGTCGAGGGCACGGAGAAACTGCTGTACACTTGCCGCAAGCGCCTGCCCATCGTCTATACCCCGGGCATGATGTTCGGCGCCGCCGCGCCCATGACCAGCGCCGGCGGCCTGGTGGTGGCCAACGCTGAGCTCCTCTCCGGTCTGGTGATGGCGCAGTTGGCCTGCGAGGGGGTGGGCTTCGTGTACGGCGGCGGCGTCACCATCATGGATATGCGCACCATGAGCGTTACCTACGCCTCACCGGAGTTCCTGCTGAACATGGTGGCGCTGACGGAGATGGCGCATTATTACCATCTGCCGGTCTTCTCCTTCGGCGCCTGCTCCGACAGCAAGTGCTTTGACCAGCAGGCCGGCCTGGAGGGGGGCATGTGGACGCTCCTGGCGGCGCTGGCCGGCGGCAACCTCTGCCACGACGTCGGATACATTGACTCGGGGCTGACCGCCTCCATGGAGATGGTAGTGCTGGGCGACGAGGCCGCCGGCATGGTGCGGCGCTTCATGCAGGGCATCACCATCAACGCCGAGACGCTGGCACTGGATGTCATTGACGCAGTGGGACCGGGCGGCAGTTTCTTGGGCACGGAGCACACTGTGCGCCATGTGCGCGAGAATTGGTTCCCGACCCTGCTGGAGCGCGGCAGTTACGAGAACTGGGTGCAGGCCGGCAAACGCACGCTGGGGGATAAGGCCCGCCAGCGCGCCCTGCACATCCTGGAAACCCATCAACCGAAACCGCTGGAGCCGGCGGTCAAGCAGAAGCTTGATGCCATCATCGCCCGCGTGGAAGCGGAAATCGCCGGCGGGCACTAGCCTTCCCATTGACAGAGGAAAAGGAGGGAGAGATGAACTCGGGATTCCGGTCCCAATGTGTGCCCAGCTACCGCCTGCTGACCGAGGAGCAGATTAAGGAGATTCACCTGGCCACCTTGGAGGTGCTGGAGACGGTCGGTGTGCGGGTGATGTGCGAGGAGGGCGTGGAGCTCCTGCAGAGCGCCGGCTGTCGCGTGCGCGACGGCAACATCGTGATGATACCGCCTTGGCTGGTGGAAGAATGCATCCACAGCGCACCGCCCCGCATCACCATCTACAACCGCAAAGGCGAGGAGGCGATGCTCCTCGAGGGGCGCAAGATTTACTTCGGCATGGGCACCGACCTGACCATGACCTATGACCTCTACACGGGGGAACTGCGCCCCTCGGTCCTGCAGGATGTGCGCAACATGGCGCGCGTGGCCGACGCCTGCGAGCATATTGACTTCCTGGCATCCATGGCACTGCCGCACGACGTCCCGACCAACGCCATGTACCTGGAGTGCGTCAAGGCGCAGATGGAGAACTCCACCAAGCCCATCTTCTTCACCGCCGGCGGGAGTGAGGACCTGGCCTACATCATCCGCATGGCGGAGGTGGTGGCCGGCGGCCCGGAGGCCCTGCGCGCCAAACCCTTCATCATCCATTACTCCGAACCGACGCCGCCGCTGACCCATTCCTACGGCGCGGTGCGCAAGCTGTTCCTGTGCGCCGAGCGCGGCATCCCCATCTGCTACCCACCGGGATTGATCCTGGGCGCCAGCGGCCCGGTGACGCTGGCCGGCGGCATTGTCCAGGCCAACGCCGAGGCGTTGAGCGGCGTGGTGCTCCATCAGCTCAAGGCTAAGGGTGCGCCCATCATCAGCGGCATCGCCGCTGTACCTATGGACATGTCCACCTCCACCTTCTGCTACGGCGCGCCGGAGTTCCGGCTGACCAACTCTGCCTTCGCCGACCTGTACCACTGGTACGGACTGCCGATGTGGTCCACCGTGGGGACGGACGCCCATGCCTTCGACCAGCAGGCGGCCATCGAACATGCCGTCGCCACCTTCATGGCGGCGCTGGACGGGGCCAACCTGATCCACGACGTGGGCTACCTGGGGCAGGGCCTGATCGGCAACCCGGCCATGGTGCTGATGGGCAACGAGCTGATCAGCTACACCAAGCGGCTCCTGCGGGGTTTTGACATCAACCGCGACACCCTGGCGCTGGATGCCATCCGGCGGGTGGGGCCGGGCGGCCATTACCTGGCGGAGGAGCATACCCTGCGGCACTTCCGCCAGGAGCTGTGGCGGCCGCAGTTCCTGAACCGCGATGACCCCGATACCTGGATCAGCAAGGGGCGCAAGACCTACAGCGACCGGGTGATTCAGGAGACGAAGCGGCTCTTGGAGGCGCATCGGCCGGAGCCTCTGCCGGCCGATACCGCCGCGGCTATCGAGGCCATCGCCGCAGAAGCGCGCCAGGCACTGGCCGGCATCCACTTCATCGCCTGACCCCCTACCCGCAACCTCACAGCCCGGGCGGAGAGCGGCTCCCGTTTTTGCGCCCCGTCCCGGGCTGTGTTATGATGCAGATGTGAAGGCTTGCCAGGCTAACGCGCAAATCGGGAGTCATATGAAAGCCAGAGAAACGGCCGGCCGCGCCGGCTCAACCACCGGGGAGCGCAAACCGCCCGTGGACTATGTGGTGTTCGACCTGGACGAGACCATTTATCCCCGCGATGCCGGCGTCATGCAGGCCATTGGCGAGCGCATCACCGAATATCTCCAGCGCTATCTGGGCCTTTCCTTTGAAGATGCGGTGGCCCTGCGCCGGCGCTACGTGAGGGAATACGGCACGACCCTGCGGGGACTGCGCCGGCACCATCAGATTGACGCCGACCACTATATGGACTTCGTCCATGACATTCCCATTGAGCGACTGCTCCACTACGACACCCGCCTGGACCAAGCTCTCTCCCGGATTGATGCCCAGAAAGCGATATTCACCAATGCCTCGCGCCAGCACGCCGAACGGGTGCTGGAGGCAATGGGCATCCGCCGGCATTTCTCCCGCATCATCGAGGTGCGCGACGTGGGATGGGAGGGCAAGCCCGATCCCCAGGCCTACACCCGTCTGGTGGAACTGCTTGGGACCAGGCCGGAGCGCATCATGCTGGTGGAGGACAGCCTGCGCAACCTGCGGCCGGCGGCCCAGCTGGGCATGATCACCGTGCTGGTGGACGGTGAGGGCTACGGCGAGGTGGATTTCGTCATTGATGAGGTATGGCAGATCGGCGACGTGTACGCGGCCTTGTGCCAGCGGAGCCAAGAGGAATAACCCCTGGGGACAATAAAAACGCGACAAGGAGGTTGCGATGTTGAAATCCCCCATGGACGGTCAGTGGACGACCAATTGGGAGCTTCAGTATGCCCAGCGCACCCAGGCCATGACGAGCTCCATTATCCGGGATTTGCTGAAGCTCACCCAACAGCCGGATGTCATTTCCTTCGCCGGCGGACTGCCGGCACCCGAACTGTTCCCCATCCGTGAGTTCAAGGAAGCCTGCGCCTACATCCTTGAGCACGACGGTGCCCGCGCCCTGCAGTACGGCCCCACCGACGGCTACCCGCCGCTGAAAGAGTTCCTGGTGGAGAAGATGCAGAAGTACGGCGTGCCGGCGGAGATGGAAAACGTGCTCATCACCAACGGCTCCCAGCAGGCGCTGGACCTCATCGGAAAGGTCTTCATCAACCGCGGCGATGTCATCGTCACCGAAGCGCCGACCTATCTGGGCGCCCTGCAGGCCTGGAACCTCTTCGGCCCGCGCTATGTGACGGTGCCCAGCGATGATGACGGCATGCAGGTGGACAAGCTGGAAGAGGTGTTGAAGCGGGAGAAGGTCAAGTTCATCTATGTACTGCCCAACTTCCACAATCCCGCCGGCGTCACCCTGGCGGAAGAGCGGCGCTACCGGCTGGTGGAGATCGCCGGCAAGTACGGCGTCCCCATCATCGAGGACGACCCCTACGGCGAACTGCGCTTCGAGGGCAAAGACCTGGTGCCCATCATCGTGCTCCATAAAGAGAACGTCATCTATCTGAGCACCTTCTCTAAAACGCTGGCGCCCGGCATCCGCCTCGGCTGGGTGACGGCGCCGGGCCGGGTGATTGACCGCCTGATCATGGCCAAGCAGGCGGCAGACCTGCACACCAGCACCTTCGTGCAGATGGTGGCCAATGATATCTGCCAGCGCGGCATCCTGAAGCGGCATGTGCAGATCATCCGTAAGGTGTACCGCGAACGCCGCGACGTTATGCTGGAGGCGATGGAAGAGTTCTTCCCCGAGGGGGTTACCTGGACGCGGCCGCAGGGCGGCATGTTTCTGTGGGTGCGCTTGCCGGAAAAAGTGGATGCGGCCAAGCTCCTGCGGGTGGCACTGGAAGAAAAGGTGGCCTTCGTGCCGGGCGCGGCTTTCTTCCCCAACGGCGGCGGCCACAACACCATGCGGCTGAACTTCTCCAACGCCCAGCCGGAGATGATTCGCGAGGGCATCCGCCGGCTGGGACGCGCCATCGCGCGGGAGATTGACGGATGAGCGAGGAAGGCGCTCCGATCGCCGCGCCGGCGGTCGAGACCAGCCTGCGCGTGCGCTACGCCGAGACCGACGCCCAGGGTGTGGTCTATTACGCCAACTACCTGGTCTGGTTCGAGGTCGGGCGTGTGGAGTACATCCGCCGGCAAGGCATCTCCTATGCTGACTTGGAGGCCCAGCGCCTGGGCATCATGATCGTGGAAGCGCAGTGCCGCTATTACGCGCCGGCCTTTTTCGACGACCTCATCACGATCCGTACCTGGATCGACGAGGCGCGGCGGAGCAGTTTCCGCTTCCGCTATCAGGTGCGGCGTGGAGAAACACTGCTGGCGGAGGGATACACCGTGCAGGTGATGGTGGACATGGAGCGGCGGGAGCCGGTGCCCATCCCGCCGGCCCTCCGCCAGCTTTTCCTCGGAGGTGAAAGCCGGTGACGGGCACTTCGCTGGAGACTGTCACCGGCTGACGGCTCTCTGGCGGTTATCCCCGGGAGCGGCGGCCTGCCCACCAGGCGAGCAGTGCAAGCACGCCGGCGAACAGTATGGCCCGCGACAGCGAGATACCGCCCTTCGGCTCACGCAGGGCCGGCACATAGCGCGTCATATCATGGATGATGATGTTGCGCTTTTCCAGCTCCCGCAGGAAGGCGCGCGGGTCAATGCATGCCTCCGGCGCCAGCACCCCTTTCTCCTTAATCTGCCCCGCTCCCAGCATCACTGTACCGATGGCCAGCGGGATGCCGGTCAGCCGGTTCATGTGGTCGGCGGCGCCGTAGGAGATGAGCTGGGGCTTGCCGTTCTTGCGGCCGTGGACATCCACGCGTATCGCCGAACAGGGTTCCTCCGGTGCCCCGATACGCGAGAGAAGCGGCAGGGCCATTTTGATGACCTTGCCCAGGGCATCCTTGCGCGCCGGCGTGCGGGTCAGTCCAACGCGGTTGAGGAACATCGCCAGGCGGTTCAGCTCATCTTCCGAAAGCCCGCCTTTCAGGGTAACCGTCTTCACCCCCGGCAGGAAGCGCGGCAGAGTGACCGGTTCCGGATGACCCAGGTGGTAGACGTAGATATCGCCCACCGGGTCGGGGAAGCGCACCAGCTCCCGGCCGGAGCCGGCCGGCACGCTCACCAGCTCGCCGTTCTGGAAGGACGGCACCATGCCGGTGAAGATGTGAATGGTGTGCAGGATCACGGCATAGCCCTCGCTGTCGGAGGCACTGCCGGCCCAAGCCACATGGATTTCGTCCACTTCATCGAGCTGGTCGGCGGCGCGGCGCGCCAGCACGTTCGATAACCCCGGCGTCCAGCCCAACCCGGTGATGACGGTCACCCCCTTTTCCTTCGCCAGGGGGTCCATCTCCAGCACCGCCTGGGCGGCATCGTAATCATCGCACAGGCTGACGTAAGGGACGCCGGCCTCGATGGCGGCGCGCGCCATTTTGGCCTCGTACTTGTAGAACGGCCCGATGGCGCCGG
Source organism: uncultured Anaerolineae bacterium (assembly GCA_938049385.1). Lineage (GTDB taxonomy): Bacteria > Chloroflexota > Anaerolineae > JACIWP01 > JACIWP01 > JACIWP01. Next base: position 111,382 of record CALIBQ010000012.1, read on the forward strand.
CGGCCGCATCATGGCCGGCGATGACCTGCACCAGCAGGTCATGGTCGTTGGCATCCACCCACAGCGCCTGGGCCTTGTCCCCCACCAACTGTGCCAGGCGCTGGGCACCCTCGAAGTTATAATCCGCGATGGTGATGCGCTCCACCTGGGGCTGTGCGGCCAGGTCCCATACCGCCGCACTGCCCATGTCACCAGCCCCTCCCAACACCACGACCTTCATGTGCTCCCTCCTTCCTTGGCGCGAGCAGAGAACAGGTTATGCCAGGGCATGCAGGGCCTGGCGAATGCGTTCCGCCATCTCGTCGAGTTCCGGGCGGGATGCCCGCCGGCCGTAGCCGGATGGGAAGCGGAAGCCGAAGCCATCCCCCGGATAGCGGGGCAGGAGGTGCAGATGCAGGTGCCAGACCTCCTGGCCGGCGGCCGCCTCATTGGCGATGTGGCAGTTCAGCCCGGCACAACCGGTGGCCTGACGCAGGGCCGGCGCCAGGCGTGCCGCCGTCTCCATCAGCTTGCCGGTTATTTCCGGCGGCGCATCGAAAACGTTGCGGTAATGGGCCTTGGGGATGATCAGGAGATGCCCCGGCAGTACCGGGATGATGTCCATGAACGCCATAACCTCGTCATCCTGGTAGACGATGCTGGCCGGCGCGCGGCCGGCGGCGATCTCGCAGAAAATGCAGTCCATGGCCGGCTCCTCGTGTTCGGCAGTGTCAGGTTGATTTCCCGCCTATTATAGCACGGGAGCGCCGGCGCTACAATACGGCGAACAGCCGTCCCGCTGGCGCGCGGCCGGCCGCGCCTGCATGGACAAAGTGCGCGCATTCCGCTATAATGCAAGCTGTGCTCCATCCCGCATCTTGCCTGGTGCTGAAGCACCAGGCTCACGGGCCAAGCCCCGCAAGGGCTTTGCTTCGTAGGCCGGCGGCTTCCAGCCGCCGGCGAACCCGCCGCCCTATGGCACGTGTCAATGCGAATAAGAAGCTGTGGCGCTGGTTAGCCTCGATAAGCACTTGAGACAACAGGTTTGCTGTCAAGATAAAAATATAAAAATTTGCACTTCATCAACTGCCAGGCAACCTTTTTCAACATCTGTTATAATGGGAGCGCGGGCAGTGATGACGGAGGAGCGGGCGGACATGGACGATCGGGATGTGCGCTATCTCGCCGGCGAAATGGACGAAGGGGTTTCCGAAGCCAACGCGGAAACGCTGGGGGCGGAGCTGGCCTGGCTGCGCGAGGAAGTGCGCCGGCTGAAGGCTGTGCTCCCTGCCCCTCCGTTCGTCGAGGCGCCGGCCATCGAGGACCGCAGTGCGATACTGCCCCGTAATCCTTCCGAGAGCTACGAACGGCGGTCGCTGGCCGATATCCAGCGGCTGGTCATCCACCACAGCGCCCTGCCGGCCGAGATCGGGCCGGAGACCATCGCCCAGTTTCAGGTGCGTCAGCGCGGCTGGCCGGCCATCGGCTACCATTACTTTATCACCGCCGACGGTTTGATCATCCAGACCAATCCGCTGGAAACCGTCGCCTTCCACACCCGGGTAGGTAATGAGAGCAGTGTGGGCATCTGCCTGGCCGGCCGCTTCCTGGACGATGCCCTGCCGACTCCCGCTCAGCTTGACGCCGCCGCGGCCCTGTGCGCCTATCTCTGCGGGCGCTTTGGCCTGCACGCCCGCGCCGGCGGCATTGTCGGGCACGGCGAGCTGGTAGATGTGGAATGCCCCGGCTCCCAGTGGAACGAGGGCCTCCGCTGGCGGGAGGAGCTGTTCCAGCGCGTGGAAGGACTGCAGACCGCCGCCGGCCGCCGGCGTCAGCGCGCCATTGGCCATTACCTGCTCTTCTGGCAGGAAGCCGGCCGCTGGGACGAGCCGGCCTGGGAGGCCGCCCGCCGCTATATCGCCCGCTTCCAGCCCATCTGCGGATTCTCCATCGAAACAGCGAGCCAGGCGGAATATGTGACCATCGTGGGGGATGAGAGCAAATTTCCGCCGGCAGTGGAGACCCATCTGCGTGAGGCCGGCTGTATCGTGGAGCGCATCGCTGAGAGCGACCCGCACCGCCTGCGCCAGGCCTTTGACCGCATGGTGGAGCAGGATCAGCGTTTCCTGAGCGTGGGCCTATGATGCAGGTGGAAGCAGTGCCGGCCGGCGAACCGCACAACCTGCCCCCATCCCCCAGGGAATACACCATCTCGCTCCCCGTCTTCGAGGGGCCGCTCGACCTGCTCCTGCACCTCATCGAGCGAGAGGAGCTGGACATCACTGCCATTTCGCTGGTCCAGATCACTGACCAGTACCTGCAGTACATCGAGCGGATGGAGCGGGTCAATGCCGATTACCTGGCGGATTTCCTGGTCATCGCCGCGCAGTTGATCTGGATCAAGTCGCGCGCCTTACTGCCCAAGCCGCCGGCGCCGCTGGAAGAGGAGGAAGAGGACCCCGGCGAACAGCTTGCCCGCCAGCTCCGGGAGTACAAGCGCTTCAAGGAGGTGGCGCGCCAGCTGGGGGAGCGCGAAAAGCAGGGCCTGCGTTCCTACGTGCGGGTGGCTTCCATCCCTAAGTCGCAGGGCAGTATTGACCTCGGCGGCATCACCCTGGCCGACCTGGTGGCGGCGGTCCGGCAGGCGCTGGCAGTGGCACCGCCGGCGCCCCCGGTGGACCATGTCGTGCGGCCTTTCACTGTCACCGTGGCTCAGCGCGCCCGCCAAATCCTGGAGAGGGCGCGCGCCGGCGAACCCTTTACCTTCCACTCTTTACTGGATGAGGCCGCCTCGCGCATCGAGATCGTGGTGACCCTGCTGGCGGTGCTGGAACTGCTGAAGCGGCAGGCCATCCGCGTCTATCAGGAGGAGCTGTTCGGGGAGATTATCATCCAGGCCGCCGGCCCCCTGCCGGAAAATGCGCTGGAAGGGTTTCAGTCGGAAATGGACGGGTCGGCGGGATGAGGAACCGCCCCTTTGTGGGTATCGGGGCACGCGTCCGCGGATGAGGCGCGCCGGCGCTCCCAGCGCCAGACCAGCCACAGCGCAATCAGCGCTCCCAGTCCATCGAAGCCCAGGTCCATGAGCTGGCCGTGCCGGCCGGGCACAAAGGTCTGATGATACTCGTCGGAGGCGGCATACAGCACCGCCAGGAGCCAGCTCATGCCGGCTCGCAGGCGCATGGGATGACCGCTCAGAGCACGACAGAACAGGCCGGCCAGCACCCCATAGGCGGCCATGTGCAGTCCTTTTTTCAATATCAGGTCCAGCAGGGTATCCGGCGCCTGCGGCAGGCTGGATTGGGAAGAGACGAAGAAGATGGCCCCCATCCAGGCTACCGCCGGCCCCCATTGAAACAGCCAACCTCGGAGTCTTACAAGCATCTGGAACCGTGCCCTTATTGGCGTGTGATGGGGACATTGTAGCGCAAAGTGTGCCGACGCCAAATCCGCGTGTAGAACCCTTCCAGCTCCTCTGCCAGCCGGCCCCAGGCGAAGCGCTCCCGCGCATGCGCCGCGGCTTTTTCCCCCATTCGCATCCGTGCCGCTTCATCCCGCAGGGCACCGCAGGCAGTGGCGACAAAAGCCTGCCCATCCCCTGGCGGCACCAACCAGCCGGTCTCGCCCGGAGCGATATACATGCCGGCCTCGCCCACGTCCTCGGCGACCACGGGCAGGCCGGCGGCCAGCATGTGGGGCAGTCTGGCCGGACAGCGCGCCCGGTTGATGAGAGTATCATCCTGTGGGAAGAGACCCAGGTTGCTGGCGATGACAGCATCCTCCCAGTCCGCCGGCGCCAGCAGGCCCAGGTACCGGCTTTGCTGGCGCAGATGTGCATCCGCCCCCACCAGCTCCTGCCACAGCCGCTCTTCGCCGGCCAGGCCGGCGCCGGCGACCAGCAGGGTCAGCTCCGGCACGGCCGCACACAGCGCCGAGAAAAGCCGCGCCGCGCGGGTAAGCGCTATCTCGTGAAAGCGCGTGCTCCACAGGGCAACCGTGCCATCCGCCGGCAGTGTCCAGCGCTGGCGCGCCCGTGCGCGGCGCTCCCGCCAGGCCGGCGTGAAGGGAGCCGGCAGGTCTGCCGGGCATCCATTGGGGAGATACAGGATTTCCTCGGGAGCACGGCCGGCCTCCAGCGCCCGGGAATACAAGAGTCGGCTGGCGGTGGTCAGCCCGTCGGCATGTTTCAGCGCCCAACGCTCCAGGAACTCACGCAGGAGCGCCTCTCCCGGCCAGCGGCTAATGCGGCCGGCCCAGCCGGCACACCCCTCCCAATCATCCAGGTCGAAGATGACGACCGGCCGGCGGCGCTGGGTCATCAGCCGCATTCCCACGACGGTGCCGTGCCCCACCGGCTTGAAAATATGCACGATGTCGGGCCGATAGACTGCAACCTGTTGAAAGGCGCGCCGCGCCAGGCGGGGAGAAATTCGGGAGCACCGCAGGTCGTCCACCCGCAGATGATGCACCGTTACGCCGGCGTCCTGGTACGTGCGGCCGGAGTCCGCCGGCGTATCCCAAGGCGGGATGACCAGCATCACCTCATGGCCGCGCTGTGCCAGCGCCTGCCCTAGCGGCAGAGTACGGGCGGAGGCCGTGCCCCGCACGCCCAGCCCGAACGGCGCCAGGAGCAGGATGCGCATAGATGCCTTTCAGCGCCAGCGGCGGGCCAGCAGGAGGGCCGGCGCACCCAGCGCCAGCTTCAGGACATCGCCGATGAGGAAGGGGAAAAGGCCGAGGGACAGCGCCTTCTCCGGGCCGACGAAGCGCGCCAGCCAGAGCAGGCCGGGCAGGTAAATGGCCAGGTTGCCCAGCGCCAGCATGCCCAGCGCGGACAGCGGCCGGCAGTCCCAGCCGCGGTCCTTCAGCCACCCAGTGACGAACGCGGCCAGCAGGAAGCCGGCCAGATACCCGCCGGTCGGCCCCAGCATATAGGGCAAACCTGCCGCGCCGCCGGCGAAAACCGGCAATCCGGCCGCGCCCTCGGCCAGGTACGCCAGCACCGCCAGGGTGCCGCGCCGGCGGCCCAGCAGGGCGCCGGCCATCAGCACCGCCAGCGTCTGCGCGGTGATGGGCACCGGCGTGAAGGGCAGGCGCACCGCTGTCTGGGCGCTCAGCACCAGGCTGATGTTGGCTAGTGCGGTCAGCGCCAGCTCTTCCATCCACTGCGTTACACGTGCAGGTTGCAAAATTCGGGTCCGAGACATAGCCGCGCTCCCCAGGCCGGTGGGATATTCGGAGGTGCCGGCCCGCCAGGAGATAAAACCCTGCCGGCGGGCCGGCGTCGCGGGATGCCGGCCTTATTCGACCGTCACGCTCTTGGCCAGGTTGCGCGGTTGATCCACGTCGGCGCCGCGCCGCACCGCCACATGATACGCGAAGAGCTGGAGCGGGATGACGGCCAGCACTGGCGTCAGCAGGGGGGAGGCCGGCGGGATATAGAGCACATGGTCCGCTTTCTCGGCGATGGCATCGTCCCCTTGCGTCGCCAAGGCGATAACCACGCCGTCGCGCGCCTTGACCTGTTCCACCTGGCTGATCATCTTGTCGTAGACATGGTCGCGCACGGCGATGGCTACCACCGGCATATTCTTGTCAATGAGGGCGATGGGGCCGTGCTTCATCTCGCCGGCAGGATAGCCCTCAGCATGGATATAGCTGATCTCCTTGAGCTTCAGTGCTCCTTCCAGCGCTACCGGATAGTTGATGCCCCGGCCCAGGTAGAGGAAATTCTGCCGCTGGAAGAAGAGACGGGCCAGCTCCTCATAGGCGTTGCCGTCCCCCAGCACGCGCCCCACCTTTTCCGGCAGGCGCGCCAGCTCATCCACCAGCTCCCTGCGGCGCTCCACCGGCAGGGTGCCGCGCAGGGTGCCCAACAGGATGCCCAGCAGATACAGGTCCACCAGGGAAGCGGTGAAAGCTTTGGTGGAGGCCACGCCGATTTCCGGGCCGGCCTGCATGGTGATGACGTCGTCAGAGATGCGCTGGGCCTGACTGCCGATCATGTTGACGATGGAGAGCAGGCGAGCGCCTTTGCGCCGTGCCTCCTCCATGGCGGCCAGGGTGTCCACCGTCTCCCCCGACTGCGTGATGGCGATGGCCAGGGTATGTTCATCAATGAGCGGGTCGCGATAGCGGAACTCGGAGCTGTAGTCCACCTCCACCGGCAAGCGGGCCAGCGATTCCAGCAGGAATTTGCCCACCAGGCCGGCGTAATACGAGGTGCCGCAGGCCACGATGACGACCTTGTGGATGTTCCACACGTTCTCGGCGTTGATGTGCACGTCCGCCAGATAGACCTCGCCCCGCTCAAAGTCGACGCGACCGCGAATGGTGTCGGTGATGGAGCGGGCCTGCTCGTAAATCTCCTTCTGCATGAAGTGTTTGTACTCGCCCTTGGCGGCGGAGACGGGGTCCCAGGGGATTTCGTGCATCTGGGGGGTGATGCGCCGGCCGTCGGCGGTCCAGCACTCAAAGCCGTCGGCCCACACCAGGGCGAGCTGGCGGTCCTCCAGGAAGACCATGCGGCGGGTGTGTTCCAGGATGGCCGGCAGGTCAGAGGCGATGAACATCTCGCCGTCGCCGATGCCCAGGGTGACGCCGCCGGCGTTCCCCATGCGCGCCGCCACCAGTTGGCCGGGCGCGCGCGTGGACATGACCACGATGCCGTGCGCGCCCTGGATGTCGCCCAGCATGCGGCGCACCGCTTCCAGCAGGCTGGCACCGCCGGCCATGTACTTCTCCACCAGGTGTGCCATCACCTCGGTATCGGTCTCGGAGCGGAAGGTGTGGCCCTCGGCCATCAGGCGCCGGCGCAGTTCAAGGAAGTTCTCCACGATGCCGTTGTGGATGACGACGATCTCTCCCGTACAGTCCCGATGAGGGTGGGCGTTGTATTCGCTGGGTTTGCCGTGGGTGGCCCAGCGGGTGTGGCCGATGCCGATATAACCGTGGACGGGGTTCTGCTCCAGATTCTCGGCGAGGGCGGACAGTTTGCCGACGTTGCGGCGCAGTTCGATGCGCCCGTCCTGGATGACGGCCAGGCCGGCCGAGTCGTAGCCGCGGTATTCGAGCCGGCGCAGGCCCTCCAGGATGATGGGCGCGGCCGGGCGCGGTCCAACGTAACCGACGATTCCGCACATGGTGGAATCCCTCCTGTGTGGTGAGATGAATTTGGAGCATGCTGTACGCCACTGCCCATCCTTTTGTCCCGGCGGTCGCCCGCGGGCGTTGTGGAAGGGCTTTCGTTACGCTCAGGAGGGGAAGCGTGAGGGACGTGGCCATCCCTGGAGGCATCCGCTGATCCTTCGATTTTCTCCGCCGGCCTGGCGGATTAGCCCTGGCTCGCGTCAGGGAACCTCCCCCTCGTCAGCTCACCCGCTTGCGCAGATGAGCCCGTGCGCTGTCGCTTCCCCACTGCGTCTTTGGAATATCTACATACACCGGCCCTCCTTTCCTCGAGGCTAACCGTACTATACCACAAATCGCGCCGTTCAGCAACGCATGTACCACGGACGATGGTCTATCGTTCGTCTATGGTCTGTGGTTCCATCGTCCACAGTTTACCTCTGGACGCACGGCCCGGCCTAGTGTATAATGGAATCAGCATCGGAGGAACGCGTTCACGGCCAGGCCGGCGAAAGGAGGAATTGCCCGATGAACGTTTTCAACCGTATCATGATGGTGCTGTTATTCATCGCCATCATCGCGCTGGTGGTCGTTACTTTGCGCTGGCCCTTCGCCACGATTGCTGTCGTCCGCAACTTCCTGGATTGGGCGGAGGCCCAGATTACCCCCTATACCTGGCCTATCATGCTGGCCGGCGGCATCCTCATCGGCCTGCTGTGTCTCCTGCTCATTATCCTGGAACTGCGCCGGCCGCGCCGCAAGATGGTGCCCATCCGCAAGGTCAGCGGGGGCAAGGCCTTCCTGCTGACCGAATCGGTGGCCCGTCGGCTGGGCTGGTACATCGGCCGGCTGTCCGATATCTCTCGCGTCACGCCCATGGTCTGGGCGCGCGGCAGTGGGGTGGATGTGCGCATTGACCTGGAAACCGCGCCCCAGGTGGATGTGCCGATGAAGACGGAGGAAGTGCTGGCTGTGGTGCGCGAGCAGGTGGAGGATAAGATGGGGTTGAAACTGCGCCGCGTGCGGGTACAAGTGCGCAGTGCCCCCTTTCCGAAGGAGCCGGCGGTGATCGCCGCGCCCCCTCCGCCCCCACTAGTGCCGGCCCCCTCAACGCCGCCGGCCGGCGAACTCGACCAGCCCCCCGGATAATTCCAGACGCTGGATATCCCAGCTTGGAATCACCCGCTCTTCCCACCACTGGGTGGCCCGACGAGAGAGCAGTCGGCACAGAAAGGGCGGCATTCTCCGCCGGCCCATACGCATTTCCGCGCATACCCATCGCAAGCGGCCGGCACTGCCCCCTTCCAGGCGCCAGCGCATGCGCATGCACACCGGCCAGGCCAGGATGTGCCGAAGCCGCAGGGCGAAGGCGAATTCCCACGGGGCGAATTCGACCTGCAGGCCGGCCAGCACAGCGCGATCGGGAACCACTACCAGACAGCGGGCGAGGGCCTGGAACTGCGCCGGCGTCAGCGATACGGCAGTCTCCTGGCCGGCGGACAGGCTGTTCAGAATCTGCCGGCTTTCCGCAGAGCAGGGCATGCTCCGCCAATCAGGGGGACAGTCGGCCGGCGCGAGCGCGCCGAACCACAGCGCCGCCAGGGCCAGCGCCGCCGCGATTCCTATCCACATCCATTTCCCGCTTTCCCCAGGCATGACTCCCATGTTCCGCGACAGGGATGTCCCTCGCTGAAGAATGTTGAAAAAGTCTCTCGATTTGCGGGTATTGGCTCATCGCCTGACAGTTGAAACTGCGGCTGTGCCTGCGAAGTCGGTGCAGGCCGACTTCGCGAAGCCTGCGCAGACAGGCTTCGCAGTTGTTGCCGCGGCTTCAGCCGCCGGGAAGCTCTTCCACAGAGTATGTTTGGACCCTTTCAACACCCTCCCCACCGTCCATTTTGTCCTTTGGCCAATCTATTGTAATATATCGCCAATAACTGGCAATGCCCCGGCAGGGGAGGGAGCAAGCCCTGGATGTCCCAGGAGGAAATCCAGCACCAGGAGAGCACGCCGGCGCCGGCCGGCGAAGCGGAGAAAAGGCCGGCGGCCGCCGCGCCGGCGGAGCTGGTGCCGTTCATCGAAGCCATCCTGTTCGTCGCCGACGAGCCGGTCTCGGTCGAGCGCCTCGCCGCTACCCTGATGGTGGATCAGGACATGGTCGCGCAGGCGCTGGACATCCTGCGCGGGCAGTGCGCGGCGCGCGGGGTGCGCCTCCAGCGCAAGGGGCACCGCGTCCAGATGGTCACAGCGCCGGAGACCGCGGAAGTGGTCGAGCGCTTCCTGGGGCTGGATGTGACCAGCCGGCTCTCGCCGGCGGCGCTGGAGACCCTGGCCATCGTGGCCTACCGCCAGCCCATCACCCGCGCCGAAGTGGATGCCATCCGCGGCGTGCAGTCCGATTCCGTCCTGCGCACCCTGGTGAGCCGAGGATTGATCGAGGAAGTTGGCCGGCTGGAGCAGGCCGGCCGGCCCATCCTCTACGGCACTACCTTTGAGTTCCTCCAGTACTTTGGGCTGGAGGACCTTTCCCAGCTCCCACCGCTGGAGCCGGAGGAAAGCGCCCCGGCGGAGGCACCGGAGAGCTGAACACTATGACGGTACGCCGGCGCTGGCTGTGGGGCCTTCTCATCGGGCTGGCCGCCCTGCTGAACGTGGGCTTCGGCCCGGTCCTGCGCACCTCGGACACCGCCGGCGCCGCGCTGTATCCGGAGCAAGCGCGGCTCTTGGCTGAGACCTGGGCGGGGCCGGCGATTTCCGCGCCGGCGGCGGTGATCTACGACGTGGATGCCGGCCAGGTGCTCTTCGGACGCAGTGCACATCAGCGCCGGCCGCCGGCCAGCCTGACCAAAATCGCCACAGCCCTGCTGGCCCTGCGCCGGCTGGAGCTCTCGCAGTCCGTAACAGTGGGCGACGAGGTGCAGGTCGAGGGCATGCGCATCGGGCTGGCCCCCGGCGATACGCTGACCGTGGAAGCTCTGCTCTACGGCACACTGCTCAACTCGGGCAACGATGCGGCGGCGGCCCTGGCAGTGGCGGCCGCCGGTTCCCAGGAGCGTTTTGTCGAGGAGATGAACGCCCTGGCCGCTGAGCTGGGCCTCCGGGACACGCACTTCGTCAATCCACACGGCCTGGACAGCGCAGAGCATTATTCCAGCGCCTATGACCTGGCTCTGCTGGCCAAGGCCGCGCTGGACAATCCGACCTTTGCCGCTATTGTCGCGACGCCGGCGAAAGAGCTAGAGGGCTGGCAGTTCCGCACCACCAATCAGCTCCTCGGTGCTTATCCGGGGGTGGATGGGGTGAAGACCGGCACCACCGATGACGCCGGCGAGTGCCTGGTCGCCTCCGCCGCGCGGCACGGGCATCGCGTCATCACCGTCGTGCTGGGGAGCGCCGATCGCTACGCGGATACCCGGGCACTGCTGGACTTTTACTACCGCCATTACCAGTGGGTGCGTCTGGAACTGCCGGCCGGCCGGCTGAGCACGGAAACCGATGCAGGGGGTCATTTCCTGCGCTACGCGCTCCCAGCCGCGATGGAAGTATTGCTGGCGCGCTGGGAACGGCCCTGGCTGGGCATGACCTGGCAGGGCGATGGATGGGGGAACTGGCAAGCTGTGCGCTTCTGGGTTGGGGGCCGGCTGATCACGGAACAGCCCGTGCAGGTCTATCAGGTATATTAGGTCGGGCTATGGCAGAAGAGCGACTGCAAAAAGTGCTGGCCAATGCCGGCATCGCCTCGCGGCGCACCGCGGAGGAAATGATCAAAGCCGGCCGCGTCACCGTCAACGGCCAGGTGGTCACCCAGTTGGGCACCAAAGTGGACCCTGACCGCGATATCATCGCGGTGGACGGCAGTATCGTCGCGGTGGGCGCCGGCCGCATTTATATCCTGCTGAACAAGCCGGTGGGCGTGATTTCCGCGGTCAGCGACCGCTGGGGCCGGAAGACGGTGCTGGACCTGGTGGAGCTCCCTGGGCGGGTATACCCGGTGGGCCGGCTGGACCTGGACAGCGAAGGGCTGGTACTGCTGACCAACGATGGGGAGGTCACGAATGTGCTGACCCATCCCCGCTACGGCCAGCCGAAGACCTACCTGGTGCTGGTGCGCGGCGAGCCGAACGATGCGGTGCTGGAGAAGATGACGCGCGGCGTGGAACTGCCTGACGGTGTGGCGAAAGCTCAGCAGGTCCAGCGTATCGCCGGCGTTCCTACTAGCACTCCCGGCATGACCCTGCGCAAACCGGAGGGGATGACCTGGCTGGAGATCAGCATGGTGGAGGGGCGCAAGCGTGAGGTCCGGCGAATGCTGGAACAGCTCGGCCACCCCGTGGAGCGGCTCATCCGCATCCGCATGGGGCCGCTGTCGCTGGGCCGGCTGGCACCGGGGGAATGGCGTCATCTGACGCCGGCGGAGGTGCGGGCACTGCGGGCATTGGTGGGGAAAGCTCTCCTGCCGCAGAAAGAGCGCAAGCTGTCCCGGCCGGTCAGCCCGCCGGCGCGGAGGACGTCTGGCCCGTCCACCCGCAGAAACTCACTACCACGTAAGGAACGAGGGGGAAAGAGACAGCGTTGAACAGGACGCCTTCGACCATTGCCATCGATGGGCCATCTGCCTCGGGCAAGAGCACGCTCGGCGGCCTGCTGGCAGAACACCTGAGATATATCTATTTCGATACTGGCGTCATGTACCGGGCGGTAACGTGGGAGGCTATCCGCCGCGGCATTCCCATTGAGGATGAGGCGGCGCTGACGCGCTTGGCGGAAGAAATCGTCATAGATGTTACCCGACCGACGGCGGCCGACGGCCGGCAGTATTCCGTGTTCGTTGACGGCGAGGATGTGACCTGGGATTTGCGGCGCGACGAGGTGGATAAGGCCGTCTCGCCGGTGTCCGCCTACCCGGGCGTGCGCACTGCGCTGACCCAACAACAGCGCCGCATCGGCCAGGGCGGTCATATTGTCATGGTGGGGCGCGATATCGGCACCGTCGTGCTCCCCGAAGCGGAGCTGAAGCTCTATCTGACCGCCTCACTGGAGGAACGGGCACGCCGGCGCTACCTGGAGAAGCTGGGCAGGGGCGAGCAGGTCTCTTATGAAGAAGTGCTGGAGACCCTGCGCCGGCGGGATGAGATAGACAGCTCGCGCGCCGTGGCCCCCTTGCGGCCGGCGGACGACGCCGTGATCATAGACACCGAGAACCTGGGCATCCAGGAAGTGTTCCAATGTGTGCTGGGGATTATCCATGATCCGGAAACCTGAACGCGAGGTGGTGACCAGAAAACAGGGACTGCGGCGCCGCATCTACCGCATACCCTATCTGACGCGTTCGGTGCTGAACCGCCTGCTTCGCTTCCTGACCCGCCATCTGATTCGCTTTGAGATCACCGGTAAGGAGCATATCCCCCGCCAGGGGCCGCTGATCGTCTATATCAACCACGTGAACTTCCTGGACCCGGTGCTGGCCTGCGCGCTGGTACCGCGCGATGTGGTGCCGCTCTCCAAGGTGGAAAACCTGCGCCATCCGCTGATTGGCCCGCTGGCCAAGGCCTACGGTGCTATCCCGGTGCGGCGCGGCGAGCCGGATATGTACGCCTACCGCAGTGCGCTCTCGGTGCTGGAACAGGGCAAGGTGCTTCTCATCGCGCCGGAGGGCACGCGCAGTGGGCACGGCCGGCTCCAGGAGGGCAAGGACGGCATGACCCTGCTGGCCCTGCGCACGGGGGCAGTGCTGGTGCCCATCGGGCTGGTGGGCCAACAGCACTTCCGCCGCCGGCTTCAGCGCCTGCGCCGCACCCATGTGCGCGCCGCCGTCGGCCGGCCCTTCCGCTTCCACGCGCCGGCCGGCGTGGAAATCACCCGCGAGGTGGTGCGCGAGATGACGCGCGAGGCCATGGGCGAGCTGGCCCGGCTCCTGCCGGCCGAGTGGCGCGGCGTCTACGCCGATGCCGCAGAGGCCCCGCGCAAATGGATACGCTATGAAGACGTTTCCGCAACCAGCACCTGAAGCCTGCGGGAGAATCACCGGGGTGGCCGCCGGCAGTCTGGCCGCGCGCGCCGGCCTGCGCGCCGGCGACTGCCTGGTGGAGGTCAACGGCCTGCGGGTGCGTGATATCATTGATGTGCAGTACGCCGCCGCCGAGGAGTGGGTGGAGTTCGTGGTCTGGCGCGAGGGCCGGCTCCTGCGCAAAGAGGCGGAGCGCCGCTACGGCGAGGATATCGGCCTGCGCTTCGCGGATGATCTCTTCGACGGCCTGCGCCAGTGCGACAATCACTGCCCCTTCTGCTTTGTCAAACAGCTCCCCGCCGGCCTGCGCCCCAGCCTCTACATCCAGGACGACGACTACCGTCTGTCCTTCTTGCAGGGCAGTTTCATCACCCTGACCAATTTGACGGAGGAAGACTGGGAGCGGCTGGAGGAACAGCGCCTCAGCCCCTTATACGTTTCCGTGCACGCCACACAGGAGGAAATCCGCCGGCGCCTGCTGGGCCGCCGCGACGCTCCACCGATTATGGCACAGCTCCGCCGGCTCATCGAGCTGGACATCACCGTGCACACCCAGATTGTCGTCGTGCCAGGGGTGAACGATGGGCATGTGCTGGAGCAGAGCTTGCACGACCTGGCGGGATTGTATCCCGGCGTGGCTTCCATCGGGGTGGTGCCGGTGGGGCTGACGCGCTTTGCCCGGCCGGCCCTGCGCCGGCCGACCCCGGAGGAAGCGCGGGAGGTGCTGGAGCAGGTGGAGCGCTTTCAGGAGAACTGCCGGCGCTGGTATGGGGTGGGCTTAGCGTATGCCGCGGACGAGTGGTACCTCACGGCCGGCCGGGATGTTCCGCCGGCGCAGGCATACGATGATTTCCCTCAGGTGGAGAACGGCATCGGACTGGTGCGGCTGTTCCTGGACGATTGGGCGGAGGTAAAAGCGCTCATCCGGCCGCCGGCCGGCGAACCGCCGGCGCTGTGCGGTGTCACCGGCCGGCTGTTCGCGCCCGTGCTGGCGCCCGTGCTGGAGGAATTCTCGCGGCTCACTGGTATCCCAGCGCGGCTGATGGCGGTGGAAAACGGTCTGCTGGGGGAGGCGGTGATGGTGGCCGGCCTGCTGGCCGGCGCGGATGTGGTGCAGGCCTATCGGAGCACTGGACATGCGGCACCTTTGGTAGCCCTGCCGCGCCGCATGTTCGACGCACAGGGGGTATACACGCTAGATGACTGGACGCCGGCCCGGCTGGAGGCTGAGCTGGAGGCGCGCGTATGCCTCGTGGACTCTATGCGCGACCTGGCGAAGTGCGTGGGAGCGCTTGGATACCGCAGGTGATAGTGCTGGAGCAAAGGAGCAAGCTCGATACAGCCAATGCCGGCTCTACATGTAGTAGCCCTACCCCTGGCCCATTCCCCGCATGCAGGGAAGGGGGTTCGGGGATGGAGCTTCTGGGCCGGATTCACCAGCTATACTCTTCCAGCGCCCTCGCAGTCAGAGGGTGTTGAAAAAGCTTGACAGTTAAACCGCAGGCCTGCGCCGACTTCGAGAAGCCTGCGCAGGCAGGCTTTGCAGTCGTTGCCGTGGCTTCAGCCGCCAGGCCGCTCTTCCCCAGATTGTATGGCTGGACTTTTCCGGCACCCTCGCAGTCAGCAATTTGGTCAAACGGTGCACATGGGATATAATATAGGATGCGCCGGCGGCCGGGCCGTTCGCACCGCCGGCGAGTAACGTCTGCACGAGGTTGATGACGCGTGGCACCACTGTTCCCATTCACGGCCATCGTTGGCCAGGAGAAAATGAAGCGGGCGTTGATCCTCAACGCCATTAACCCGCAGATTGGCGGGGTTCTGATACGCGGGGAACGCGGCACCGCCAAATCCACCGCGGCGCGCGCCCTGGCGGCTCTCCTGCCGGAGATCCGCGTGGTGGCGGACTGCCGCTTTAGCTGTGATCCCGATCATCCGGAGACCTTCTGCGATGAGTGCAAGGCCAGAGCCGCCGCCGGCGAGGCCCTGCCCGTCACCACCCGCCGCATCCGCTTTGTGGATCTGCCCGTCAGCGCTACCGAGGACCGCGTCGTTGGCACATTGGACCTGGAGCGCGCTATCCAGAAAGGCGAGCGCCATTTCGAGCCGGGCGTGCTGGCCGCCGCCAACCGCGGCCTGCTCTATGTGGACGAGGTCAACTTGCTCGATGACCATGTGGTGGACCTCCTGCTGGATTCGGCGGCCATGGGCATCAACGTGGTGGAGCGGGAAGGCATTTCCTTTTCTCACCCAGCGCGCTTTATCCTGGTGGGCACCATGAACCCGGAGGAAGGGGAACTGCGGCCCCAACTGCTGGACCGCTTTGCCCTGTGCGTGGAAATCACCGGCATCCGCGACCCGCATGACCGCGTGCTTATCATGGAGCGCTATGTGGAGTATGAGGCAGACCCCGCCGGCTTCTATCAGAAATGGCTCCCGCAGGAACAGCGCCTCTCGCGCGAGATTGACGAGGCCCGCCGGCGTCTGCCCCGGGTCACGTATACCGACGATGACCTTTACACCATTGCCAGCCTGACCAGCTCCTTCCAGGTGGACGGCCATCGCGCCGATATCGTCATCCTGAAGACAGCCATCGCCAATGCCGCCTTTGAGGGCCGGCTCAGCGTCACCGAACACGATATCGCCTGCGCCGCCGAGCTGGCGCTCCCCCATCGGCTCAAGCGCCAGCCCTTCCAGGAGAGCGAGGTGGCCCAGCAGGAGCTGGAACAGCGGGTGGCGGAGATCGTCCAGCGAACCGCCGCCCGGCGCGACGACCTGGCGGTGGCCGGCGACCGCCAGCCGGCGGAAAAAAAAACGATGTAGCCCCTGACGCACCCGGCACACCAGGCCCGAGCGGCCATGTGCTGAAAGGGCATCGGGCGGACCCGCTCGGGCAGGGGCATTTCGGCCAGGCCGTTGTGCCGGTGAAGACGGGCGAGGTATTCAAACCCCGCCGGCTGGAATCCCCGCTGGACCGGCTGGTGCGGCGCACCGCCGGCAAACGCAGTTATACTTTGACTTCGCGCAAGCGCGGCCGCTATATTGGGAGCCGGCCGGCGAGCGGTCGGGTCACCGACCTGGCCCTCGATGCCACCATCCGCGAGGCCGCCCCCCATCAGGTGTATCGCCGGCACATCTCTACCGCCTTCATTATTCAAAAACAGGACCTGCGCCAGAAGGTGCGCGTGCGCCGCGCCTCCAACGCCATCCTTTTCGTGGTGGACGCGAGCTGGTCCATGGCCGCCGCCAAACGCATGGAAGCCACGAAGGGCGCTATCCTCTCCCTGCTCATTGACGCCTACCAGCGCCGCGATTACGTGGGCCTGGTCGTCTTCCAGAAGGAGCGGGCGCGGCTGGTCCTGCCGCTGACCAACAGCGTGGAGCTGGCCCAGAAGGCGTTGAAGGACATTCCCGTCGGCGGCAAGACGCCTTTATCCAGCGCCCTCCTGCTGGCGTACCGCGTGCTGATGCGGGAGAAGCGCCGGCATCCGGAGACTATGCCCATGATGATCCTGCTGACAGACGGCGCCGGCAACGTCTCCCTCACCGACATCCCGGCGCAGGAAGAGGCCCTCATGCTGGCCCGCTATATCCGGCACAGCCCCATCCATTCGGTGGTGATTAACATGGAACATACGGCATTCGATCGCGGCCTGGCACAGGAGCTGGCGGATGCCTTGAACGCCCCTTGCTACTGCTTGCACGAGCTGAAGGCCTCCGACCTGTACGCCACCGTGCGCCGCGAGATCGAACAGAAGCAACCGCATGCCCAGGGAACGCCCCATGCCGGCACAACAAACACCTGCTCTGCCTAAACAGCTCATCGCTGATTGCGCGCTCCTGCTGGTTACCGCGATCTGGGGCGCGACCTTCGTCATGGTCAAAGGAGCGGTACAGGCTTTCCCGGTGTTCGCCTTCCTGAGCATCCGCTTCGCCCTGGCCCTGCTGTTCCTACTGCCGGCACTGCTGTGGCGCTGGCGCGCCGGCCGGCAGTCCTGGCATCGGCCGACGCTCCGGGCAGGCATGCTGGTGGGGCTGGCCCTCTTCGCCGGCTACGCGTTCCAGACCTTCGGCCTGCAGTACACCACGCCGGCCAAGGCCGGCTTTATCACCGGCCTCTCGGTAGTTATGGTGCCGCTCTTCTCCGCCGCGCTCCTGCGGCAGGCCCCCGACCGCGCCGCCGTCGCCGGCGTCATCATGGCCACCGCCGGCTTGGCCCTGCTCACCTGGCAGGGCGAGCTGACAGTGGTGCTGGGGGACATCCTGGTGCTGGCCTGTGCGCTGTCCTTCGCCATGCATATTATCGCGCTGGGAGCATTTTCCCCGCGCATGGACAGCCTGACCCTGCTGGCCGTACAGATTGCCACCGTCATGATCCTCAGCCTGGGGATTTCCCTGCTGACCGAATGGCCCTGGCCGGCCCTGCCGGCGGAGGTGCTGGGCGCGGCGGCCTTCACCGGCGTGGCCGCCACGACGGTGGCCTTCGGCATTCAGACAGCGGCCCAGCGCTTCACCTCCCCGACCCATACGGCGCTGATATTTGCGATGGAGCCGGTCTGGGCAGGGCTGTTCAGCTTCTGGCTGATCGGTGAGCGTTTGGGAGCGCGTGCCCTCGCCGGCGCCGGCCTCATCCTAGCCGGCATGCTGGTGGCGGAGCTGATGCCGGCACTCCTGGCGGCCAGGCGCCGGCAAGGCCGCTTCTCCTCAGGGGAGCGGTGCGCGGGATAACGGAAACGCTTGACCCGATTTCTCATCTCATAAGGAGCGAGGAATGTCCCAATCTACGGCAAGTTCATACCAAGAACTGATGAATCAAGCGGTTCAATACCTCCGAGCGAGAGAATATGACAAAGCGGTTGAGATGCTGGACAGGATCAGCAAAAGCCTCAACCGGCTGAGCTACGAGGCACTGCGCAAGCGGCCAGACCTATGGGCACTCTTCGTCATGGCCTGCACAGAGGGTTTGCAGATTGCGGGGGAACACGGCCTGGTGGAACGGGTGCGCTCCTTTCGAGACCGCATTCAACGGGTCATGCCGGCGGAGGACCGCGTTACCCAGCTTGTACTGGCCTTCGCTGAGGTATATTTGGGGGAAATGGATGAGGCCAGGAAACATATTGCCGGCCTGGTGGATGCCCCCGACTTGACGTTCGGACAGCGCCTTGAGCTGGCCGGCTTTGCGCTGAAGGCTTTCTCGCCGGAGCTGGCACTGCAGGTGCTGGAACATGCGGTGATGCCGGCACTGCCGCAGGAAGACGATCCCCAGAGAGAAGAGATAGAGTGGAATATCATCCGCTACTGGAGGACCTATATCGAGGCCCTGCTCCAGGCCGGCCGGCTGGACGAGATTGATGAACCCCTTCGCCAGTTGGAGAAAATCGCGCCCCGCCGCATCCCCTATCCCTTTATCACCCATGCCTTTTTGAAGCGGAAAGATTATGCTCGGGCGATCGAGTACGCGGACCGCACGCCGGAGCTGGCCGGCCGAGGTCTGCTCCGGGGATTGGTGGCCGCCGACCAGGGCAAAATGGATTGGGCGCGGGACGAGTGGTGGCGGGTGGTGCGCGAGCCGCTGGACGTCAAGGGCGAACGGCTGAATTTCGATGCCTGGATGGAGTGTGCCCTGCGCATGGATGACCAGGAAAAGATGGCGTCGGCGCTGGAGGCCGGCACGCCGGCACTGGAAGACGCGGCCTGGTTCCGCCTGTATCGGTCCCTGTATCGAGCCAAGCAGGGCGAACCAGCGGAGGCCTTACCGCTCTTCCGGGAGGCGTTCCGGGACATGCTCGATATGACGGATGTGCCGGTCGCCAGGGAATGGGTGATTTGGCATATCTCCGGCCTGGTGGAACAGGTCCTGCCCGAGGATGTCCGCGGCGATTTCCTGACGGCTGTACAGGAAGTGGGGGGTACACTGCCGGCCGAACCGCAGGAGGCGTGAGAGGGCTATGCGGGCAGTCGTACAGCGGGTGGTGCGCTCATCGGTAAGCGTGGACGGAAGGGTGGTCGGGCAGATCGGCAGGGGTCTGAATGTGCTCATCGGCGTGCGCCAGGGCGATACCGAGGAACAGGCGCGCTGGCTGGCCCACAAGATCGCCGGCCTGCGCATCTTCGAGGACGAACAGGGCAAGATGAACCTCTCCGTGCGAGACGTGGGCGGCGAGGCGCTGGTCATCTCGCAGTTCACCCTGTACGGCGACGCGCGCAAGGGCTTCCGCCCGAGCTTCGTGGATGCCGCGCCGCCGGAAATCGCTTCGCCGCTTATTGACCGCTTCGTGGAATTTCTGCGCGAGGAAGGGGTCCCTGTCCAGACCGGTGTGTTCCAGGCGATGATGCTGGTGGAAATTCTCAATGACGGTCCGGTAACGATTATTCTGGAGAGGTGAACCATGATCACTCAGGAACGGACGTTCGAGGGTGCGAAGGGTTTGCGCATTTTCTACCGGTATTGGGCGCCGGAGGGCCGGCCGCCCCGGGCCATCATCCTGCTGATTCACGGGTATGCAGAACACGCCGGCCGCTATCTTGCCCTGGCCGAGTACCTCACCGGGAGAGGCTACGGCATCTATGCCCCCGACCTGCGCTCTCATGGCCGCTCCCAGGGGGAGAAGGCGCTCATTGACAGCATGGATTACATGCTGGAGGACCTGCGCGCACTGCTGGATATCGCCCAAGCGGAGCATCCCGGCCTAAAGACCTTCGTCATCGGCCATTCTATGGGCGGCTTGCTGGCGGTATGCTTCACCATCCTGCACCAGAGCCGGCTCGCCGGCGTGGTGCTGTCCGGCGCCGGGCTGATGCCGGGGGCCGGCGTGTCCCCGTTGCTCAAACTCGTCAGCCGGCTCCTGGGTACCCTGTCCCCGCGCATGCCCCTCCAGGAACTGGACAGCGCCTGGCTCTCTCATGACCCCAACATTGCCCGTGACTACGACACCGCCCCGTTGAATTATCGGGGGAAAGTGATGGCCCGCACCGCCGCGGAGATGCTGCGCAAAGCCGATTGGGCGCTCCCGCGGGTGTCGGAAATCCGCATCCCCCTGCTGTGCCTGCACGGCGGGGAGGACAAGCTGGTCAGCCCGGAAGCCGGCCGCTACGTTTACGAACATGCCGGCTCAAGCGACAAGACATTGCGCATCTTTGACGGCCTCTATCACGAGGTCTTCAACGAGATCGGCAAAGAGGGAATCTACGCGCTGGTCGCCGACTGGCTGGATGCGCGATGCTGATGCGGTCAGGTGACAGTCACCTCATCGGTGACTGTCACCTGCAGTTACCGGCTGTTCACTAGTTCGCGAAGCTGTTCCAACCAGTGCAGGAAGGGATTGCGAGGCACGGCCGGCTTCACTGCCGGCAGTTGCTCCGAAACAACATCCCCGCCTGGCTGAGAAACCACCTGAAACGCCTTTCCGCCCACCACGAAGATGACGTCCTGCCCCAGGGCCAGGTACGCCGCGCATTCCGGGTACTGCTCCAGGAGCTGGAAATAGGCCGGCGAGGCGAACGCCACCTTCACAGCCGTCATCCGGGATGGGTCATAGCGGGTATCGGTCCAGACCCCCTGCCGCAGGATGAACGCCTTATCGCCCACATATCGCACCTCTGCCGGCGCCGCCTGCACCACCTGCTCCACACCCCGCAGGGCCTGCACGGCCATGCTTTTCTCCACCGCGCCGGCGCCTACCGCCGGCTCCGGCGCCATCAGGCGCAGTTCGTCCTGCGCAATTTGCGCACGCCCCTCTTCTGTCAGCACATATTCCGGCTCTTCCACCAGGAAAGCGGTATAGGGCGTGATAATGCCGTAGCGCACGCTCAGGTCAATGAGTTCCTCCACCAGTTCGCGGTTCTCCCCATGCAGGCGAATCTGGTCCAGCAAGTAGCCGACCTTGCGCGTGGCCCACAGCCGCGCAACGAACGCCGGCCCGCCGGCGTCGGTGAACCGCAGACCCTCGTACACGTATTCCTCCAGCCGGCCGTTCACCTCCCCGCGCAGGGTGATGGTGGTTGTCCCGCCGGCACGATAGCGGCCGGCGACCACCAACTGCGAGCCGAGGAAGATATCCGGTAGTGGGTCGGGATACAGCTCCATCACGTGCAGGTCCCCGAAGTCCAGCGCCGGCGCGACCAGCAGAGGGGCGTTAATCTTGGCGTACAGCGCGGAGACCTTCTCGTCAATGCGCTCCTCCGGCAGGACATAGGTGGCGACCCCGCCGTGCCGTTGGGTGATGGTGTCCAGGAGCAGGGTGTTGACGTCATAGCCGACGCCGAAGGCGAAGATGCGCGCCTGTTTGCCGGCCGCCTCGTCCACCGCCTGGATGATGCGGTCAATGTCGGTTACCCCCTCAGTGGGCAGGCCGTCGGTCAGGAACAGCACCACGAAGGGCCGGCGGGTATCCTCTGCCAGCGCCAGCGCCTCCAGCAGGGCACGGTGGATGTTCGTTCCGCCGGCGGCTCGCAGTCCCTCGACGTAGCGTACAGCCTCTGACGCCTTGCCCGCCGGCTCCAGCCGGCGGGAGAAGCTGCGCACGCCGGTGCTGAAATCAATGATGTTGAAGCGGTCCTCGGACCGCAACTGCTCCAGGATGTAGCGCGCCGCGGCCTTGGCCTGTTCGATCTTCTGACCCTGCATACTGCTGGAGGTATCCAGCACCAGCACCACATCGCGCGGGACGATTTCCTCCTGGGGCCGGCGGTCGTCCGGCGTGATGAAGAGGAGGAAGAAGCCGTCCTCGCCGGCCGGCCGATAGCTGATGAGATTCACGGCGAACGGGTCATCGGCCGTGCTGAAGTAAAGGGCAAAATCCTGGTTCGGCAGGACGTTGTTCGCCTCGTAGCCGATGCGCGCACGCCGCTCGTCGAGACGCTCGACGGCCACCTCGTGGCTGGGAGAATATACCGCCCGCAGGGGGGCGTCCGTCGAAAGCTCCACCGCGATGCTCACGCTCTGAATGGGGCGGGCGGAGAAGCGCTCCGTGTCCAGTGGGTAGACGTACTGGTACAGGCCGTTTTCCCGGCGCAGGGTCTGGGTGTAGGAGATTTGCACGCGGCGCTCGCCGCCGGCGGGGATGGGGAAAATGCGCGCCTGGAACGCGCCGCGCCCTACGTACTCCAGCAGGGCAGGGTCGCGCTGCCGGCGCACGATTTCCTCATAGATGCGCCGCGCCTCCTCCCGGTCCAACAGCTTCCCTTCCAGCCGCTGGCCGTCCACGATGAGGTCGAACTGCGAGATGGCGGCGTCCTCCGGCAGGGGGAAGACGTAGGTGCCCTCAACCGGGAAGCGGGACTCATTGACGAAGACCTGGTCCACTTTGGTCTCCGCCACCATGCCTTCAATGTGCACTTCCACATGATGGTAGCGGATGGTCAGTGCCGGCGGCTCCGGGATAGGCGGTATAATGGGCGGCGGGTCCGGGATAATGATGCCGTCGGCCAGGGCCGGCGGAGCCAGCATCAGACATAGCACCAGCGCCATGCATCCGATCAGCCAGCGGCGCATTATGCGCTTCATCTCTCTCCTCCGTCACCTCGTAAAAGGCTATCGGCGCGTTTCTGCATATCAGACGCCGGCAAATTGCGCTTCGTTCCCCGAAACCGGCCGACGCGAACGCATTTCGCCCCGCAGAAGTTTCGTGGTAGAATAGCACCAGCTACTGCACGGAGAGAACGCCATGCGCGAATGGTTCGGCTGGGTCGGGAAATTCCTCTGGGTGGACCTCTCCGCCGGCAGGGTGGAGGAGATGGACACCGCCCCGTATACGGAAGCGTACATCGGGGGGCGGGGCATCGAGGCGCGCCTGGCCTGGGAGAAGATGCCGGCCGGCATCGGTGCCTTCGATGAAGCCAACCTGCTGATGTTCTTCCCTGGGCCGCTGACCGGCACCATCGCACCCTTTTCCGGCCGCACCAGTGTGGCCAGCCACGCTCCCCAGGGTTATCCCCATGAGTGGTTCAGCCGCGCCAACTTCGGCGCGCATTGGGGCGCCTCGCTGAAATACGCCGGCTACGACGGGCTGGTGATCGCCGGCAAAGCGGAACAGCCGGTCTACCTGTGCATCGAGGATGGTCGGGCCGAGGTCCGGCCGGCCGAGCACCTGTGGGGCAAGGGCATCCTGACAACCCAGCAGATGCTCCAGGAGGAGCTGGGCAAGGGCTGGCGCATCCTGTGCATCGGGCCGGCCGGCGAACACCGCAGTCGCATCGCCGTCATCCAGACCGAGACGGAATCGGCGGCTGGCCAGGGCGGTTTCGGCGCTGTCATGGGGGATAAACGGCTGAAAGCGGTTGCTGTGCGCGGCACCGGCCCGGTGCGGGCGGCGCATCCCGATCTGCTCTGGGAACGGACGAAGGCGATACTGGAGGAAGCGCGGCAGGGATGCCGGCTGGCGCAGGGCAAGCTTGACCCCGAGCGGGTGAAGCGCTACGGCCTGCGCTATCACGCCTGCACCCAGCAGTGCGGCATCGAATGCGGCGGCGGCTCGTACTATTACCGGGATGTGCCCGGCCCGCTGAGTGGCCGCAAGCTCTCCGGGCATATGCACTGCGTCGCCCCCATTTTCCCGGGACTGCCCGGCACCTTCTACGATTGGAAGCTGGGGTTCGAGGCCGGCTTCGAACTGGCACAGATGTCCAACGACTACGGCATCAACCATTGGGACCTGGTTTTCGGCATCCTCCCCCTCCTGCGCTACTGGCGGGAGAGCGGCCTGCGGTCAGAGATTGACGGCCTGCTTATTGACCTGGATGAACCGCGCTTCTGGGCGGAGCTGTTCCGCAAGATCGCCTATCGGGAGGGCATTGGGGATGTGCTGGCCGAGGGTGGCTGGCGGGCGGCCAAGCAGTTGGGGCTGGCGGAGGATTTCGCCGACGGCTTATACCAGGCCTGGGGGTACGCCGGCCATATGGATTCCCGCGGCGACCGCGCCAACCGAGTGATGTTCCCCTTCTGGATCGTGCCGGCATTGCAGTGGGCCATTGACACCCGCGACCCTATGGGAGGGAGCCATGGGTACATCACCGGCGCGCTGGGGTATTCCCCGCTGGCACATAACGGGCAAGGGCCTTCGTGGGAGCAGTTGATGGCCGGCGCGGAGAAGCTGTACGGCACGCGCTTGGCGCTGGACCCGTATTCAGGCTACGAGGGAAAGGCGCCGGCGGCACGCTGGCACTGCATCCGCGGCGCGCTCAAGGACAGCCTGACGGTGGACGACAACGTCTTCCCCATGTTGTGGAGCTACCGCACCGAGGACGGCATGGCGCGCGCCGGCGGTATGGAAGGCTACGCGTTCGAATACCACCTCTTCACAGCGGCTACCGGCCTGGAGCTGAGCGAAGAAGAGTTCAACCGCTGTGGGGAGCGCATCGTGAGCCTGGAGCGCGCCCTGCAGGTGCGCGATTTCGCCCGCTCGCGTCAGGACGACGAGGTCATCATCCCACATTTCACCGAGCAGGAGGACTTCCTGCCCAGCCCGTATTTGGGCGGGACCCAGCGGGGGGATGCGGAGAAACTGCGCGCTGCGTTGAGCGAGTTCTACGCGCTGTGGGGGTGGGATGTGGAGAGCGGCCGGCCGACCGCCGAGGCTCTGCGCCGGCTGGATATGAAGGATGTCGCCGAGGTCCTGCTGGCCCGCCGGCTCATCCGCGACCCTCAGCACTCCCCGGCATAAAGGACTGCGGCCGGCATGCCAGCTTCCGCCCCTCCTTCCGCCTCTCCTAGAACGCGCGGCCGGCTCTGGCGTCTGGCCCAAATTCTCGTCGTCGTCGCCGTCCTGTTCTTCTGGGGACGCGCTGTCTGGAACAACTGGCCGGCCTTCGCCGCGCAGGAGTGGCATGTTCAGCCGGCGTACCTGCTCGCTTCCTTCGCGCTGGTGCTGGCCCAGCTTTTCCTGCTGGCGGCTGTCTGGCACTGGACGCTGGTGCGGCTGGGGGTACGCCGGCCGTGGCAGGAGGCCGCACGCATCTGGGCATTATCGCAGATCGCGCGCTACCTGCCGGGCGGCATCTGGGACGTGGCCGGCCGCTTCGCCATGGGGACGCGGGCCGGCTATCCGACGCTGGCGCTTTCCTTCAGCATCCTGCTGGAAATGGCCCTGCAGGCGCTGACGGCCGCCCTCGCCTTTGTGCTGAGCCTGCCGTTCTGGCCCCAACTGCCGCCAGCAGATGGCCTGCGCTGGGCTATCCCACTGAGCCTGCTGGGCCTGGCGGCGCTCCATCCCCGGGTGATCCAGTTCGGCCTACGGGCAGGCGCGCGCCTGCTCCACGTGGAACTGCCGGCGGTCACCCTGCGCTATCGGGACATGCTCTTCCTGCTCCTCGGCCACATGCTCACCCAGGTCTGCATCGGTACCGGCTTTCACCTGTTCATGCGAGCGGTGTATCCCGCCTGGCCGGCGCATCAGTGGCCGGTGGCGGTTGGCACCTATACTGCCGCCTGGCTGATCGGCTTCCTCATTGTCTTCGTCCCTATGGGCATCGGGGTGCGGGAAGGCATCATCGTGATACTGCTGGCGCCTTTTGTGCCGTTCGCGCCGGCGAACGCCGTTGCCATCGGCTTCCGCCTCTGGATCGCCTTGCGCGACGCTCTCTTCGCCGGCATCGGCGCCCTTTTGAAGACGCGGCCTGGCGGCTGAAGCCGCGGCAACACCTGCGAAGCCTGTCCGCGCAGGCTTCGCGAAGTCGGCGCCGGCCGACTTCGCAGGCACAGCCGCAGTTTCAACTGCCAGGCGATGAACCAATACCCGCAAATCGACAGACAATCTTGATTTTTTCAACACCCTCCCGGCGGTTTTTGGAAAACGCCGCAGGGCTGTGGTATACTATTGGGTGTAGATTGATATTTGTCTGACTACGGAGGAACACAACTCTATGATCGGCGTGACAGAACTGCGCAAAGGGGTTACATTCGAGCTGGACGGCGAATTGTATAAAGTCCTGGAATATCAGCACCACAAGCCCGGGCGCGGCAACGCCATTATCCGCACCAAACTGCGCAACCTGCGCACCGGCGCCCTCATCGAGCGCACCTTCATTTCTGGGGACCGGGTCCAGGATGTGCGGCTGGAGCATAAGACCGTCCAGTACATGTATAACGACGGCGATATGTACTATTTCTTGGATACCGAGACTTACGAACAGCCGGCCCTGCCCCGGAAGGCGTTGGGGGATGCGGTCAATTACCTGACCGATGGGCTGACGTTGGACCTTTCCCTGTACGAGGGGGAACCCATTGACATCGAACTGCCCATCACCGTGGACCTGAAGGTGGTGGAGGCGGAGCCCGGGGTGCGCGGCGACACCGCGCAGGGCGGCACGAAGAAGGCCAAGCTGGAGACCGGGCTGGTCATCAATGTGCCGCTGTTCGTGGAGGCCGGCGACGTGGTGCGGGTGGACACGCGCACGGGTGAGTACATCACGCGCGTGTAAGGATAAGGGGTACTGGCTGGCCGCGTCAGAATTTGCGCCGGCGGCCCCTTTGCGATATAATAGAATCTCGCAAGCGAGCCACCGTAGCTCAATCGGCAGAGCAGGCGCTTCGTAAGCGTCTGGTTATCGGTTCAAGTCCGATCGGTGGCTCCAACCTATTGTATCTAGTAGCCAAAGTCTCCCTGACTACTACACCGAGTAGTCGAGGAGGCTTCGCTATGTCACCCCGAAAGAGTCCAAGCGCCTAACTTTAAAAATCCTACCAACCGGCGCTTGCCCCGGTAGTCAGTGCCTTCCTGGCAAACTGCCGGGCATGATGTCTGTTCCCCAACACCTACACATCTGCCGCCGCCAGCTTGGTGTCTTCTTGGCCTGGCTCCCGCCAAACAAGCCCGCCGCCGGCATGATCCCAAACGCCTGGATGCCCACTTCTTGGTCTTGCACCGACTTGCAGGAGCTGAAACAGTATACAGTATATTGATGCTTGAGCTTCTGAGGTCCGCCCTTGCTCCACCTGCCTGCAAAAGCGGTAACGCCTGGTAGTGGCCTCGTGCCTTTCGCGAGCCCGGCACACCTCTCTCTAACTGCCAAGCTCGACAGGTGGCGTTGCTTTGACTGCGGAAAGACAGGGGCCGGTATCGCTTGGCTGATGAAGCACTAATAAGAGCACTCCCCAGGTCCATGGAGCGGGAGAGCTGTTGGAGCACATATCTGCGCCGGCGAAGCAATAATACGCCACAGTATATCGGCCTGCTGCCTATTAAGTAGCATGCCTGCCGGCGACAGCCTCTTGTCGAAAGTCGAGCATTCGTGTTGCAGAGTTCTCATGAGCCAGTGGAACAAGTCATCCTTTTGTTTGTGCAGTTTCAAGTCTTTATGCCGGCCTGCTCATCAACTTCATAGGCCGGTTTGGGTATCCAAAACATATGCTGAGGCCGACGAGTGTCCTTGACCCTACATCGCGAAAATGGCGTGGTGCCAAACACCCATGCCTTCATCTTTGCCATCAGCCCACTAACTGCGGCTTTCCTTTTCGTTTAAATGATACTCTTGAAAATTGGTAATTAATGATAGTTTACCAAATATTGATTCGCCAATCTGCTGAAACGTTGAGAAACCTTTTAGACCGGCGAGGCTTGCCGATTTTGAGGCGCGCATGCAAGATGTAATATCTATCACCGAAGCTTGAGAAGGGATCCCATTTTTCACTTTTCTCTGGGGGGTACAGTTCAGCATGTCATTAATTATTTGGAGAAGCCAGTTCAGCCTCTCCAAGAACAAGCTCGGTGATAACCCTTGTCAAATAAGGCTTTCACCAATCAAGAGTTTCACGTTCCCGCGAGCTGAGCTACTCAACACCATGAGAGCCTAAAATAGTCTTGAATCTTTCCCAAAGTAACTTCCCAACCGCTCCTCCCGGGTGTGTGTGGATCAATTTGGAGAGAGAATCGCCCTTCTGTCGCAATACAACAGCGCACAATGCATCACATACTAGAAGCTATTTCAAAAACATCGAAACTTATGCTATACTAGTACTTGACCACGTTGGTTTCATACGGTATCCTTCTCTCCATGACATTCATGTGGAGGGAAGGAATCATGCCCAGGCCCAAGGT
>CALIBQ010000013.1 GCA_938049385.1 uncultured Anaerolineae bacterium
TTGTGGAGCGCTGTTTTGCTTGGATGGACAACTGCCGTCGTTTGGTAGTTCGCTATGACCGTGATGTGCATATGTATAAAGCCTTTTGCTTGATTGCCATCATTCTATGGTGCATCGATCGAATTATGAAATAGGTTCTACGCATCGGTATCCCTCTGCCCTCCTGCGCGCGAAGGACTACTTTTTCATCAACAGCTACTGGTTCGGGCTGACCTTCCTCTGGAACGGACTGCACACCATTATCCTGCCGGCGGTGCTCCTGGAGTTTGTGCCGGAGCACCGCAAAGCGACATCGCTCGGCTTGATGACCTTCGCCGGCCTGGTGCTGGCCATGCTCATCCAGCCGCTCAGCGGCGCGCTCTCGGACGCTACCTCCAGCAGATGGGGCCGGCGCCGGCCGTGGATCGCCCTCGGCGGCATGGGAGCACTCCTCAGCCTGCTCGCCTTGGGTTTCAGCGACAGCTTCCTCGCCCTGGCCATCAGCTATGTGCTCCTGCAGTGCACTTCTAACCTGGCCCACGGTCCCCTGCAGGGGTTGATTCCTGATCTGGTTCAGCCGGCGCGCCACGGAACTGCCTCGGGTGTGAAAAACATGCTCGATCTGGCTGGCTTTATGGCCGGCGCCATGGTCGCCGGCTTTTTTGTGGACCGCGGGGAGAGCCGACTGGCGCTGGTCGTCACCGCCGGCGTCCTGATCACCATGCTGACGTGCACCCTGCTGGGGGTGCGGGAAGCGCCGGCCTATGCCGAGCCGCTCCCGCTCTGGCAACTGTTCCGCAGGGCACTGCGCCGCGCGTACCACTTCGATGTGCGCCGCTACCCGGCCTATGCCTGGCTCCTGGCGGCGCGCTTCTGCGTGCTGGCCGGCATCTACGGCGTGCAGAGCTTCGGCCAGTACTTCATCCGGGATGTAATGCACGCGCCTAATCCGGCCGGCGCCACCGCCGCGCTGATGACCACCATCGGCGTGGGGGTCGCCCTGCTCGTGTTTCCGTCCGGCTATTTATCCGACCGGCTGGGCCGGCGCTGGTGGAACATCATCGCGGCCGTGCTGTGCGGACTGGGAGTGCTCCTGCTCCTCCGGGTGCAGGCCATGGAGGACGCATATCTGGCCGGCGCAGTTCTGGGGGCGGGGCTGGGTTCATTCCTCAGTGTCAACTGGGCGCTGGCGACGGACCTGGTCCCTCCGGAAGAGGCGGGGAAATATCTGGGGCTGTCGAACTTCGCCACCGCCGGCGCCGGGGCTGTGGCGCGTTTGGCCGGCCCCCTGGTGGACTTTTTCAACCTGCGCGTCGCGGGGGCCGGCTATCAGGCATTGTTCATGCTGGCCGGCGCCGTCATCCTTTTCGGCGCCTTTCTCATCTGGTGGAAGGTGCCCGAGACCCGACGGGCCGGCCAGGAGCGGGCGCGCTAAACGCTGTCCGGCTCGGTGACCGCACGCTCGGGCCTTTTGCGCCGGCCGATATGGCGGTAAATGTACCAGCCGATGCCGGCGAGGATGATAATGGCAATAGGAATGTCAAAGGGCCGCATGATGGCCCGCAGTTGCTCCCAATTTTCGCCGAAAATTCGCCCACCCACCGCCAGCGCCGAACACCAGATGAAAGAGCCGACGAAGGTCAGCACGCTGAAACGGGCGAAGTTCATTCTGACCACACCGGCGGGGAAGGAGATAAACGTGCGCACGATGGGCAGGAGGCGGGAGATAAAGGCCGCCCAATCGCCCCAGCGGGCGAACCAGCGGTCAGCGCGCTCTAGGTCTTCCTCGTGAACGAAGATGTACTTGCCGTAGCGCTCCAGCAGGGGCCGGCCGCCGTAAGCCCCCAGGGCGTACGAGATGACTGATCCTAAGGTACAGCCCAGCGCCCCGAACAGCCCGCCGTGCCAAGCGGCTTCCCAAATGGTGTCGGTGAGCATCCAGCCGGCCAGCGGCATGGTGACCTCGCTGGGGATGGGGATATTGGCGCTCTCCAGCGCCATGATGACCACGACGCCGGCCCAGCCAATGGTGTTCAGCAGGGTGTCCAGGAACGCAACCAGTTGATGCTCGAATGCTTCCATTTACCTCCCTCACATGCCTTTTCCCGCATCCTACCATAGAGCGCCCGTTTGGACAAATCGTCATTCGAGGGTGTTGAAAAAGCTCACCGCCTGGCAGTGGAAACTGCGGCCTGCGAGGTTGGCCTTGCACCGACTTCGCGAAGTCTGCGCAGGCAGGCTTCGGAGTTGTTGCCGTGGCTTCAGCCGCCAGGCGTGGTATAATAAGGCTGGAACACGGGCCAGTCTTCCCAGAAGGAGGCTTCGATGGACCTGCCCTATTCCCGTCCTCGCCCGACAGCCGCCCTGCGCTGGGTGTTGTATATCCTGGTGACGGCTCTGCTCGCATGGGGATTTGCTGACGGCCTGTGCTGGCGTCCGCCGGCCCATCGCGCCCTGGCCGCGCCCCGCACGGTCACCATCACCCTCACCCCAACCGCCCTGGCCGGCATCACCGAAGGCAGTCCGACCCAGACCTTCTCCCCGGCCCCAGACGGTGCCGTGACCATTGGCTGGAGCCATCGGACCAGCGTCGGCCGGCGCGCCGGCCTGCTGAAGTTCGACCTCGGGACGCTTCCCGCCGGCTTCAAGCCGCTCAAGGCCGTGATCAAGGCGGATATCATCGCCTACAGCGGCCTGCCCACTATGACTGCGCATCTTTCCCGGGCCGGCGCGGACTGGCAGGCCGGCCGGGTGACGTGGAAGGACCGGCCGTCGGCGATCCCCGGGCAGGCGCAGGCCGTGCTGGACACCGAGGGCACGGCCGAATGGGATATCACCCCATGGATCACCGACTGGCTGACGCATCCGCAGGAAAACCGCGGCCTCTTGGTGGACAGCTTCGCCGATTTCCCGGAGAGCAACGAGCGGACACTGGCCGGCTGGCGGCTGGAGCTGGCACTGCCGGCGGACGAGCTGGCTCTGCATGCGGAAACCGACCCGCCGAGCGTATGGCCCGGCGATGTCCTGCGTTACCGCATCCGCATCGAAAATGCCGGCACGACGCCGGCCGCCGCCCTGCACCTGGAGGCAGAACTGCCGGCACAGGCGCGGTTCCTCTCCTGCAGTGATGGCTGTGCGCCCCAGGGTAACATTTATATTTGGGACCTGCCGGCGCTGGAACCGGGACGCTCCCGCACCATCCTGCTGGCGGTACAGGTCTCTTCCAGCGCACGCGCCGGCGATGCACTGCTCCTGCACCTCCGTCTCTCGTCCTTTGCCTCCCCGTCTGGGGTAGCCCTGACAGTGCAGACCCCGCTCATCGCGCCGCCGGGCACGCCTGTCCCCACCCCTGGCCCCTCTCCCACTCCTGGCGCATGCGCCGAACGGGTGACCAACGGCGGCTTTGAGGAGTTCATCGCCGGCTGGATGCTGGCCGGCGACGCCCTGCCGTTCGTCATGCCGACGGAGCGGCACTCCGGTTCCTTCAGCCTCCTGCTTGGCGGGCTGGGGATGGAACAAAGCCCGAGCGACAGTATCGCCTGGCAGAGGGTGCGCATCCCATCTGACGCTGGACGCGCCCGGTTGTCCTTTTGGTACCTGCTCTCCCGGCCGGCCAACGAAGAGGGGTATGACTGGTTCACACTGCAGGTAACCGATGCCGCCGGCCGCATCCTGGAGCAGATTTCGCCAGCCCCCCTCTCTGGCTGGGGAGAGGCCGGCTTAGACCTGGGGGCGTACCGCGGGCGCATCCTGTACCTGCGCTTCCTGGTGCACAACGATGGCAATGCCGGCGCGACGCGCGCCTATCTGGATGATGTCTCGCTGTGCGTGGAACGGCCGGCTGAACCTGAGCCGGCACCCACTCCCTACCCGGGCCTGTGCGGTCCGCGCGGTGATGCGCTGGACTATGCGCCGGCCGGCCTGCCGGACTTCAGCGCCCGGCAGGAGGATTGGGGGATAGGGCATCCGGCGGAGGTGTGGGCCTATGACGGGCCAGCGGCGCTGGCGAATGTGCTGTGGTGGCTGGATTCTCGCTTGGAAGGGACCGGCCAGCCCCCGCCGGCGGTGGCGGACAGCTTCCCCCTGGTGACCGCCTACGGCGCCTGGGACGATCATGACCCCCGCAACGCGGTTCCCCTCATCGAGGACCTGGCCGCTCGCCTGGATACCAATGGAACCCGTACGAGTGATGGCCATCTTGGGACCCGTCCAGACGATATGCTTGGAGCGCTCCAGCAATACCTTCAGGAGCGCGGGCTGGCCGGCGCCTTCGAGGTCGCGTGGACTGCCGCGCCCGGCTTCGATGAGGTACGGGACGAGGTGCGCGCCGGCGCCGGCGTCGTTCTCCTGCTGGGCTTCTGGCAGTGGGACGCGCATTCGGGAGAATGGAGCCGCGTCGGCGGGCGCTATCTGAGCGCCGCCGGCGTGCTCTGTGGAGAGGACGCCCTGCTGGTCAGCGATCCCCTGCGCGATGGGCGCGAGATGGGCTTCGCCGGCGAGGTCATACCTGTGGAGGACCATCCGCATGCTGAAGATCAGCCGGAAGCGGTTCACAACGACGCCGCTTTCGTCTCCCATGACCTGTATCGCGTACTGGACCAGCCGGATAGGTGGGGGTTGGCAGGATATGTCGAGCATATACCTGATATCGCCGATTCCCTGGGCGCCAACGCCCCGGCGGGCCAGGCTCATGCCCCGCTCACGGCCAATGCCGTGCTGATGAGCCGGGTGGAGGGAGCACTGGTGATGCGGCCGGCCTCTTCGCCGGGCTACATCTCCCCTGCTTTGCCCGGTCTTACTGATCAACAGGGGCAGGAGCTGGCATCGCTGACGATTGTCTTCGACACCGTGGGGCCGCGCACGCTCTGGCCCCGGCCCCTGCTGGTGACGATGGCCGGCGGACCGACCCAGCCGGCGGAAGCCCTGGCGTCTGCCCGCACCGATGACGCCGGCCAGGTCAGCCTGCCCCTGCAGGTGCGTCCTGGCGCATGGGAGCTGACCGCGTACGTGCCAGGAAGCCTGGCCCTGATGACGCCGGCCGACTTACAGCCGGGTGACAACCGCTGGGATGCCGGCGTTCCCGTGTGGGGGGACATCAACGCCGACCAGCGCGTAGGTGTGGAGGATTTGTCGCGCCTCATCGCGGCGTGGGGGAGCCAGGCCAGTGCGCCAACGTTTGACCCGCCGGCGGACCTGGACCGCGACGGCGAGGTTGGGCAGGGGGATTGGGACCTGCTGGTGCCGAACCTGGGGCGGGTGGGGCCGGCCGCCGCCCTGCCCGAAGCTTCTCTTTCCCTGCGTTGGGTACCGGCGTCGGCCGGCGCCCTGGACTGGGTATCGTTCTCACTCCTTCCGTCCGATACCAAGACCATTGCCGGCGACATCGTCCCGGTGACCCTGCAGGCCATCGCCTTTGGCAGTGTACCGGATGCCGCGGCGGTGCATCTGGACTACGACCCGAACGTCCTGCAGATTGTGGATGAAGCGGGGGTGCCGGCAGAGCACATCCTGCCGGCAGAGGGTCTGGACACGGTGCTGGTGAATCGGGTGGACAATTACGCCGGCCGAGTGGACTTCATCGCCGCACGGAGGGGAACTGGCGGAGGAGGAAGCGTCATGGACCTGGCCAGGTTTCATATCCGTGCCCGGGCGCCGGCGCGCGAGACATGGCTGCGCTTCAGCACGACGGGGAGCCGACGCAGCGCGGCCGCGGCCGGCGGTCAGGCCCTGGCAGTAAGCTTCAGCGCCCTGCGCGCCGAGGTCAGCGGTGGGCGGGTTGCTCTGCCCCTGCTGTGCCGGCGTTAAAGCGGGTCAGCGGCGCACGCCACGTGTTACCAGCCCTTTATACACGAACCAGACGATCACACAGATGACCGCCACGATGGCTGTCTGAATCAGGCTGGGGATGAGCGCCAGGGATACCCAGTTCGCGCCCAGCCCACGCGCCACGACAAAGGGCAGGGAGAAGGCAATTGCCCAGGCGATGGGTGGGATAGCCATGAGGCCGAAGCGGACGATGTTCAGCCGCCGGCGGACCGATTCATCCAT
This sequence comes from uncultured Anaerolineae bacterium, assembly GCA_938049385.1. GTDB lineage: Bacteria > Chloroflexota > Anaerolineae > JACIWP01 > JACIWP01 > JACIWP01. The sequence continues at coordinate 6,028 of CALIBQ010000013.1, forward strand.
ATCGTGGCCCTGCGACATGCTGTTCCTCCTTCACAAGAGCTGTCCGTACGTACTGTTGAAACGCTGATCGATCTATCACGATATATGATGTATCACAAAATTTCGTAAAATGCAACCCCTTTTCGAGGGTGTTGAAAAAGTACCGTTCATTGGTGACTATGGTACAAAACACCCCATCCCCCTACACCCCTTCCCCGTACACGGGGAAGGGGACAGGGATTGGGGTTTCAGTACCTTCTTGGCCGCTCTCGACTTGGCCCAGGGTGTCGGTCACCCGCTCCTCAGAAGTCCGCCGGTGGCTTCCAGCCGCCGGCTTAGGAAACGAAGCCCCGTAGGGGCTTGGCAACGTGGGCCTAGTGCTGAAGCACCAGGTTCATGAACCTGGTGCTTCAACGCCAGGCGAGGTGCAGGATGAATATGGAGTCCCAATCATCATCAAGGGCGATTTGACATTTCCCCCCGCCGGCCTATAATAATTCCGACTAAATTCTCGGAATTATGTCCGATGAAATTCTCCGCCAAAGAACAGTACGGCCTGCGCGCCATGGCCGAACTGGCGCGCTATTACGGGCAGGGGCCGGTCTCCCTGGCCGATGTGGCCCAGGCAGAGGGGCTGTCCCTGCCGTATCTCGAGCAGATCGCCGCGGACCTGCGCCGTGCCGGCCTGCTGGAAAGCCGGCGCGGTGCGTACGGCGGCTATATGCTGGCGCGTCCGCCGGCGGAAATCTCCGTGGCCGAGATCATCACCGCCCTGGAGGGAGCGCTGGTGCAGGTCCCCTGTGTGACGGAGGGCGAAGGTGCGGATGCGGCCGGCTGTGACCGTGAAAACGTCTGCGTCACCCGCGGCGTCTGGCTGAACGTGTACCAGCACCTGGTCGAACTGCTCGACTCACTCACCCTGGCAGACCTCATCGGGCAAAAATGCGCCGAAACCAATCCTGGAGGCAGTCATCATGGCTATTGACCTGGAAAAGGGCGTGTACCTGGACCATGCCGCCACCACCCCGGTGGACCAGCGCGTGGTGGAAGCGATGCTCCCCTTCTGGACGGAGCGCTACGGCAACCCTTCTAGCATTTACCGGTTGGGGCGCGATGCGGCGAAAGCGCTGAACAGCGCGCGGGAGCGCATCGCCGGCATCCTTCGGGCGGACCCCTCCGAAATTATCTTCACCAGTTGCGGCACGGAAAGCGATAACCTGGCTATTCGCGGTGCCGCCTTCGCCCAACGCGCTCGCGGCAAGGGCAACCACATTATCACCAGCTCTGTGGAGCACCATGCAGTAGGACATACCGTCGAACAACTGGTCAAGAAATTCGGCTTTGAGGCTACCTTCCTGCCGGTGGACCATTACGGCATGGTGAGCCCTGACGAGGTGGCCCGCGCCATCCGCCCAGACACGGTGCTCATCACTATCATGTACGCCAACAACGAGGTGGGCACCATTCAGCCGATCGCGGAAATTGGCCGCATCGCAAAGGAGCGCGGCATCCCGTTCCATACCGACGCGGTGCAGGCCGGCGGCGCCCTCTCGCTAGACGTGAACGCGCTGAACGTGGACCTGCTCTCCCTCTCCGCCCATAAGTTTTATGGGCCGAAAGGGGTGGGCCTGCTCTATGCGCGCAAGGGCACGCCCCTCTGGCCGATGCAGACCGGCGGCTCGCAGGAGCGCAACCGGCGCGCCGGCACAGAGAACGTCGCCTTCGCCGTCGGCATGGCTACCGCGCTGGAGCTGGCCTACGCCGAGCTGGAGCAGACCAACAACAGGGTCAGGGCTTTACGCGACCGCCTCATCGCCGGCGTGCTGGAGCGCATCCCTGACGTCGAACTCACCGGCCATCCTACCCAACGTCTGCCCAACAGCGCCAGCTTCGTCGTGAAGTACGTGGAAGGCGAGGCCATGTTGCTGAGCCTGGATATGAAGGGCATCTTCGCTTCCAGCGGCTCGGCCTGCACCAGCATGTCCCTTTCCCCGTCGCATGTGCTGACCGCCATGGGATTCCCACCCGAAATCGCTCACGGCAGTCTGCGCCTGACCTTGGGCAAGGGCAACACCGAGGAGGAGATTGACTACGTCCTGGATGTCCTGCCCGAGATCATCTCGCGACTGCGGGCGATGAGCCCGCTCTATCAGCCGGCGGCATAGGAGGCCCTCCCGCGAGGTCTATGGCCCTGCCCGGCGCGCACTACCGCTACTTCCTCTGGCACAACCTGGTCAGCCGGCTGACCCACCATCGCCGGCCGCTTCTGGCCGGCTTCAAGGTCACCCACCGCTGTAACCTGCACTGCCGGGCATGTCCCTTCTGGCGCCGTCCGGCGGATGACATCCCCTTCGACAAAGCAGTGGAAGTGTTGGATACTTTCATGGAAGCCGGCGTGCGTCTGCTTATCTTCGAGGGCGGGGAGCCGTTCCTGTGGCGCGACGGCGAGCGCCGGCTGGAAGACCTGGTGCAGGAGGCCCGCCAGCGCTTCTTCGCCGTGGGCATCACCACCAACGGCACGCTTCCCATTGAAACCTCGGCGGACATCGTGTGGGTGAGCATTGACGGCCTGCGCGCGACCCACAACGCCAACCGCGGCCCGGTCTTCGACCGGGTCATGGACAACATCCGCGCCTCCGCGCATCCGAAAATACTGGCGAACGTGACCATCAACCGCTTGAACGTGGATGAGGTTCCGGCGCTGGTGCGCTTCCTGGCGGAGGAGCCGAACATCCGCGGCATCACCGTTCAGTTCTTCTATCCGTATGCGGAGAGCGAGGATTTGCGCATCACGCCGGCACAGCGCCGGCAGGTGCTGGACCAACTGATCGCACTGAAGCGGCAGGGCTATCCCATCCTGGATTCCTACAGCGCGCTGGAAGCGCTGAAAGGCAACACCTGGAAATGCTATGACTGGCTGATCGCCGACGCGGACCCCGACGGCCGCATTCATCTGGGCTGTTACCTGAAGGATCGGGGCGAGATACACTGCGAGCAGTGCGGTTTCGCCGCACATGCGGAGCTTTCGCTGGCCTTTGCCGGCAGTATCGGCGCCATTTATACCGGCTATAAGGTCTTCGGCTTTCGCTGACGCCGGCCGGTTCACGAACGGAGGAACCCATGTATTCGAACCTGGTCATTGAGCACTTCACCAATCCCCGCAATGTGGGCGTCATCGAGGATGCTGACGGCGTGGGGCGGGTGGGCAATCCTGTCTGCGGCGACATGATGGAAATATTTATCAAGGTGGAGGCCGGCCGTATTGTGGACGCGAAGTTCCGCACTTTTGGCTGTGGGGCCGCCATCGCCACCAGCTCTATAGCCACCGAGATGGTCAAGGGCCAGACCATTGAGGAAGTCCTGCGCTTGACGCGCAAGGACGTCGCTGATGCATTGGGAGGACTGCCGGCCCACAAGATGCACTGTTCGAACCTGGCAGTGGACGGCCTGCGCGCTGCCCTGCATGACTACTTCAGCAAGCACCCGGAGCTTCTGCCAGCCGGCGTGCGGCTGGAAGACTTGGCACCCCCACCCGAGGACGCGTCTACAGAGGAAGCCTGACCCCTATGGAAAACGCCTGGCCGCCTGCCGGCGCCGCCGTCGCCGTGGCTATGAGCGGTGGTGTGGACAGCTCCACCGCCGCCCTGCTGTTGCTGGAGCGCGGCTACCGCGTCTTCGGCATCACCATGCGCATCTGGACCGAGGAAGACCTGCACAGCTCCTCGCCGGCTGTTCCGCCAGCGGTCCAGCGGGCACGCCAGACCGCTGAAGCGTTAGGCATCCCCTGGCACATGCTCGACCTGCGGGAGCCGTTCCGCCGGCAGGTGGTGGAGTATCTGATTGCGGAATACACGCGCGGCCGCACCCCCAACCCCTGCGTAATGTGCAATCGGCATATGAAGTTCGGCCTGCTCCTGGAGGAAGCGCGCCGGCTGGGCGCCAGCCACCTGGCCACCGGCCACTATGTGCGCACCGCTTTTTACGACGGTCGCTGGCATCTTCTGCGCGGCCGCGACCGCCGCAAAGACCAGTCATACATGCTCTATATGTTGGGGCAGGAGGTGCTGGCGCAGGTCTGCTTCCCGCTGGGGGAGCTGACCAAGACCGCCGTGCGCCGGCTGGCCGCTGAGCGGGGCCTGCCGACGGCTTCGCAGGAAGAGAGCCAGGAAATCTGCTTCCTGAAGGAGCGAGATTACCGCGCTTTCCTGCGCCGGTTGGCGCCGGAGCGGATGGAGCCGGGACCTATTTACGACGTGTGGGGGCGGGAGCTAGGCCGGCATAAGGGCCTGGCCGGCTACACCATCGGACAGCGCAGAGGGCTGGGCATTGCCGCACCGGAGCCGCTCTACGTGCTGGACATCGACGCGGCGCGCAATGCGCTCATCGTGGGGCCGGCCAGCCAGTTGGGCGGCGATACCGCCGAGGTGGAAGATGTCCGCTACGTCTCTGGCGAGGTGCCCGCCGGCCCATTCACCTGTACCGCCAAAATTCGCTACCAAGCAGAGGAGGTCGAGGCGACCGTCGTCCCGACGGGGCCTGATACCGCTGAGGTGCATTTCGCCCGGCCTCTGCGGGATATCACGCCGGGGCAGGGTGTGGTATTCTATGCTGGCGACGAAGTGTTGGGCGGTGGCATTCTGCGGTCCGCGCGCTTTCTCTTCCAAGCCAATCAGGGGAGATGATGGCGATGTTTCAGATGCCGGCGTGGGTCTTGTCCGTACTGCTGGGAACGATTTGCGCGGCGGCCTTTTTCCTGTGGCAGGGGCGCACCTGGCGTGAGCTGGCGGCCTATTGGGTGGCCGGCGTGCTGGGGTTCCTGGCCGGCCAGGCGGCCGGCGTGCTTACCGGCTGGCGGGTGCTGACCATCGGCCAGGTTGATTTGCTGTGGGGCATCGGGCTGGCGCTGGCGGCGCTGGTGCTTGTCAGGCTGTTGCGAGTGTGAAACAAGCGAAGAAGGAGCGGCTGGGTATACCGCTCCCTCTTCTGTCAAGAGGGGTCAACCTTTGATAGCTCCCTCGATCATCCCCTGCAGGAAGTATCTTCGCATGGTGACGAACAGGGCTACGGCCGGCAGTAGAATCACCACGCATGCGGCCGCCAGCAGTTCGTCCTGATTTCCCTCCAGCGCGTGCTGAAAATCGAACAGTCCCACCGTGGCGGTTTTCATGATCGTTTTCGAGATGAGAATGAGGGGCGTGATGAAGTTATTCCAGTTATAGACGAAGTTGATCAGGAAGGTCGCGGTCAGGCCAGGTCCGGAGATAGGGATGACGATGCGCAGGAAGGTCTGGAGCGGCGTCGCGCCGTCAATGGCTGCCGCCTCTTCCAGCTCACGGGGGATGCTCTCGAAAAAGCCCTTCATGATCCAGACGCCCAGGGGCACGCCGTAGGCGCCGAACACCAGGATCATGATGGTGTAGGTGCTGAGCAGTTTCAGGTCGCTGGCCAATTTGTACAAGGGGATCAGGTTCGTCAGGCCGGGGATCATCATCATGCCCAGGATGAACCACAGCAGGGGGTCCCGGCCCTTGAAGCGCAGTCGAGCGAGGGCGTAGGCCGCCGGCGCCGCCGCGACACAGGTCAGCAGCGCGCCGCCCAGGGCGTCAATGATGCTGTTCAAAATGTAGCGGGGGAAGCGCCCGTATGACCAGAGCCGCGCATAATTGCCCCAATAGAACGAGTCGGGGATGATATCACTGCTCAGACCGTAGCCTGGCGCCCGCAGAGATGTCATGACGGTGTAGAAAACGGGAAAGATGAACGCTAAGGCGACTGCCAGGAGCAGGATATTCACCGCCGGCGATCCGAATCGTTTGGCGAGCATGGCGCCCCTCCAAAGCTATGCCCACGCGCTCTCGGAGCGCAGGGCACGGATATATACTGCCGCCAGGATGGCATTGATGAAGAACATGATGACCGACAGGGCGGCCCCGTATCCGAAATGGAAATATTGGATGGCCTCGCGGTACATGTGAAGCGGAAGCACCTCGGTAGCCCGACCAGGCCCCCCTTCGGTGATGGCCAGGAACATACCCACCGCATTTACCACCTGAATCGAGAGAAAGACCACCGTGACCAGTGTCGTTGGGCGAAGCAGGGGCCAGGTGACTTTCCAAAAGGCCGTCCATTTCGTCGCCCCATCAATCGCGGCCGCCTCGTAGACCTCCTTGGGTATGGTCTGCAGGCCGGCCAGCAGTAACAGCATAGTGAAAGCAGTCGAACGCCATACCGACGCCGCGGTGACGATGCCCATGGCGCCAGCCGGCGTCGCAATCAGCGTCACCCCGCCGAAGAGCGGTCCAATCAGGTTCTGCAGTACACCGTAGTCTCGGTAGAACATCCAGCGCCACATCACACCGGAAGTAATTTCGGATAGCACCCAGGGGATGAAGATCAGCGTCATGCACAACGCCCCCAGGCTCAGCCCCCGGTTGAATGCCAGCGCCAGCAGGAACGAGATGAGCATGGTAAGGGTGATGTAAAAGACCCCAAAAATGAGGGTCAACTGCAGGCTCTGCCAGAACTGCCGGCTGGCGATAATCGTGGCGAAGTTCTCCAGGCCGATGAAGACCATTTCCCCCTTGCGGACGGTGGTCAGGGCCAGGTAAAAGCTGTACAGGGTCGGGTACATGCTGACGACCCCGATAAGGATAAGAGCCGGCGCCATCAGCAAGTAAGGATAGAACCGGTGGCTGTGCTCTTGGATTCTGCCCAGCATTCCCCGCGCACGTGCTTTTTCCGCTACCGCATACATGGTTATCCTCTTCGGCCGGAACAACATCGGCCTGTCTTGAAACATTTGCGGCCCATGCGCCGGCCTGGCCGGCGCATGGGCGTGTATTAGCAGAGCGGTTACTTGAAATAGCGCTTGATCACTTCATCCTGCGCCTGCTGGAGGTGCGACGCCGGATCCAACTTGGGATCGAGCATCAGCTCCTGCAGGGCGATGGCCAGGGCATCCAGGCTCTCGGTGTAGTAGGGCGACTGCTCCATGAACACGCCGTTTTCACCCAGGTTCTTCGCCGTCTCCCGGTAAAAATCGCTGTCGAAGGCGGAAGCCTTGAAGGCGGCATCAATGGTGGGGATGCCGTACATGTTGCTGGCATACTGGGCCAGGGTCGGCGGATTCATGAAGAAGTTGAGCCAGGCCAGGGCACCTTTCGGGTTCCTGGCGTTTTTCGGCACAGCCCAGGTCTCGCCGACCAGGAAGACATAGTGCTTGCCTTCTTTAAAGGCCGGCGCCAGGCCCAGCTTCGTCTCGCCGGCCCCGATCTTTTCCTTCAGGCCGGGGATGAAGAGGAAGGACCAGGAACCACCGCGCACTGAAGCGGCCTTGCCCTCCACCCAGGGTGTCTCGCCGGCGGTGAAGTCGCCGGTGAAGCAGGTCTCGGGGATGTAGCCCTTCGCCAGAAGCTCGCGCGCCCAGTTCACTACCTCGACGGTCTCCGGGGAGGCCCAGGCCGGCTTGCCCTCGGCGTCAAAGACATGCCCGCCGTTGGAGCGGATCCAGGGACCCCAGGTCAGCTCGACGGCGGCGTAATGCCGGCCGGCGAAGAAGGTGGAGATATACTTGCCTTCCTTCGCCAGACGCTCACCCTCTTTCAGCCAATCCTGCGCGGAGGTGGGCCAGCCGTTCGGGAAATCCGCTACGTTGTAGTACCAGGCGCCGCCGCGCACATCTGCTGTCACGCAGTAACGCTTGCCCTGATAGACGCAGGCCTGCGTGTCCGCGTCGGAGAGCTGGCTGACCCAGGGCGTATCCTTGACCAGTTCGGTGATGTCCATCAATGCGCCGGCGCTCACCAGTTGCGGTACGGCCTGGCTCCCCAATTCGGTGATGTCCGGCATCTCGCCGCCGGACTGGGCGATCAAGGCCAGCTTCAGCGCGATCTGGTCCCAGGCGACCTGCTCGTAGTTCACCTTGATGCCGGTAGTCGCCTCGAACGAGGAGATCAACTGGCGCAGAGACACAGCGGCCTGATCCTTGGTATCGGACAGGTCATAGCGCGCCCACACGGTGATGGGCTCCGGCTTGGCCTCCACCGGGACCTCTACGGTCTTCTCCACGACGACTGTCTTCTCCACCGGCTTTTCCACCACTACGGTTTCCTTAACGATTTTCTCCACCACTTGGGGCGTGGGGGCCGGCGCACATGAGGCCAGGATGAGAAGCAGGACTAGCAAGAGACCGACAAACGACCATTTGTGTTTCATTCGCACCCTCCTCTCTGGTCATTGGGTTTACTGCCCGGTGAGCCTCCGGGCGGGTCACGCTCCAGCTTGCCAGGCTTCTCTAGCTGTCACTACCTCCGGGAAGGGTTGGTCGGGGCGCCGGCGGTGCTCTCGCCGGCGATGAAATAGGGCTGAATCAATACCTGGGTAGCTTCCAGCGGCTCGTTGTTCAGCAGGGCGATGAGCATGCGTGCCGCCTGGGCGGACGATTCTTCCGCCCGGATGTCCACTGCCGTAGGACGAAAAGCCCCCAGCGCATCGACCGTTGAACGGTCAAAGCATATCAGGGACAGGTCCTCCGGGACCCGGATGCCGCGCTCCTGCAGTGCCTGATAGGCACCCCAAGCGGCGATATCAGTCCAGAAAATGACAGCGGTGGTACGAGGGTGATGCTCTAGCAAGGTGAGGATGGCGGCGGCGCCGGCTTCCGGGGAGATGCCGCATGGGAGGGTCTCGCTGGTGAGATGATATGCATCGCAGGCGGAAGCAAAGCCGGCCAGTGCGCGCTCCACCAACCCGAAGCCGCGGTCATCCTGGTAGAAATAGACGATGTACTGATGCCCCAGCTCTGCCAGGTGTGCCACGCACTGCCGCATCGCATATTCCACATCCATATCCACGTATATGAGACCGGTGTTATCCGCGCAGCGACCGAAGAGCACGAAAGGGATATCGGCCTGGCGCAGGATGTCGATGCGGGGGTCTTCCATGCGCACCTGGAGCAGTATCACGCCGTCCACCAGCCCGCTCTGGACCACGCGGCGCAAGTTTGCGTGGCCGGGGGCGGTATGGGTCAGCAGGAGGAAATCGTAGTTTTCCTGGTTGAGCACGTTGGCGGCGCCGGCGATGATCTTCATTTCGAGGTTGGCGATGCGCGGGGTGACGAGGGGGTAGGCGAAGCCGATGATGCCGGTGCGGCCGCCGGCCAGGCGCTGTGCCAGGGGGTGCGGTTGGTAGCCCAGGTCGGCGATGGCCTCGAAGATGCGCCGGCGGGTTTCCTCGGAGACCGGGCGCTTACCGCTCAAGGCATGGGATACCACCGTCTTGCTTACCCCTGCCCGTTCCGCCACATCCAGGATGGTGGGACGTCTGGCAGAGTTTTTACGCATGGTCACCTCGCACTCTTATAAAGCCCACTTGCAGGCAAAAGAACGAACAGGACTGGCCGGTTCGATGAGTGAGAGAGATTCTATCGCGAACATGCGAACGCTTAGCGTTTGGTTTGTCCACTCTATTATAGCACAAAACGGTTTGCATGTCAAGTATATTAGACAATTCGTTTGATGTCTGGCGCAACAAATTCATGGAACGCCGGCATCATGCCCGGCAGTTCCTCACCGCCGGCCGCTACGCGGTGGACATATCGCACGCCCGACCAGCCTGGTTTGACAATTCGGCGGAATTCCGTATAATTTTGGGCAGAATGTTCCTCGGTAGCTCAACAGGCAGAGCGGCCGGCTGTTAACCGGTTGGTTGCAGGTTCGAGTCCTGCCCGGGGAGCCAGCGCAGACAGCAAGGCCCGGCCATTTGGCCGGGCCTTTTGCACTGCGGGGGTTGTGCGTGTGCCGGCACCGTGCCGGCACAACCCACGAATTTTCGCCGAAATGCAAAAATTTTAAGCAAAACCCCTTGACAATCTGCGCCGGATTTGCTATATTATAAATACCCTCAGGGGTACGGAATACGTCTCCTGAGGCTAGGGCGCCCCAAGTAATTGGAAAGCGCTCTATCGGAAGGCAGTACCACCGCCGCCAACCGGACCCTCGGCGTGGGGTGTCCAGGTCGAGGTAAAGGGAAACGGCTAGGGGTATGCGCTCTCGGAGCGATGAAGCTTTGGCGGCTAGCGATCCAGATGACTCCCGCAAGGGAGCAGATGGAGAGCGAACCCACCAGAGCAGAGCAACGAGAGAAGCCGATTAGGCGGAGTACCCCGCAGTACCACGAAGGTGGTACCGGGAGAAAGGCCGAAAGGGGGACGATAGAGAAGGCTGGAAGGTTACTTGGGGCCCCAATTTTTTATGCCCCGGAACCGCCGGCACTCTGTCTCCCGTGACCCTCCAGCACCTCCGGCTCCAATATCCCCACGAACGGCAGATGGCGGAAACGCTCGCGGTAGTCCAGCCCGTACCCCACCACGAACTGGTCAGGCAGTTCAAACCCTTTGTAGCGCAGAGGAATGTCAATCAGCCGGTGGTGCGGCTTATCGAACAGCACGCACACCTCCAGGCTGGCCGGGCTGCGCGCCCGCAGAGTGCGTAAGAGATAGTGCAGGGTCAGCCCCGTGTCAATAACGTCCTCGACAAACAGGACATGCCGGCCCTCGATCGGCGTCTCCAGGTCCTTGATCAACCGCACAAACCCCTTGTCGCGCGTCTCCGGCGAATACGAAGTGACCGCGATGAAGTCCACCTCTGCCGGGATGGTCAGATAGCGCAGGAGATCGGCCATGAAAAAAAGCACGCCCTTGAGCACCCCGACGAAGAGGGGATTTTTGCCGGCGTAATCCTCGGAAATGGCGCGCGCCATCTCGCGGATGCGTTCCTGAATCTGCTCCGCACTGAGCAGGACCTGGCGGATGCCGGCGGCTGCCTCCCCATATTGCGCCAGGTTCTCTGGATGATTCCCCATCTCGCATCCTCCGGTTACCGATGGTTATTATTCGGGTGCTGTGGCGCGTGCCCCTGGATGCGCTCCGCCTCTTCCTCCAAACCGTATTTCACCAGCAGTTCGCGGATATCGCGGCGCTTGAACAGCTTGATGTGCACATCGGGGTACAGCTCCCGCATGCGGCGCAGTTTGCGGTTCTTCTGCGTCACCAGCTCTGGGCGCAGGGTGGTCAGCTCGACATAGAGGTTCTGCTGAGGGAGATAAAAATCGGGGGTAAAGGCCTCCAGCACCTGTCCGTTCTCATCCCATTCCAGGGGAAAGGTGTGCGGTTCGTATTCCCATTCAATGCCGTAAAAATCGAGGATGCGGGCGAATTCCTCTTCCGAAGGGTGGACGAAGTGGGGTCGAGGTTTGCCTTCACTCATGCTGGTCCCGTCACTCCCTTGGAGGATATATGCGCTCTCAGCGCAACGCAGATCAATTCCGCCGCTTCGGATACGGAGAGGCCGGCGGTGTTGATGATCAGATGATAGAGGTACGGGTCGTCCCAGCGCACACGGTAATAGCGCCGCAGATAGGCGCGGCGCGCCGCATCGCTGGCCTCGACCTGGGCGCGCGCCTGCTCCAGAGAAACGCCGTGCCGGCGGGCGATGCGCTCGGCACGCACGGCTATGGGCGCGCAGATGCGCACATGGAGCACATCGGGCCGGCCGGCGAGGATGACCTGGCCGGCGCGCCCCACGATGACGACGTTTCCCTGATCCGCCAGCTCGTGCATCACATGCGCGATCGCGTCGAGATAGGCGCGCTGGGCCTGCCGCGAGGGCCGCACGCCCAGCAGTCCCAGGTCGTCAATGACAGCCAGCGCCATCTCGGGCACGCCGGCCTTCTGCGCGGCACGATTGATGACCTCGCGCTGGACGACGGCGAAACCCAACCGCCGGCCAACTTCCTCTGCGATAAGGGTCCCCAGGCTTCCTAATTCCCGCGAAATGGTGATCGCCGTCATCTCAACTGATATCCGTCTGACGCTGTGTCCAGGCCCGCTCCACCCGACGGCGCAGGGCCTGATGCTCCGGCCGGCTCAGCTCCGGGTCCTGCTCCAACAGTTGATATGCCTCGCGCCGCGCCAGCTCCAGCAGGCGGATGTCCGCCAGGCCGGCCATGCGCAGATCGGGCAGACCGCTCTGCCGTGTGCCGAAGAATTCCCCCGGCCCGCGCAGTTCAAGGTCCTTTTCCGCCAGGGCAAAGCCGTCCTGTGATTCCGCCACCGCGCGCAGGCGCTCCCAGGCATCCTCGCTGGCATTCTCTGTCACCAGCAGGCAGTACGACGGCGCGCTGCCGCGTCCCACGCGCCCGCGAAATTGGTGCAGTTGTGCCATGCCGAAGCGTTCCGCCCCCTCGATAAGCATCACCGTGGCGTTCGGCACATCAATGCCCACCTCGACCACGGCGGTGGAGACCAGGATGTCCAGCTCGCCGGCCCCGAACCGCCGCATGACATTTTCCTTTTCTTCCGCCGACATGCGGCCGTGCAGAAGCCCCAGCCGCAGGTCCGGGAACACCTCTTTGCTCAGCCGCTCATACTCGGCGACTGCCGCCCGCGCCTCGATGTTCTCCGACTCTTCCACCAGAGGGCAAATGATAAAAGCCTGATGCCCTTCGGCCACCTGGGAGCGCACGAACTGGTACGCCCGTTCCCGCTCGCGGTTGGTGACGATATAGGTCTGGATAGGCTGGCGGCCGGGCGGCAGTTCGTCAATGATGGATAGGTCCAAATCCCCGTACAGGGTCAGCGAAAGGGTGCGCGGGATGGGGGTCGCGGTCATCACCAGCATGTGCGGGCTGTAGCCTTTTTGGCGCAGTGCGCCGCGCTGGGACACGCCGAAGCGGTGCTGTTCGTCAATGATGACCAGCGCCAGCCGCGCGAACTGGACGTTCTCCTGGATGAGGGCGTGCGTGCCCACGATGACGTCCACTTCGCCGGCGGCCGCTTCATCGTACACTTGGCGTTTTTCCGCCGGCGGCATGCTTCCAACCAGCAGGCGCACCTGGAGCGGGCGCTCCCGGCCGTTCGCCGGCACCTGCATGTGCCCCAACAGGGATTGGAAGCGCGCGTAATGCTGGTGCGCCAGGATTTCCGTCGGCACCATCACTGCTGTCTGGAACCCGTTGCGGGCGGCCATCAGGGCGGCCGCGGCGGCGATCACCGTTTTCCCCGAGCTGACATCCCCCTGCAGGAGCCGGTTCATCGGCACCGGCTGGGCCATGTCGCGCAGGATTTCGTCCAGGGCGCGCTGTTGTGCCCCGGTAAGTGTGAAGGGGAGCGAGGCCAGGAACTGCTCCAGCGCCGGCTGGTCCATGCGCAGGGGCTGACCGGTCTGCCGGCGCCAGGCCTGCCGCAAGCGCAGGACACCCACCTGCAGGAGGAACAGCTCGTCGAAAGCCAGCCGGCGGCGCGCTTTCGCCAGCGATTCCTCGCCGGCGGGGAAATGCACCTCGCGCAGGGCCGTTCCCAGGTCGTACAGCTCCAGACGCTGGCGAATCTCTCCAGGGAGAAAGTCCTCGACCCGGTCCGCCCAGGTGTCGACCACCTTTTTGATGAGCCGGCGCAGCCAGCGGTTGGTCACTCCTTCGGTGAGGGGATAGACCGGCACCATACGGCCGGTGTGAATCTGCTCCTTGTCCAGCGGTTCCCACTCAGGTGAGTTCATGGTCAGCCGGCCCAGGAACTGCTCCACCCGACCGCTGACCACAATGGAAGTTCCCGGCGCCAGCCGCTTTTCCAGGAAAGGCTGGTTGAACCAAGTCAGTTCGAGCTGGCCGGTACCGTCGGACACGATACACTTAATGAGGGTCCGACCGCCGTCGAGCTGTCGCAGGGTGGTCTGGCGCACGTTTGCCAGCACCGTCACCTCGTCGCCCGGGCGCAGTTGGTGGATGAGCTTCAGCCGGCTGTAATCGTCATAGCGCCGCGGGAAATGATACAGCAGGTCCTCGATGGTGCGGATGCCCAGCTTCTCCAACCGTTTGGCCTGCACCTGCCCCACGCGCGGCAGGGTGGTCACCTCGGCCGACAGTGCGGCCGTCCGCGCGCTGGCCGGCGCCGGCGGTGCGGCAGGAGGCTCCTCAGGCTTTTGGGCGGCGGGTGGGGGTTCGGCCGGTGCCTGACAGACGCCGGGTTTCGAGAGCGGCGGCGCGCTGACGGCCTCTTTCTCCGGCGGTTCGGCCGGCGGCGTATATACCGCTGACGTCGGCGCGGGTGTCACGCCGGCTTCCAGGGCCTTCAGGCGCGCCAGCAGGTCATCAATGCATTCTGCCTTCTGCTCTGGTGTTTCCAGGGAGGAATACGTCCGCATCAGATCGCAAATTTGCTCAATGGCAGAACGCGCCGCCTCCGTGGCGGCTTGGGACAGCGCCTCCTCGCGCCAGTGGGGCGCGAACTTATCCAGCCCCCCGATCACGGCGCGGTTCATATAGCCCATCTCGCGTTCAAGGTTCAGTATCTTGACGAGCTTACCGATGGCGCTCTGCATACTCCCTCCGTCAGGCATCCGCCGACGTCTGTATGGCTCCATAATACCCGCGGAGGCGTCAATTGGCAAGCAGAGCCGCTACTCCTACCGCACCGGGGCCCACGTGGGAGACAATGGTGGGGCCGGCGTCCATGCATATCGGGACAGAAGGGGAGAGAGGAGCGAGGGATTCAGCCAGCTCCGATGCCCAGCCGGCGTTGTCGGCGTGGATGACCGCTGTCTCCTGCAGTGGCCCCCATTGCCGCACCAGCTCCACCAGGCGGCAGGTGGCCTGCCGGACTGTGCGGCTGAATCCCAGCAGGGTCACCTGACCGCGGTATACTTCGAAAAGGGGCTTGATACGCAGGAACTGCCCCACGGCCGCCGGCAAACCGGGGACACGTCCACTGCGGCGCACATAGTCCAGGGACTGCAGGGCGCCGGCCAGCCGCACCCGCGGGACCATTGCGCGCGCCATCTGCTCCAGCCGCTCCAGCGGTTCCCCTTCTGCCGCGGCCCGCGCGCAGGTCATCACCATCAGCCCCAGCCCTGCGGACATTTGCCCGCTGTCCACCACGGCGATGCGCCGGCTGTCCAGTTCCTCCGCCAGGCGGGCGCACTGCAGGGCGGTGGTGCTGAAGGTGGAGGCCAGGTGAATCGAGAGGATATCATACCCCTGGTCCAGGAGGGCGATATAGCGCTCGGCGGTGTGCGCCGGCGAGGGAGCGGCGGTGGTGGGGGAATGCCGGTTTTCCCGGAGCAGTCGGTAAAAGGTCGCAAGGTCGGGGTCTCTGCCGTGCTGGATAGAAACAGCACCGAACGTCACGGTGATCGGCAGGACCTCTATGGGCAGGTGATGCGCGCTGTGCGCCGGCAGGTCAACAGCGGCATCGGTTACCACGCAGACAGGACGAGCGGCCAAGGGCAGGGCTCCCCTCGCAGGATGATGGAGTGCTCAACGGGTGAGAATGCAGAATCCCACCGCGCCAGGGCCGGCGTGCGTGCCAATGGTGGCGCCGGCCTCGGTCTCAATAATGCCGGAGGGTGGGGTGTAGGAAGCGAAAAGCCGGCGGACTTCGGCGGCATCCTCGGCGGCGTCCGCATGCAGCAGGGCCACCTGTTCCAGGGGGCCGCTCTCCAGGACATGCTGGATCATGCGCAGGAGCGATTTGCGCCGGCCGCGCACCTTGTCCAGCAGGCGCAGGCTGGCATCCTTCAGCTCTACCACCAGCTTCAGGTCAATGAGACTGCTGAGCATCGAGGCGACCCAGCTCACGCGTCCGCCGCGGTGCAGATACTCCAGGGTGTCCAGCGCCGCCACCAGCCGCAGTCGGGGGAGCAGTTCCTGCAGTCTGGCGATGATATCTGCCGCGGACAAGCCCTCATTGGCGAGCCGGGCGGCCGTCAGCGCCAGCATACCCGTACACATAGAAACCTGGCGGGAATCCACTAGATGAATATCCAGTTCTGGCAGGCTTTCTGCGGCCAGCCGCGCCACGTTATAAATATTGGTCAGGGCCGAGGCGACATGGATGGAGATGATGGTGCGGGTGCGCCGGCCCAGCTCTCGGTACGCCTCGACGAAAGTCCCTACTGAGGGTGCGGAAGTGGTGGGAAGGATTTTGGTGGCGCGCAGGCGCTGGTAAAAGGCTTGTCGCGGCAGTTCTATCTCATCCCGATAGGTCTCACTGCCAAAGGTGATGAGACATGGGATCACGGTGATGTCCCACTGATGGGCAAGCGCCGGCGGCAAATCCGCGGCGCTGTCTGTCACGATGCCGATCTCTCGTTCGCTCACGGCCGGCTCCCCGGGCCTACAGGCCCTCGTATATCACTGCGCCCACCGCATACGGCCCGATGTGCGCCGCCAGCGACGGGCCGTAGGTATAGACCGGGATGTTCTGCGTGGGGAAAAGCTCCTTCAGCCGCTCCAGCAACAGCGGCACATTATCGAAATAGGGGTTGCGCAGGACCACCAGCTCTTCCACCTCGGAGAATTCGGCGATGAACTCATACAGTTTTTCGACGGCTTCCTCGTGAGAGCGGACCTTCTCCATGGGGATGATCTCCCCGTCCTCCATGACGAGGATGGGTTTAATCTGGAGCATGGTGCCCAGGATGGACTGCGCCGGCCCGATGCGGCCGGTGTGCTCCAGATAGTCCAGCGTATCCGAGAAGAAAACCGCATACACGCGCGGGATCATGCCGCGCACCAAGCGGATGATGCCGGCCAGGTCCTCGCCGGCGGCCGCGGCGCGGGCCGCAGCGCGCGCCAGGATGCCTTGGCCGTAGGAGATGGTCTCGGTGTCAATAACCTCGATTTTCTGCCGGCCCACTAGCGCGGCGGCCGCTTCCTCGGCGGCGCGCACGGTCTTGCTCAGCCGGCGCGAGTGATGCAGGGACAGGATGATATCCCCCTGGGCGCCCACGGACTCGTACAGGCGGATAAAGTCGCCGGCGGTCGGCGGTTCGATGCGGGGATAGGTTCCCGGTTGCCGCAGTCGCTCCAGAAACTGCTGAGCGCTGATATCCACCCCTTCGCGAAACACCTCGTTCCCCAGGCGGATGGTCAGCGGCATGATCGTGATATCCAGCTCGCGCAGGGTCTTCGGGTCCAACAGCACGGCGCTGTCCGTGACAATGCGCACCTTCGGCATGGAAAGGCTGTCCTCCCGTTGCGGTCCGGAATAAATGATACGCTATTCGCCGGAGATAATGTACGGGTAATGCGGCTGGTCCCCTTCCACCACCTCGATTTCTTGGTCGGGGTAGCGCTCGGCGATCAAATCGGCCAGCGCCCGGGCATCTTCCGCGCTCACCCCTTCGCCGTAATAGAGGGTGATGATCTCCAGCTCCTCCGCACCCATTTTCTCCAGCAGGTCGAGCACGACGTCGGTGAGGGTTTCGCCGGCGGATACCAGGTCCCCGTTCAGCAAGCCGATGTACTGCCCCTCCTCCACCTGCAGGCCATTGATTTTCACAGAACGGACGGCACGCGTCACCTCCGCCGCCTGGATGTTGCCCAGTGCCTCGGTCATCAGCTCGACGTTGGTATCCAGGTCGGACTGATAGTTGAAAGCCAGGAGGGCGCTGATGCCCTGTGGAATGTTGGTGCTGGGTACCACGCGTATGTCGCGGTCGGAGAGGCTCTTGGCCTGCTGTGCTGTCAGGACGACGTTCTTATTGTTAGGCAGGATGATGACCTTCTTCTGGGCCAGGCTCTCGACGGCGCTCAGCAGTTCTTCCGTGCTGGGGTTCATGGTCTGGCCACCCGGCACGATGGCAGAGGTGCCGAGGCTCTTGAAGACTTTGGCCAGCCCTTCGCCAGGGACAACCGCCACGATGCCGATGTCGGAGACCAGCGCCGGCGCGGGAGGCTGGGGCGCAACGGATTGGAACGGTACGGGCGTGGGGGGCGGCACAGCGGCGCGGCCGGCGCCGCGAAATTCCTCGTACTGCTCCTGCATATTTTCCACGATGACCTTGCTCAATGACCCCAACCGGGCGGCATAGTTCAGCGGCGTGCCGGGTTCCGGCGTGTGCACATGCACTTTCACCGTGCGGCTGTCGCCCACCACCAGCGTGGAAACGCCCATAGCGTCAATGTCGGCGCGAATGCGATCCACGTCGAGGTTTTCCCCGGTGAGGATAAACTGCACATCATAGCCATACCCCTCTTCGGGGCCTTCCGGATGGTGCAAAATCACCTCCTCTTCTGGCTCCAGCACCGCTTCCACGCTTTCCCCGCGCAGGTAGCGGAGCATGCCTTCCAGGATGACATACAGGCCCTGGCCGCCGGCATCCACCACGCCGGCCTCCGCCAGCACCGGCAGTAACGACGGCGTTTCCTCCACCGCTTTGCGGGCGGCCTCCACCACCAGCGCCATCATTTCCCGCAGATTGCCGGCCGTCTCCGCGGCCAGCACGCTGGCTTCCGCCGCGCGTCGCGCCACCGTCAGGATCGTCCCTTCCACCGGCCGGATGACCGCCTTGTACGCTGTGGCGGAAGCCTGCTGAAGCGCACGTGCCAGCAGGTTCGTGTCCAGCAACTCCGCGTCGTGCAGGGCCTGGGCCATGCCGCGAAAAATCTGGGACAGGATGACGCCGGAGTTGCCGCGGGCGCCCATCAGCGCGCCGTGGGCCAGGGCCTCGGTGATGGGCGCAACCGAGCGTTCGGGCCGGCCGGCGATCTCCTGCCAGGCGGCTTCCAGCGTCAGATACATATTGGTGCCGGTGTCCCCGTCCGGCACCGGGAACACGTTCAAGGCGTTAATCAGGGGGATGTGCTGGTTCAGCCAGGCCAGGCCGGCCTGGACCATGGCTTTCAACTGCTGGCCGTCGCAGGTCTTCCAATCCGCACCGCCGGCGACAGCAGTACCGCTGGCCGCCATGGGCTGATTGTCTGCATCGCGGGCGATATCATTATTGCTCAAGGCCCCTGTCCTCCCGGGAATGGCTGTCGTTATTTACTGCTCATGCGGATGCCCTGGATATGCACATTGACCGCACGGATGGGCACGCCCAGGGCCTTTTCCACCATATATTTCACATTGCTCATGATGTTATGCGCAACTTCGGAGAAGCGGACGCCGTACTCCAGCACGACGTACAGGTCAATGACGATCTCATTGCCGTGCATGTGTACTTCAACGCCGCGGCGCCAGCTGTCTTTCTGCAGGATTTCGGCCAGGTCGCCGGCCAGGTTCTTGTTGGTTACCCCGACGACCCCGTAGGTCTGCATCACCGCCATGCTCGCCAGCGTGGCGATGGCCTGCGGCGAGACATGGATATGACCTGCGACTTCGGCTTTGGACATACTATGCTCCTGCTTGCTGTTCATGGGCAGGTCTGCGGCGCGATGCCCGACTGCCGGCCGCAAACCAGCGGGTCTTCCGCTTGTTACAAACGTACATGATACGATAAGTCCCCAAAGTTGCGCAAATCTGCATAGTATGGTATGATAATTGTGTTGCGCTGAAGACGGACGAAGCCGTTCGGCGCTTGTCAATCTTGCAGGAAAGGGGTGATGTACGGTGGCCAAGTGTGAGCTGTGTGGGAAAGGTCCCCAGTTTGGTCACAACGTCAGCCACTCGAACGTTCGCACCAAGCGCATGTGGCGGCCGAACGTGCAGAAAGCTACGGTTGTGATCAACGGCGTCGAGCGCACTTTGCGCATTTGCACCAAGTGCCTGAAGACCCTCAGCAAGTCCAAAGAATGAGCGGTTTTTCTGTCCGCACCCGCTGAAAGCCGATAGCATCTGCTGTCGGCTTTTTCCTTTCCCGCCCACTCTCACACCGAACGCGCGATCAGGGCACGTTCCGCGCTGGCCCTCAGCCGGCGGATGGCCGCGGCGATACCCTCCGGGTCATGGAAGATAAAAGAGCCGGCCACCAGCACATTTGCCCCCGCTCGCACCACCTGCTCCGCAGTCTCCGGGTGGATGCCCCCATCCACGGACAGCTCGGCCCGGACCCTCTGTTCGATCATCATCTGCCGGAGCCGGCGGATCCTTCCCACGGAGCGCTCGATGAAGCTCTGCCCGCCGAAGCCCGGGTTCACCGACATTACCAGCACCAGGTCCACGTCGGCGAGGATTTCCTCCAACGCCACCAGGGGTGTGGAGGGGTTTAGGCTCACGCCGGCCCGCACCCCCAAGCCGCGAATCTGCTGAAGCGTGCGGTGCAGATGCGGACAGGTCTCGACATGGACGGTCAGCATATCCGCGCCGGCGCTGACAAACGATTCCAGCATGGATTCCGGCTTTTCCACCATGAGGTGCACGTCCAACGGGAGACGCGTTACCCGCCGCAGGGCTTGCACCACCACCGGACCGATGGTCAAATTGGGGACGAAATGCCCATCCATCACATCCACATGGATATAGTCCGCGCCGGCAGACTCTGCCTCTGCGACCTGCTCCCCCAGGCGAGCGAAATCCGCCGAAAGGATAGAGGGTGCGATTTTGATCATCGGAAACACTCCTTGCCGGCCAACGGCTCGCCTGCATTGTACACTTTTCCGGCCAAAACGCAAAGGGGACGGGCATTGGGGGAAAGGTGGCAGTCACCCTTGAGGTGACTGCCACCTGACGCGAGCGGGAGGCATCAATATCCTTCTTCTTCCAGCACCACCTTGCCGCGGAAGATACGGTAGATATAGGCGGTGTAGGCCAGCATGATGGGCACGCCGATAAGAGCAATGATCAACATGGTCAGCAGGGTGAGTTGGGATGCGGAAGCGTTGAAGATGCTCAATCCCTGATAGCCGGCGATGTCCACGACATTGCGCGCCGGCAGGAGATACGGATAGCAGGCCGCGCCGAACAGCGCCATCAGCCCCCCAATAGTCAAGGAAGAGGTCAGGAACGCCTTCCCAGGGTGGTGTTGGGCCAGGAAGACCCGTGTAGCGGCCATGAACAGGAGCACCAAGGCCGGCAGAACCCAGATGAGCGCCGGCTTGCCCTGGAAGCGCGCCGGCGCGTCCCACCGGGCGGCGGCGCCGGTCAGCAAGGTCAGGATGAGGAGAGCGAACCATCCCCGCAAGGCCCATTTCCTTGCCCGTTCTGCCACCGCACCGTTCGTCTTGTTCATAAGGTATACTGCCCCGTGGGTGACGAACATGGCCAGGCCGGTTATCCCGACGAGCAGGGAAAAGGGATTGAGCAGGGTGAAGAAACTGCCGGCATATTCCATGTCAGCGGTCAGGGGCACGCCGCGCATGACGTTCCCGACCGCGACCCCCAACAACAGGGCCGGCACCAGGCTTCCCACACACAGCGCGCCATCCCAGAAGGCGCGCCAGCGAGGGCTTTCCACCCGACTGCGGAACTCGAACGACACGGCCCGAAAGATGAGGGCGAAGAGCACCAGCATCAGGGCGAGATAGAACCCGCTGAAGACGGTGGCATAGACGTGCGGGAACGCCGCGAACAGCGCACCGCCGCCAGTCAACAGCCAGACCTCGTTACCGTCCCAGAAAGGGCCGATGGCATGGAAGACCATGCGGCGCTCGCGATCATTCCTGGCGACCCATGGAAGCAGGACGCCGGCGCCCAGGTCAAAGCCGTCCAGGATGGCATAGCCGGTCAGCAGGACGCCGATCAGCAGGAACCAGATGTTCTGCAAAAGGGCATGGCTCATCGCGCTACCTCCTTTGCCGGCACATGCGCGGGCGATGCCGGCCCTCGGGCGATCTCACGCACCAGCAGAAAGATCAATAACGCCAGCAGGGCGGAGTAAATGAGCACAAAGAGGATGATGGTTGCAAGCACTTGCTCTGCCGGCACCACCACCGATACCGCATCGCGCGTGCGGAGCAGTCCATATACCGCCCAGGGCTGCCGGCCCAGCTCCGCCGCCATCCAGCCCAGCTCCAAGGAAAGCCACGGCAGGGGCAGGCTGAGGAGCACTGCCCACAAGAATGTTCGATTAGTGAACCGCCGCTTTCCCAGCAGTAGCCCCAACCACGAGATGAGGATAAACCATCCGCCCAGGAGCACCATCAAGTGGTAGGGGTAGAAGCTAAGCTCCACCGGCGGCCAATCCTCTCGAGGAAACTGGTCCAGGCCGGCCACCGTCGCGTTCGGGTCAAAGTAGAGCAGGAAGCTCAGCAGTCTCGGCACGGCGATGCGCAGACGCACCGTCTGATTGGCCGCATCCGGGAAGCCCCAGATGACCAGGCCGGCACCCTGCTCGGTGCGGAACAGCCCTTCAAAGGCCGCCATTTTGGCCGGCTGGGTCAGGCCGACCTGCTCGGAATGAAGGTGCCCCGTCACCAGGATGAGCAGGGATGCCGCCGCCGCGGCCGCCAGCCCGATATGAAGCGAGCGGCGGGCGAACTCCCGATGCCGGCCTTTCAGGAGATACCAGGCACCGATGCCGGCCATAAAGAATGCGCCGGTCAAAATGGACGCGACTACGGTATGGGTGTACCGGGGCAGGGTGGAGGGGTTAAAGACGGCCGCCAGGAAGTTGGTCAGCTCCGCCCGGCGGAACGCGCCCTCTCCCACAATGCGGTAGGCCGTCGGGGTCTGCTGCCAGGAATTGGCCACGATGATCCAGAAGGCGGAAAGGGTGGAACCGATGGCCACCATCAAGGTAGAGAACCAGTAAAAGCCGCGAGAGACGCGGCGCCGGCCGAAGATCAGCACTCCCAAGAACGTGGACTCCAGGAAAAAGGCGAACACCCCTTCCGCCGCCAGCGGGGAACCGAAGATATCCCCGACAAAGCGGGAGTATGTGGACCAGTTTGTGCCGAACTGAAACTCCATCGTGATGCCGGTGGCCACCCCGACAGCGAAAAGCATGGCGAATAACTTGATCCAAAATGCCATCATCGTTTCATATTCCGGGTCGGCAGTGCGCAGGTAGCGCCAGCCGATGTAGACGATAAGCCACGCCAGGCCGATGGTCACCGGCGGATAGAGAAAGTGGAAGGCGGCGGTCAGCCCGAACTGGATGCGCGCCAGGAGCACTGGGTCCATGATTTTCCTCCTTTTTCACACAAGGGTGTGCAGTGGGGGAACCGGCATCAGCGGTGCCGGCTCCCCCATGCTGGGCGCTAGAACTTGCGGAACTTGTCGCGCGTGGCGCCGCAAATGGGACAGCGGTCCGGCGCCTCACCTTCCACGGTCCAGCCGCACACATCGCAAATGTAGATGTCGCCTACTTCCACATCTTTGCCGGCCAGGACGGCCTGGCGCGCCTTCTGATACATGCCGGCATGCACCTTCTCCGCTTCCAGCGCGTAATGTGTGGAGCGCACGGCGGCCTTCTCTTCCTGCAGTTCCGCCACCGCCTTATAGGCTGGGTACATCTCGTCCACCTCGAAGGTCTCACCGTCAATGGCGGCCTGCAGGTTGGCCGGCGACTCGCCCACGCCGCCCAGGGTCCTCAGGTGATTGGTGGCATGCACCTGTTCCGCATAGGCGATGGCGCGGAACAGGCGCGCTACCTTAGGGAACCCCTCTTTCTCGGCCTCGGCGGCAAAGATAAGGTACTTCATGTGCGCTTGGCTCTCCCCAGCGAAAGCGGCTTCCAGATTGGCTTTGGTCATTTTGCGCATAGGACACCTCCCGTTGGTAAATTTAGGATACCTCCGAACACTGACGTGCAGGGTCCGGCGATTCGCTCAGCGACTGCCCGCGCTACGCGAGCTGGGCGAAGGTGATGTGATCCAGCGCTGTCTCGATGGAGTGCTGAAGGCCCATCCAGACCTCGTGGACGGGGCATTCGGGCATAAGGGGGCAGGACGCCGGCTCCACCGCGCAGGCGCTGACGACTGGCGCCCCTTCCACGGCCTGCATGACCTGGAGCATCGTGATTTCGGCCGGCGGGCGGGCCAGCGCGATACCGCCGCTGGGGCCGCGCGCGCTCTGGAGGATGCCGGCGGCCGTCAGCCGGGTGACAATGCGCCGCGCCAGAGCGTGGGGGATAAGCTTCTCCCGCGCCAGCTCTCGAGCGGTGGTATGAGCGCCGGCCGGCCGCATGGCTAGGTACAGCACGGTGCGGATAGCGTAGTCCGTCTCGCGTTTGACCATCATATTTGCCTATAAATGATACTATTCTAGTATCATTATAACCGGGTTTAGCACGTTTGTCAAGAGGGTTTTTGCCGCAATTGACAGAATTGCCTGGATACCATACAATGGAATGTTGGACTTTAATACGGTTGGCGTGTTTGGAATGGAAGTTGGGGCTGTGTAGTGAGGCTGTGAGGGGAAATGGCTCTAGATAAACTGATCGTTCGCGGCGCCCGCGAGCATAACCTGAAAAACATCGACGTGGAAATCCCGCGCGATAAGCTGGTGGTCATCACCGGGCTGTCTGGTTCGGGGAAGTCCAGCCTGGCTTTCGATACCATATACGCCGAGGGACAGCGGCGCTACGTGGAGTCCCTCTCCGCCTACGCGCGCCAGTTCCTGGGCCTGATGGAAAAGCCGGACGTGGACCAGATTGAGGGCCTCTCGCCGGCCATCTCCATCGACCAGAAAGGCATCTCCCACAACCCGCGCTCCACCGTGGGCACGGTGACCGAGATTTACGACTATCTGCGCCTGCTGTTCGCCCGCGTCGGCACGCCGCACTGCCCCCAATGCGGCCGGCCCATCACTCAGCAGACCGTCCAGCAGATTGTGGACGCTGTGCTGGAACTGCCGGAGGGCACCCGCGTCATGGTGCTGGCGCCGCTGGTGCGCGACCGTAAAGGGGAGCACCGCCGCGTTTTCGAGGATATCCGCAAGGCCGGCTATGTCCGCGTCCGCGTCGACGGCGAAATCCGCGAGGTGGACGAGGAGATCGAGCTGGACCGCTACAAACAGCACTCCATCGAGGCCATGGTGGACCGCCTGGTAGTGCGCTCGCCGGCGCGCATGGACCCTGACGAGGCCTCCGATTACACCACCCGCATCTCGGATTCCGTGGAGACGGCGCTGAAGCTGGGCGGTGGCCTGGTCATCATCAGCCGGCTGACCGAGGACGGCAGGATGGAGGACATGCTCTTCTCCGAGCACTTCTCCTGCGTGCACTGTGGCATCTCCCTGCCGGAAATCGAGCCGCGTACCTTCTCGTTCAACACGCCCTACGGAGCCTGCCCGACCTGCGACGGCCTGGGAAGCCAGCTCGAGTTCGACCCGGACCTGATCATCCCGGATAAGTCCTTGACCCTGGCGCAGGGAGCCATCCGCCCCTGGCACCGCTACGACGACAACGGCGACGGCTATTATCACCAGCTTCTGCGGGCGGCGTGCGAATATTACGGCATCCCGATGAACGTGCCAGTGTCGGAGCTTTCCCCGAAGCAGATTCACCGTCTGCTGTACGGCGGCCGGCCGGGCGAGACCATCCGCGTCCACTACCGCAACCGGCGCGGTGAGGAGCGCTATTACGAGACCATCTTCGAAGGGGTCATCAACAACCTTCAGCGCCGCTATCGCGAGACCCAGTCCGACTACTCCCGGGCGATGATCGAGCGCTATATGGCCATGCGCGACTGCCCCACCTGTGGAGGAACCCGTCTGCGCAAGGAGGCGCTGGCTGTTACTATTGACGGGCTGAATATCGCTGAGGTGTCGGCCATGCCGGTGGGGGAAGTCCTGCGCTGGGTCGAGCGTCTGCAGGGGGACGATTCGCCGCTGACCAGCCGGCAGAAGCAGATCGCCCACCAGATTTTCAAGGAACTGCGCTCGCGCCTGCAGTTCATGGTCAACGTCGGCCTCGACTATCTCACCCTGAGCCGGCGCGCTTCCACCCTTTCCGGCGGCGAGGCCCAGCGCATCCGCCTGGCCACGCAGATCGGGTCGCAGTTGATGGGTGTGCTGTACATCCTGGACGAGCCGTCCATCGGCCTGCACCCGCGCGACAACGGCCGGCTCATCCAGACCCTGAAGCAGATGCGCGACCTGGGCAATACCGTGCTGGTCATCGAGCACGATGAGGAAACCATGCGCTCCGCCGACTGGATCATTGATATGGGTCCGGGCGCCGGCGAACACGGCGGGCGCATCGTCGCCGCCGGCCCCATCGAGGTCATTGAGGCCTGCCCGGAGTCCATCACCGGCCAGTTCCTCAGCGGCCGGCGTTCCCTGCCGGTGCCAGCACGGCGCCGGCCCGGCAACGGCCATTACCTGGTAGTGCGCGGCGCCAGCGAGCACAACCTGAAAAACATCGACGTGCGTTTCCCGCTGGGGACCTTCATCTGCGTCACAGGCGTCTCCGGCTCCGGCAAGTCCACCCTTATCATCGAGGTGCTGTACAAAAAGCTGGCCCAGCGGCTTTATCATGCCAAGGACCGGCCGGGCGCCCATCGCTCCATCGAGGGAGTCGAGCATATTGACAAGGTCATCAACATTGACCAGAGCCCTATTGGACGCACGCCGCGCTCCAACCCGGCCACGTATACCGATGTCTTCACGCCCATCCGCTCCGTGTTCGCCGCTCTGCCGGAGTCGAAGATGCGCGGCTATCGGCCGGGGCGCTTTTCCTTCAACGTAAAGGGCGGGCGCTGTGAGGCATGCCGGGGGGATGGCATCATTCGCATCGAGATGCAGTTCCTGCCGGATGTATACGTGCCGTGCGAGGTGTGCCACGGCCGGCGCTACAACCGCGAGGCCCTGGAGATCCGCTATAAGGGCAAGAATATCGCCGATGTGCTGGACATGACGGTGCAGGAGGCCATGGAGTTCTTCGCCAACATCCCAGCCATCCGCCGGCGCCTGCAGACCCTCTATGATGTGGGTCTGGGCTACATCCGGCTTGGCCAGCCGGCGCCGACCCTGTCCGGCGGCGAGGCTCAGCGCGTCAAGCTGGCCAAGGAACTTTCCCGCAAGGCCACCGGACGCACGCTGTATATCCTGGACGAGCCAACCACCGGTCTGCATTTCGCCGACGTGGAGAAGCTCCTGCAGGTGCTCCAGCGGCTGGTGGACGCCGGCAACACCGTCATCGTCATCGAGCATCACTTGGACGTCATCAAGTCCGCGGATTGGGTGATTGATTTGGGCCCGGAGGGGGGCGAGGCCGGCGGCCGGATCGTCGCCGAGGGGACACCGGAAGAGGTGGCCGCTAATCCGAACTCGTACACCGGGCAGTTCCTGCGCAAGGTGCTGGAGCCTCAGCGCCTGCAGGTAGCATGAGAAACGCCGATTCTGACGCAAAGGGGAGCACATGACACCAGAGAAATTCGATGTCATCATTGTAGGAACCGGGCCGGCGGGTATCTTCGCCGCCCTCGAATTGACCGGCAAGCGCCGCGATCTGAAGGTGCTGATGCTGGAAAAGGGCGTTGATCTGGAAAAGCGCAACTGCCCCATGCACACGCGCGGCGTCGAATGCCAGCACTGCAAGCCCTGCTCCCTGCTTTCGGGCTGGGGCGGTGCCGGCGCCTATTCCGACGGCAAACTCACGCTGTCGCCGGAAGTGGGCGGCCGGCTGGCCAGCATCCTGCCGCGCGAGGAGGTCGAGGAGCTGATCAAAGAGGTGGACGCCACCTACGTGCGCTACGGCGCCACTGAGGTGGTGCACGGCGCCAATATGGATGAGGTAGAGCGGCTTCAGAAAGAGGCGGCCAAGGCCGGCCTGCGCCTGGTGGCCGATCCCATCCGCCATATGGGCACGGACCGCTCCGCCGCCATCCTCAAGGCTATGCGCGATGACCTGCTGGCGCGCGGTGTGGCCATCCGCTTCCGCTCAGAGGTAACGTCTATCCTGACCGACAATAATCACGCGGTGGGCGTCGAGCTGAAGGACGGCACCCAGATTCACTCCACCTTCATCATCCTGGCGCCCGGGCGCGACGGCGCGCCGTGGCTGTTGGCGAAGGCCAAGGAGCTGGACCTGACGCTGGGGCGCAACCCGGTGGATGTGGGCATTCGCGTGGAACTGCCGGCGACGGTGCTGGAACCCCTGACCTCGGTCCTGTATGAACCGAAGCTCATCTATTTCACCAAGGCCTTCGACGACCAGGTGCGCACCTTCTGCGTCTGCCCATACGGCGAGGTGGTGACCGAATGGTACGGCGACGTGATGACGGTCAACGGCCACAGCTATGCCAACCGCCGCACCTTGAACACCAACTTCGCCCTGCTGGTGAGCAAGACTTTCACTGAGCCGTTCGATAATCCCATCGAGTACGGCAAGTCCATCGCGCGGCTGGCCAACCTGCTGGGTGACGGCGTTATCGTCCAGCGCCTGTACGACTTGGAGCAGGGCCGGCGCTCCACCCCCGAGCGCATGAGCCGCTCCGTCATCCGGCCGACCCTGCCCACCGCCACACCGGGCGACCTGGGCTTGGTCTTCCCGTACCGCCACCTGGCCAACCTGCTGGAAATGCTGAAAGCCATGGATCAACTGACGCCTGGCGTATATTCTCGCCATACCCTGCTGTACGGCGTCGAGGTGAAGTTCTACTCCTCGCGGCTCAATCTGACCCCGCAGATGGAGACGCGCATCGAGAACCTCTTTGCTGTCGGCGATGGGGCCGGCGTGACACGCGGCGTCATCCAAGCATCGGCTTCGGGCATCGTCGCCGCCCGCGCGATCCTGGAACGCGTCTGAGCACATCATGACCCGGCGCTATTACATCTGGACCATCGGCTGTCAGATGAATACTGCGGATTCGCGCTCCGTCGCCGAGGGATTGGAGCGGCGGGGTTTTTTGCCGGCTTCCTCTCCGGAGCAGGCCGATGTCATCGTGCTCAACACCTGCGTGGTGCGGGAGAGCGCGGAACAGCGCGCCCGCGGCCGGCTCAGCTCCCTGCGGCCGGTCAAGCGGAAGCGGCCTGGGGCCGTGCTGGCGGTCATGGGCTGTCTGGTGGGGGAGAACGAGGCGGAACTGCAACGGGAATACCCGTTTGTGGACCTTTTCCTGCGCCCTTCGCATCCGGAGCCGCTGTTCGCCCTGCTGGACGCCGGCGGGTGCGGCGAACGGCTCTCTGCCCCTGTCTCTCCCGTGCCGGTCAGCGCGTACCTGCCCATCAGCTATGGGTGCGACCATCACTGCACGTACTGCATTGTGCGCCTGCGCCGCGGGCCTCAGCGAAGCCGGCCAGTCGAGGACATCTACCGCGATGCTCTGGAGCTGGTGGAGCGGGGGGCACGCGAGATCATCCTGCTGGGGCAGAACGTGGACGCCTACGGCAGGGATTTGCCCGGCCGGCCGGACCTGGCCGACCTGCTGGCGAAACTGCACGACATCCCCGGCCTGTGGCGCCTGCGCTTCCTGACCTCCCATCCGGCAGACATGCAGGAGCGGTTGATCGAAGCTGTGGCGGAACTGCCCAAGGTATGCGAGCATTTCGAACTGCCGGTACAGTCGGGGAGCGATGCCGTCCTGCGCAGGATGGGCCGCAATTATACCGCCGGCCAGTATCTGGAGCTGGTCGGGCGCATCCGTGCCTGGGTGCCGGACGCCGGCCTGGCGACCGATGTCATTGTGGGCTTTTGCGGTGAGACCGACGAGGATTTCCAGGCTACCCGCCGGCTCCTGGAGATGGTGCGCTTTGATGTGGTGCACATCGCGGCCTATTCGGTGCGCCCGGGCACGCCAGCGGAGCGGCTCCCGGATGATGTGCCGCCGGAGGTGAAAGAGGCGCGCCGGCAGGAGCTGGAACAGTTTCAGGAGCGCATCGCCGGCGAGATCAACGCCGCCCTGCTGGGGAAGAGCGTCGAGGTCCTGGTGGAGGAGCGGCAGAAGGGCCGCTGGCGCGGCAGAACCCGACAGAATAAGCTGGTCTTCTTTGACAGCGATCAGGAACTGGCCGGCGCGCTGGTGGATGTGCGCATCACATGGGCCGGCCCCTGGTCCCTCATCGGGGAGCTGGAGCGGATAAAGGCTCGAACGCCGTGAAGGCCGCCGGCTGCGCGCCGCTGGCCGTGCCGAGGTAGACCCGCATTTCTGCCGGCTCCATCAGCACCGCCCAGACAGGGCGTTCCTTGGAGCCGGCGGCCGTCTCCCCTTCCGCCCATCCGCTCAGGAAACCCAATCCCTTTTCCACACTGATCCACCCGCTGTTGGCCCGCAGTCGCGCTTGTGCCCTTTCGGCGCGCTGTTGGGCGGCGCTGAACAGGGATGGCTCGAGGGCCGGCAACTGCACTGCGGCCAGGTCCGGATGATAAAAGAGGCCGGCGGCGAACAGGGTGTTGGCGTCGGAGGCCAACGGTTCCTGCATGCGCGCCGACCATTCGACGCCGGCGGCCCAGGATTCCCCGCCGAACACGACCTGCGCCCCACCGCTGTGCGGCCGTCCCATGCTCCAGGTCAGTGCTTCCTGATAGGCGGCGCCCTGCTCCAGCGCGCCGCGCAGGATGATGGACGCCGGCAGACCTGCCAAGGAATTGTCGCTGGTGCGCGCCGGCAGTACCCAGCCGGCGATATGTGCCTCGTTCATGCCAGCCAGGCCCCCTAACCAGCCCGGCAGGGCCAGGACTGCGGTCTCCAGCCCATCGTCCGGCCGGCGCACGACCCAGAGCAGAGAAACGTCCTGCGCCGGCCGCCAGCCGGCGCCTAAGAGCGTCCGGCCAGAGACAACCGCCGGCCCCCAGGCGGCGAAGCCGGCCGTCCCCAAACTGCCGCCGGCCGGCGGGAACCATGCTTCGAACAGCGCGTTGAGCAAGAGGATGTCCGCCGTACGGACCTGAGCGCCGGCCGCCAGTCCCTCTGCCTCGGCCTGCAGTGCCGGCGGAAGGACGCCCTGCAGGCCGGCGGCCCTTTCGGCGCAGGAACCCTTTGCAGGGGGATCGCCGGCGGAGCAGAGCGCATGCGCCTGGACAATCATGTCGCGAATTTCGCCCTGGAGCAGTCTACCCAGGGCGAAGCCCATCTCCCAGCGACTGCCGGCGGCTTCCACGACGGTGATGGAGACGCTGGGGTTCCCGACCGATAGGATGTACCGCGTGCCGCTGATGCCCGCCGGCCGGGCGCGGGGCGGTGCGGCCAGCGGCCCGATGCCGAGCGCAATCGCCAGGACGGCCAGCATCAGGAACGCCAGCCGGAGAAACCCCCTGCGGCGCAGTGCGGTCATGCCCACGACCTATCTCCCCCGCTTTTTCTCGCCGGCGGGCTTATGGCCGCGGAAGACCAGCTTCAAGGGAGTGCCCTCGAAGCCGTACTGCTCGCGCAGGCGGTTCTCGATGTAGCGCTCGTACGAGAAGTGCACGAGGTCGGGATCATTGACAAAGAAGACGAAGGTCGGTGGGGCGACGCCGGCCTGCGTGGCATAGTAGAATTTGAGGCGCTTGCCGGCCTTGCTGGGCGGGGCGTGCCGGGCGATGGCCTCCCGCATGATGTCGTTCAGCAGGGAGGTCGGGATGCGCGCCAGTCGCTGTTGATGGACGCGCAGCGCGGTCGGCAGGACGGTGGACACTCGCTTGCCCGTCTTGGCGGAGATAAAGAGCACCGGCACGTAATCCAGGAAGCGGAGCTGGGCGCGCACCAGGGCGCGGTACTCGTCCATGGTATAGGTGTCTTTGGGCACCGCATCCCATTTGTTGACGACGACCACCACGCTTTTCATCTCATCCAGGATATAGCCGGCGATATGCGCATCCTGGGCGGTGACCCCCTCGGTGGCGTCAATCAGCAGGAGCACCACATCGGCGCGCGAGATGGCCTTCAGGGCGCGCAGGACACTGTACTTCTCGATGCCCTGCTCGATCTGGCCGCGGCGCCGGATGCCGGCGGTGTCAATCAGCACTATCGGCTGTCCTTCCCATTCCAGGTAGGTGTCAATGGCGTCGCGGGTGGTGCCGGGTATCTCGCTGACGATGGCGCGCTCCTGCCCCAGGAGGGCATTGAGCAGGGATGATTTGCCCACGTTCGGCCGGCCGACGATGGCGATCTGCACCGCCTCGGGACGGGCCGGCGGCGCTTCCGGTGGGAGCAGTTCAACCACTTTATCCAGCAGTTCTCCGACCCCGATGCCGTGCAGGGCGGAGATAGGGATGGGGTCTCCCAACCCCAGCGCGTAGAACTCGTAGATATCCGAGGCGCGCGCCTCGTTATCAGCCTTGTTGATGGCCAGCAGGACGGGCTTGCTGGAGCGGCGCAGGACATCGGCCACCTCATGGTCCGCCGGCGTCAGCCCTTCGATGGCGTCCGCCAGCATAATGACCACGTCCGCCTCCTGGATGGCCATTTCCGCCTGGGAGCGCATGGCCGGCACGAAGGGTTCGGAGGCGACTGCCAGCGGCGTGCGAGCCGGCTCGGCGGCCGGCCCTGCGCTGGTCAGCACCTCCAGCCCGCCGGTATCCACGACCACGAAGCGCTCGCCGTTCCATTCGGCTTCGGCGTACAAGCGGTCGCGGGTGGTGCCGGGCTGGTCCTCGACGATGGCCAGGCGCCGGCCCACCAGTCGGTTGAACAAAGTGGATTTGCCCACATTGGGGCGCCCCACAATGGCGACAATGCGGGAATTCATGCTTCCCCTCACCTCTCCATCAGCGGTTTCTTCTGTCGGGTGCCGGATATAACCAGACAGAGGAGCTGATAGTGCTGGCCGGGCGGGGTGTGGGAGTGGGCGCGGCCGGCGGGACAGCAGGCGCCGGCGTGCGCGTCGAGGTGGCGGTAGGGGTCGGGGTGGGCAGGGCGATGATTTCTACCTGTACCCGCTCCGGCACCACGCTCTGCACCCGGATGCCCTCCGGCACAATCACCACCGGCGCGATCTGGTGTACGCCCGGCCCCAGATTGAACACGTCCAAGATAACCTGGACATCCTCCATGCGCAGGGCATCCAGCTTGGGCAGTGGGCCAGACAGGATGATGCTCACCGTTTCGGGAGAGACACTGGCCTGCATGGTGACCGGCAGACCCTGTATCTGCACCTTCCGTTCCACCGTCAAGCTGGACTCAATCGGGGTAACGTTGATGGTCACCTGCACGGCCTGGATGCCCAGGAGCGAGACGTTTTCCGGCAGGATGAGCGGTACACGCTCCACTACGTCAGCGGTAGCCCCGCCAACCTGCACCGGCGCTGTTTCCAGATAGCCGGGCAGTTGTTCAATGGTCTGGGGGTCGCCGATGATGGTCACGATGCTGGGGTCCACCGAGACATTGCTGATGCGGTAGCCGGCCGCCGGCTGTCCTTCCCACACCACCCGCACCGGCAGGTTGCGGAAGCCCCTCTGCTGGACGATGGGGATTTTCACCAGCACGGTCGCCGGCTCCAGCGTTACATTCACCGTCTCTCCCTGCGCATCGCGTGCCCGCAGTGATACCCGCCGCTCGACCGTCTCCGTCGCCCCGCGCAGATAAACCTCGGCGATCACTTCGCTGACCTGGTTGACGAACGCCTCCGGCCCGCTGATGGTAACGGAACTGGGATTGCTGGTAATTTCATCGTTCCTGATCTCGTATCCGAAGGGCGGGGAATCCATGATCACCACGCGCACGGCCCAGTTGGCCTGTTTGAGCCGGTCCAGGCGCACGGAGATGGTGCTCGGCCGGCTTTCGATGATCTCCACCCGGCGGTCGGAGCATTCCACACGCACCTCAAGCTGGTTCATGCCGATCTGCGCGCTGGCCAGGTCCAGCACAGCGCGAAAGCTCTCCCGACGCAGGTCTCGCCAACTGCTTTGCGGCGCACGCATCTCGACCTGCACCGTTTTCGGGATATCGCCGACGATGACGGTGCCGGCCGGCTGATTGACCAGCTCGATCGGTATGGGTTCCCCCCATGTCCCACGCGTGACCGGGTTCTCCTCGTTCATGGCGACCACCCAGACGATGATGGCCAGGATCAGGGCGAGGAGGATGGAACCCAGTTCGTTCAGCAGGCGGCGCATGGGATGTCTCTCAACTTCCCGATGATGAACGTCGCGATGATGACGACCCGCCGGAGAACCAGCGGGTGATGCCGGCCAGGGGAGAGCGTCCTGCCGGCGAGAGGCGGTAGAAGGAGCGCAGGACGTTCGCCAGCCGCTCGCGGCCCAGCCGGCGGATCATGCGGCCGTTCTGTGCCACCGAGATGATGCCGGTCTCCTCCGAGACCACGATGGCCAAGGCATCGGTCTGCTCGGTGATGCCGATGGCAGCGCGGTGGCGGGTGCCCAGATGGCTGTAGGCCGGCGCATGTTCCGCCAGGGGCAGGACGACGCGCGCCGCCACGACTCGGCCGGCGCGGATGATGACCGCCCCATCATGCAGAGGCGTGTTCGGATAGAAAATGGTCTGCAGTAGCTCGGAACTGACCGGCGCATCGATGGAAGCGCCAGTTTCGATGTAGTCTTGCAGGCCGGTCACCCGCTCCAGCACGATGAGCGCGCCGTGCCGACGGTCCGCCATCAGCTCACAGGCGTCCACGATTTCCTCGATAATCATGTTCACGGTCTCTGGATGCCGCAGTAGATTGCGCAGGGAACCGGTGCGCCCCAGACGTTCCAGGCCGCGCCGAAGCTCCGGCTGAAAAATCACCGGCAGTGCCACCAGCAAGGCGGCGAAGCTGTTGCGGATGAGCCAGGTGAAGGCGCGCAGGCGCAGAAGACTGCTCAACACACTGATGATGAGGATGAGCAGGATCATGCCGCGCAGGAGCTGGATGGCCTGGGTTCCCTGGAAAAGCCGCAGTATCAGGTAGAATACCAGCGCCACCAGCAGGATATCCACCACGCCGGCCAGCGTGATCCCCCTCAATACACTGAGAGGCTCAAGGATGTTGGTCAAATCCATCTCTGCCCTTCACTATACCTATCCCGGCTCGTCCGTCCCTTCCCGCGGTGATGGAGATTGGAGCAG
The DNA here is from genome assembly GCA_938049385.1 of uncultured Anaerolineae bacterium. Classification (GTDB taxonomy): domain Bacteria; phylum Chloroflexota; class Anaerolineae; order JACIWP01; family JACIWP01; genus JACIWP01. Next base: position 40,588 of record CALIBQ010000013.1, read on the forward strand.
GTGATCCAGCAGTCGCTGGTAATCGCCGGCCTTATCCGGTTCCAGCGCGGCCAGTTTGCGGACTGTGCGCACCGCGTCCTCGGTCATGCCGGCGTCCAACTGCATCTCGCCCAGGGCATTCAAGACCTGGATGGCCTCTTCCGCGCGCCCCTGCGCGATGTACCAGTCTGCCATGCGCTCCTGGAGGGGGGCGATGGCCGGCCAGGCTTCCACCAGGGAACGCAGTGCCCGTTCCGCCTGGTCAGCGGACTGCTCCCTATGTAGACGTTCCAGCAGGCGATCCAGTTCGCGCAGGCCGGCGTCAATTTCTTCCAGTTTAAAGGCCAGGTCAATGCGGCGCAGGGTAGTTTCGGGGTCCTCCGGCGCCGGCAGGGCGGACAGACGCCGATATATCTCCCGCGCCCGGCTCCAGTCAAAGCTCTGGACGTACAGGTCGGCCAGCCGCGGCAGTAGCCGCGCCTCCCAAGCGGTGCGGTCGCCAGCGCGCGGAGCCAGCTTGAGCGCTTCCTGATAGGCCGCGATGCATTCGTCTATCGCCGCCAGATGATAGTACGCGTCGGCAAGCTGGATATATTCCTCCAGCGCATGGTCCACCTGCTGGATCGCCAACAGTTCCTCGATGAGTTGGCGGCGCAGGGCTGTATCAAGCGGCGCGCACTGCAGTGCCATGCGGTAGACCTGGACCGCTTGTGCGTTCTGCCGGCGCAGGCGGTACGTCTGTGCCACCGCGATGTACTTCTCCAGCGCGGCCTCGGTGCGGCCCTGCAGGGCGAGGATTTCCGCCAGCCGCAGGTGCAGGGGCAGATAGCCCGGCACCCGTGCCAGCGCGCGGTAGCATTCCTCTTCCGCGGAGGCGAACCACCGCCGGCGCATATACTCCTCGCTGAAGGCCAGGGCTTCCAGCGCGCTCTGGGCGTCCGGCGTGGCCAGCGCTTCGGCCAGGGAGGTGACGAATCCCTGGGCGGCGAAGCGGTCGAGCCGGCGGCGCGCCTCGCGCACCTTTTGGTCCCATCCGGGAGAGCTGAGAAAATCCACGATCGAGGAAATGAGCACCAATGCCCCTTCCGAGGACCGGTCGCCGGCACACTGCGCCCGCAGGGCATCGTAGTACCCGATCAGATGAGGGTGCAGTTCCTCACCGGCGGCGCGCAGTTCCAGGAGTTTGAGCGCCTCCAGGAAGTAGGTCAAGGCCTGCGGCGTCTGGCCGCGCGCCTGATAGCCCTGCCCCAGCGCAAAATGGGCGCCGGCGGCGTAGTCCGGTTCCTGCATGGCGCGCTGGATGTAGGGCACGGCTTCCTCCCACCGGCCCAACTGCTGGAGGAGCACCGCCAGGTTGAAGTGCACTGCCGGCCAGTCCAGCCCCTGCCCGAGCGCCTGCATAAAGAGGCCCACCGCCTGTTCCAGTGCGCCGCGCGATTGGGCGTCCACCGCTTGCGCAAGGGTGGGCAGCGCGCGGGCAGAGGCGCCGGTGTTGTCTTCCACGGATTGGAAAATGGCCTCGGCCAGGGTCTCGAGCGCCCGCCGGCGGAGCGCCTCGGCGGGATCGGCACCTTCCACTTCCCGGGCCTCTTCCTTGTGTACAGCCTCTGCGGTCGGACGCACAGTGCCGGCGGCCGGCGGCGCGGCGCCCTGCTGGAGCGCTTCCAGTGCTTGTCGGGCGGCGGCACTGCGTGGGTTGATGTTCAGCGCGCGCTGGATGCATTCCAGGGCGCGTTCCCGCTCGTTCTGCCGCTGGAAAAGGTGCGCCAGCACGAGGTAGGCCCGCACCGCGTCCTGGGTGCGGCCGGCCTGCAGGTAGGCGCTGGCCAGCCGCTCATGGGCGGCAGGGTCTTCCGGCGCAAGTTTGACGGCCTGCTCCAGGGTTTCCACTGCCCTGGACCAGTTTTTCAGAGCGGAAAGGATGTCCGCGGCTGCCAGGAGATGACGAGCGGCGCCGGCGGCATCGTTCATTTCTGCCAGGATGGCGCCGGCGCGCAGGTGCGGCAGGGGGTCTTCTGGCCGCAGTTCGCAGGCGCGCTGGTACGCGGCGAGCGCACTGGCCGGCTCTCCGCTGGAAAGGTAGGCCTGCGCCAGGTACATATGGACATCGGCATTGTCCGGGAATTCCTGGAGGGCGCGCTGATAGGCGGCGACGGCCTGTTTCCATTGGCCGTCCCAGGCGTAGTTGTGACCTTCGCGCAGGGCCTGTTCGAACACTTTGCGTTTTCCTGCCACCGGAGGCCTCCTTCCGAACTGCCGGCCGGCGCCAATCCCCCGCCGTATCAGGACAGCGGTACCCCGCCCAGCAGATGTGCTACCAGGGCTTTCTGGGCGTGCAGGCGGTTCTCGGCCTGATCGAAGACGGCGGAATGCGGCCCGTCCATGACTTCGTCGGTGATTTCCTGGCCGCGGTGCGCCGGCAGACAGTGCATGACGATGGCCTTCGGGTCCGCCAGCGCCACCAAGGCGGAGTTGACCTGGTAGGGTGGGAATATCTTCTGGCGCTCCTCCGCTTCGGCTTCCTGCCCCATGCTGGTCCAGACGTCGGTATAAATGACCTGGGCGCCGCGCACCGCCTCTTTCGGGTTTTCGATGAGGGAGATGGATGCGCCGGTGCCGGCGGCAAGCTGGCGTGCTTTGGCGACGGTTTCGGGTTTGGGCATATAGCCGGCCGGCGCGCTGATGACAATATCCATGCCGGTCTGGGCGCCGGCGAACATCAAGGACGTAGCCACGTTGTTGCTCCCATCGCCGACGAAGACCAGGCGGATGCCGCGCAGGGTGCCGAACCTCTCGCGCACTGTGAAGACATCGGACAATGCCTGGCAGGGATGGTTGTAGTCCGACAGGCCGTTGATCACCGGCACAGAGGACCACCGGGCCAGCTCCAGCACGTCATCGTAAGCGAAGACGCGCGCCATGATGCCGTGCACGTAGCGGGAGAGGACGCGCGCCACGTCAGAGACCGCTTCGCGCTTGCCCAGTTGAATCTCGTTGGGGGAGAGGTACAGCGCCTGCCCGCCCAGGTGGAGCATGGCCATATCGAAGGAGACGCGGGTGCGCAGGGAAGGCTTCTGGAAGATCATGCCCAGGGTCTTGCCGGCGAGGATGGGCTTATTCCCCCCGCTGAGATATTCCTTCTTGAGGCGTTCGGCCAGATTCAGCAGGCCCTCGAACTCATCTACCGTGAGGTCAGCGATGCACAGGAAATGTTTCATGGTGCCCTCCATGATATCGTGTAAGATGAATACATTGCTCTGACAACATAAGTATACCCCGATATGCATGCAGGGCAAACCCTGCCGGCCGGCTCAACACCTGGTCTGCTCCTGGACCGGGTTGCGCAGGATTCCGATACCTTCAATCTCAACTTCCACCACATCGCCGGCCTCTAACGGGCCGATGCCGGCCGGCGTGCCGGTGTAAATGACATCCCCCGGCTCCAGCGTCATGATATGGGAGATATAGCTCACCAGGAAGGGGATATCGAAGATCAGGTCTCGCGTGCGGCCCTCCTGGCGTACCTGACCGTTGACGCGGCAGAGCACGCGCAGGTCGGCCGGCGAGATTTCCGTCTCGATCCACGGGCCCAGCGGCGCAAAGGTGTCGAACCCCTTGCCGCGTGTCCATTGGCCGTCGCGCTGCTGGAGGTCGCGTGCTGTAACGTCGTTGCCGCAGGTATAGCCGAACACGTACTGCAGAGCGTCTTCGCGGGGGATATCCTTCCCCCGCCGGCCGATGACCGCCACCAGTTCCGCCTCGTGGTCCACGCGCCGGCTTTCCACCGGCAGGATGATGGCCTCATCATGGCCGATGAGGGCGCTGGGCGGCTTGAGGAAGAGGAGAGGCTCCGGCGGCGCTTCGACCTGCTGTTCCGCGGCGTGGGCGGCGTAATTGCGCCCGACGGCGATGATCTTTGTCGGTTCGCAGGGCGGCAGGAGGCGCAGTTCGTCCAGCCGGCCGAGCGGTTCCGCCGGCTCGAGCGGTCCTGCAAAGGGACTGCCGGCGCGCAGTCGGCAGACCATATCCCCCTGCACGATGCCGTAGGTCGGTTGATGCTGGTAGGTACAGCGGACGATCCTCATGGTCATGCTCCTTGTGTCAGCACTGTAACTGGTGTTTCATACCCGCCGGCGTGCCCAGACCTGGTCATAGTTGACCTCCCAGACCATCTCGCGGATGTCCTCCAGCGGGAGGTCCTGGAGGACGCTGGCGACTCGCCGGCGGGGGAAGACCTTGCCCGGCAGGAAGCGCGCTTCCCAGCCGATGCGGTTGGTGAAAAGGAGCCAGCCGCCAGGCTTGAGCACACGGGTCATTTCCCCCAGCGCGGCGCGAGGATGCGGCATAAATTCGAGCGCCTCGAGGCAGGTAACCGCATGGAACGCCGCGTCGGGGAAGGGGAGCCGGCTGGCATCCCCCTGGATCAGGTAGGCTCGGCCGGCGTGTTCCGCCAGGTTGCGCCGGGCCTGGGCGAGCATGCCGGTGGACAGGTCCAGCCCCACGACTGTCCCTTGGAAATCTGGCTGGCGGAACAGGGACATGGGCAGGCGGCCGGTGCCCGTGGCCACATCCAGCACCAGCGGGTGTGGGACATGAGCCAGCGCCGCGGCCAGCGGCCGGCCCAGGGTGGCATCCTCGAGTTCCACGTCGTATGCCTTGATACGGTCATAGCGGCCGGCGGTCCAGTCATATAATTTGGCGACGATGGAGCGGCCCAGATAGGTGCCCTCCGCCAGGATGAACTGCCAGTAGACCAGCAGTATCAGGACCAGCAGGACTGCGAGCAGGATGCCGGCCATACGCTCCCAGAATATGTCTGATGATGGAAAAGTTCGGCCCATTATAGCACAGAGGATAGATAAGGGGAGAAATTATGGGGCCATACGCGAAACCCCGCCGTGCCGTGTGCGGAAGAGGTTTGAACCTGCTTACGCAGGTGGGTGCCTCCTGACAGCCAGCACGACTCCTTCACATGGAAGGGAAGTCGCAGCTTCTGCAGAGTCCGGCTCCCTCTTATTAAGTGTTGGCTCAAACCGCATTACCGCATCACGAACACAGCAGGGCTCTATTTCCTTATATACCATAAACTGGGCGGAATGACAAATTGGCCGCAAAGGGTATTAGGGGAGGGGGAAGTTTGCCAAAACGGCGGGATTTGGTTATACTATATGTTGCAAGCGTGCCCCTGTAGCTCAGAGGATAGAGCAGCGGCCTCCGGAGCCGTGCGCGGGCGTTCGAGTCGCCCCAGGGGTACTGTTTTTATTTCCGCGCCGGGGCGTTTCAATGTGCTAACAAACGGCAGTTGAAACTGCACCAACGACTGCGAAGTTGGCCGGCGCCGACTGGTATAGCCCACGCAGGTGGGCTTCGCAACTGTAGCCGCGACTTCCAGTCGCCCAGAATGTTATAGCATTGAAAAGCTCTGTTGCCGCGCCGGCGCCCTTTGACGTGCTGTATCAGCCATGCTACAATAATGAGAGGTTGTCCCTCATGCTGGTCTGCCTATCCTCACTGCATTGCCGCTAATGAACCAGCCCAGTGTGCACGAGAAGGAGGTGTGCCATGTTGTGCACGTACGCCAAGCTGGACGAGAAGAAGCTGGCCGCGTTGCGCGAGCTGGAAATCCAGCACAACGTGCGGGTAGTGGCATTGGCCTGCCACGATGTCCGGCCGGCCAAGCTCACCAAAGCGCAGGAGGAGGCGATCAAGAAAGCCGAACAGGAGCTGGGCGTCGTCCTGCTCGCCTATGAAGCATGAACCGTGTCCATACCGCACGAGACAGCAGGGGGCAATATATGCCCCCTGCTGTCTCTGTCAGAAAGATGACAGTTTGTTCATTATGAATAAAGTTTCATAGAATTCTATTGACTATCACGATAATCTATGATATGTTATAGCTGTGGTTAGCCTGGAACTCAGGCGGCCGGAAGAACAGGGAGGAGGTAGGGGCGGCCTCCTTCCTGTTCCCTTTTTATGCTTCGGTGCCGGTGCCAGCCGGCGCTGATACCGCTGGTTCCAGCCGGAAGAAATCAGTCATCTTGACCGTCCCGCCCGGCTCCACGATGACAAAGCGCCGGCTGTCCCAGCGTCCCTGCGCCAGGTCCTTGATCCATTCCGGGGAGCCCGGCACTTCCTCGAACCGCAGTCGGTACCACTCGGCTACCTGCTGTGCCAGATTCCGGTAATACTCCACCTCGTAATTGCCCGTGTTGATGAACGCCAGGCGCTTGTAATGCTCAAAGGCCAGACGCGCCAGGCGCTCCCCTTTCTCCGGCCCGAACTTCTCCACCATGCGCTGGTACTGCCCCAGCGGGCCATCGCCCTCAATGGTCAGCCAGCCTTTGGTCACGTAGTACGTGCCGCGCTCCTGGAGCATTTGCTCCTCGTAGCGCTCCAGCGAGCCCAAAAAGAGCGCGATGCAGTCATGGGCGCGCGGGATGACCAGCCGGTGCTCGCCGGCGCGAATGCCGTCCATCCCGCCGCCGCATAACCCATACCCCAGCACAATGGTATAACCGGGGGGAACCTTATCGATTTCCTCCTGCAGACGCTGACGCAGTCTATCAGGGGAATTATGCAGGCCAAACTCTAGCACCAGCGCCGGCGTCCCGGCCGGCACATGCGACTGCATCTCTTCCCAGACAACGGTACAAGCGATGATGTACAACGGTTCCATTGGGGAACGCCTCCGCTGGTATAATTCTGCAGTGAACATGAGTGTACACAACATGCCCATTTTGGCAAACTATCCGCAGGAGGGTGCTGGGAATTGGGGTTACAGTACACCGCCGGCGGAGCTGTTCCAGGCAGTCTGGCTGGCACAGCGCGCCGGCCAGACTGCCCAGGCGGGTATGGAAGCGGCGGCGTGATCAGCTTGTCAGGCGGCCGGCCTAGCTTCTTTGGCGGACAGCCCTACGCCCTGTTCCGCCGGCAGTCGCGCTAGCGAGCCTGTTTGGAAAATCCGACGGTAGATATCTATCCCAAAGCTGGTTGACAGAGGTTCTCCTTCCAGGAGCTGGAAGGTGCGGCTCCCATCCGGGCGTCTGTCAGCGCGCAGGAACAGCGTGTTGGCTAGGCCGGCTTCGAAGAATCCGCGCGCCAGCTCATACATATGTGTGACATAGAAAATCTTGACACGGTGTTCCAGTAATGCGTTGATAATCTGCCGAGCGATCTCTGACCCTTCTCGCTCGTTGGTGGAGGCGAAAGACTCGTTGCACAACAGCAGGGCATTAGGCCGGATGGTCTCCACGATTGCGCTCATGCGGCGCAGTTCTTCGTCGAATTTGCCGCTTTGCATGCTGGCATCCTCTTCGCGCTTGAAGTGCGTGAAGATGCCGGTGCAGATATTCGCGGCGAAGAATTCCGCCGGCACGAACATGCCGCACTGCATCATTAGCTGGGCCTGGCCGATACTGCGTAGAAATGTGGATTTCCCACCCTTGTTGGCGCCGGTGATGAATACGAGCTCTTTACCATCCGCTTGCACAGTATTCCCTACTACCCGCTGTCCCATGGTGAGCGCTAGGCAGACATCGTACAGGCCGGCGAACGACAGCCGGCGTTCCTCGCGCGGGGCTGGTTCCGGGAAAACGACCGGCTCACCCAATGCTGTGAGCCGCTCGTACAGGTTCAGGCCGGCGATGTAAAACCCTAATTCCTGGCGTAACACCTGGAGAAAGCTCTCGATATGGTCGGCGGACTGCGCCAGGGCGCCGGCCACTCCTTTGATGCCCTTGTTCCTGAGTTCCCCGAGGGCGCGCGCACCGTGGTCGTCCCGGGGATGAATGGTGAAAGAGTAAACTGGCGAGCCCTTGCCCAGCACGCGCTGGAGCCAATTGGGGCCGTTGGAATAAGGCTTGCAAAGGATGTAATTGGTTCCCTCATTGCCCCTTCCCAGTTCGGCGCGCAGGAGAACCCCATCTCGGAATTCCAGGGCTTTCAAATGCTCTTCCACCACAGCGAAGTACGCGTCATCGAGCTCTTCCTGGATCATGCGGAAGAAGCGCTGGAATCCTCGCGAGGTGAACGCCGGCGCATACTGGTCTGCGATCTGCTTAAGCTCTTTGAGCAGACTCACGTGCAGTCTCAGCATGTTGCGGGCCCCGACAAGGACACTGCTGGGGCTGGTGCCAAAAATGCCCAACCACTGCCGTTGACGCATCTCGCGAGCACGGATGGGAATCTGGTAGATGGCCCGCACCACATCCGGATGGTTCAGACAGTCCTGTAGTGTCTCCTGCCGGTATCGGATGACGTCGAGGTCGGTGAGTGGGGACAGAGAGGACCTGCCGGGCGATGTCGTACAGGAATTTGTCGCCGGCGGCCATCGCTTCGATTAATGTGTCCAGCTCCAGGTCCTGCACCAGTTCGTCGGTGTGATACGGCAGTCTCTGCTCCGGGTCAAAGTCCCGGTCCGGGAACAACAGAAAGACCTTCATGCGCTGATACGCTCCTTGATTTGCTCATACGTCAGACCATGCTTTCTGACGAGTGAGATGGCGTATGCCAGGCCGTCAGCCGGCTTGCGGATGATCTTAAAGGTGCGCTGGCTTGGGTCTTCCTCGAGGACGGTGCTGACCATGCTGACGGTTTTCTCGTTCAGCGAGGACAGCTCATCCAGAAAAGTCACCCATACGCACAGCAGGTCCAGTTCCACCAGGCGCTCCATGATGGCCTTGCTGAGGAGGACAGCGTCCTTGACGGTGGTGGAGGCGAAGACCTCGTTGAGCACGACAATGCTGTTGGGCGTAGCATGTTGAAGGATGTCATGGATGCGGATGAGGTCGTCCTCCAGTTTGCCGCGCAGGTTGCGGATGTCCTCTTCCTGCTCAAAGTGTGTGAAGATGTGATCGAAGAGGGCAAGCCGCGCTTCCCGTGCCGGCACGGGGCATCCCAGGTCGGCCAGATAATGCAGTTGGCCAAACATGCGCGCAAAAGTAGTTTTACCCCCCTGGTTCGGGCCTGTGACGACGATAATGCGTTCTGGACCTTGCAGGAAGAAGTCGTTGCAGATGACCGGGTTGGAGGTATGGTGCAGGGCATGCGCCAGAGCCAGGTCAAACCCCTCCCGGACGTACACATCGCGGCCGGCAGTGACCTCCGGGTAGCAGAACGGCAGGCCCCTGTGTCGTATATCGGCGATGAAATCCAGGTAGGCGATATAGAATTGTATCTCCCGGTCAAAGGCTCGGATCGTCTCGTCGACGAAGCCGGCATGGCGCTCGCAGAAACGGTCCAGCGCGGCGAAGGGCCCTGGATAGAGGCGGGAGACGAATTCGAGTATCTGGGCTTCGATATGATTCATGCCGGAGGTGCGGTCGGGATCAAAGCGGTACTCCTTGGGGGCGTGCTGTTTGAATTTCTCAAAGGTCTTCTCGACCTCCACGCTGTAGTCAGGCTCCCCTTCGTACATCTTGACCTTGAATCGGCCAGGTTGGATGATGATGCAGTACTTCAGCTCGGACAGCCGGCGCTTTACCTCTTGCGCTTCCTCCGCAAAAGATTGGAACGCTTCGGAATACCCATAAGCGCGCAGAAAGTCCCGAAAGGCGCGCAGACCGCGCGAGCGGAGGGCTGACTGCTCGAGGTCCTGCATCAGCCGGCGCACTGCCGCGCTGTAGACCAGGGCCGCTTCCAGGAACCACCCCTTCTTATGGTAGTTGAACTCCAGATTCTCTACCAAGGACAGATACCGCCGGACAATTACCATCTCGTCCGCGAAGGATTTCAAGCGGGAGGCCAGAGCTGTATCTTCATCAATATCCTGCATCACTTCCTGCCGATAGCGGATGGCCTCGAGATCGTGCAGAGGGGTATAGAAAAATGGTTTGAGATGGTACGCCTGTTTGCCGGCGGTGATAGCGTCGATGACCTGGTCAAGGTTCAAGTCTTTCAGAAAGGCCCCCGCCTCTTCTTCAAGTTGCACATCAAGCCCCGGTTTCGGGAACAGAACGCTTACGGATACCATTTCGATCTCCCTTCCATCCTGCGAGTTTCTCCCAGGAGGTGTCAAAGAAAAAAGCCTCTACTGAACCGACATTCAGTAGAGGCTATCAGTCCTGCTGGACAGGCAAGGCGAGCCTCATCGCCTATTCGGTTTGGAGGCCGGTCCCCTAAACGGAAAGATGCCGACCCGAATTCTCAGGTAAAATTATAACCTACAAAGAAAGGGGTGTCAAATCATGCTGTACTTGCGCCGGCAAATCGCTGCCAAGTGACAGTTGCCTGCGAGGTGACTGTCACCTGGAATCTTACCCGGCGGCTGATTACACTTCAAATTTTACTTTGGCAACAAGCCTGTTGTCGCAAGCGCACATTGAGGCTGTTTAAGCACAGTGGCTTCTCGTTCACCTGCACCCACGCGCCATGGACCGGCGAGTTCGCCGGCGGCTGGAAACCGCCGGCTTTAGGAAGCGAAGCCCCGCATGTCAGGCCTTTCCACACCCTCCGGAAGCCCCATTTGACAAGCCGGCGGGATTGTGTTATCTTATTATCGCATCATACGATAGGGAAGGCAGGGCGAGCATGTTCGGTCTTGCGCTCCGAGCCAAGCGAAGCAAGGTGTACCCGCGACCAGGCCAAGGGTCTGGTTAGACTTGCTTTGCGCGCCTTGTACATCAAATTGAGCGCCCAAGCCAGCCTCCAGGCCCTTTCCAGAGCAGGGAGGCTGGTTTTTTTGTGATATCGTATCGAGGTGCCGAGAAGCACCTGTACCGCCGGCCATGACGCGCCCAGGCTCTGCAACCCATGAGTCTGGGCCTTTTTATTCCGATGCCTCACCGCCAACAGCGGTGCCGGCTATACTGCGAACAATTTCAGCAAGCGAAGAAAGGAGAAAGAATCATGTTGTGCGAATGTCCCGAATGCGGTGCCCAGATGGAACTGGATGACAACATCATGGTGGGCGAGATCGTCGTCTGTGCCGAGTGCGGCGTGGAGTGTGAGGTCGTCAGCCTCGACCCTGTCGAGCTGGCCCTGGCACCCGAAGAAGATGAGGACTGGGGAGAATAAGCGCCTATGAAAGTGGGTATTGTCTGCTCGCGGATTCGGCTGGAAGAAAAGCTTCTCCTCCAGGCGTTCCAGGACCGCGGCGTGGATATCGAGGTCATTGACGACCGCCAGCTTGTCCTGGATACTACCAAACCGAGCCTGTACTATGACATCGTGGTAGGCAGGTCACTGAACTACTCGCGCGGCCTTTACGCCCAGCACATTTTTGAGCACTGGGGAGTGCGCACCATCAACCCGTATAAGACGCTGGAAATCTGCGGGGACAAGCTGCTGACCACGACAGCCCTCCAGCGAGCCGGCATACCCACGCCGCGCACCGTCATCGCCTTTACGCCGGAGTCGGCCCTGGAAGCCATCGAGGAGATCGGCTACCCGGTGGTGCTCAAGCCCCTGGTCGGCTCCTGGGGCCGGCTCCTGGCCAAGATCAACGACCGCGACGCGGCCGAAGCGGTGCTGGAACACAAAAGCGTGCTGGGCAATTACCAGCACTCCATCTTCTATATCCAGGAGTTTATCCGCAAACCGAACCGCGATATCCGCGCCGCCGTCATCGGGGACCGCACGGTGCGCGCCATCTACCGTGCCGCCCCGCACTGGATCACCAACACCGCGCGCGGCGGCGAGCCGCTCCCCTGTCCCATCACGCCCGAGCTGGACCGCCTGTGTGTGGCCGCCGCCAAGGCCGTCGGCGGGGGCATCGTGGGCGTGGACCTGCTGGAAGACCCCGAGCGCGGCCTGCTGGTCAATGAGGTCAACGGCATGATGGAGTTCGGCCGCAGTGTGCATGTCACCGAGGTAGACCTGCCAGGAGAGGTCGCGGATTACGTCATCGGCATCGTCGAAGGCCGCTATCCCTATCCCGGGGAAGAACCCGAACAAGAGAAGGAGAAGGCAGCGTGTTGAAGGCTTCCATCGTAGGCGGCTCTGGTTACGCAGGGGGCGAGCTCCTGCGCCTGCTCCTCTGGCATCCCCATGTGGAAGTTGCCCAGGTCACCTCGGAAAGCCTGGTGGGGGAGTACGTCCACCTGGTGCATCCCAATCTGCGCGGCCATACGCGCCTGAAATTCACCTCGGCCAAGCAGTTGGAGCCGTGCGATATCCTGTTCCTGGCACTGCCGCATGGGGAAGCCCAACAGCGCATCAATGAGTTCGCCCAGATGGCGACCTATATCATTGACCTGTCGGCGGACTTTCGTCTGCGGGACCCGGCACTGTATGAGCAGTGGTACGGGCATCCCCATGCCGCGCCGGAGTGGCTCTCCCGCTTCGTGTACGGTCTGCCGGAACTGCATCGGGAGGAACTGCGCACGGCGCGCTATGTCAGCGGCGTGGGGTGCAACGCCACAGCGGTGAACCTGGCGGTGTATCCGCTTTTCCGCGCGGATGTGGTGGACCGCCGGCGCGGCATCGTCGTGGAGGTCAAAGCCGGCTCCTCCGAGGGCGGGCACCATCCCAGCCCGGATTCCCATCACCCTGAGCGCGCCGGCGTCGTGCGCTCTTATGCCCCGGTCGGCCACCGCCATACTGCTGAGGTCATCCAGGAGATGGCCCTGGGCGGCGAGCCGCCGGCCGTGCACCTCTCGGCAACGGCGCTGGGCATCGTGCGGGGCGCGCTGGCGACCGCGCACCTGTTCCTCAAGGAGCCGCTCACCGAGCGCGATCTGTGGAAGATTTACCGCCAGGCCTATGACCAGGAGCCGTTCGTGCGCATCGTCAAGGAGAAGCGGGGCAACTACCGTTTTCCGGAGCCCAAGATTCTCGCCGGCAGTAATTACGCCGAGGTGGGTTTCGCGCTGGACGAGTCCGCCGGCCGCGTCGTCGCCATCGCGGCCATTGACAACCTGATGAAGGGCGCCGCCGGCAGTGCCGTGCAGTGCATGAACATCATGCTGGGCTGGGATGAGAAGGCGGGGCTGGAGTTCCCCGGCCTGCATCCCATCTGATAGCCGTTCGATGCCGGCATCTTCCATTCCATCCTTCCTGCAGGAGAACGAACAATGATCGTCGTGAAAGTGGGCGGAGGCCAGGGGATTGACCTGGAACGTGTCTGCGAGGATGTGGCACAGGTCTTCCGCAGTGGCCAGCCGTTGATTTTGCTCCACGGGGGCAATTACGAGACCAATCAGATTGCGGAGCAGTTAGGACATCCACCGGAGTTCGTGACCTCGGTGTCGGGCATTGTCAGCCGGCGCACTGACCGCCGCACCCTGGAAATCATGGAGATGGTCTACGCCGGCAAGATCAACAAGGGCATCGTGGAACTGCTCCAGCGCTACGGTGCCAACGCGGTGGGCCTTTCCGGCATTGACGGCCGGGTGCTGGAGGGCAAGCGCAAGGATGCTATCAAAATCATCAAGGACGGCCGGCGCATGATTTTGCGCGATGATTATACTGGCACCGTCCAGAAGGTAAACACGCACCTTCTGCACCTGCTGTTGGACAACGGCTACCTGCCGGTGCTGGTGCCGCCGGCCATCAGCTTCGAGAACGAGGCCATCAACGTGGACGGCGACCGGGCGGCGGCGGTGGTGGCTTCTGCCATGGGTGCGGAGCAGTTGATCATCCTTTCCAACGTGCCCGGCCTGCTGAAGGATTTTCCCGATGAGAGCACCCTCATCCGCCATATCCCGGCGGCGCGGCTGGATGAGTTCATGCAGTACGCCGACGGGCGGATGAAGAAGAAGGTCATGGGGGCCAGCGAGGCCCTGGCCGGCGGCGTGCGTCGGGTGGTTTTTGCCGATGCACGCATCGAGCGGCCGCTCCAGCGCGCCCTGGCCGGCGAAGGCACCGTCATTGACTGATTCCCCACCACAAAAGGACCTGCCTATGAACATCATCGAGGTCGAGAGCCGGCATGAGAGCGGCGTCCATGCCAAGCGTCCCATCGTCCTGGTGCGGGGGCAGGGCGCCCGCGTCTGGGACGACCAGGGGCGCTCGTACATTGACTGCGCGACGGGGCACGGTGTGGCCATCCTGGGGCACTGCCACCCGAAGGTCGTGGAGGCCATTCAGCGCCAGTCTGCCCGGCTGATCACCTGCACAGACACCTATTACAACGACACGCGGGCGCAACTGCTGGAGCGTTTGGGCCGGATTGTGCCGGCCGGCATGGAGCGGGTATTCCTGTGCAACTCCGGCACCGAGGCGGTGGAAGGGGCGCTGAAGTTCGCCCGCTACACCACGCGGCGCGCCGGTGTGGTTGCTATGATGCGCGGCTTCCACGGCCGCTCTATGGGCTCGCTCTCCGCCACGCACAACCCCAAGTACCGCAAGCCCTTTGAGCCGCTGGTGCCGGGCTTCACTCATATCCCGCTGAACAAGCTGGACGCGGCCGCGCAGGCCATTACCGAGGAAACGGCCGCGGTGATCGTCGAGCCGGTGCAGGGCGAGGGGGGAGTGCGGCCGGCGGCGCCGGAATTCCTGCAGGGCCTGCGCCGGCTGTGTGACGAACGGGGTGCCCTGCTGATTCTCGACGAGATTCAGACGGGCATGGGGCGGACGGGCCGCATGCTGGCGCTGGAACACGCCGGCGTGGTGCCGGACATCCTCTGCCTGGGCAAGGGCATCGGCGGCGGCGTGCCGATGGGCGCCGTTGTCCTGGGGCCAAAGGTAGCGCCCCTGAAACCCGGCCTGCACGGTTCGACCTTCGGGGGCAATCCGCTGGCCTGCGCGGCCGCCCTGGCGACGCTCCAGGTGCTGGAAGAGGAAGGGCTTCCCGGGCGTGCGGCGGAGAAGGGGGCGTATGCCCTCCGCCGGCTGGAGGCCCTTCACGACGCGCCTATGGTGCGCGAGGTGCGCGGCCTCGGCCTGATGATCGGCATCGAGCTGAAGTGCAAATCGCGGCCCTATCTCGATGTGCTCCATGAGCGGGGCATTATGGCCCTGCCGGCCGGCCCCACCGTGGTGCGTCTCCTGCCGCCGCTGATGATTCCCGACGATGACCTGGAGTATGTCCTGGACACTGTCATAGACGTTCTCGGCCAGACACTGCAGGTGAGCGATGAGGAAGATGATTGACCCGGTCGCGTTCCTGCAGGAGATGGTGTCCATCTACAGCCCGACCGGCCAGGAGGGTGAGCTGGCCGGCTTTCTCGTTGCGCGCATGCGGGAGCTGGGCTTCCGAGCCTACCTGGACGAGGTGGGGAACGCCGTCGGCGAGATAGGGGAGGGCCGGCGCACCCTGATGCTGTTGGGGCATATGGATACGGTGAGCGGCTGTATCCCCATGCGTCTGGAAGGAGGCCGGCTGTACGGCCGCGGTGCGGTGGATGCCAAAGGCCCCCTGGCGGCGTTCATCATGGCGGCGGCGCGCCAGGGACCGCCGGCAGACTGCCGGCTGATCATCGTCGGCGCGGTGGAGGAGGAAGGCTGTTCGCGAGGCGCCCATCATTTGGTCCCGCGCTATCGTCCTGATGCGGTCATCATCGGCGAACCGAGCGGATGGGAGCACGTCACGCTGGGGTATAAGGGCACGCTGTCCGTGGACTACCGCCTGCGCCAGGCGCGCGGGCATACCGCCGGCCAGGGGCAGACGCCGGCGGAGCGCGCGGTGGCCTTCTGGAACGCGGTGAATGATTATGCCTCCGTCTGGAACGCTGGCAAAGAGCGCCAGTTCGACATGTTGACCCCGACGTTGGTGTCCATCTGCACCGACAGCGACGGTTTTCAGGAGCAGGTGGAGATGCATATCAACCTGCGCTGGCCGTTGGGGCTGGATATCGAGGCACTGCAGAGCTGGCTGAAGGAACGGGCGGCGCCGGCGGAGCTCACCTTCGGCACCTGCGAGCCGCCGTACCGTGCGGATAAGAACACGCCGCTGGTGCGGGCCTTCCTGCAGGGGATACGGGCGGTGGGGGGCACTCCCCGCTTCAAGCTGAAGACCGGCACCTCGGACATGAATGTGGTCGGGCCGGCGTGGGGCTGTCCGATCGCGGCGTACGGCCCGGGGGATTCCAACCTGGACCATACGCCGGCGGAGCACATACTGATTGAGGATTACCTGCGGGCCATCGCCGTGCTGGAGCAGGTCCTGGCGCAGTGGTGAACAAAACTCCCTGGGGATTCCCGGGGAGTTCGTACTGCTGGGAGATCAGGGATTTTACGGCTCGGGTATCACGGCCAGGCCGGTGGTGCCGGGGCCGGAGTGTACGCCGAGGGCCGGCGACAGCTCTGCCACCAGCGACTCCACGCACTGGAATGTCTGTTCCACCTTACGGCGCAGTTCCTGTACTTCCTCGGGCGCGGCGGCGTGCATATAGGCGACCTTCAGGCGCGCGCCGGCGCCGAAGCGCTCTGTCAGCAGAGAGACCATCTTGTCATAGGCGCGGGAACGACTGCGTGCTTGGCCGTAGGCGGTGATCTCGCCGTTCTCCATCCCGATGAGCGGCTTGACGTTCAACAGGGTTCCTACCAGATGAATCGCGCGGCCGATGCGTCCGCCCATATACAGGTACTTGAGGGTGTCGGCGGTCTGTATCATCATGGCGCGCGCCGCCGTCTGGCGGATAATTTCGACGACGCGCGGGAGGCTGGCGCCGGCCAGCGCCGCCCGTGCTGCCTCGATGACCGACCAGCCCTGGGCCATGGCAACCTGTCGTGTGTCAATCACATCTACTTTGATGTCCGGCAGTTCCTCGGTGATCATCTCTTTCGCCACGCTGGCGGCCTGATATGCCCCGCTCCCGATGGAGGTCATGGTGATAACCACCATCTCTTTGGTGCGCTCGTACAGCTCGCGAAACATGCGCACATAGTCCCCCGGGCCGGGGTTCGAGGTGGTGGGAAGCTGGGTAGCGGTGGGGAGCCACTGGTAGAACTTCTCCCGGCTGATATCGAACACGTCCCGGAGGGTCTTATTGCCGATGTTGATGTAATACGGGATGAGGTGGATATCCAGCTTGCTGACCAGCTCATCGGGGATGGAGGCGGTGGTATCGGTGATGATGGCGACGGGGTCACGGCCGGCCAATGAATTTAGGACAGACATCGAAATCAAACTCCTTTAGTTCTTTGCCAAGACGGCCGGCGAAACGGTTGGGCCGGCACGTCTCCGAATGTTCTCAAGCATAATAAGCCAGGTCGTGGAATTTGTCCACTCCTGGCTTAGTGGTTCACCAAAGATAGCTGGCCTCGCGGGAAAGGACGGGGTCAGACCCGCCCGAGCAGAAATTCCACGGCCTGACCAACGGTCTTGATCTTCTCGGCCTCTTCATCCTCAATCTGGCCGCCAAACTCATCCTCGAACGCCATGATGAGCTCTACCAGGTCCAGCGAATCCGCTTCCAGGTCCTCGCGAAAGCGCGCTTCCATGGTGACCTTGGATTCATCCACGCCGAGCTGGTTGACGATGATTTTCTTCACCCGTTCAAAGATTTCCTCACGCGTCATGGTCATGGTTCTCTACCTCCAGAGATTGATGCGATGTGAAACATGGCTGACAACATGTAAGGAAAGGCAGGAATAGTGAACGTTAGAACGTGTCTTATTGTAATCCCCTTTGCGATACCTGTCAACAATTATGGGGATATGGTGCCGTATTCGGTTTGACAAGCCCCATGCCGGCGGATATCATGAGTGTACCGCCGGTGGCCGGCCTGCATATCCACATCACTATAACCCCGCTCAGGCTCAATCGTTGCGCTCACCGGCACTCAGGAGCAGGAGAATACGATTGACCACTGCGCATCGACAGCGGAAAGAAGACCATTTGCGCATCTGCCTGGAACAGGACGTGGCGTTCCGCTATCCCTCCAGCGGGCTTGAACGGGTGCAGTTACCCCACCTGGCCGCACCGGAGATGTCCCTAGAGGAGGTGGATACCTCGACCCGCTTTCTGGGCCATGCCCTGCGCGCCCCACTGCTCATTTCCTCCATGACCGGCGGAACGGAATGGGCGCGCACCATCAACCGCCACCTGGCCGAAGCGGCCCAGGCGCTAGGGATCGCGCTGGCCCTGGGTTCCCTGCGGGCCGCGCTGGAGGATGCATCCACCGTTCCTACGTACCAGGTGCGGGATATTGCGCCGGACGTGTTCCTCTGCGCCAATCTGGGCGCGGTTCAGCTCAATTACGGCTACGGCCTGGAGCACTGCCGGCGCGCGGTGGAATTGATCGGCGCGGACGCGCTCATCCTGCATTTGAACCCCCTGCAGGAGGCGCTCCAGCCCGGCGGCAACACCGATTTTCGCGGCCTGCTGGACAAGATCGCCGCGGTGTGCGCCGGCCTGCCGGTGCCGGTCATTGTCAAAGAGGTAGGATGGGGCATCTCCGGCGAGCTGGCGCGCCTGCTCCATCAGGCCGGCGTAGCGGCCATTGATGTGGCCGGCGCCGGCGGCACCTCCTGGAGCCAGGTGGAAATGTACCGCGCGCCCGACGAATCGGCCCGGCGCATCGCCCAGGCGTTCGAGGATTGGGGGATTCCCACGGTCCAGGCGCTGATCGAAGCGCGGCGAGCAGTGCCGCAGGCGGTGCTTATCGCCTCCGGCGGCCTGCGCAGTGGGGTGGACGCGGCGAAAGCGCTGGCGCTGGGGGCGCAGTTGGCCGGCATCGCCCATCCTCTCCTCCGCCTGGCGGCCCAATCCGCGGAGGCCGTCATGGGTTATCTGCAGGAGATCATCCAGGAACTGCGCATCGCCATGTTCTGCACCGGCTCCCGCACACTGCAAGACCTGCAGAATCTGCCGGTGGTGGTGCGCGGCGCGCCGACGGCATACCACGCCGGCCCACAGCAGTGACAGGAAAGGGACCATGAAAGCCCTGCGCAAAGCCATGGAATTGTATCTGCCGTTAGTGGAGGAGGAACTGCGCCGCACGGTGGCGGCGCCGCACCCCAGCGTGGAGCGGTTCTACGGGATGATGCAGTATCACATGGGGTGGCGGGACAGTGCGCTGGTGCCGGCGCAAGCCCCAACCGGCAAGCGCCTGCGCCCTCTGCTGTGCCTGCTGAGCTGCCAGGCGGCCGGCGGCGACCCATCGCTGGCACTGCCGGCGGCGGCCGCCATCGAAATCCTGCACAATTTCTCCCTGATCCACGACGATATTGAGGACAACAGCGCCACCCGCCGGCACCGGCCGACGGTGTGGAGCCTGTGGGGCCAGCCCCATGCCATCAATGTGGGCGACGGCATGTTCGCCCTGGCGTATCTCACCATGGGAAGCCTGTCGGAGCGGGGAGTGCCGGCGGAACGGGCCTATCGCGCCGAGCGAGCTTTCCAGCGGGCTTGCCTGACGCTCACCGAAGGGCAGTTCCTCGACATGTACTTCGAGGAGACCTTTATCATTTCCGAAGAAGACTATCTGCGCATGATTCGCGGGAAAACGGCGACCCTGCTGGCCGCCGCGGCGTATATCGGCGGGGTGCTGGCCGGCGTCCCCGAGGAAACCGCCGGCCTCCTGTATTCCTTTGGCGACGCCCTGGGCATGATGTTCCAAATTCAGGACGATATCCTGGGCATCTGGGGGGAGGAGGCGGTCACCGGCAAGCCCTCCGGGAGCGACATCCTCCAGCGCAAGAAGTCCCTGCCCCTGGTGTATGCCGTGCGCCGGCTTGAGGAAACCGGGTCTGCGGCCTCCCTGGAGCGGCTGAAGGAGGTGTATCATTCCCCGGAGGTGCCGGCGGAGGCCGTTCAGGAGGTGATGGCAGTGCTGGATGCGGCAGGCGCCAGGGCGTACTGCGAGGAGCTGGCCGGCCGCTATCAGCGGGAGGCGCTGAACCATCTGGAGCGGTTGGCGCGCGAGCCGTTCGTCAACGAGGAAGGGATCACTGCCCTGCGGGAGCTCACGCATTATCTGATGGGCCGGCAGAGCTAGTCGGGCAGGAATTGGGCGAAGACCCGATTGCCCAGGAGCCGGCCGCGCGCGGTCAGGCGCACGCGTTCCGGCAGAACCTCGATCAGCCCCTGAGCTGACAATTGGGACAGCGCTTCGGGATAGACCTCCGCCGGCGTGCGGCCAAAGCGCCGGCGGAAGCGCTTCACCTCTATCCCCTCCTGCACCAAGCGCAGGCCGAGCATCATGGTCTCGGCCATGTCTACCTCCTCGCTGAGGATTTCCTCTCCCTCCATTGGGGATCGGCCGGCCTCGATGCGCTGGATGTACGCCAGCGGGTCGCGCACGTTCCACCAGCGCCGGCGTCCCAGATGGGAGTGCGCCGCGCAGCCGAACCCCAGGTACGGCTCATTGCGCCAGGTGCCCAGGTTGTGCCGGCACATACAGCCCGGCACTGCCCAGTTGGAAATCTCATAGTGCAGGTAGCCGGCTTGCGCCAGCCGCTCTTCCGCCCAGGTGTACATGTCGGCCATGCGGTCATCATCCGGGGCCGGCAGTGTCCCCTCCTCGATCATCCGCGCCAGCGGTGTCCCTTCCTCCACGCTCAGGGCGTACAGGGAGATGTGTTGGGGCGCAAAGGAGAGTGCCTCTTCCAGCGACTGCTTCCAATCCTCCAGGGACTGGCCCGGCAGGCCGAAGATGAGGTCGAGGTTGAGGTTGTCGAAGCCGGCCCGGCGCGCCCAGCGGATGGCCTGCCGCGCCTGTTCGGTGTCATGCACCCGTCCCAGCAGGCGCAGTTCGGCATCGCGAAAGGACTGCACACCGATGCTCAGTCGGTTGATACCCAGCGCCCGCAGGCGCCGCAGACCCTCCGGCTCCACAGTGCCCGGGTTGGCTTCCAGCGAGATTTCAGCGTCCGCCGGCAGAGGGAACGCCTCCTGCAAGGCCCGCAGTATCCTTTCCAACAGTGGGACAGGGAGCACGCTGGGCGTCCCGCCGCCGATGTAAACCGTCTGTGGAGGAAGCTGTTCCGCCGGGATATCGGGGAAGCGCGCCGGCGCGCCGGCGATCTCCGCGCAGATGGCATCGGCGTAGGGCGCGTACCATTCCGGCCGGCCGGGCACCGATGCGAAATCGCAGTAACTGCATTTGGCTTTGCAGAAGGGGATATGCAGATAGAGGCCCAGCGCCATAGCGCCTCAGGCGCGCGCCAGCGCCTGCTGTACCGCGCGTTCCAGGGCGCGGCGGGTCAGCACCTCGACCATGTCCTTGCGGTACTCCCGCGAGGCGCGCAGGATGTTACTGCGCGGGTCCGATTCCTCCATGGCCTGATGGGCGGCGGCGCGGATAGTCTCCTCGTTCACGGGGGCGCCGGCCAGGATGGCCTCTGCGCCGCGTGCCCGGAACGGCGTGGGTGCGACCGGCCCCAGCGCGATGGCGGCATGCTCGAAGCGGTCGCCGGCCTCGTCCAACTGCACGACGACGCCGCAGTTGAGGATGGGGAGGGAGAGGGCGCGGCGCCGAGCCAGCCGTTCGAAGGCGGAGCCGGCCCGCCGGCCGAGGGCCTTGAAGCGAAACGCCACCAGCAGTTCTGCCGAGGGGTCAATCTTGCAGATGCCCGGCCGGCTGAATACCTCCTGCAGGTTGGTCCAGTAGCGTTCGTGGGGTGCGGCAACCTGCGCCTCGGCGGAAAGCGCCGTCAGCGCGATGCTCCCGTCGGCGGCCGGCATGGCATTGACCACGTTGCCGCCCAGCGTGCCGACGTTCTGGATCTGCAGGGCGCCCACTGCGCGACAGGCTTCTGCCAGCACGGTGGCGTGTTCCTGGATGATGGGGGATTCCCAGACCTGGCGATGGGTGGTGGCGGCGCCTATCCAGATATATCCATCCTCGGTGAGGCGGATGCCGTTCAGCTCCGGCACGCGGGTGATGTCCACAAAGGTCTCGACCTGGTATTTGCCCTGCTTGATCTGGAGCATGAGGTCGGTGCCGCCGGCGATGATGCGGGCGCGGCCGGCGTGCCGGCGAAGTATGTCCAGGGTCTCATCCACCGTCTGAGGAAAGAGATATGCGCTGGTCATCCGTGAATTCCCTCGGTTACCAGATTTGGATGCACTGCAGTTTGAGGATAGCACAACGGCAGGGGAGTGTCAAATGCTGCAGTCCCTTACCCGAATTTTGCCCCTCTGAGGTGGAATGGATCATTGGGCATGCCCCGTTCTTCCGCCTGATTTCCTCTCTCCAGTTTGTCAGCAAATTGTAAGGTGAGTTCGACAGCAGTGCGGGTATATTGTACATAGCTGAACAGGCCGGCCGACAGGCTTAAACTTAAAATATTTGACATAACATTGGCGAGCTGCCGTCCCTGCCGTATAATAGTCAGGAAAGCGGCGCGCCCCTCAGACGAGGTAGAGGCATATGGTCATTCCACTGCGTCGGGCATATGAAGCAAAGGAATACATTTACGAGATTGCCGTGGTGGATTTCTTCAATGCGCGGCACGCCATCGGCGATGAACAGCCGCATTCCCATTCCTGGAAGGTGGAGGTGAAAATCCGCCGGCCGCGCTACTTGGGCGAACAGGTGCTGATCAGTATTGAGGAAACTCGCCAGATACTGCGCCGGCTCTTCCAGCGCTATGAGGACCGCTTCCTCAACGATATACCGCCCTTTACCTTCCAGGCGCCCTCGCCGGAGAACCTGGTCGCTTACTTGTTCGAGCAGTTGGATAAAGAATTCCGCGGCACCGACGCCAGCTTATACTCGGTGACCATTTGGGAATCGCCCATGAACTATGTTACCTTCGCGGTCAAAGAGTAGCGCCGGGATGCGGGAGTCCGAAAGATGGAGCGCGGCGAGAATCGGAGGAGTTACAACATCATATGGCTGACCGCCGGCATCCTGCTGATCACAGCGGCGGCCCTCGGCGTGTATGCCCCGCTGATCCTGCCCGCCGGCCAGGCGCTCTATCCCTGGGCATCCGATACCCTGGGACATGTGTTGAAAGTGGAGTATCTGCAGGAGCAGATTGCCGGCGGGACTCTGTACCCGAACTTGATGCCGCAGTGGTACATGGGACTGCAGGTTTTCCGCTATCATGCGCCTCTGCCCTATTACATCCTGTGGGGGCTGGCACTGCTCGCCGGCGATGCGGTGTATGCCGCCAATCTCTTCATCGTCCTGTGTGCGTTCCTCGGCGGCGTGAGCTGGTTGCTGTACCGCAGGTGGGTGGGGTGGGCGCCGGCCATCGCCGGCGGCCTGCTCTATGTCTTCCTTCCCGATAACGTGCGAGTGGCGCTGGCAGAGGGCAACCTGCCGCGCGTGCTGGCGGCGGCGCTCCTGCCGCTGTGGGCGTATCTGCTTCTGCGTTCGGCCGAAGCGCCGCGCCGGCCGCGGCACCGTCTGGCCCTGGCGCTGTGCACGATGCTCATCGTCCTCAGCCACGCCATGATGGCCGCCATCTATGCCGTCGGCGGCGCCTTGCTGGCCGCATGGCTGTGGCTGTTCGGCAAGACGCGCATGCGGGCGGTGATGCTGACCCTGCTGAGCATCGGCTTGGGCATCCTGGCCACCGGCTGGTGGTTCTTGCCCAGCCTGACCGGCGGCATCACCGATATCAACGCCTCCGCCCTGACCGAGGCGCTGGCGGTCTTCCCCATCACCACGTACCTGAACCCGTTCCTGCGCCTGCGCGATCCTGAGATTGTGTATCCCGGGGCGGCACTGCTGGTGCTGGCGGTGCTCCTCGTTCTGTCCCGCGCCGGCCGGGGCAACCGCTGGAGCCTAGCCTTGATCCTCGCCGGCCTGCTGACCATCCTTATCAGCACCCCGGGATTCAATGACCTGTACAACGCCCTGCCCCTGCACCATCTGGCCTGGCCCCTGCGCTTCGTCGGGTTCGGAAGCTTCGCGCTCCTGTTGGGGCTGGCCTGGCAGGCGGCCGGCTGGCCGAAAGAGCGCTGGATGGTGCCGGCGATCGTCTTCCTGCTGGTGATGGCTGATGGCCTGCTGTCGGCGCGCTTGATCCATCTGCGGCCGGCGCGGCCCGACGTGCTGGCCGCCGCCGAGGCCATGCGGAAGACGCCCGGCTGGCGGGAGGCCACGCTGGACTCCAGCCGGCTCGGCTCCCAAGCTTCGTATTTCTTCACCCAGACCGCCGGCCGCGAGCAGGTCTACGGCTGGGCCTATCAGGGGGCACGCACGGCTCGGAATGTGGCCGCCCTGAATGAAGCGTTCGAACAGGGCTTCACCACCTACGTGCTGGACCGGCTGGAGCTGTACGGCGTGGATGATGTCGTGGTACTGCGTGCCGCCGGCGCAGACCCCGCTCTGCCGGCCGCGCTGGAAGGGGCCGGCTACTCCCGCATCTATGAGGGCAAGTGAGCTGGCACTGTACCACCGCGACGGCGCGCCGCGCGCCGTCCGCCTGACGCATCAGGCGCTGGGCATCGGGAACGGCGCGCAGAACCTGTGCTACATCTTCCCGCAAGTCCTGCCCGGCACCAGCGACTACGTGGACGACTATTCCTTCGAGGAACTGCGCGCCTATCATACCATCGTGCTCTCCGGTTTCCAGTGGCGGGACCGCCGGCGCGCCGAGGAGCTGGTCCAGCGGCTGGCGGAGGCCGGCGTGCGCGTGGTCGTGGACCTGACGAACAGCCTGCCCGAATCGCTGTCACGCGAGCCTTATTTCCTGGGAGTGTGGGGTGAGCTGGTGATCCTGGACCAACAGCCAGTGGAGGCCGCCGGCGAATGGGGCACCTACCGCTTCCGCCCCTTCAGCGCCGCCTATGCGCTCTGGCAGGCGCAGACACCGCAGGGTCTGGATCGCGCGACGCTGGCGCATCCGTACCTGGGCGGCACCAGCGCGATGGTGGGCTACAAGCAGGCCGGCGGAGGACGTGTCTGGTTCGTGGGCCTTAACCTGCCTTATCATGCGGTGCTGACTCGTGACCCAGCGGCGATCGAGGTGTTATCGCGGGTGCTGGAGATGACGCCGGCAGAACGCCAGCCGTATCAAACCATACCGCTCGAGAATTACAAAGCCTTTGCAAATGGCTACCGCTTTGACTATCAGCTTGCGGAGGCGAGCTGGCTGTTGTTCCCGGCCGCCTTCCATGATGGGACCGAGGTGCGGATTGACGGAAAGCCGGCCGTTGCTCGTTCCTATGAGCGGCTCATCGCTTTCGAGGCGCCGGCTGGCCGGCACACCGTCACCATTCGCATTCGCCCCACCCCGATCTACACGCTGGGGGCCTTGGCCAGTATTGTCGCGCTGATGGGCCTGGGCGGGCTGTTCTGGTGGGAGAGCTGGCCGGCACAGCCGGCGGGGGAGGCGAGCCATGCGGCGTGATCGTGTCCTGTATCAGGCGCTTCTGCTGGCGCTGACAGCCTTCCTGCTTCTGCCTGGCGCGGCGCTGGCCATTACGCTGGACGGGAACTTCGACGACTGGGCCGGCCAGCCCTGCATTCCGGACCCGTTAGGCGACGGCCCGACCAACAACACCGACCTGACCGCGTTTTGCTGGGCCACCCAGCCGGGTGTCAGCATCATCTATTTCATGTTCGAGCGCGACAGCGCCAACGGCCCGGTCTATCTCACCGTGCTGATGGACATGAATAACAACGGCGGTTACAACGACAGTGTGGACCGCTGGGTTTTCGCGTATTATTCCCCGACCCCCAATGCCAGCGAGGTCAGCGTGCAGGTGCGGACCCCGAGCGGCAGTGTCATCAACTCGTACGGCGGGGATTGGGGAGAGTCGCGCGCAGAGGGCGCGCCGGGCGGAAATCATGGTGACCTTTGCCGACCTGGGTATGGATGTGGGGCAGACGATCAGCATGGTTGCTGGCACCGCTCAGAGCAACAGTCTCCCCAATGTGGACCTGGCGCCGGACAGCGGAAGCATCACCTGGTCGCCCATCCCGGCGCTCGGCTGGCCCCTGCTGGGGCTGGTGGTCGCCGCCTTCATCGCATGGACCTGGTACCGCCGAGGAAGGTTTGTATGGGTACGGCAGTCCTGATATTCCTGGCGGCCCTGGTCTGGCTGGCGCTGGTGCTCTTTTTCCGGCGCAACCGCATCTGGCTCCTGTATTATATCACCGGCTCGGTAGGGCTGGCGCTCCTGCTGATTTTCGCCGGCGTGAAATGGCTGCCGCTGGCCGCTGGCATGGAATATGCCACTGCATATGCCGGCCATGCCCTCAGCAACCTGGTGGGCATCCCCACCTATCTTTTCCGCGCTGCCCCAAATAACATCTTCGTCTGGGTGGTGGAACAGACCCCCGGCTGGACGGTGGTGCGGGTGGACTTGGAATGTTCCGGTATGCTGGAGCTGGCGGCCTGGATCGGGCTACTGCTCTTTTATCCTAACTGGGGCCTGTGGAAACGGCTGGGGCTTATCGTCCTGGGCGCGGTGGGCATCTTCGGTGCGAACCTAGTGCGGGTCGTGGCCATCATCGCCATCCTGCACACGTTCGGCAAGCAGTCCATCGTGATCGCGCATACGTTTATCGGCCGATTGCTCTTCTTCGGGCTGGTGATGCTGGGAATGTACTGGTATGTGTTCAGCCGGCTGACCATCCACAGCCTGGCGGATCGGATTACAGCGAGGCTGCGGGCATGAAAGAACGGGTGCTGGCGCTAGCGATATACTGGGGCGTGTGGCTGATCCTGCCGGTGCTGGTGGACGGGCTGTCCGCGCTGGTGCAGTTCATCCAGGTGCTGTTCCAGCGTCTGCGCCGCCGGCCGGTGCCGGACCCGGAGGCATGGCCCGGCATCTCCGTGATCATCCCCGTCTACAACGGCGCCCATACCCTCGGACTGTGCTTGGAGAGCCTGCGCCGGCAGAACTATCCCCAGGAACGGCTGGAAGTCATCGTGGTGGACAACGGGAGTAACGACGGCACGTATGCCGTGTTCCAGGAGCACGCCGGACGCCCCTTCGCCGGCCAGATGCACTGGATGTCCATCGCCGGCCGGGGCAAGTCCTACGCCCTGAACGCCGGCATCCACGCCGCCAGCCATCCCTATATCTGCACCGTGGACGCCGACGCGGTGCTCCATCCCGATGCCCTGCGCCATATGGCGCGGCATTTCGAGGCGGACCACAGCTTAGCGGCGGCTACCGGCACCGTGGAAGTGCTCACCGCCGCAGAATCGGGGCTGGCCGGCCGTATCCCGGAGCTGATCGCCGAGTGCGAGTTCCATGAGTACCTGGCCGCTTTCTGGTTGGGCCGGCAGGGACAGGCGTTCAGCAACAGCCTCTATACCCTGGCCGGGGTCTTCTCTTTCTTCCGCCGGCGCGCTTTGCTGGACACCCCGCTCTATGATAAGCAGACCGTGTCCGAGGACACCAAAATTACCTTTGATATTCGCCAGCGCTTCGGGGGCGGCCGGCTGACCTGCATCCCCGAGGCGGTGGTCTTCGTTACCTCCACCCCGTCCTTGAGCGCCCTTTACGCGCAGAGGGTCCGCTGGCAAAGGGGTGAGCTGGAGGTAGCGGCCGTCTATCAGCATCTGATTGATATCAACATCCTGCGCCTGCGCGACCTCTCGCTGGGGCGCATCCTGCTGATTGACCATACGTTCCTGTTCCCGCGGCTGGTATGGAGCTTCATCTTTCCGGCGCTGTGCTTCTTCGGCTATCCGCTGAGCCTGGTCATGAGCGCGCTGGGGCTGATCTACCTGTTCTATATCGGCATCGCCCTGCTGACCGACCTCAGCGTGTACCTGATGGCGCCGGCGCGCGTGCGGGAGCGCCTGCGGCGCGACTGGTGGATCATCGGCATCATCCCAGCGTACCGCTTCATGATATATGTGTTCCGCCTGGCCGGCTCGATCATCGCGCTGACCGAGTCGCCGGCTTGGCGGGTGCAGAATCCCATTGAAGAAACCGCGCGCGCCTGGCGGGCCATGCTGACGGCGCTCCGCCGGCGCGCACCGCGACAGGAGGTGAGCGATGGCATATGATACCTTCAAAGTACTGATTATTGATGATGACGATGATACGCTGAAACTGTATGGGCTGGCGCTTGGCCGACAGCACTACGAAATCCTGGAGGCCCATTCCGGCCAGGAGGGGCTGGAGTATGCCTTCCGGGAGGAACCCGATGTGATCCTTCTGGACCTGATGATGCCGGGCATGGATGGGTACGAGGTCTGCCGGCGACTGCGCACCGCGCCCAAGACCGCCGACTTACCCATCCTTATCCTGACCAACCTGAGCGGCGCGTCGGCCCGCCAGAAGGCTCATGAGCTAGGGGCCGATGACTTCATCACGAAGGGTGAGCCGCTGGGGCATCTGGATGGGCGCATCAAGATGCTCATCAAACAGCGCATCCTGGCGCACACGCGGAGCTGGCTGGCAGACCTGCCCGGCAGTGTTACGGGGGACTATGTACTGCGGGCGCGCCTGGCCGCCGGCCAGCCCACGGCGGTCTGCCGCCTGGATATCCATGGGTTAGGCGCGTTCAACGAACGCGCCGGCCTTGAGGCCGGCGACCGCCTGCTGTGGACCGTGGCAAGGTTACTGCGCGATCACATGCGGGACAATGCCCACGGCGATTTTGTCGCCTACTGCGGCCAGGATGACTTTATGCTCATCATGGACCCCGCCAGGGCGCCGGCCGTGGCGCAGTCGCTGGTCGAATCCTATCACAAAGCCGTACAGCGCTGGGCCGACGGCATGTCCCTCTCTGTCGGCATTCCCGAGCTGTATGCCGCCGCGGTGATCCTGGACGGGTCGGACGTCCACCCGGCAGTGATCTACCAGAACCTGGCGCGCATTCAGCGCGAGCTGAAGGGGCGGCGCAACGGCAGTGTTCGAGTGGAGCGGCTGGCCGGCTGAGGCCTGAAGCCCCCTCAGGCTCTCAGCCGGCTCCGCAAAATCGGGCCCAGGACGACCACCGCCGCGCAGGCGCCGGCCAGGATGAGGGCAGTGTTCGCCACCAGCGGGGTGGAAGCCTGTTTCACGGCGATGCCCACGAACGCCCAGACAATGACCAGGCCGTACGCCGGGTCGCCGCGCAGTACTGCCATCGCCCAGGCCAAGCACGCGGCGATCACCAGCATAATGACGGCCCAGACCGCCGGCGCAAGGCCCCAGCCTTTCCACCCGATGTAATACAGTACATCGGACGCGTTGGCAATGGTTGCCACGCTTATCCACCCCAGGTAGATGCTGAAAGGCAAATGCACCAACCAGCGTTCGGCCGGCGGCACCTTCTCCCCTGAACGAGCCAACAGCAGATAAATGACGATCAGCAATATCAGCAGGACGACCATGGCCAGTATGGTCCAGAGAAACTGCTGATAATGCCACAGGAAGAGCCAGGCGATGTTGGCCAGACAGCTCACCAGGAAAGGCCAGCTTATGGCGCGCAGGCGGGGGTTATCCCGCTGGGCCGGCAGGACCTGATAGACGGCGAAGGCCACCAGCCCCAGGTATATCAGCCCCCAGATGGAGAAGACATAGCCCGCCGGCACAAAATAGACCGCAAACTTGTCGGAAATCTCCCCGGTGGTGATCCCGTTGAGGGGGAGGATGTTGGCCAGCGCGTTGATGACAATGGTGACCAGCACCGCCGCCGCTACCAGCCACTGCCGCACCACATCCTTGTTCATCGTGCCACTCCTTTCGATTATGAGATGAAGGATGCCGTAGGAAACGAACCTTCAGGACAGTCGGTGATAGGTGCGCAGTTGGCGCACGAAGCCGTTAATCGGGGTTTCCAGCCCCGAGGCTGGGCCGAGCGGGTCAGGGCAATCCTCCGCCGACGTCCCCATCAGCACGCGGAAGGTGTTGGCCACACCGATGGCCAGGACTTCCAGGTCATATCCACCTTCCAGGGTGAAGACCAGCCGGCCGCCGCAGAGTTCCTCCGCCAGCACGCGCAGGAGCTCTGCCAGGCCGGCGTAGCCTTTGAGGGAAAGGTTCAGGCCGGCCAGCGGGTCGCGCCAGTGGGCGTCATAGCCAGCGGAGACCAGGATGAGCTGAGGGGCAAACCGCCGCGCCAGCGGGAACAGCAGTTCGACAAAGATATAGCGAAAGCCCTCATCACCGACCCCATACGGCAGGGGCACGTTGACCGTATAGCCCTGTCCATGACCCTCGCCGATCTCCTGCCAGTGCCCTGTGCCGGGGTAAAATGGGTACTGATGGGTGGAAAAGTACAGCACGCGGTCGTCCTCGTAAAAGGCTTCCTGGGTGCCGTTGCCGTGATGCACGTCGAAGTCCACGATGAGCACTCGCTGAAGGCCGGCCTGTTCCAGGGCGTACATCGCGGCGACGGCGGCATTGTTGAAGAGGCAGAAGCCCATGCCGTGTGCTGGCCGGGCATGATGCCCCGGCGGCCGTACCAGGGCGAAGGCATTGTCCAGCCGGCCTTCCAGCACAGCGCGCACCGCTTCCACCAGGCCGCCGGCGGCCAGCAGTGCCGCCTCATAGGAGCGCGGGGCGACATACGTATCGGCATCCAGGAAACCGCCGCCTCGCCGTGCCATACGCTCCACGTACTGGCTGTAGAGCGGGGTATGCACACGATGCAGAAGCTCCAGGGCAACGGGCTGGGCCGGCACCTGTATCAGCGCCGGCAGAAGGCCGGCTTCCTCCAGCGCTTCCATGATGGCACGAAGCCGGCGGCTGTTCTCCGGGTGTCCGGGCAGGTCATGTTCGAGAAAGATGGGGTCATAAACGTAACCGGTTGTCATCCTGCCGTGTCCAGATTACAGAGGTTCGCGTGCCTGCCTCATTATATCACATGCCGGCGGCAAGTTCAACGGCTATGCGGGTGTTGAAAACGTCTGGCAGTGGAAACGGTGGCTGTGCTTGCGAAGCATTTCGCCTGGCGCTGACGCACTAGGCTTGCGGCGCCAAGCCCCGCGGGGGCTTGGCTTCCTAAGCCGGCGGCTTCCAGCCGCCGGCGAACTATTTGCTTGCAGAGGTCCCATACCCAATGATATAGCAAATTGATATAATATTATATAACTTTTCATAGCAAATTTGACAAACGCCCAAATAGGGATATACTGGCTTAAGAATCTATCCTGGGATGCGGCCTGGATGACAGACGAACTGCTCACCGTACGTCAACTGCAGGAACTGCTGGGTGTGGACAGGATCACTATCTACCGTCTGCTGAACAGCGGTGAACTGCCGGGCTTCAAGGTCGGTGGACAGTGGCGCTTCTCTCGGGCGGAGATCGAGGCCTGGCTGGCACGCCGGCGCGCTAGTTCCTCGGAAGAGCGACCCGTGTCGAAACCGCCGGCCCCCTGCGGCGTGGAAAGCCTGCCCCTGTCCTGTATGGAGCCAGTGCAGGACATCTTCGCCCAGGCGGTGGGCGTGTCCGTCCTCTCGGTGAACACCGCCGGCAACCCCCTCACCATCATCAGCAATCCCTGCGCCTTCTGCGAATTGGTTTTGTCGCATCCGAAGGGCCGCGCCCGCTGTCGGGCATCCTGGGCCAGGCTGGTGCAGAACCCCCTGAACCCGGAGGCTCAGCGCTGTCACGCCGGCCTGCATCTGCTGGCAGAGCCGGTGGAGGTGCGCGGCGAACGGTTGGCCTGGGTGGTGGCCGGCGGATTCGTCGTCGGCGCCTTGGAATTGGAAGCGGTGCGCCAGCGGATACCGGCAGTGTCTCGCGCGGTCGATGTGCCGGCCGAGGAGCTGGAAAAACGCTTGGCAGAAGCGCATGTCATCTCCCCAGCGGATGAAGCCAAAACGGCCGGCCTGTTGAAAAAGGTGGCGGCTACGTTCGTGGAGCTGACAGTACAGCGCGTGACCCTGCTGAGCCGGCTTCAGCATATCGCTGAACTGGCAAGCCTGCGCTAACGGTTGTTTCGGAAAGTATGTTAGCGGTTCGATAGTCATATATGCAAAAGGAGAGCATGCCATGCGTGAGTTAGCCCCTCAACTGCAGGAACAGTTGGGACAAATGTTCGGTCGTTTCGTCACTTTCGACCCCTTCGAGCGGCGCTTTTACCGCAGTGACGTAGGTGTGATGCCTTCCCTGGTATCGCCTCTCATCGGTAATCTGACGCCGGCCGGCGTCGTGAAACCCCTCAGCGAGGAAAAGGTCGTTGAGCTGGTGCGCTTTGCCCGCCAGCACGGCATCCCGCTGGTGCCGCGCGGCAAAGCCTCGTCGGGCTACGGCGGAGTACTGCCGGTGCAGGGCGGCCTGGTGGTGGACCTCTCATGGCTGACCGGCATCGAGTCCATTGACGCGGAAGCGCTGACAGCTACGGTAGGCGCCGGCGTCGTCTGGGAAACCCTGGAGAAGGAGCTGAACAAGCGCGGCCTGACGCTGTGCACCTATCCCTCCAGCGCGCCGTCCAGCACCGTCGGCGGCTGGCTGGCCCAGGGCGGCATGGGCTACGGCGCCTTTGCCTTCGGCCCCTTCCGGAACACGGTGGTCTCGGCGCGGGTGGTCCTGCCGACGGGTGAGGTGCGCACCTTCGCCGGCGGCGAGCTGGACCTCATCAGCGATGCCGAGGGTATCACTGGTTTCATCACCGCAGTTACCCTGCGGGTGCGCAAATGGGTACCGGAAGCGGTGTGGGCGGCGCGTTTTTCCTCCGCCCACGATATGGCGCGCGCCGTGCAGGCACTGCACAGGGAGAAACTGCCGCTGTGGTCCGTCAGCTTCATCACGCCGCAGATGGCCGAGATGAAGAACAATCTCCCGCCGAAGATCGAGCACGGTCACGTGGTGGAGGAGGAGCGGCCGAAACTGCCGGCCGGCTATATCCTGGTCATGGTGGCGGATGAAGCGGCGCGGCCGGTGGTGGAAGGCAGGTTGGTCGAGCTGGTGCGCGCCGCCGGCGGGGAACTGCTGGATGAGGCGCTGGCTCAGCATGAGTGGGCGGAGCGCTTCAATATCATGCATGTCAAGCGCCTGGGGCCCAGCGTGGTGCCAGCGGAAGTGCTGGTGCCGGTGGAGAAGCTCGGCGACATGCTGGCTGGCGTGGAAGAGCGTATCCGCCTGCCCATCGCCATCGAGGGCATGGTCAGCGGGACAGGCGAGGCCACTCTGCTGGGCTTCATCCTCCATGATCAGCGCAAGTTCACCTTCAACTTCGCCTTCGCGCTTTCCCTGACCATGCTCAAGCTGGCCAAGGAGCACGGCGGCCGCGCCTACAGCACCGGCCTTTATTTCGCCAAAGAGGCGCCCAACGTGCTGGGAGCCGGCCGGCTGGAGCGACTGCGTTCCTTCAAACAGCAGGTCGATCCGCAGAACCTGTTCAACCCGAACAAAGTGCTGGACGGCAAGCCTCTGTTTTCGGCCTTTATGAATCTGGCGGAAGCGTTTGAGCCGCTCATCCGGCCGTTCGGCAACGCGGCGAAGAACCCGATTGGGGAGCGCATCGCCGGCGCCGGCCGGCGCGGCATCCCGGACGATGTGGCCTGGTACGCCTATGCCTGCGCCCAGTGCGGCTACTGCGTGGACCAGTGCGACCAGTACTACGGCCGCGAGTGGGAATCGCAGTCGCCGCGCGGCAAATGGAAGTTCCTGCGGGAGTACATGGAAGGCAAGGCGGACTGGAACCGCAAAATGGATGAGGCAGTCCTGGCCTGCACCACCTGCGAGATGTGCAATGTGCGCTGTCCGCTGGAACTGCCCATCGAGCCAAGCTGGCTGAAACTGCGCGGCCGGCTGGTGCATGAGGAAGGACATATGACCTTCCCGCCGTTCGAGGTGATGCGGGCCTCCCTGCGCAAGGAGAAAAACATCTGGGGCAGTTTCAGCCAGAAGCGCGCCGATTGGTATCCGAAGGAGCTTGGCCCTTGGCCGGAGCGTGCAGAGGTAGCGTATTTCCCTGGCTGTACCGCCAGCTACGTGGAACAGGATATCGCCCAGGGAACGGTACATTTGCTCAAGCAGGCCGGCGTGGAGTTTACGTATCTTGGAGAAGAGGAGGCCTGCTGTGGCATACCCATGCTGGTCGCCGGCCTGTGGGACACCTGGGAAGAGATTATGCGCCACAACATCAACGCCATGAAGGCGCGCGGGGTCAAGACTGTGGTGACTTCCTGCCCGGCCTGCTGGCTCTCCTGGCATACCTTCTACCCACAGTGGGCGGAGAAGCTGGGCATCCCATATGATTTCGAAGTGAAGCACTACAGCCAGGTGATTGCGGAAAAGCTGGCCGCCGGCGAGTTCCGCTTCGAGCGTCCAGTGCCGGCCCGCACCGTTACCTGGCACGACTCGTGCCATATGGGGCGCGCCGGCGGCATCTTCGAAGAGCCGCGCCAAGTGCTTCAAGCGATTCCTGGAGTGAAGTTTGTGGAGATGGAGCACAACCGCGAGAACGGGCACTGTTGCGGCAGTGTGCTCAGTCTGGTGGCTGACCCAGTGGTGGCGGAGCGCATCGGTGATGTGCGCCTGCGCGAGGCGGTGGACGCCGGCGCAGAGGCTATTGTCGCTTCCTGCCCCTGCTGTGAGGTGCAGTTGCGCGTGACCAACGAAAAGCGCCGGCGGAACCTCGAGATTGTCGACCTGGCCCATCTGGCCTGCGAGGCGCTGGGCATCACCCTGCCAGACCCGAAGCCGTACATGCTGGAGCAGTGGGCGACCTTCGAGACCATGATCAACCTGCTCAAGCCGCAGGCGATGGCTGATTTTATGGAAGGCATGTTCCCTGAAATGATCGAGGCGATGCCCGGCATGTTTCGCGGCATGATGCACTTTGTCCAGCGGGCGCCGGCGCCGGTGCAGAACGCCATGCTGGCCGTCATGAAGCCGATGATGCCGGCGCTCTTCCCTATGCTCCTGCCAGGGATGATGCCGAAGGTCATGCCTACCATGCTGGAGAAGATCGGACAGGTGGTGCCGATGTCGGAGGACATGAAGAAGCTGATGCCGGACCTCCTGCCAGCGGCTATGAACAACCTGATGTCGAAGATGCTGCCGGAGCTGATGCCCTACCTGGTGCCGAAGCTGGTGAATTACCTGCGCCGGCCGGCGTAATGCGAAACATGAAAAAGCCCCCTTCCCAAGGAAGGGGGCTTTTTGATTTGTCAGGCAGATTAAATCAGTCCCATTTGTTTGCCAACTTGCTCGAACAGCTCCAGCACGCGGTCGATCTGCTCGTCGGTATGGGTGGCCATGTACGAAGTGCGGAGCAGGGAACGGTTGGGCGGGACCGCCGGCGGGATGACAGCGTTGGTGTACACGCCGGCCTCGAAGAGCGCTTTCCAGCTAAAGAGGGTTTTCATGTCGTCACCGATGATGATCGGGATGATGGGCGTACAGCTTGTGCCAGTGTTGTAGCCCATGCGGTTCAGCTCCGTGCGCATGCGGTTGGAAATGGCCCACAGCCGTTCCACGCGCTCTGGTTCCTCCAGCATGACGTCGATGGCGGCGGAGACGGCGGCAATGTTGGCCGGCGGCATGCTGGCGGAGAAGATAAAAGAGCGCGCCATATGCTGGATATAGTGGATGACCGGCTCATCGCCGGCGATGAAGCCGCCCAGGCTGGCGAAGGACTTACTGAACGTGCCCATGATCAGGTCCACATCCTCGGTGACGCCGAAGTGCCAGGCGGTGCCGCGGCCGCCGCCGGTAACGCCGATGCCGTGCGCGTCGTCCACCATCAGACGGGCGCCGTACTTTTTGCAGATGCGCACCAGGTCGGGCAGAGGGGCCAGGTCGCCGGCCATGCTGAAGACGCCGTCCACCACCACCAGCTTGCCGGCGTCCTCCGGCAGGCTCGCCAGCAGGCGGTCCAGGGCGTCCATGTCATTGTGTGGGAAGCGCTTCATGGTGCCCATAGAGAGCCGACAGCCGTCAATGATGGAGGCGTGATCCTCTTTGTCCGTGATGACGTAGTCGTGCCGGTCAACCAACGCCGAGATCGTGCCCAGGTTCACCTGGAAGCCGGTGCTGAAGACCAGTGCGGCCTCTTTGCCGACCAGGTTGGCCAGCTTCTGCTCTAGCTCGATATGGAGGTGGAGCGTGCCGTTGAGGAAGCGGGAGCCAGTACAGCTTGTGCCGTAGCGCTTGATGGCGTCGATGGCGGCCTGGCGAACCTTAGGATGGGTGGTGAGGCCCAGGTAGTTATTGGAGCCGATCATGATGAGGCGCCGGCCGGCGATGGTCACCTCGGTGCCTTCGGTATCATCCAAGGGGATAAAGTAGGGATAATAGCCCTCGCGCATGGCCTCTTTGGCGATGGTGAACTCGTAGCATTTCTGGAACAGGTCCATGAGCCGAATCTCCTTTTGCCGGACTGGAAAGGTGCCGGAAGATGGGCAGACATACGGACAACTGCTTGAACGGTATTATACCCAAAGGTGAATATCTGCCAAAACGGGCGTGGGCTGAGACCCCACCCCCGGCCCCTCCCCGCAGACGGGGCGGGGGATGAAAAAGGTGCCAGACACCTCTGAGGTGACTGGCACCCTTTTGAAACGGCTCTATTCCACGCGACTGCCGGCCAGGAAGCCCTCGATCTTGTCCAGCCGCTGTGGACGTTCCTCCGCGAAGCGCTTGATGCCCCGGAAAATCCAATCCGGTGTGAGATGCGCCTCGTCCAGCACCTCTTCCAGCGTGCCGCCGCTCCGCCAGCGGTTGTCCCAGTCCGCCGACAGCGAGTATTTGGCGGCGATGGGGCTGGAGAGCCAGTAATGCATCTGCTGGAGGGCGCCGTTGGTAATGACCATGGAATCGAACCAGTCCTCGTCGGGGAGCACCTGCCGGCGGTAGGATTCGGGCTGGAGATCGAACAGCTCGCGGCTGATGGCGGCGACGATTTTGACGTTGATGCCGGCGCGGTCCAAATCCGGCAGGATTTTCAGCAGGTTGTAGGTGGAGCTGGTCCCCTGCACGATGACCGTCCCCTGCTTGCGCAGTCCCTCGCGGTACGGCCGGATGACGTAGGCCCCCTTGGCCGCTTCGAAATGGGAAGGGATGCCCAGCGCCTGGCGGTCCGGCACCACGATGGGCGGGCGCGTCAGGTGCAGGGCGATGATGGGTGCGCGGTGCTTGAGCGCCTCCCCAAGCACGACCGGCACCTCGTTGTGCTCCCACGGGAAGAGGTTGATGACCTGGCCGCGCGGGAAGAGCTGGGTGATGGCCGGCGCAAAGATGCCGAAATGGGTGCGGGAGTCATCGGCGGTCTCGGGGCCGGAATGGCCGGCGATCCATAGAATCTTGCCCAGCTTCAGGTCGCAGTCCTGGGCCATCTGGCTGAACAGCCGGAAAGCGCCGTAGTGCAGGTACACGAAGGAGCCGTAGGTGGATGTGGCGGTGTAGAAGCCCAGGAAGTCCTCGAAGGGGCTTTCGGCGAAGTTGACGGAGGCCATGCCGGCGGCGATGGCGGCGTTGGCGAACTCGGTGATCTCCTGCGGAAGGAGGGCGCCGGTGAGGTTGTGCCGGCGGTGGTATTCGCCGAAGCCGGGGAAATCGCCGTAGCCCTGAGCGAAGCCGGCGATGTTGGTCGAAGCGGCCAGGTCGGCGGATGAGACGACGAACAGCGGCCGGCCGCTGACCTCATGGCTGATGGCGTTGACGTAGGCACCCCATTTCTGCAGGGCCTGGCGGTTGGCGGCCTCGGTGCCGGGTGTGACGAAGAGGTCCGCCGGATAGCGGTGATAATCGGTGATGCGGGGGTCTTTGGCCAGGTCCGGGCCGGCCAGCCGGAAGCCTTCCACCACGGCCGGCACGCTCTCCCCCAGCTCCACCAGGCGCTCCGCCAAGTAATCAATGAGGGCTTGGTCGCGGCGCAGGACGCTCAGCGCTTCGTTGAGGTTGGCCTCGGTCTGCCGGCGCTGTTCTTGGTACGAAGCCGGCGGAAGGCAGACGCCGAAATTCGTGAAGGTGACCCCGTATTTCTCCATGAAGGGCCGTTTGCTCTCCCAATAGGCCTCGCAGTTCATCTTATGAGGGACGCCGTGCGATTTATTGCCGTAGATGCCGTAGCCGCGGCCCTTCTGGGTGCGGAACCATGCGGCGCTGGGCACACCCTCGGGATTTTCGCCGAAGACCATGGCGAGGATGGCGCGGGTCACCTGTTCCCAATCGTGCCCGTCCTGCGCGCCGAAGGTGCGCCAGCCGTGCGCCCCGAACCAGATGTCGGGTGTGCCGTACACCACATCGCTGATGCGGCGGTCGTCAATGCCGAAGTCGTTCCAATCAATGAGCATGAAGAAGTTGTCCAGCCCCAGGCCCCAGGCGGAGTTTTGGGTCTCGTGCGTTGCCCCAGGGGTAAGTCCCCCCTCGCCTTCCAGGGCGAAGACGCGCACCTCGCCGGCGCCGGCCATTTTCAGCGCCAGGGCCTGGCCGGCAGAAGCGGGGATACCGTGACCGCTGGGACCGGTGTTGAACTTTATGAAGAGGGTTTTGCCGGCCATTTCCGCATGGCCCGGCAGGCCGCCGCGCCGGCGCAGGGTCAGCAGGTCTTCCGGGAACACGGTGTAGCGCGGGTCGAGCCGATAGCGCTCGTCGCCGGTCTCCTGATATTTCAGCCGCATGGCTTCGCTGAAGACAGCCAGCGTCGCGTAGACCAGGGGATTGGTATGGCCGGCGCTGAGGATAAAGCGGTCGGCGAAGCGCTTGGCCGGCGCGCGGATATCCCAGCGCATGGCGCCGCTCAGCAGCAGCGAGATGAGGATATGGACTTTAGAACGGGAGCCGCCGGGATGCCCGCTCTGGCGGAAGTTGAGCATGATGTCAATGCACTGGTCCACGATGTCCTTGACCGTCTCCCAGTAGGTGAACTGGTGCTGGAGCGCGGCCAGGCGTTCCTCTACGGCGGGGCTGGATGTGGTCATATGCGTGAGTCTCCTTTCACGGCAGATGTGCGTTGTTCCAATGTGAAATACGGTATACGAAGGAGGTGTTTTGCAAACCCCTCACCGATCGTGAGGGGCCGGGTACATCCTGGCGGGATGATACCATAAAGCGGGCGAATGATCAATTTGCCCGGCCAGGAGGATGCTGGAAAAGTCCGAGTATACCATCTGTAGAAAGCGGCGCAGGCTTCGCGAAGTCGGCCCAAGCCGACTTCGCAGGCGCAGCCGCAGTTTCAACTGCCAGGCGATGAGCCAATACCTGCAAATCGAATGACAATCTTGACTTTTTCCACACCCTCCCTTGAGGATGGCTGGGACTCCATTTTCATCCTGCCTCGCCTGGTGCTGAAGCACCAGGCTCACGGTGCCAAGCCCCGCAGGGGCTTCGTTTCCTAAGCCGGCAGCTTCCAGCCGCCGGCAAACTTTGGCTTCTTCGACACCTTCGGGATAGTTATGAGGCGCCGGCAGTGCGGCCGGCCAGGTAGGTGCTGATGAGGATAAGGGCCGCTCCCACGCCGGCCAGCGGCGATAAGGTCTCGCCAAAGGCCAGATAGCCGATAAAGATGCCGGATACGGGCTCCAGCAAGGAAATAAGGGAGCTGGTCTGGGCAGGGATATACCTCTGGCCCTGGAAGAACAGGGTGAAAGGGATGGCCATACAGACGATGCCTAGGAGCGCAAGCCAGAGGAAGTTGTGGGTGAGGAAAGACAGGTCCGTCTGGAACATCCAGGGAAGCATGATGAGGCTGACGATGCCGCCGCCGGCCATAACCCGCACCGGGGCGCTGACGTAGGGCGCCAGGTAGCGGCCGAAGAGGAAGACGCCGCCGAAACCCAGGCCGGAGAGCAGGCCGGCCAGGATGCCAAAAGCCTCGGAGGAGTGCACTGTCAGGAGGAGCTGGGGTTCGGTGGTGCAGGCGATGCCGGCCAATCCCAGCGCCACCGCTACCCAGGTCAACCGATGGGAAGGCTCTTTCAGCACCAGGGGCCCAAGGATGGCGACATATATGGGGGAGGTGTAGCTCAACAACAGCGCTTTGGCCACCGTGGTGTGGGTGAGGGCGAGAAAATAGAAAAGGGTGGAGGTGCCCATGCAGATGCCCATGCCGGCCAGCAGGGCGAGCAGGCGCGGCCGGCGCAGTAGCTCCCGGACCTGGGCGCGGTAGGCCGGCATACTGAGGATGAGGGCGGCCATGGTCGTACTGCCGATCAGGGCGCGGTAAAAGACCATGGCCGGCGCGAACGGCGGCCGAACGGCGCGCACCCACAGCGGCATAAGGGAAAAAAGGACAGCGCCCAGCATGGTCATGCCAATGCCGCGCACCCGGCTGTCAAGCCGGCGGAATTGAAGCACCATATGCAAGAGCCTCTCGGTGGAAGAAATCATCGGCGGCTATAATACTATGGGCGGGACACAATGTCAACCCCGCCCGCAGGGGGCGGGGACCTTACACACGCAGGGAAGGGGAACCTCACCCCTAGTCCCTCCCCGCGAGCAGGGAGGGGGAACGCGCGGTAGGGGCGGGATAACAGTCGCCCAGGAAGCCGGCGGTTAGCCGTGGCTGTTGATGGCGCCGACAGCGCCCTCGTACAGCCGGCCGTAGGGCCGGCGCGAAAGCGGCACCAGCTTGCAGAAGGTATGGTCCAGCACCTCTTCCAAGTTGAAGCCAAATTCCTCACAGAAGGGTGCCAGGGTGTGTTGAAGATACTCCCAGTCGTCGGCAGTGAGAGGCTGGAGGCCGGCTTCCTTGCCGTACTGGTACGGGGCGATGGTGCCGCGCAGGTAAATCACGCCGCCGTGCATGCCGGTGCCCACATATGACCCTACCAGCGGAGCGCTGGAGTCATGCAGACCCAGGACGATGAGGGTGCCGCCGGCCATATACTCGCCCAGGAAGTCGCGCGCCGTGCCCCCGATGATCACTAAGGGCGGGTTGGTTCCCCATGCCTTCATGTGGATGCCGGCGCGGTATCCGACGTCGTCGCGGATGAAAATGGTGCCGCCGCGCATGGAATGCGC
Source organism: uncultured Anaerolineae bacterium (assembly GCA_938049385.1). Lineage (GTDB taxonomy): Bacteria > Chloroflexota > Anaerolineae > JACIWP01 > JACIWP01 > JACIWP01. The sequence continues at coordinate 81,156 of CALIBQ010000013.1, forward strand.
CACCACATCGCTGGCATGCCCATGCACGATGATGCGGCCGGCGTTCATGGTGTTGCCGACCCCATCCTGCGCGTTGCCGTAGACGACGATCTCCCCGCCGTTCATGAAGGCGCCCAGGTCGTTGCCGGCGGTGCCGTGAATTTGGATACGAAGGGAGTTATTCAGGCCGGTGCCGATGTAGCGATGCCCTCGAATGCCGTACAGGGTAACATGATGAATGCCGTCCTGCGAACAGCGGCGGAGCCATTGGTTCACTTCCCGGTAATGCAGTTGCTGTGCGTGCAGTTCCATAAACTTACAGCCTCCTTTTCTTTCCCTGTGCAGGCGGCCGGCGCCTCACATGCCGGCCGGCCGAATCCCCAGCACTTCCTGCGTATGCGTGTCCAATCCAATGCTCCGCAGGCGCTCCCGATTGCCGCGCAGGCTCTCGATGGCGTTGATTCCCAGAGCACCCATGACCTCTTTGATTTCCAATGTCCAGGCCCGCAGGAGATTCTGTACCCGCTCCACACCCTCTTCGATATCCAAACGCTTTATCAGTTCGGGGTCTTGGGTGGTGAGACCCCAGGCACAGCGGCCAGTGTAGCAGGCCTGGCAGAGGGTGCATCCCAGCGCGATCAGCGCGGCGGTGCAGATGGCGACCGCGTCCGCGCCGAGGGCGATGGCCTTGATGACATCCGCGCTGGAACGGATGCCGCCGGAAGCGATGAGCGAGACCTGATGGCGGATGCCCTCTTCGCGCAAGCGGTCATCCACGGCGGCCAGCGCGATCTCCAGCGGAAGCCCGACATGGTTGCGGATGACCAGCGGCGCGGCGCCGGTACCGCCGCGGAAGCCGTCAATGGTCAGGAAATCTGCGCCGGCGCGCGCCGCGCCGGTGGCGATGGCGGCGACGTGGTGCACTGCGGCAATCTTGACCCCGACCGGCTTGCTGTAATTGGTGGCCTCTTTCAGCGCGTAAATCAACTGCGCCAGGTCCTCGATGGAATAAATGTCATGGTGCGGGGCGGGGGAAAGGGCATCGGTGCCGGCCGGGATCATGCGTGTGCGGGCGATTTCCTCGGTCACTTTCTCGCCGGCCAGGTGTCCACCGATGCCCGGCTTGGCCCCCTGGCCGATCTTGATCTCGATGGCGGCCGCCGCATCGAGATAGCGCTGATGGACGCCGAAGCGCCCCGAGGCCACCTGCACGATGGTGTTCTGGCCGTAAGGGTACAGCTCTTCGTGCAGGCCGCCCTCGCCGCAGTTGAACAGGGTGCCGGCGCGCCGCGCCGCCTCCGCCAGGATTTTGTGCACCCGCAGGTTCACCGCCCCCAGCGACATGGCGCCGAAGATAATGGGCGTGTCGAGCTTCAACTGAGGAGGCAGTTCGGTGACCAGCTTCCATTCCCCGTTCTCGTCGGCCGTGATCTCCAGGCGGTCGGGTTTCCGTCCGATAAAGGTGACCAGCTCCATCGGTTCCCGCAGGGGGTCAATGGGGGGATTGGTGACCTGGCTGGCATCGAGCAGGAGATGGTCCCAGATGTTGAGGTACGGCTGGTCGTTGCCGGCGCCGGCCAGCAGGATGGCGCCGGTCTGGGCCTGCCGCAGAAGGGCGCGGCGCAGTTCCGGGGTCCAGTAGGCGTTGTGCCGGCTGGTGGATGGATGCGGCACGATGGCGATGGCCGAGCGCGGGCAGAACACCACACAGCGCTGACAAGCCACACAGCGCGCGTGGTGGGCGATGATGTGTCCCTCTTTCTGCTCCAGAGCGCCAAAACTGCATTCGCGCACACAGCGGCCGCAGAGGATGCATTCCGGTCCGATGTGGACGAGGAAGTCCGACGGCAGGAAATTTTTCACAGCACGACCTCCTCGTACAGGCGTTCATCCACAGGCATGCCGGCCAGCGGCTCCCATATCTCATCTGGGGCAGGGCAAATGGCGAGGATAGCCGACTCCTCGGAAGCCAGATAGGCCATATCGCCGTGCCGGGCGGCGATGAGGGGACGCAGTTTAATGCGATCGGTCAGACCCATGAAGCCGCGTGGATGGCCGATAATAATGCTGAAAGGGCCGTTGGCCAAGCCGGCGCCGTAGACCTGCCGGACGGCGGTCAGGAGCGCGCGGCGTTGGGCGGGTTCGGTGCGGTATATCTGCTCCCAGAACGGTGGTGCCAGAATGGCCGGGATGATCTCCCAGGGAAGCTTCTGCCGGCGCAGGAACAGGTCGAGCAGGTATACAAAGACCTCGGTATCGGTCAGCAGGGTACAGCGGTAGCCGAACTGCTCCACGTAGCGCTTGTTGATGCCGTAGGAAGACAGCTCGCCGTTGTGCACGACGGACCACTGCAGTAGGCTGAAGGGGTGGGCGCCGCCCCACCATGCCGGCGAGTTGGTGGGAAAGCGCGCGTGCGCGATCCAGAGATAGGCGGAATATTCCTCCAGGCGGAAAAAGCGCCCGATATCCTCCGGGTAGCCAACGCCTTTGAAGACGCCCATGTTTTTCCCGCTGGAGACGACATATGCGCCGTCGAATTCCAGGTTGATGCGCATCACCACGCGCACCATGTAGTCGTCGTCCGATTCGCCGGCCGGCCGCGGCTCATTGGGTGGAATGGTGCCGAAATAGCGCCAGAACACCGGGGCAAGCCCGACGCCGGGTGTGGGGCGGGTAGGGATGCGCTCACTGCGGATGAGCAAAAGAGCGCGTTCCAGGTAGCGCTCCACTGGCTGACGGTAGTCCTCGCGATCGTACATGATATGCAGGGCATAATAATCTTTCATTTCAGGATAGATACCATAGCCCACGAAGCCGCCGCCCAGCCCATTGCCGCGCTCGCGCATCGTGCCGATGGCCTCGATGATGGCTTCCCCGTTGATGAGCTGGCCGCCTTTGTGGAGAATGCCGGCGGTGGCACAGCCGGCGTGGTCGTAGCGTTGTGCCGGTCGCAAGGGTCTCCTCCCGAAAGGTTCATTTGTATCAAATATACAAATCAGCAACGAAAAAGCGAGCACCAGACAAATCAATGTCAGCAGGCGCCAATGCATGAAGGCTCATTCCCGTGGAACGTCATTGGAGGAAAAAAACAAACGCCGGCTCTGGGGGTTCACATCCTGGAGGCCGGCGGCAGTGCCTGATGCACCAGGTCACCATTGTCCGGATTGCGGCGCATTATAGCACAGGTGTTGATTCTGTCAAACGGGTAAAAACGGGGGTGTTGATAAAGTCCAGACATACAATCTGTGGAAAAGCGGCCTGGCGGCTGAAGCCACGGTAACGACTGCGAAGCCTGCCGGCGCAGGCTTCGCGAAGTCGGCGCCGGCGCCGACTTCGCGGGCACCACCGCAGTTTCAACTGCTAGGCGATGAGCTTTTTCAACACCCTTTTGTGAAAGGCTTGACGAAATCAGAAGAAGTTGTTATAATATAGTTGATATCAATTCTTTACACATTTTTATCCTGCGGCTGGTGGTGCCTCGCTAGCAAGGAGGAAGCCCGTCACACAATGGGGTGAGGAATCCCGGCGCATGAGGTTCGCCGGTCTACGGCGCAGTGAAACGTTCATCGTAGCAGTCAAAGAGGAGGGAAAAACGGGCTATGAAATCCTCGCGCATCTGGATGGTGCTCTTCATCTCCACCGTGCTGTTCATCCTGGCCGCCGGCCTGGCTTTCGCTCAGGACCCTGCCGCCATCAGCGGGGAGAAATGCAAAGGATGTCACGGCGACATCCATGCGGAATGGGCCGGCACGGGCCATGCAGTCGCGTTGAAGACCCTCGTGGACAGCGGTCATGCTCAGGACTTCTGTTTGGCATGCCATTCTACCGACTACATCCTTGCCCCCCAAGGCTCCAAGCCAACCGTGCAGACGGCGCAGTACTCCCTGACCTGTCTGGCCTGCCATCCGGGTGATCACACTGCCGGCGGGTCGGCGAAGATCGAGAACATTTTCGACACCTGCGCCAAGTGCCACAACGGTACCTCGGGCGGCACCCGGCCCATCCTGCCTGGCTCCGAAGCGCATCACCCCATGAAGGAAATGTTCATGGGTGAGGGCGCTCCGGAGGTCTCCGGCGTCCCGTCCCCGCACCTGCCGGTCAAGGACTGCACCATGCACCAACTGCCACGTGGAAGGCCATAAGTACGAAGCCACCCAGGCCGCCTGCGACAAATGCCACGGCGGCCAGAAAACCATCGCGGCCATCCACAATGAGGTGCTCCCCAAGATGGAGACGCTGAAGACCGTCCTGGACCAGATCAAGGCGGCTCACCCTGATTGGGATCCTCGGGCCCAGACCAAAGGTGATGAGCAGAAGGCGTACGAGCTGGCTTACACCCTCTACACCTTCGCCCAAAGCGAGGGGAGCGGCGGTGTGCACAACTATGACTACACCTATGCCATCCTGGCTAAGGCGAAGGATGCGCTGGTAAAGGTCGGGTTGGCCGCTCCCGAGGCCCTGCCCATCACGGGTGCGGAGCTGGCTAATCTCTGGCCGTACCTGGCCGGCCTGGCCGGCGCCGCTCTGATGGGCGTGGGTATCCGCAAGCGCATGAAGTGATCCTTGTTGACGGGCTGACTTCTCGCGAGGCACAAAAGAAAGGGGCGGGAATTCCCGCCCCTGATTTTATTCCCATTCGATGGTCGCCGGCGGCTTGCTGGAGATGTCATACACCACCCGGTTTACCCCGGGTACCTCGTTCACAATCCGGCTGGAAATGCGGGCCAGCAGGTCGTAGGGCAAGCGAGACCAGTCGGCGGTCATACCGTCCACGCTGGACACGGCGCGCACCGCCACCAAATACTGGTAGGTACGGCCGTCGCCCATCACGCCTACAGAGCGCACTGAAGTCAGCACGGCGAAATACTGCCAGGGTTTGTCCGGGCCGAGGTTGGCGGCCTCGATCTCGCTCGTGACGATGGCATCGGCGGCACGCAGGATGGCCAGCTTTTCCTCCGTGACTTCGCCGATGATGCGGACGGCCAACGCCGGCCCTGGGCAGGGCTGACGGTGCACCAGCGAGGCCGGCAGTCCCAATGCTTCGCCCACCTGCCGCACCTCATCCTTGAACAGCATCCGCAGAGGCTCGATCAGCTCGAAGTCCATGTCCGAGGGCAGGGCGCCCACGTTGTGATGCGACTTGATGCGCGCGGTCGCCCCACTGCCGGCGCCCGAGGATTCGATGACGTCCGGGTAAATAGTCCCCTGGACCAGATAGCGTACCCGTCCGAGCTTGCGGGCCTCTTCCTCAAAGACGCGGATGAACTCCCGGCCGATGACGCGGCGCTTTTCCTCCGGGTCGGTGACGCCGGCCAGGGCGCGCAGGAAGCGCTCGCGGGCATCCACTAGGATAGTTGGTGCCTGGATGTGCCGGCGGAAGGCTTCCATATTTTCTTCCACCTCCCCCTGGCGGTGCAGGCCGTGGTCCACGAAGATGCAGGTGAGCTGGTCGCCAATGGCGCGTGAGACCAGCGTGGCGGCGACGGTGGAATCCACGCCTCCCGAGACGGCGCAAATGGCGCGCTCTTGGCCGACGCGCTGGCGGATCTGGGCAATGGATTCGGCGATGAAGTTTTCCGGCCGCCACAGGCCGTGCAGGCCGCAGATACGGAAAAGGAAGTTATGGAAAATAGCCTTGCCCTCGGCGGTATGATGCACTTCAGGGTGAAACTGCAGGCCGTACAGCCGGCGCTCGTCGTCGCCCATGGCGGCGATGGGGGCATTGGCGGTGTGCGCCAGGACGCGGAAGCCGGCCGGCGGTCTTTCGATGCGGTCCCCATGGCTCATCCAGACGCGGGTGGGGGAGGAGATGCCGGCGAACAGGGGGGAATCCGGCGCGTCGATGTACAGCTCGGCGTGGCCGTATTCCCGGGCGGCTGCCGGCGCGACGCGTCCGCCCAGGGCATGTGTAAGGGCTTGCATGCCGTAGCAGATGCCGAGCACCGGCTTGCCCGAAGCCAGGACATATGCCGGCAGGGTTGGGGCACCGGGCGCATAGACGCTGGCCGGCCCGCCGGATAAGATGAAGCCGGCCGGCTCCAGCGCCAGGACGCGCTCCGCCGGTGCATCCCACGGGATGAGTTCGCAGTAAACATGGGCCTCGCGCACCCGCCGGGCGATGAGCTGGTTGTACTGAGAACCGAAATCCAGCACCACTATGGTTTCGGGATGCTCCGCCATCTCGTCTTTCCCTCTCACTGCGGCCGTGGTGGGCCGGAGAACTGATGCGGTCATTATATCGGTTCCATGTGCGGCTCACAAATTGCCGGGGCAAGGGTGTAGAACCTATTTCATAATTCGATCGATGCACCATAGAATGATGGCAATCAAGCAAAAGGCTTTATACATATGCACATCACGGTCATAGCGAACTACCAAACGACGGCAGTTGTCCATCCAAGCAAAACAGCGCTCCA
>CALIBQ010000014.1 GCA_938049385.1 uncultured Anaerolineae bacterium
CTGGCGGAGCGGGCAAAAGCCCACAGGGTTTCGCTCTTTCCGCCCAGACGTGAAACGTCTGGGCGATACCAGGCCGCTAGCATATTACAGGGAGACCGTTCGGGCCATCGCACATTCGGAAAAGAGGGCCTCCCGCATTACATATCGTGCGGGAGGCCCCGGGCGTTCAAAGGACTTTGCGCAGTCGTTCCACTGTCTCAGCCAGCTTCTCGGTGGCATTGGCGAAGGAGAGCCGCACGTATCCCTCGCCGCTGGGGCCGAAGGCGGAGCCAGGGGTCATAACCACATGTGCCTCTTCCAGCATGCGCTCGCAGAATTCCAGGGAGGTCATGCCGGTGCCGCTGATGTTCGGGAAGGCGTAGAAAGCGCCCTCCGGCGCCTCACAGCGCACGCCGGGCAGGCTGTTCAGGCCGTCCACGATGAGCCGCCGGCGCTGGGCGTAGACCTCCACCATTTCGCGCACGCAGTCCTGTGAGCCGTTGAGGGCGGCGGCGCCGGCGTACTGAGCAAAGGCCGCCGCGCAGGTGATGGTGTGCGACTGCACCTTGACCATCTGGCTCATGATGGGCTTGGGCGCCAGGGCAAAGCCCACCCGCCAGCCGGTCATGGCATAGGTCTTGGAGAGGCCGTTCAGGATGATGGTGCGCTCGCGCATGCCCGGCAGGGTAGCGATGCTGATATGCTGATGGCCATCGTAGAGGAGCTTGTAATATATCTCATCGGAGAAGACCAGCAGGTCATGGCGCAGGGCCACTTCGGCGGCGGCCTCCAGCTCCTGCCGGCTCAGCACACGGCCGGTCGGGTTGCTGGGCGAGTTGAGGAGCAGGGCGCGCGTGCGGGGGGTGATTTTCTCCTCCAGTGCCTCGCGGGTCAGCAGAAAGTTATTTTTCGCGTCCAGGGGCACCTCGACCGGCACGCCGTCCACGAGCTGGACCATGGGGACGTAGGAAACCCAGGCCGGCTCTGGGATGAGCACCTCATCGCCGCGATCGATGGTAGCCAGAATGGCGAGGTAGATGGCCATTTTGCCGCCAGATGTAACTAATATCTCGCTCTTGGGGTCGTACTGAAGGCCCTGTTCGGCGGCGTAATGGTTAGCGATGGCTTCCAGGAAGGTGGGGATGCCGCGACTGCTGACATAGTGGGTGGCGCCCTTCTGGGCGGCAGTGAAGGCGGCTTCGATGATGTGAGCCGGCGTGGTGAAATCGGGGTCGCCGCCGGCGAGGTCAATCACGTTGATGCCCTTCTGCGCCATCTGGCGAGCGCGCTCGGAAAAGGCTAGTGTGGCGGACTCCGCCACCTGCTGGAGACGTTCTGCACCGAGTTTCATAGTTCCTCCCCTGTTGTGCTTGCGTGGAATATCGCGAGGGAAGCGCCTTTGCCCAACCCCTTGTGGTTGGGTGCACAATAGCATAAGGGGAGGCCGGCTGTCAAATGGCGGGAAACGCGGCCTCCCGCGAGCCAGCACACTCGCGGGAGGCCAAACCAAACCCTAGGGGTGAACAGTGTCTTTCAGGAGCCGCCGGCCAGCGCGGCGTTCAGGGCCTCCAGCACAGCCTTGGCGTCCGCCACCACGCCCAGGTCGGCATAGGGGAAAATCTCCGCCTTGGGGTCGGTGTTGATGGCGATAAGGCATTCCGTCCTGGCGATGCCCAGCATGTGCTGGATGGCGCCGGCCGCACCGCAGGCGATGTACAGCGCCGGCCGCACCGTCTGGCCGGCCATGCCGATGAGCTGTTCCTCGCTGATCCAGCCTTCGTCCAGCGCGCCGCGGGTGCCGGCGAGCCGGCCGCCCAGCCTCTCCGCCAGCCGGCGGGCCAGCTCGACCCCTTCCTCATCCCCCACGCCGCGCCCCACGCAGACGATGACCCGACTGCGGGATAGGGGCGGTTCCGGCAGGCCTTCGGGGAATGGGCCAAGCACTTCGACCCTGGCCGGCGGCAGGTCGTCGTAGGATACATGCTCCACACTGCCGTAGCGGTACGGGTCGGCGAAGGGCGCCGGCAGTACGCCCGGTTCCACCGTAGCAAACTGCGGGCGCAGGGTCGGGCTGACCAGAATCTCGTAATACTCGCCGCCCAGGCGCGGGACAGTGGCCAGCAGGGCGCGCAGTGCTTCATCCACCCCCAGGTCAATACAGTGGGTGAAGAGCGGGGCGCGGAAGCGCGCTGCCAGGCGCGGCGCCAGTTCACCGCCGAAGCTTGTGGCATTGAAGAGGACGATCTCGGGCCGGCCGCTCTCGATCTGGCGGGCTAAGGCTTCGACATAGGGTTCGACGGCGAAGGATCCCAGGCCGACGCCCTCCAGGAGATAGACGGTGTCGGCGCCGTAGGAGATCATCTCACTGCCGGCGGCTTCCTGCGCGCCGAACAGGATGCCCTTGACATATACCCCGAGCGCGTTGGCCATGTCGCGCGCTTTGCCCAGCAGGGCGCGGGTGGCCGGCGTCAGCCCCTCGCCGCTGACCTCGCCCACCACCCAGATATCTTGATATGCGGCTTCAGCGGCGGCCATCTCCTCGCCGCCCATCAGGCTTTGTAGAAAGTCCAGGTCCATGATCACCTCCTGACCTATATGCTGTGCGGAGGCCGGCGGGTGTCTATATCAGCCGGCGCTGGCGCAGGAGGGCGAGGATCTCGCCGGCCATCTGCTCCGGCGCGCCCTCGATGACGTTCCCCAGCTCGCGCTCCGGCGGGAAAACCTGCCCCCGGCTCTCGATATTGGGCCTCAGCTCCTCAGCCGTGAAGCCCAGGTCCCCTGCCGTCCAGACGCTGACCCCCATCTGACGGTAGGCGTTGAGGATGCGGGCGCCGTGGGGATAGCGCGCCGGCGGTGCCAGGGGCGAGACTGCGATCAGGGCCGGCGGGGCGACCGCGACCATGATGGGCCGGCCGTCCCACAGCCGCACCACTTTGAGCCGTTCACCGTCGAGGGAGAGGGTGACGGCGTGCAGGACCTGCGGCAGGCCCAACAGCTCCGCCAGCCGGCCGGCGGTCTGGTCGCCGCCGGTATCCGCGGCGGTCTGGCCGACCAGCACCAGGTCACAGGGTGCCAGGCGTTCGATGGCGCGTGCCAGGACCACAGCGGCGGTCGGGGCGTCGATGCCAGCGAGCGCCTTGTCGCTGATGAGCACCGCCTGGTCCGCGCCCAGGGCCAGCGCCTCGCGCAGGGCGTCATCGGCGGAAGGCCGGCCGAGGCTGAGGGCGATGACCTCTGCTCCGTGCGCATCTTTCAGGCGGAGGGCGGCTTCGAGGGCGCATTTGTCGGCGGGATTGATGATGCGCTCCTCGCGGTTGATGAAGATGCGTTCGCGCCGGCGGTTGACCGTGATGCCCTCTGGGTCCAAAATTTGCTTGACGGCTACTGCTATCCTCATCTTTTCCTCCTTGTCCGCCTCACCTCACGGGCTGATGCGCACGCCTTCCTGGCGCATAATGTCGGAGGCGATGACGATGCGCTGAATCTCGTTGGTGCCCTCGAAAATCTCGGCGATGCGGGCGTCACGGAACATGCGCTCGATCTCCAGGTCGCGGCTGTACCCCAGTGCGCCGTAAATCTGCACCGCCTGGGAGATACAGCGCGAGGCCACTTCGGAGCCGTAGAGCTTGCACATGGCCGCGTAGCGCGTGAAGGGCTGGCCGGTGTCCACCATCCAGGCCGTGCGATAGACCAGGGAGCGCAGGGCTTCGATTTCCGTGGCCATGTTGGCGATCATCCACTGGATGGACTGGTTGTGCACGATGGCCTTGCCGAACTGACTGCGCGCCTTGGCCCACTGGATACTGCGCTCCAGGGCGGCCTGCGCCCCGCCCAGACAAGCGGCGCCCAGGCTGACGCGGCCGACGTCGAGGGTTTTCATGAAAGTGACGAAGCCGGCGCCGAACTGCCCCAGGATGTTCTCCTTGGGCACGCGCACCTCGTCGAACACCAGTTCTGAGGTGCCGCTCCCGCGGATGCCCATCTTGTCCTCGACCTTGCCGACACTGCACCCCTTCCAGTCCATCTCGACGATGAAGGCGGTGATGCCGCCGCGCGGCCCCAGCGATGGGTCGGTGACCGCCATGACGCTGACAATATCAGCGATAGGGCCGTTGGTGATGAACATTTTGGAGCCGGTGAGGATGAAGTCATCGCCGTCGCGCACGGCGCGGGTGCGGATGGCGGCGGCGTCGGAGCCGGCGTTGGCCTCGGTCAAGGCGAAGGCCGCGATTTTCTCGCCGCGCGCCAGGGGGGTGAGGTATTTTTTCTTTTGCTCCGGCGTGCCGTCCAGGTAGATCGCCATAGCGCCGATGCCGGTGTGCGCGCCGATGACTGTGGCGGTGGAGGTGCAGACCCGGCCGATTTCTTCCATCAGGATGCAGTAGCCCAGCTCGCCGGCGCCCATGCCCCCGTACTCCTGCGGGAACGGCACTCCCATCATGCCCAGCTCCGCCGCCTTGCGGATGATCTCCCGCGGCACCTCTTCCTCAATGTCAATCCTCTTGGCCAGCGGAGCGACCTCCTGGCGGGCGAAGTCGCGAATCATGCGCCGTAGCAGTTCATACTCTTTGGGCAGTGTAAAATCCATCGTTTGCCTCCTTCCCGGCGCGTCAGGGGCGCAGTGAGATGCCGTGCGGCGCAAACTGATCGCGGGCGATGAGGAAGCGCAGTATCTGGCTGGTTCCCTCGGCGATTTCCATGGCCCGCAGATCACGGTAAATGCGCTCGATGGCATATTCTTTCATGTATCCATAGCCGCCGTGCACCTGAAGCATGCGGTTGGCGATGCGCATGGCGTACTCGGAACAGATAAGTTTGGTGATGGCGGCCTGTGTCCTCAGCCGGCTGTCCCCTTGCTCCGCCAGCCAAGCGGCGTAATGCACCAGATGGCGCATGGCCTCGACCTCGGCGCGCGAGTCAGCGATGAAGTTCTGGATGGCCTGCTTGAGGGCGATGGGACCGCCGAACTGCTCATGCTCCACGGCGAAGCGCGTGCCGTTCTCCAGCGCGGCCTCCGCCGCCCCCAGGCAGATGGCTGATAGGCCGACGCGCGAGAGGTCCAGTGCCTCCAGGGCGATGGCGAAGCCTTGTCCCTCCTGGCCCAGCAGACGATCCGCTGGCACCTCCGTCCCGTCGAAATAGACCGTGTTGGCGACCAGGCCGCGCAGGCCCATGGTCTTCTCGCGGTAGCCGACCCGCACCCCTGGGGTGTCCACGTCCACCAGGAAGGCACTGATGCCTTTACCGCCCGGCTCGTCCGAGGTGCGGGCGAACACCAGCAGTAGCTGTCCGATGCCGGCGTTGGTGACCCACGTCTTGGAGCCGCGCAGGATGTAGCGGTCGCCCTGGCAGACAGCGGAGGTGCGCAGGGCGGCGGCGTCGGAGCCGGCGCCGCTCTCGCTGAGGGCGAAGGCTCCGATGACCTCGCCGGCGGACATGGCCGGCAGAAGCTCCTCCTTCTGCTCCTCGGTGCCGTGGCGCAGGATGGCACTGCCCACCAGCGCCACGTGCACGTTGATAGTCAGCGCGGTGGAGGCGCAGGCTTTGCCCAAATGCTCCATCAGCAAGGCATAGGAGATCATGTCCAGCTCCGCGCCGTCGTATTTTTCCGGGAATATGGCGCCCAGGAACCCCTGTTCGGAGGCGGCTTCGAGCTGTTTCAGCGGGGGCTTCTCTTTATGGTCGGTCTCCTGTGCCAAGGGAGCGACTTCGTTGGCGCAGAAGTCCTCGAACATTTTCACAAACATGCGCTGGTCTTCGTTGAGCGAGAAATCCATGCCTTCCCTCCTCTCCAGGCGCGGAAAGCGTCCTGCCCCGGTAATGAGGGCGTTGAGAAAGTCCAAATATACAACCTGTGGAAGAGCGGCCTGGCGGCTGAAGCCACGGCAACAACTGCGAAGCCTGCGTAGGCAGGCTTCGCGAAGTCGGCCTGCGCCGACTTCGCAGACGCAGACGCAGTTTCAACTGCCAGGCGATGAGCCAATACCCGCAACTCGAATGGCAATCTTGACCTTTTCCACACCCCGGTAATGAGCGCCGGCGGGGTAGCCGCTCTCCCCCGCTTCCCCGCCGGCCGGGGGCATCTCAGCGGTCCTTGAACTGCGGCTGTCGCTTTTCCAGGAAGGCGCGCACGCCTTCATGCATGTCCTCGGTCTCCAGCAGGGAGGCGAATTTGTCCGCCTCGTACAGCAGGCCCTCGCTCAGGCTCATCTTCAGGCCGGTGTCCACGCAGTCCAGGATGGCGCTGATGGCGATGGCACTGCGGGAGGCGATCTTTTTCGCCAGGCCCTGGGCGGCTTTCAGCACCTCGCCGGCCGGCACCACCTGGTTCACCAAGCCGATGCGGTAGGCCTCCTGGGCGTTGATCATGTCGCCGGTGAGCAGAAGCTCCAGGGCTTTGCCCTTGCCGATCATGCGCGGTAGGCGCTGGGTGCCTCCCCAGCCAGGGATGATGCCCAGGTTGATCTCCGGCTGGCCGAAGCGGGCGTTGGCGCTGGCGATGCGGATGTGGCAGGCCATGGCCAGCTCGTTGCCGCCGCCCAGACAGACGGCGTTGATGGCGGCGATGACCGGCTTGCGGCTGGCCTCGATGCGGTTGAAGAGCGCCTGGCCGCGCAGGACCACTTCTTTGGCCTGTTCCGGGCTTTTCAGGGCGTTGATCTCGTTGACGTCGGCGCCGGCGACGAAGGCGAACTGGCCGGCGCCGGTGATGATAATGACCTTGACCCTGGGGTCGTTGGTGGCTTCCTCAAAGGCGGCTTCCAGGTCCATCACGGTCTGGGTATCGAAGGCATTGGCCGGCGGGTGGTCAATGGTGATGGTGGCCACCCGATCGTCCACGCTGTAGCGCACATTCTGATACTCGCCCATCGTCATGTCTCCTTTCTAGTGAGTGAGCGGCGGGTCATCAGGCGTATTCCAGGAAGCCTTTGCCGACCTTCTTGCCGAGGTGCTTGGCGCGCACCTTGGTGCGCAGGAGGCGCGCCGGCCGGAACCGCTCGCCGTACTTGGCGGTGAATTCCTCCAGTTTTTGCAGGACGTAGTCCAGGCCGAGGGTGTCGGCCAATTGCAGAGGCCCCATGCGTTCGCCGCGATAGGTCATGCCGGTGCCGGCGATCATGGCCATGTCAATGTCGTTGACGTTGGCCACGTGCTCGGTGACGCAGAGGACGGCCTCGTTGATCATGGGCATCATCAGGCGTTCCTCGCTGAACTCGGTGCCGGTCTTGACCTCGCCGGATTCCTGCAGTTCCTTGATGAACTGCTTGACCGGTTCGTCGGTCTGGTCGCCGTAGCCGTAAAAGCCGGCGCCGGATTTCTCTCCCAGCCGGCCGGCCTGCACCAGTTTGGCGAAGAGCTTGGCCGGCTCCATGCGCGAGCCGTACTCCTGATACAGGTACATGCCCACATCGTAGCAGATGTCCAGCCCCAGCATGTCCATCAGGGTGAACGGACCCATCGGCCAGCCGAAGGCTGTCATGCGCTCATCAATCTCGGCGGCGGTGGCCGCGCCTTCCTCCAGCGCCTTCACCGCCTCGTTGAGGTAAGGCATCAGCAGGCGGTTCACCAGGAAGCCGGGACATTCCTGCACCACCACGGGGATTTTGCGCAGGCTTTCGGCAAACATGACGACGTCGTCCACGGTCTCCTGGGAAGTATCCAGGCCGGGGATGACTTCGACGAGCTTCATGACGTGGGCAGGGTTGAAGAAGTGCATGCCGATGACCTTCGCCGGCCGTTTGGTGGCCGCCGCCATCTCCGAGATGGACAGAGCCGAGGTGTTGGAGGCGAAGATGGTGCCCTCGGGGCAGATTTCATCCAGCTCGGCGAAGACGCGCTGTTTGATGGACATCTTTTCCGGCACGGCCTCGATGACGATGTCCACATCCTCGAAGCCGTCGTAGGTGAGCGTCGGCGTGATCAGGTCGAGTTTGGACTGCATCTCGCCGGCGCTCATCTTGCCTTTGTCGACGCGCCGCTGATAGATGTCGCGGATGCGCGCCATGCCCTTGTCCAGCATGGCCTGGTCCACGTCCTTCAGCACAACGGGCAGGCCGGAGTAGGAGATCACCTGAGCGATCTCCGCGCCCATTGCGCCGGCTCCCACAACACCCGCTTTGAAAATGTACATCGTTCGACCTCCTCCTTCAGGTTATATGTGCGGGCCGCTCCATCACCACGTCCGCAGGGCGATGGCCCGCTCCGGCTCACCGATGCGCACGAAATAGACCCATTTGTCGGGATATTTGGCGTAGGCCAGGTCGTTGGCCTTGCCCAGGGTTGGGCCGATGAAGAAGTCGCCGGAATCTGCTTCAATGGCGGCAATCTGGCCGGCGTACTGTGCCTCCCATTCGGCGCGATGGGCCTCATACACCTGCATAGCCTTGCGGGCGAGTTCCGCCTGGGCCTTCTTGTCCTTGTGCATAGCGACGATGTCCATCATCCATTTTCCTCCTTTCGCATGATACGATGCCGGCTTATGCCCGTTCGATGACGATAGCGCCGCCCATGCCGCCGCCGACGCATGCCGTGGCCAGGCCCCACTGCACGCCGCGCTTGATCATCTCGTGCAGGAGGGTGACCACGATGCGGGTGCCGGTACATCCGACGGGATGTCCGAGGGCAATGGCACCGCCGTTGACGTTGACTTTGTCCCAATCCCACCCATCCGGCTCCAGCTCCCGGCCGACAGCCAGCACCTGGGCGGCGAAAGCCTCGTTGATCTCGATGAGGTCAATGTCCTTCAAGGTCAGGCCGATGCGCTTCAGGGCGGCCGGCACAGCGCGCGCCGGGCCGATGCCCATGATCTCGGGTGGGACGGCGGCGTAAGCGTAACTGCGGACATAGGCCAGCGGCTTGAAGCCGAGGGCGTCCGCCTTCTCCTTAGTCATGACGATGACGGCCGCCGCGCCGTCGGAGATGGGACAGGCGTTGGCCGGCGTGATTACCCCGCCCTCCTTGAACACCGTGGGATAGAGGGCGGCCTTCTGCACCGTCAGGCTGGGGTTGATGCATTCGTCCTGGATGATCTCCTCGCGGGCAACCTCCTGGCCGGCAGCGCGCTTGATGACCGGCACCGGCACAATTTCATCGCGGAAGCGGCCGGTGCGCGTCGCCATGAAAGCCTTCTTGTGCGACTGTACAGCGAACTGATCCAGCTCCTCGCGGGTCAGGCCGTACATCATGGCTAGGTTCTCGGCGGTGTACCCCATGATTTGGTTGCAGATGGGGTCGGTCAGCCCCTCCCATAGGGTGTCAATGAAGGTAGTGTGGCGCAGTTTCAGCCCCCAACGGGCGCCGCGCACCACATAGGGGGCGGTGGACATGGACTCTGTGCCGCCGCAGAGGAAGATTTCTCCGTCGCCGGCCTGGATGGCCTGATACGCGCTGGAGATGGCGACCATGCCGGAGACGCAGTTGCGCTGGACGGTGAAGCCCGGCACCCGAATAGGGATGCCGGCCATCAGAGCCGCCACCCGCGCGATGTTGGGCGCGTCGCTCTGCTGTCCGATGCATCCCAGGATGACCTCGTCAATGAGGCTCGGGTCCAGGCCGGTGCGCTCCAGCACGCCCCGCATAGCGATGCTGGCCAACTCCTGAGCGGTGATGTCACGAAATGCTCCACCATGTGCGCCGATTGGTGTGCGCACCCCTCCGATGATGACGACTTCTTTCACATTGGCCCTCCTTTCTGGCAGGAAATGACGATAATGCGATGGACGGTTGCAAATGGGCAAAAGCAGTACTGCGGCGAATGATACCCCAAGGATGCTGGCAGGGGCAGGGACGGGACCAGGAAGATGTAGCCCCAGGTCAGCGATGGACGACGATGCTCTCGACGCGCCAAAGCGGTGGACAGGACAGCACGAACCCTAGCCAAACAAAACGGCCCTGCGCCATGAGAGGGCCGGCGCACCCGAAGGAGTGCTGGCTCTGGCGAGGGCCATTTGACATAATGGACGTATGTTCATTCCTAGAAGAACGGATGGGCAGGGGCAGATGAACATCAATGGACCTTCCCTGTTGTTCGGCGCCGCGCTGCGGAAACAGCCCCATTCCTCACGAACCAGTCCTTGTTCGCGATGACACTATTATTGTACACCAAAACGGGTACGCTCGTCAAGGCCGGCAAAAGAGAATTCGTTTTGCGAAACGGACGGTTTGCGTTATCATTCAGCGGTAGGACGTGTATTCCACCTCACGGGAGCGAACATGGAGGACCAACGCCCGGAAGTGATCATCTATACCGACGGCGCATGCGAGGGCAACCCGGGGCCGGGGGGCTGGGCGGCTCTGCTGATCTCTGGCCGGCATAGGAAGGAGCTGGCCGGCGGCTCCTCCCACACCACCAATAACCGCATGGAACTGCGGGCCGCCATCGCCGCGCTCAAGGCCCTCAAACGTCCTTGCAAGGTCACGCTGTACACTGATTCCCAGTATCTCCAGCGCGGCATCACGGAATGGCTCCCCAAATGGCGGCGCAACGGCTGGCGCACCGTTCAGAGGGGCCACGTGCGGAACCAGGATTTGTGGCAGGAGCTGGCCGTTCTGCTGGATACACACGAGATCGAATGGCGCTGGACACGGGGACACGCCGGCGACCCCTACAACGAGCGCGTGGACCAGCTTGCGCGGGAGGCGGTGCGCACCTTCGGCCGGCAGGCGCCCCCCGATATGGACCCCCAGAATCACGCCCGCTGACCTAAAACTGCTCGGCGATGATATGCATCCGCCCATCGGCCCCTGGCACGAAGCGGAACGGTCCCTGCGGGATGCGGCTCTCGATGACCAGTTTGCCGGCGTCCATGTATTCCCAGATGAGCTGGAAGGGCGCTTTGCCGGCGGCCCATTTTTCCACGATGACGGCACCATGCCCGGGCAAAATGGTGAAGATCACCTGCCGCGTGTCCTCAGGCCGGCGCAGGGCCTCGGAGCGGGCAAAGGCGCGGCGGATGCCCTCGGCCTGGGCCTGCGTGGCGCAGGAGACCGGGAAATAGTAGTAGGCTTCATCCAGGGGGACAAACTCGACCGCCGATGGATCGAACGCCGCCACACCGCGATGGCCGTGCAGTTTGGAGCGCGCCGCCGGCACCTCTTCCCAATCGCCCCATTCCGGGCCCAGTCGGATGCGGGGCAAATCCAGGTCCATCAGCATCAGCTCGACCGCTTCGGAAGAGGGCGGGGAGTTCTCCTTGCCGGCGACCTCGCGCACCAGCGCGCCGCGGCCGTCCGGCCGCAGTCCGACGATGACCGCCAGGTCGTCCTCGGTGATCGCATCTTTATTGATGGGGCGGGCACTGCCGGTGATCGTGGTGATGAGGGCATTCAGTGCCGGCTCCCAGGTGGCGAAGCACCCCTCGCTGTACTGCCGCGCCACCGCATCCTCGATGTAAGGCACTTCCACCAAGTCGCTGATGCGCACCATGTCGGTGAAGAAGTTCCGCCGGCCCAGCTCGCGCGCGGCGCGGGCCATGGCCGCCGGCGTCTTCAGCTCATCCCATATCTCGCGCGGGATGGGTTCGCCGATGGTTTGATGCTCGGTAACCTCATGGGTGCAGGCATAGGCGGCCATGCGCAGGGCCAGCTCGTCGCAAAACGCGGTAAAGTTCGCGCCGCTCAGGCGCGGGTGTGCGCCGGCCAGGTCAAAGATATACGCCTCTTCGACCTCTTCATCTCCCACCACCAGCACGGAGCGGATGCTCTTGGCCTGGGCCTGCACGACCCGCTCCAGCGCG
Organism: uncultured Anaerolineae bacterium; assembly: GCA_938049385.1. GTDB lineage: Bacteria > Chloroflexota > Anaerolineae > JACIWP01 > JACIWP01 > JACIWP01. Next base: position 11,715 of record CALIBQ010000014.1, read on the forward strand.
AGGATGGGGCCGGCGCGCTTCCCCTGTTCGTACAGCACCTGGCAGGCCTGCGGGGCCAGGCCGGCGAATGGGAAGTCGGCCGGCTCGGGGGCCGGCCGCGCCAGCGCCCGGCGCAGTCGTCCCATGGCCCGGTGAAAGGCGTCCGGCAGGATATGCACCAGCGTGAACAGGGTCGGGGCGCGCTGGAGCCGGAAGCGCCGGCGGGCGGTGAACAGCAGTGCCTGGCGCCAGCTCAGCGGCTCTTCAAAGCGGGCAGTGGTGAGAAGCACCTCGGTGTCCGGGGCCGGCTCCGCCAGCACGTGATGCCCGCGCTGGCGGAAGCGCTCCAGCAAACCCCGCGCGACACGCTCCAGCAGGGGATGGGCCGGCCCGGGCACATAGGCGACCTTGAGCGGGTACAGCCAGGGGTGCAGTGGACGAGAGAGGGAAGCATCCATATGGTACGGTTCCATGGATGAGCGATCCTTTCCATTCGAGAATTTACTGCCGTTGGCTGTTCCTGGTGCGTCTGTCCCAACCCTCGAAATGGAAGACCCGCACCAGCCAGTCCCCCAATCGGGGCGAGAGGGTGTTGAAGTAGACCAGCGCTTTGGCGTAGCGCGGGACGATGACCTCGGGCTGACGCCGGCGGACCGCCCGCACGATGGCCTTGGCCACGTTTGCCGGCGGGATTTTGGCGGAGATGCGCGGCACATCCAGGTAGTCAATCAGCGGGGTGTCCACCCGGCCCGGGAAGACCGTGGTGACGAAAATCCCATACGGCCGCAGTTCCTGCCGCATGACCTCTCCCAGACCGCGCAGGGCGTATTTGGCGGCGACGTAGGGCGCGTCAAGCGGCATGCCCTTCTGCGCGTCCATGGAGCTGATCAGCACGATATGCCCCTGCCGGCGCTCCAGCATCGCCGGCAGGGACTCGACGATGAGATAGAGCGCGCCGTAAAAGTTGACCTGGAAGGATTCCTCGAAATGTTCCACGCGCATGGCCGGCACCGGGGTGCGGATATAGGCGCCGGCATTGGCCACCAGGATGTCAATACGCCCCCATGTTGCCAGCGTCTGACGCACCAGGCGGGATACATCCGCGCGCCGACGGACGTCCGTCGGGACGGCCAGCGCCTGGCGCCCCAGCCGGCGGACCTCCTCTGCCACCTCATCCAATTTATCCACCGAGCGGGCTGCCAGGGCCACGTGGGCACCGCACTGCGCCAGTGCCAACACCGTGGCGCGGCCGATGCCGCTGGAGGCACCGGTAACGAGGGCAATCTGGTCAAGGAAAGGCGGTCGCGGCATTATTTCCCTCCAGAGAGATGGGTCTGCTGAGCCAGGGCAATGGCGCCCAGCACGCCGGCGCGCTGGCCCAAGGCCGGCGGCAGAATGTAGCGTTCCATGTCCTGCAGGAGCGCCGGGTTGGCCACATAGCCCTTGAAAAGCTGGAGCAGTTTCTGGCGGATGCGAGGGAAAAGATGGGACTGTTCCATGACCCCGCCGCCCAGGATGATGCGCTGAGGGGCCAGGGCATAGACCAGGTTCATAAGTCCCAGGGCGAGATAGTTGGCCTCCAGCTCCCAGGCGGGATGGTCCGGCGGCAGGCTCTCCGCCGGCTGGCCCCAGCGCGCTTCCAGGGCGGGGCCGGCGGCCAGCCCCTCCAGGCAGTCGCCGTGATATGGGCAAACGCCCGGAAAAGGGTCGCGCTCCCGGTCGTGCGGGATACGCATATGTCCCATCTCCGGATGCGCCAAGCCGTGCAGAAGCCGGCCGTGCACTATCGCCCCGCCTCCAATGCCGGTGCCGACCGTCAGGTAGACCAGGGTGTGCAGTCCTCGGCCGGCGCCCCAGCGCCACTCGGCCAGCGCGGCGGCGTTCACATCGGTATCGAATGCCGCTGGAAGGTTCAGGGCGCGCTGGACCGCGCCGGCGAAATCGGTGTTCGCCCAGCCTGGTTTGGGCGGCACGGTGATGTACCCGAAGGTAGGGGATGCGGGGTCGGCGTCCAGCGGCCCAAAGGAGGCGATGCCGATAGCCGACAGCGCCGGCCCGCCGGCCTCCTGCCAGCGGCGGAAGAAGGCGACCGCGCGGCCGATGGTCTCCGCCGGGGAGGTAGTGGGGAAGCGCTCTTCCGCCCGGATGTCGTCCGGGCCGGAGCCGATGGCGCAGATGAATTTGGTACCGCCGGCCTCGATGCCGCCGTACAGAGGTTCCACTTCCATGACGATGTCTCTCCTGGCTGTGCCGGCCGTTGGTATGACCCAGGGCGGGGCAGGGTGCGGCCTGTGCGGCAGGACTTCTCGGAGGGCGGCTGGCGTCAGGGGTGCGGCTGGCGCGGCTGGATAATCTCCAACCCTTCGAATGAGGCGCTGAAGCCGTTCCCCATCGGAGAGGCCAGGTAAGGCCCTACATCCAGGGCCAGGGCATCGGAAAGCCGGCATTCCCGCACGGGGAAATAGCGCTTGCCGTCCAAGGAAGCGGACACGACCACGGCGTCGCGGTCGCGCTCCATGCGGAGCCAGATGCCGTGCTTGTCAATGGGCCGGCTGATGGCCCAATCGGAGAAGTCGCAGGTCAGCACGCTGGTTAGGTAGCAGGTGCCCTCGATATATTCTAGGCCGGCGCGCAGCCAAGTGGCGGCGTCGGCCATGACCATCAGGCCGGCCTGGTCGTAAGGGCTTTGGAACCGGCCGCTGACGTGCACCTGGGCGATGAAGTCGCCGCGCACCTGGACGGCATACAGATGGCCGTTTTCGTAGATGAAGCCGCTACGGGTTTTGCGCCAGAAATGGGTCTGTGGTCGGGCCTGGGCGATCAGTCGGCCCTTCTCATCCCACTGCCAGGCTGCCGGCTCATGGGTCCATACCGCCTCGGTCTTGATCATCATGCTCCGCCCCTATCATTACAGGAAATCAGCAGGTAATTGCCGGCTTGCGGCGCATTGTAGCATGGGCCGGCGAGGTGCGCAAGTGTCGGCAAAATTTGCCCGAATATCCCCCCTATGATATACTTGCCGCATGCAGTTACATCACGCACGCCCATCGGACTGTTTGGGCCGTGCCGGCTGACGGTGCGAGGTCGGACACAACGATGTGCCCGACATTGTTCTGTCAGGCGGTCCCCGGGCAGGCGGATGATGGGCGGACGTACAACGACTAACGGGAGGAACAGAACAAATGGCTATCGTCACGATGAAAGCACTGCTTGAGGCCGGCGTCCATTTCGGACACCGCACCCGCCGTTGGAATCCGAAGATGAAATCCTACATCTTCACGGAGCGCAACGGCATCCACATCATTGACCTTCAGCAGACCGTCGCCCAGTTGGAAAAGGCCTATGCGCTGGTGCGCGATACCGTCAGCAAGGGCGGCATCGTCCTCTTTGTCGGCACCAAGCGCCAGGCGCAGGAGACCATCGAGGAGCAGGCCAAGCGGTGCGGCATGCCCTATGTCAACGAGCGCTGGCTGGGCGGCACCCTGACGAACTGGGTGACTATCCGCCGGCGGATTGACAAGCTCATCGAGATGGAGCGGCAGTTGGCCAGCGGCGAGTTCAACCGTCTCACCAAGAAGGAGGCGTTGTCCAAACAGCGGCTCATTGCCAAGCTTCAGCGCCGGCTGGGCGGCCTGCGCGACATGCACCGCCTGCCCGATATCGTCTTCATCACCGATACCACGCGGGAGGAGCTGGCGGTCAAGGAGGCCAACCGCCTGGGTATCCCCATCATCGCCATGGTGGATACCAACAGCGACCCCGACCCGATTGATATTTGCATCCCCTCCAACGACGACGCCATCCGCGCCATCAAGCTCATTGTCGGCAAGATCGCGGACGCGGTGATCGAGGGCCAGAACCTGCGGGCCACCCTGCAGGCGGAGGCCGAGGAGGAGGAAGAGATCGAGGAAATTGCGGAAACAGAGGGTGATGAGCGCTACCTGGCGCCCGGCCTGCTGGCCCGGGTGAAAGCCGGCGAATTCGGCGGTGGATTGGCGGGCGAGGACGAAGACGAGGATTGGGAGGACGAGGAAATCCCCGCCGCCGAGCTGGCTGAGGAAGAGGACGAAGAATAATACCGCCATTGTAGTAATAAAGAGGAGATACGACTGTGGCTATTTCAACCGAAGACATCAAGCAACTGCGTGCGATGACCGGTGCCGGCGTCCTGGAGTGCCGCAAGGCGCTGGAAGAGGCCGGCGGTGATATGGATAAGGCTGTGGATATCCTGCGAGAGAAGGGTGCGGCCAAGGCCGCCAAGAAGGCTGATCGCGAGGCGCATGAGGGCGTCATCGGGCACTATGTGCACACTGGCGCCCGTGTGGCGGCGCTGGTCGAGCTGAACTGCGAGACCGACTTCGTCGCCCGCACGCCTGAGTTCCAGCAGTTGGCACATGACCTGGCTATGCAGGTCGTGGCGGCCAGCCCGCAGTACATCCGGCCGGAGGATATTCCGCCAGAGGTGCTGGAGCGCGAGAAAGAAATCTATCGCGCCCAGCTCGCCGATTCGGGCAAGCCGGCAGAGGTCATCGAGAAGGTCGTCGAGGGCAAGCTTCAGAAGTTCTACGAGGAAGCCTGCTTGCTGAACCAGCCCTTCATCAAAGATGGCAACATCACCGTAGGTGAGCTTATCACCCAGGCCATCGCCAAGATGGGGGAGAACATCGTCGTCCGGCGCTTCGTGCGCTTTTCGGTGGGAGAATAATTCCAATTCGGTACAACATTGACTGGCCTGCACAAGCAGGCCAGTCCCATATTGTGTAAAGGTTTACGCGTATGAGTAATGTCAAGTACCGCAGGATCATCCTGAAGCTGGGCGGTGAGTCGCTCGCCGGCCCGAGTGGGTTCGGCATTGACCCCCATCGGGCGGATGAAGTGGCGCGGATGATCAAGCATGTGAAAGAGGCCCATGAGGTGGAGATCGCCATTGTGCTGGGCGCCGGCAACCTGTGGCGCGGCAAGGACGGCCTGGCGCATGGGATGGAGCGGGCGACCGCCGACCATATGGGCATGCTGGCCACGGTCATGAACGCCCTGGCCCTGCAGGATGCCCTGGAGCGCGCCGGCGTGGTCACCCGCGTGCAGACGGCGATTGAGATGAAAGCCATCGCTGAGCCGTACATCCGCCTGCGCGCCATCCGCCATCTGGAAAAGGGCCGTGTGGTCATCCTCGGCGCCGGCACGGGCAACCCCTATTTCACCACAGACACCGCCGCCGCCCTGCGCGGCATGGAAATCAACGCCGAGGTGCTGGTCAAGGCTACCAAGGTCGACGGCGTGTATGCCGAAGACCCGATGATCAATCCCAACGCGCAGAAGTTCGACCGCCTGAGCTACATTGAGGCGCTGAATATGCGCGTGGGTGTGCTGGACAGCACCGCGATCTCGCTGTGCATGGACAACGACCTGCCCATCGTGGTGGTGAATCTCTGGAAGCCGAACACCTTGGAGAAAGTGGTCTTGGGCGAGCCGGTAGGCACCATCATCTGTCGCGGCTAGCCGCAGGACCGCGACCAACGCCGCAAAGAAGGAGGCGCCCATGATCGACGAAGTATTAGCCGAAGCAACTGAAAAAATGGAAAAAGCGGTGGAGGCGCTTCAGGCAGACCTGCGCGCTCTGCGCACCGGACGCGCCAGCCCGGCGCTGGTGGAGCGCATCAAGGTGGATTATTACGGCACACTGACCCCGCTGAATCAGCTTGCCACGATCTCGGTGCCGGAACCCCGGCTGTTGACCATCCGCCCGTGGGATGCCAGCATCCTTTCCGCTATCGAGAAGGCCATTTTGAAGTCCGACTTGGGTCTGACGCCGAACAACGACGGCAAGATCATCCGGCTGGTGATCCCGCGGTTGAACGAAGAGCGCCGGCAGGAGCTGGTCAAGGTCGTCAACAAGCGGGTGGAAGAGGCGCGCGTGGCGGTGCGCAACATCCGCCGCAGTGCCATTGATGACCTGCGCGAGCTGGAGAAAGAGAAGATCATCTCCGAGGACGATTTTCATAAAGGGCGGGATAAGGTCCAGGAGCTGACGGACCAGTTTATCGCCCGTATTGATGAGCTGGGCAAGCTGAAGGAGAAGGAAATCCTGGAGATTTAGCCGGCTGGTTTCCTCGGCACGCATCCCATGCAACACTGTAAGGCGAGGGCTCGCGCCAGGCGGTCTCCTCGCCCCTTTGTCTTCGCCGGCCTGTCCCAAACACAAGGAGCCTGAACTATGGCGACAGAAGAGCGTGAACCGCTGACGCGCGTGCCCACCCATGTGGCGATCATCATGGATGGCAACGGGCGCTGGGCCAAGGCGCACGGCCTGCCGCGCGTCGCCGGCCACCGCGCCGGCACCGAAAACATCCGCCGCATCCTCGAAGCATGCGTCGATTTCGGCGTCAAAATCCTCACCATCTACGCCTTCTCGACGGAAAATTGGTCGCGCCCCCCGGAAGAGGTGGAAAGCTTGATGCGCCTCTTCGGCGAGGTCATTGACCGCGAGACCAAGCGCCTCAAGGCCCAGGGCGTGCAGATACGCCATATCGGCAGTCTCGACCGCATTCCGGAGCATCTCAAGCACAAGATGCTGGCGGCCATCGAGCAGACGAAGGATAACGATCGGCTCATCCTCAACGTGGCCTTCAATTACGGGGGCCGGGCTGAGATCGTGCACGCCATCCGCCGCATGATGGCGGACGGCCTGGCGCCAGAGCAAGTGACGGAAGAAGTGGTCAGCTCGTACCTGTACACCGCCGGCCTGCCGGATCCGGACCTCGTCATCCGCACCGCCGGCGAGATGCGGCTGAGCAACTTTCTCATCTGGCAGAGCGCCTACGCCGAATATTACTCCACCCCGGTGTACTGGCCGGATTTCGACCGAGAGGAGCTGTATAAGGCGCTGGTCGCCTACAGCCAGCGCGAGCGCCGCTACGGGCGCGTGCTCGACCAGTAAATCTCACCCTCGCATCGGAGCAAGCGTATGCTGCGCACCCGCGTCCTCAGCGCCCTGGTCCTTCTGCCCATCGTTGCAGTGCTTCTCTATCTGGGCGGGTGGTGGTTCGCCGGCGCGGTGCTGGTAGCGGCCGGCCTGGCCCTCCATGAGCTGTACGGCTTGCTCCGCCAGGCAGAACTGGCCCCGCAGGAAGCTATTGGACTGCTCCTCGCGGCCGCTCTGGTGCTCCCGCCCATCCTGCCGCAGGGCCGGCCCTGGCTGGAGCTGATCCTCACCCTCTGCACCGCCGGCGCGCTGGTGTGGCATATGCTTCAGCCCGGACGGCCCCGTCCTGGCGTGGATGCACTGGCCACCCTGGCCGGTGCGCTCTACCTGGGCTGGATGGGCCGGCATTTCGTCGCCCTGCGCCTGGTGCCGCAGGGCCTGCAGTGGACGGCACTGGCCCTGCTTTCGACCTGGATCACCGACAGCGGCGCCTATTTCGTCGGCCGGCGCTGGGGCCGGCGGCCCCTAGCGCCCCGGCTTAGTCCGAAGAAAACATGGGAAGGGGCGGTCGGGGGATGGCTGACCGGCGCGGCGCTGACGCCGGTGGTTGCCTGGCTGTTGGGGCTGTCCCCCTGGCACGGGCTGGCACTGGGCGCCGTCATCGCCACGGTGGCTCCCTTCGGCGATTTGGCGGAATCCATGTTCAAGCGTCAGGTCGGCGCCAAGGATTCCAGCAAGCTCATCCCCGGCCACGGCGGGATGCTCGATCGGATTGACAGTCTGCTGTTCGTGATCCCCAGCGCCTATTATTACCTGCTCATCGCCGGCGTCATCTAGTTCTTGGCTTCCCACGCTCTCGCGATGGCGTCCAGCTCGCGCACCGCTTCCGACGGCAGGGGCGCCGGCTGGTGGGTCTCCAGCAGGTTCCGCAGGCGGGCGTGCACGCGCGCGGCGAAATCCGGTTTGCCGGCCAGCGTCCAGGCCTGATAGCCGCTCCGGTCCAGCAGAGCCGGCCGCCAGAAGGTCCGGAAGTGCCGCAGGGTATGCTCCAGCGTGAGGAACTCGCCGCCTGGCCCGGCCTCATCTATCAGGTCCAGCGCCGCGTCCTGCTCCTCGATGGGCATCCCCTTCAATATGACGTCCAACATGCCCACGATTTCGTCCACCACCAAATACATCGCCGGCATAATCACTTGCGCACTGCCAAACAGTCCGACATCGTGAATCAGGTCGGCCCCGCTCAGCGCGGCAAAGGCGCAGGACAGCGAGGCCTCCAGCACAGCCTGGCCGTCAAACGTGCAGGCATCCCCACAGCCGGCAGTGCCGAAATTGGGCAGTCCGAAGTGCGCCGCCATCTCCGCCATGCCGGCCAGGAGCAGGTGCAGTTCCGGCGCACCGTAGGAGAAAACCGTGCTGTGCATGTCCATGACCGAGGGCATGGCACCGAAAATGAAGGGGGCGCCGGGGTTCGCCAGTTGATGGATAACCAGCCCAGAGAGCGATTCGGCGCAGGCTTGTGCCAGTGCGCCGGCCATATCGCACGGGGCAGTGGCGCCCATAGCCAGGTACGGGGTATATACCAGCGGTATCTCCTTCTCGGCACAGTAAAGCAGTTTCTCGATGGATTCATCGGGGTGGAGCAGGGGGGATATAGGCTCCGAGTAGTGGAGCAGGAAGGGCTGTTGGCGCAGTCGCTTTTCGCCGCCGGCGATGACTGCCGCCATCTTATGCACTTCCGCCAGCGAGGCGAGCGACAGGGTGATGACCAGCACCGGTTTGGTCGTGTGGAGGAGCGCTTGGCGGGCGGCGAAGCGGTCGGCCAGATGCGCTGGCCGGTCGGCGGCGAAGCCGGCGGACATCAGGAAGCTCAGGTGCGGCAGGGTATCCACCAGCCGGGCATGCCGGGCGTCATCCGCCTCCTCCTGTGGGCGGTGTTCGCCGGTGAGCGGGTCCAGGAGCAGGGGCGCGTCCATGTTGGCGCCGAAGTACGTGCGCCGCTGTCCCAGCCGCATGGCCGGCCGGCCCAGCCGGTCGTAAATGACCAGTTGGCGGGGCGCGGAATTCAAGGCCTTCTGCACCAGCCAGGCCGGCAGGCGGACGCGGTAGCCGGGGGTGCCGGCGGGGGTGGAAGAGTGCTCCACCCGCGCGCCGGCGCCGGCCAGCATTTCAGCGGCGCCGGCATGGCTCAGGTGCACGCCGGTGCGCTCCAGGATTTCCAGCGCACCCCCGGCGATGCGCCGGCGTTGATACGGGGACAGCACTGAGAGGCGCGGCCTGAAAAGCGTTTCATTTTCCACGAAGCATGCTCCTCTGTGCTCGAGGGTGTTGAAAAGCTTGATAGTTGAAAGCCGGCCGTGTTTGCGAAGCTTCGCCTGGCGGCTGGAAGCCGCCGGCGAACATCCGACAAGCGCTGATGACCTCCTGGGCCAAGTCGAGAGCGGCCAAGAAGGTACCGAAGCCCCAGCCCCTATCCCCTTCCCCGTACACGGGGAAGGGGATAGAATGTTGCGGCTTCAGCAGATACCCTGGTACGGCTTCTGCACGACGGCCGTGTACACCCAGCGGATGAGGGTGATGAAGTCAAAGACCGGCAGTTCCACCGCCGCCTGCACCGCCGCGGCGAAAGGCGGCAGATCACTGCATTCCAGCAGGATGGCGCCGACCTCCGGGTTTTCCCGCACCAATTTCTGCGCGCTGGCGACGACCTCCTGCTCCAGGCGGTCGTAGTCGAACTCCCCCTTGCTGAAGAGGATTTTGCCGAACTCCGGCTGGTCCTCCAGTCCGATGACGGCGATGGGAATATCCGGGGTGACGCCGCAGGCCTCCAGGGTTTGCCGGCGCAGGAAGCGGGAGTCGGCGCACATGATGCCGACCTTCTGCCCGGGTTTCAGGGCGCGGTGGATGATCGGCACTTGCAGGAGGCTGGAGAGGAACACCGGCACATCCAGCGCCGCGGCGACCTGCGGCTGGAAGTTGCCGAAGTAGCCGCAGGCGCCCACGATGGCGCGCACGCCTTCTTGCTCCAGCTCGCGGCCGGCGGCGATGATGTCATCCAGCAGGGTGGGGTCGCCGGCCAGCATGCGCTCCTGGGTCGCCCCTTTCACCAGCTTCAGGCGCACCGGGAAGTCATAGGTGCTGGCATTGACCACATTGCCAGGAATCAAGGGGTACCAGACCTCCAGGTGCAGGATGCCGATGGGATGGCCGGCGATATACTGCCCCGGCTTGATGCGGAAGACACGCCCATGTACGTCTCCCTTGCCCAGATAAGCGTATGTCATGGCTTCCCTCCCTTGTGAGCGGCTCAGCCGATAACCGCTCGCATGCGCTCGACCGTCTCTTTCGGAAGAGGTTCGGGTTGATGGGATGCCAGGATATCGCGCACCCGCTGATTGAGCCGGCGGTACATGTCCTGGCCCCCGCGCGCCTGCCAATCCTCATAGGTGTAGCGGTCCGACAGGCTCGGGAACCAGAAGTCGCGGAAGTGGGAGACGGTCGAGGGATGCGCGAGGAAATTGCCGCCTGGACCGACCTCATGCAGGATGCCGACGCTCAGGGTTTCATCATTCACCTGGATGCCCTTGATGAGATGGTCCGCCAGGGCGACCAGCTCATCGGTCAGCACGATCATCTCCAAAGAGACGGTCAGTCCGCTTTCCATGTAGCCCATGTCGTGAATCAGGTTGGCGCCGGAGAGCTTGGCCATGATGACGGAGAGCATGGCCTCGGCGGCGGCCTGCTCGTCCATGACCTTGGCATCGGAACAGCCGGCATAGCCCCAGGTGGGCAGGCCGTAGTAGCGGCCCAGCTCGGCTACGGCCGCCTTGGTGAGCTGGAACTCCGGCGAGGCGTAGCAGATCTGCATGGACTTCATGTCCATATGGTGCAGGCCGGCGCCGTAGACGAAGGGAGCGCCAGGGTTCTTGAGCTGGTGCACCACTAGGGCGCTGAGGATTTCGGCGTTGGACATGACCAGGCCGCCGGCCATATGGATGGGGGCGGTGGCACCCATCATCGGGCCGGGGGAGTGCACCACCGGTGTGCTCGTCTCGGCCATCAGCAGGAGCTTGTCAATGGCGGTCTCGCTCTGCTGGAGCGGGGAACTTGGCTCGGAATAGAGCAGGATGAGCGGGCATTCCCGAAGCCGCTCCTTGCCGCCCACGACGATGGAGGCCATTTCAATGATGTTGGCGGCGTCGGCGTAGTCATTGCAGACGAAGACGATGGGTTTGGTGGTATGCTGGAGCAGGTGCAGGTACTGCCATTGATAGAGGGAGATTCCCTCGGGCACATCGTTGGGGATGCCGTTGGACATCTGGAAATGGATGTTGGGCAGGGCATCGCACAGGCGGTAGGAATCGCAGATGTCCTTGGTGGTCCACGGCCGGCGTTCGCCGGTGACGGGGTCCAGCAGGCGCAGGGTGTCGGAGCCGGTGCCGAAATAGGTGCGCCGGCCCTCCAACAGCATGGCCGGCTCACCGTGCCGGTCGCACATCACGATGCGGCGCGGCGCGGAGGCCAGGGCGCTCTCCACCAAGGAAGCAGGGAACTTCACCAGATTGCCGTCCACGAAGGCGCCGGCGCGGCGCAGGAGCTCCAGCGCGCCCTGATGATGGAAGCGCACGCCGGTACGGCGCAAGACCTCCAGCGTGGCAAGATGAATTTCCTCGAGCTGGCTTTCGGACAGCAGGGCGAACTGTGGGGTGGCGTACGGCGCGTAACTGCTTCGGTTCATGTCTCTCTCCTTTCACGATACGATGTGTTTATTCCCTGGAGCCGGCGATGAGCTGTCCCAGGTACGCCATATGGCGTTCGGCGGCGCGGCGGGCGGCTTCCGGATCGCCGGCTTTGATGGCGTTCAATATCTCTCGCTGAAGCTGAATAGAATGCTCCTTCACCTGGGGCAGGGCCACCAGGTACTGAGTGGTTTCGGCCAGCAGTTCGCGGGAAACCTGGTAGAAGCGTTCGAGCAGGCGGTTGCGGGCGGCGCGGGCGACGGCCAGGTGGAACTCCAGGTCAGCGGCGGCGAAGGCCTGGTCATCATGCAGGTTCTCTTCCATACGCTGGAGGGCAGACTCGATGCCGGCGATGTCCTCGGCGGTGGCGCGCTGGGCGGCCATGACACTCAGCCCGACTTCGATCAACTGCCGCGCCTCGCAGAGCTGGATGGCGTCCAGCTCCTGGAGCCGGCTTCGCACCAGGGTGGAAGTGTCCAGGATGGCCGGCGCGTCCGGGCTGACCTGGGTGCCTCTGCCCGGCTGGGGGATGAGCAGGCCGACGAGCGCCAGGGCCTTAATGGCCTCGCGCACGGTAGAGAGGCCGACGCCGAAGCGCTGGGCCAACTCCGGTTGGGGAGGGAGCCAGCCGCCGGGTTCGACCTCGCCGGCGGCGATCATGCGTTGAAGCTCGCGAATGACGCCGTCGGTCAGGGTGTCGCGTGTCAGTGGTGCGATCGGCATGGTATGCTCCTGAAAAAGCAGAACATCATAACATCTGATGTTATGATATTTCAGGCACATTATACAGGGAATGCGGTAGATGTCAAATCGGGTAGGGGCAACCCTTGTGGTTGCCCCTACGTGTGGTTGCCCCTACACGTGGTTGCCCTGTGGTTTGCCGCCCAACCCGCCGGCGAAAGGTTGACAGCCCCGCCGGCGCGGTTATAATCAAACGCACAGCATACGTGCTGTGCAGGAGGGATAGCATGACGGCACTGGAGCAGAAGATCAACCAGGATTATATAGAGGCGATGCGCGCCGGCGATGAACTGCGCAGGGAAACCCTGCGCTTCCTGCGCGCGGCGCTCAAGTCCGCGCAGATTGATAAGCGCGCCCCGCTGACCGAGGAGGAAATCTGGGAAATCATCAGGCGGCAGGCCAAACAGCGGCGGGAATCCATCGAGCAGTTCCGCAAAGGGAACCGCGATGACCTGGCTACGAAGGAAGAGGCCGAGCTGGCCATCATTGAGTCTTATCTGCCGGCGCAGTTGAGCCGCGAGGAAATTGAAGCGCTGGCCCGCCAGGTCATCGCCGAGGTGGGTGCCGCCGGCCCCCGCGATCTGGGCAAGGTGATGGGCAAGCTGATGCCTCTGGTCAAGGGCCGCGCCGACGGCCGGCTGGTCAACGAAGTGGTGCGCGCACTGCTGGGCGCCTGATGAACGGTTGATATCATGGCCAAGCGTGCCTCGTCGCCAGGTTTGCTGGCATCGTACCGCAGGAAACGAACGGGTTGGAGCTTTTACCTCCGCAACCTGCTGTATCTCATTGTCTTCTGGCTGGTTGCGACTACTGCCCTGGCCCTGCCCTTTCCGCCGGCCGGCAGCCTCCAGCTACGGGAAGGGGATGTCAGCCCCTCGGATATACGCGCCCCGCGCCGCTTCTCCTTTATCAGCCAGGTGCTGACCGAAGATGCGCGTAAGCGGGCCGAGGATGCCGTCCAGGACATTTATGACCCTCCCCAAGCCCGCATCGCCCGCCAGCAGATCGAGCGCGCCCGGGCGGTGATCAATTTCGTGGATATGGTGCGCGCCGACCCCTTTGCCTCTACTGCTCGCAAAAGCGAGTGGCTGAGCAGTATCGCAGATGTCACCCTCAGCCCGGAGGCCATCAAGGCCTTGCTGAGCATGGATGACCGCACTTGGAAAGATGTCTCCACGGAGATCATCAACGTGCTGGACCGGGCCATGCGGGAGGAGATCCGCAGTTCCAATCTGGAGGCGGTCAAGCGCACCGTGCCGGCGCTGGTCAGCCCACAGTTCAACGAAGAGCAGAACCTGGTCATCAGCCAGTTCGTGCAGGGGCTGTTGAAACCCAATGCCTTTTTCAACGCTGAGAAGACGGCTGAAGCCCGGCGCAAGGCGCGTGAATCGGTCCAGCCTATCTCCCGCACCTTTGAGGAAGGGGAGATTATTGTGCGCGCCGGCGAGATCGTGGACGCGCTGGACGTGGAAGCGCTGGAGGCGCTGGGCCTTCAGCAGGAGCGCGTGGACTGGAACGATATCCTGGGCGCCGGCGGATTCGCCCTGCTCTGTACTGTCGGGCTGGGCTTGTACATGGTGCGCCACCTGCCGCTCCTGCGCTCACACCCGCGCTACAGCACCCTGCTTTTCGTCCTGCTGGTGACCTTCACCATCCTGCTCAAGGTCATGATTCCTGGCCAGAGCATGCTGGCCTATATGTTTCCCATCGCGGCCTTGGCCTTCCTGGTCACGGTGCTGGTGGAATTCCCGATAGCCCTGGGTTCGGTACTGGTAGTCTCCCTGCTGGCCGGCTATCTCTCGCGCGGCTCCTTGGAACTGATGGTGTATCTCCTGTTGAGCGGGTTGTTTGCCGGCCTGGTGCTGGCGCGCACCGAGAAGATCAGCGCCTTTTTCTGGGCCGGCCTGTTCGTATCCGTCGTCAATGTCGCCATTATCCTCACCTTTCAACTGCCGGCCCGGGTGTATGACACTCTGGGGCTGTTGGGCATGGTCAGCATGGGCTTTGTCAACGGCTTGCTTTCGGCCGGCATCACCCTGGCTACCTTCTACTTCCTGGGGTCGGTCTTCGGCATCACCACTACCCTGCAGTTGATGGAACTCCTGCGTCCTACCCATCCCCTCCTGCGGGAGCTTCTCCTCAAGGCCCCGGGCACCTATCATCACAGCATCCTGGTCAGCAACATGGCCGAAGAGGCCGCCAGCCGCATCGGTGCGGATACCCTGCTCACCCGCGTGGGGGCCTATTACCATGATATCGGCAAGGTCAAGCGCCCCTATTTCTTCGCCGAGAACCAGGTGGATGGGGTCAACGTGCATGAGGGGCTGGACCCACTGACCAGCGCGGATATTATTCGCCGGCATGTGGAGGAGGGCCTGGAGCTGGCGCGCGAGTATAAGCTCCCGCCGGCCATCCAGGCCTTTATCCCCGAGCATCACGGCACCACCGTCGCCACCTATTTCTATCACCAGGCCAAAGAAAAGGCGGCCGACCCGTCCCAGGTCAATGAGGATGACTTTCGCTATCCCGGCCCTAAGCCGCAGTCGCGCGAGACCGCTATCGTTATGCTGGCGGACGGGTGCGAGAGCGCCGTGCGCAGTAAGCGGCCGGCCTCCCCAGAACAGATTGACGAGATCGTCTATAAAATGATCCGCAGTCGCCTGCTGGATGGGCAGTTGGACGAATGCAACCTGACCATGCGGGATTTGCAGACGATTCGCGAGGCGTTCGTGGCCATGCTGGCGGCCGTGTTCCATCCGCGCATCCAGTACCCAGAGCCGGCCGCCGTACCACCGCCGGAAGAGCCGGCCGCCCCCGCGCCGGCGGGCATTCCAACTCAGGAGAGGCCCTCGTGATGCATGAGGAACTGCTGGAAGTCACGCTGATTTATGGAGAGCACCTGCCGGCCGAGGAGCTGGCGGCCATCCCAGAGGAACGCCTGCTGACTGCCGCCAACCTGGCCGCTTTCCTGGCCGGACTGACCGAGCTGGCGGAGATGACGCTGGTCATCACCGACGATGCGGAGGTGCAGGAGCTTAACCGCAACTATCGGGATGTGGATGCCACCACTGATGTGCTGGCCTTCGCCTTCGAGGAAGGGGCCGGCGAAGGGCAGGATGCCTTTGTGCTCCCGACTCAATCTCGCCGCTACCTGGGTGATGTGATCATCTCCCTGCCGCAGGCGCGCCGGCAGGCGGAGGCCGGCGGACATGCCCTGGCCAGTGAGCTGTGCCTGCTGACGGTGCACGGCACCCTGCATTTGCTGGGCTATGACCATGCAGAACTAGAGGAAAAGTCCCGCATGTGGGCGCTTCAGCGTGAGGTGTTAGAGAGGCTGGGTTGCGCGGAGGCCGCGCCCCAGGAGGAGGAGAATGGCGGATAAGCCTTCCATCAGCCAGCCCTTTCTGGCTGTAGATGCGGTGGAAGACCCCAAAGGCGATCGTACGCTCCGCTCCAGCTTTCGCTGGGCCTTCGCCGGCATCTGGTACGCCCTGCGCACCCAGCGCAATTTCCGCATTCATCTGCTGATCACCGCAGGGGTGATTGCGGCCGGCGTCTGGCTGGGGCTGAGCACGCTCGAATGGGTGGCCATCGCTCTGACGGTGGCGCTGGTGCTGATGGCCGAGATGTTCAACACCGTCGCTGAGACCGCCATAGATATGGCGACCCCGCGCTATCATCCGCTGGCGAAAATCGCCAAGGATGTGGCGGCTGGCGCCGTCCTCATATGCGCCATTATCGCGGTGATCATCGGGCTTTTGGTCCTGGGTCCGCACCTTGTCCAACGCCTGGCCACATGGTAAAATGGCCTAACCCCTTTCCCGGAGGCACATCATGAACGAATACACCATTACTGCCCGTTGGGTACGCAACCTGCAGTTTGTGGGCACCGACGGCGGCGGTCACTCCGTAGTCATGGACTCCCCCCTGGGGGAAAATACCGGCATGCGGCCGGCGGAGCTTCTTATGGTCGCGCTGGCCGGCTGTACCGCCATGGATGTCATTTCCATCCTCCAGAAGAAACAGCAGAAGGTGGTGGATTTCGAAGTGAAGATCACCGGCCAGCGCCGGCCGGACCACCCCCGTGCCTGGACGCGCATGCATATTGAATACATTGTGCGCGGCAAAGAGGTGGACCGAGCGGCGGTGGAGCGTGCTGTGGAGCTGTCCACTACCAAGTACTGCTCCGTGCATGCCACCCTGGAAGGTAAGGTGGAAATGACCCATTCCATCACTATCGAGGAAGCGGAAGCCCGTTAGGCCAACCGGCATGGCTCTATCTTCGACGCCGTCCCTTCCGCAACAGCTCGATGTACTGCAGGCCCTCATGCGGGCGTGCCGGCGCTGTCAGGAGGCCGGCTTCCCGGTGCAGGGGCCGGTGGTTTTTGCTGGCAGTGACCGTGCCCGGGTGATGGTCATCGGGCAGGCACCGGCCGCGGCAGACCTGCGCGCCGGCAGTATCCCTTGGTCGGGCGCCGCCGGGCGGAGGCTGCGTTCCTGGCTGGCGCAGGCAGGATGGACCAGTTCGGAGCTGGACGAATTGTTTTATTTCACTGCGCTGACGCGCTGTTATCCCGGCCGGCAGGCCGGCGGACACGGCGACCGTCCGCCAACCGCACAGGAAATCGCCCTGTGCGCTCCCTATCTCCAGCAGGAGCTGGACCTGATCCAGCCGCGCATCATCATCCTGGTGGGCAAACTGGCCCTGGCGTATTTCCTCGGCCCTGGCTCACTCTCCGATCATGTGGGTCGGGCCTACCGCGCCGGCGAGGCGCCGGACCGGCCGGCATACTATCGCCTGCCGGCGGACGTATGGCTGGTGCCCCTTCCGCATCCATCGGGGGCCAGCGTGTGGCCCAACCAGCCGGCCAACCGTGAGAAATTGGAAGGGGCGATCGCGGCCTTGCGCATGCTGCGCGAGTCCATTGTCTGAACAGCTCATATCAAGGGGGAATGGACATGAAAATTACGGTACAGCAGGGTTCCGCGCAGTCGTTTCCTGTGGAAGCGCTGGTGGTCAATCTGTTTGAAGGGGTTACGTCTCCTGGCGGGGCGACGGGAGCGGTAGATAAGGCGCTGAACGGGCGCATCAGCGCTTTGATTGCCGCCGGCGACATCCGGGGCAAGCTTGGGGAAGTGACGGTGCTCTATCCCGAGGGCGGGGTGGCCGCCAAGCGGGTCATCGTGGTCGGGTTGGGGAAGCAGGAGGAATTTGGCCTTGAGGCCATCCGCCACGCCGCCGGCGCGGCGGCCCAGAAAATCCGCTCCCTGGGGCTGACCTCGTTTGCCACCGTGGTGCATGGCTCCGGCGCCGGCGGCATCGCGCCGGAGGATGCCGCTCAGGCCCTGGTGGAAGGGAGTATCCTCTCCTTGTACACCTTTACCCGTCACAAGACGGTGGTGGAGGAGCCTATCACACCCATCGAGGAGATGGTGCTGATCGAGTTCGACGCCGGCAAGATACCTGCCATGCAGGCCGGCGCGCGGGCCGGCCAGGTCATCGCCGAGAGTGCCGCATATGTGCGCGACCTGGTCAATGAGCCGGCCAACATCACCACGCCGGCGGCCCTGGCCGGTAAGGCGCAAGCCATGGCCCAGGAGCTTGGCCTGCGCTGTCAGGTGCTGGAAAAAGCGGACATGGAATCCATGGGCATGGGCGCGCTGCTGGCGGTGAGCCGCGGCAGTGATGAGCCTCCCAAGCTCATCGTGCTGGAATATGAGCCTGACGAGGGTTTGCCCACCATCGCGCTGGTCGGCAAAGCCCTGACTTTCGATTCCGGCGGCATCTCCCTGAAGCCCAGCGAGGACATGCATAAGATGAAGGGGGACATGGCCGGCGGCGCGGCCGTCATGGGCGTCCTGCGAGCCGCGGCTGTGCTCCGCCTGCCGTTCCATTTGGTGGGCATCATCCCCGCCACAGAGAATATGCCCAGCGGAAAGGCCACCAAGCCAGGCGACATCGTCACGTCGCTGTCGGGCAAGACCATCGAGATACAGAACACCGACGCCGAAGGCCGGCTCATCCTGGCCGATGCCCTGACCTATGCCGGCCGGTTCCAACCGAACGCCATCGTGGACCTGGCCACACTTACGGGGGCCTGTGTGGTCGCGCTGGGCAATATCACCACCGGGCTGCTGAGCACCGATGACCGCCTGGCGTCGCAGTTGGAGGCCGCCGGCCAGCGGAGCGGCGAGCGGGTCTGGCGCCTGCCGCTGTTCAAGGAGTACGGCGAGCAGTTGAAGAGCGATGTGGCGGACTTGTGCAATGTGGGCGGCCGGCCCGCCGGCGCCATCACCGCCGCCTACTTCTTGAGCCAGTTCGTCGGGGAGTTCCCCTGGGCGCACCTGGACATCGCCGGCACGTACTGGACCGATAAGCCGGCGAAGCCGTACCAGAGCAAGGGCGCTACTGGGGTGGGGGTCAGGCTGTTGATGGAGTGGCTGCGCCGCTGGGAAGGCGCGTAACCCGGGAAGCGCGCAAAAGGCGGCGGGGTGATGGTGTACAACCCTGCCGCCTTATCGCGTCTTGGGGGATCAAGCGGCCGGCGTGTGCACCGCCCGCTGAGAAAGCCGCCATTTGATGAGCAGGATGATGAGGCCGGCCAGCGAAACTACCGAACCCACCGCCGCGCCGATGAGCAGTTCCCGCCGGCCGGGGGCGAGCGCAAGCTGATTCAGCCGGCGTGCCGGCGCTTGCTGGGACATCTGCGCCGCCTGCTGGAGCAGTTCCTGCTTCAGCCAGGCGCGAAATTCGGCGCTGGGGCGCACCGGCGCCAGCGCAATATTCAACCACTGCCGCACTCGCAACAGCGGCACCAGATCAACCATTTGCTGTGGCAGTGCCATCCTCGATTCCTTTCCTCCACAGGATCGTGAAACTCATAAAATCCCGCGTTTTTCCAGTTCTTCCCGCAGGGCCTGTAGTGTCCGATGATACAAGGATTTGACCGCTCCCTCCGTCCGGCCCAGCACCTGCGCGATCTCGGCGTTCGAGAGATGCTCCGAATGCTTCAGGATGAGCACCGTCTGGCGGTCCGGGCTGAGCTGTTTGACCACTTCCCTCACGGTCTCGATTTCCTCGCGGCGGATCACCTCGCGGTACGGGTCATCGCTCCGTCGGTGAGAGGTGTACAGCTCGTCCAGGGCGACCTCTTTGCGCCGGCTGGTGTCGCGGTACCAGTTCGCCACCAGGTTGTGTGCGATGCGGTACAGCCAGGCCGAGAACGGCGCACCGTGGTCCTCATACCGCCCGATGTGCTGTAACGCCCGCTGAAAGGTGCGGGCCGTCAAATCCTCCGCGTCCTGCGCGTTCCCCACGCGATGATAGATATAGTTATAAATGCGGTCCACATAGCGCTCGTACAGTTCGCCGAACGCCCGCGGGTCCCGCGCCGCGCGTTCAATCAGTTCTGCTTCGTCCATGGCCGTATAGGGAGTGTTCCCGTTCGGCCTGGGCGAGCGTATTCCCATACCTTGGGACTGCCCCGTTCCTCTTTTCACCAATTAGAACACCTCGCCTTGCGAAAAGTTACTGTGCGGGTGACTGTGCCGGCGCCTGTTCTGCCTCGATGGGGTAGATGGCGGCACCGATGAGGCCAGGGCCGCCGTGGGTGCCCACCACCGGCCCCATCTCGGAGATGTACAGCCGGCGGCAATTATACCGCGAGCGCAGTTCATCGGCAAGCCACTGCGCTTCTTCCGGGCTGGCGGCGTGGGCGACGGCGCCAGCAATGGTGGCGCCGGGCGCGATGCCGGCCTCGAATATCTCCAGCATGCGCGCTTTGGCGGCTTTTTTACTGCGCACCTTGTGCAGGGGCTGGACCAGGCCGTCTTTGATGGTGAGCAGGGGCTTGATGTCCAGCAGGGTGCCGAGCATGGCCGAAGCGGTGCCGATGCGGCCGCCCTTCTGCAGGTATTCCAGCGTCTCGACGACGAAGACGATGTGGTAGGCGCGCACGATGGATTCCAGCACGGGGATAATGGCATGCGCCGGCACGCCGGCGGCCGCCATCTCCGCGGCTTTGATGGCCAGCAGGCTCAATGACACAGAGACGGCGCGCGTATCCATCACGTGAACGCGGCCAGGCGGGAACGCTTCCGCGGCCGTTACAGCCGCCTGCCAGGTGCCGCTCATTCGGGAGGAGATGGTGAGGCACAGGACCTCACTGCCGTCGGCCGTCAGCCCCCGGAACACCTGTTCGAAGTCCCCGATAGAGGGCTGGGAAGTGCGCGGCAGTTCCCGCTCGGTGCGGAGCCGGTGGTAGAATTCCTGCCGGCTCAGCTCTTTCCCATCATCCCGATACGTGCGGCCGCCAATGGTGACGTACATGGGGATGATGTAGATGCCGTAGCCAGCCGCCTCTTCCGGCAAAAGGTCGCATGTGGAATCCACCAGGATTTTCAACAAAGTATCTACTCCTTTCGCTCCACTTATGTACCGGCCAATTGTCGAGCAGGCCTGTTCACGTTATAATGGCCGCGTGCCACTTACCCCGTGTGGAGGAGTGTCGTGTCGACCTTGAGCACCATCAGCGAACTGCGCCAGACGCTTCAGCGCTGGCTGGATACTTCGGATGTGGAGCAGGCCATTTTTGCCTATTACATGCTCTATCATCCCGCCTCGCGCACCCGTCTGTACGTGACCTATGACCAGAGCGGCGAGGTGGCCGGCGCGCTGGCCGAATGCCTGACCGGCTACGACCTGTTCCGCCCCCTCTATGTCATGCTGGCGGAGAACGAGCCGGCCCTGCGCCAACTGATACAGGAGATCGCCCCACAGCGCCGGCCGGGGTACCTCCTGGGGCCAATCCACTATCTTCAGGTCTGGCGGGATTATTTCATCCTCTCCGGCGAGGAGGTCTTTCGCCTTTACGTGCTGGACGTTGCGAATTTCCAGCCCATCATCAACATCTTGGTAACGCGCGCCCAGTCCCCTGACGGCCAGCCGCGCTACGAGATTCGCTCTCCCAAGGACGAGGTGCTCGCCTTTGCCAGTGTGAACTGGCGCTCCCCGCGGTTCGCTGAAGTGGCGGTGCATGTGGAGCCGGCGGTGCAGGGCCGGCACTGGGGAGAGTCGGTCGTGTCCGCACTATGCGCGGAGCTGGTGCGGGACGGCGTGACGCCGCTGTACCTGGCCGGCGCGGTCAATCAGGCTTCCATCGCCCTGGCCGAGCGGGTTGGTTTTCAAGACAGCGGCCGGCGGCTGGCCTTTGCCGGCGCGGAATGGCGCCCAACCCTTTGAGCGCCAATTATATTGCCAGCAGTTCACGTGCCGCCGCCACGAGGCCCGCGAAGCCAGCGTCTTTGACCACGTAGCGATCCGCGCCGCAGGGATCGGGTTGTTCGTCGCCAGTGATGATGATCACGGGGACGCTGCTCCAGCGCGTGTCCGATTTTAATGCCGCGCAGACCTCGGTACCGCCCAGCTCCGGCATGCGGTTGTCCAGCACGAACAGGTCAAAGGTTTGGGCGTGTGCCAATTCCAGTGCCTGCCGGCCGTTTTCCGCCAGGGTAACGCTCAGGCCGGCCGCCTCCAGCGCCTTTTTCATCATGGCGCGCAGCATTGGGCTATCCTCGGCTATCAGCACCCTGGGCTTGTCCATGGCAGTGCCTCCCGTTCACATCCGCAGGCGGGTTCCTTCGGGGTCGTAGAGCGGCCGGCGTGCCACGCGCGCCGGGTGATGCCCGCCGGCGCTGTCCCGCACGCGCACCGCATTGCCTTCAACGGCATGTTCCAGCGGCAGGTATCCAAAGGCCAGCGGATGACCCACGCTGTGGCCGAAGGCGGCGCTGGTAACCTTGCCGACCTCTCTGTCATCCACCAGCAGAGCATCGCCGCCGGCCGGCACGTATTCATCTTCCAACTGCAGGAGGGTCAGTTTTTCGGAGAAGCCGGCGGCTTTGCGGCGGAGCAGGGATTCCCGACCGATGAAGTCCCCCTTGTCCAGCTTCACGGTCCATCCCAGGCCGACCTCGTAAGGCGTGCGGCCGCCGGCGAAGTCCAACCGCATGATGTAGCCCTTTTCCAGCCGCAGGCTGAAGGCCGCCGCCATGCCGCAGAGCGCCATGTCGTATGGTTTGCCGGCGGCGGTGAGGGTCTCCCAGAAGTCATGGGCGTGTTCCGCCGGCACCAGCACCTCATATCCCAGCTCGCCGGTGTAGCCGGTGCGGGAGATGTAAGCGCGGATGCCGGCCACATGCGCCGGCATACCCCACATATAACCCAGTGTATCAAAGGGTTCCTCGGTGATGGATCCGAGAATCTGACGGGAGAGGGGGCCTTGTACGGCCAGCAGGGCACTGCCCGAGGAAACATCGGTGACCGCGACGTTTAGGCCCGCGCTCCAGCGCAGGAGCCACTCGTATTCGGGCCGGGCGTTGGCCGCGTTACTTCCCCAGGCGGTCATGAGCATGTAATGCGATTCGCCCAGACGGTAGACAGTAATATCGGAGAAGATACTGCCGTCTTCCAACAGCATTGTGGTGTAGAGGACCTTGTTGACCGGCATGCCGGCGGCGTCATTGACGATGACCTTCTGCACCAGCCGCAGTGCGTCAGGGCCTTGGACCTCGATCTCGCCGGTGGTGGACCAATCGAAAATGCCGGCGCGCTGACGCACCGCCAGATGCTCCTCACGGGGGCTGGTGAAGATGTTCGGAACCTCCCATCCCTGCACCACAGCCCACTGCGGGCCGGCCTGCTGAATGTCGCAGTAGAAGGGCGAGCGCTTCATGGAGGGGCCTCCTCTGCTAGAAGATGGCCGGCGTGATGGCGGAGATGAACACCGCCTCCTCATCCCCCAACGCACAGATGCTTTGCAGTTGGGAACCGTCGAAGTAAATGCTGTCCCCCGGCTCCAAATCGTACGCGTTGTCCGCCAGCTCCACCCGGATGCGCCCCTCCAGCACCAGCAGGCATTCTTCCGTGCTGTGGCTCATCGGATGGGCGATATTGCCCTGCGATGGATGGATGCGGCCGATAAACATTTCCAGTTTATGGTTGAGGTCCGGGGTGAGCAGTTCGTAGGTGACCTGGGAGCGCGGCAGGGTGAGCCTTTTCCGCTCCTGCCGGCGCACCACCGGACGGTGCTCCTGTTCGTCCGACAGGAAATAGAAGACGGGCACCTCCAGCGCCTCTGCGATGCGGCGTAGGGACTTGATGGATGGGTCGGCCAGCTCGCGCTCGATCTGGCTCAGGAAGCTGGCCGTGACGCCAGCTTTCTCCGCGACCTCGCGCAGGCTCATACGCAGTTCGGTGCGTCTTTTCCGGATTCGTTCTCCGATCACCATACTGTTCCTCTCCTAGATGTTTCACCCTTACTCGATGCCTAGATGACTGCCGATAAAGCCCGGCTGACCGCAGATGAAGCGGCGGATATCCAGAGCTCGCCGGCCGGCGAGCTGTACCCGCTCCAGCATCAGTACCCCGTCCCCGGCGGCGACGCCGATGCCCTGCGGCAGTGCCAGCACCGTGCCTGGCTCGGGGCGCTCCATGCTGGTATGAACATAGACCGCTTGGTTCAGCGGCCATGCCGCATGGATCAGCAGGCGCTGTCCCCGGTAGAACGTATAGGTGCCGGGCCATGGGGAAAGGGCGCGGCACCGGCGTGCCAGCTCCTCTGCCGCCAGTGTCCAGTCCAGCAGGCCATCGGCTTTGCGCAGACGGTCGACCCAGCTCGCCTGGCTGTGGTCCTGTGCGTAGGGCACGATGGTGCCGTTCACCCAGCCGGCCAGCGTTTCCACGAAGAACGGTGCGCCAATATGAGCGAGCCGGTCCATCAACGTCGCGGTGGTATCGCCGGGCATCACCGGCACGCGCATCTGGGCCAGGATATTGCCGGCATCCATCTCGTCCTCGACGAAGAGCACGCTCAGCCCGACCTCCGCTTCGCCGGCGAGCAAGGCCCCTACCACCGGCGCCGCGCCGCGGTAGCGCGGGAGCAGGGATGGATGCAGGTTCAGCGAGCGCTTCGGCGGCAGGTTGAAAATTTCGCTTGGGATCCAGAGGCCGTAGGCCGCTACCGCAATCACATCCGGCTGGAGGCGGGCGATTTCCCGCACCGCCGCTGTCGTGCGCAAGCTGGCCGGCTGAAGCACCGGGATGCCCAGCCGTTCGGCCGCCCGCTTGATCGGCGGCGGAGTGCGCTTCAAGCTGCGGCCGGCCGGCTTATCCGGCTGGGTGACCACCGCGGCGACCTCGAAGCGCGGATCATGGGCCAGCAGTGTCAGGGCCGGCACGCCGAAAGCCGGCGTGCTCATATAGACCACATGTATGGGCACAGCGTTCGCTCTCCTGCCGGCGTCAAGCCCCATGTCATATAATAAAATAGTATAGCATATTACTGAAAAGGCGCCAAAAAAGAACGAGGAGGGTGTTGAAAAAGCCTGGCGGTTGAAACGCCGGCGGCTGAAAGCCGCCGGCGAACCTCCGACAACGAATGTGTTCAAGTAACTATTCAGGAATTGGTTACACTGATGTTCCCCCAGGTATTGACAGCTTATGTTTTCTGTTCTATAATTGCGGCTGGGTGAAACAACTCTGGGCACTTCTCAACAAAGCACGGGCGGGGATATAACTTAGGAGGGTTGTGTTAAGGAGGAACAAGGTGCTGAGAAGATTCTATGGGTCATTAATTGGGTGCCTGCAATCACAAACTACTACTTCACCACAATAATTATTGATGATATAGGCGATGGAACTTAAGCCGAGCATCGGTCGTGGTAAAGCGCCATTCGACGGTGGCCTGCGCCGCATTGCGGGTCTTCGCCCAGGCCTCTACCTCCTGCTGCACA
>CALIBQ010000015.1 GCA_938049385.1 uncultured Anaerolineae bacterium
GAACGCGCCGGCGTCGTCGCCGAATGGGCCGGCCTGACGGCAGAGGAACGCGCCCTCCTGCTGGGGGAGGGCGCTTTGCCGCGCCAAACGGCCGATCAGATGATCGAGAACGCCGTCGGGACCTACCCTCTGCCGCTGGGCATCGCCGCCAACTTCCGGGTCAACAGCCGAGACTACCTGGTCCCTATGGCCATTGAGGAGCCTTCGGTGGTGGCCGGCGCCAGCTTCGCCGCCCGCCTGGTCCGCGAAGGCGGGGGATTCCAGGCCCATGCGGACGAGCCGGTCATGATCGCCCAGCTCCAGGTGTTGGGCGTTGCGGACCTGTGGGGGGCGCGTCATGCCCTGCTGGAAGCGCGCCAGGAGCTGATGCGCCAGGCGGATGCCGCCGGCGGCACCATCGTCCAGCGCGGCGGCGGGGCGCGCGATATCGAGGTGCGCCTTTTCCCGCAGACGCCGGCCGGCCCCATGTTGGTCGTGCACGTGCTCTTCGACTGCCGCGATGCTATGGGCGCCAACGCCGTGAACACCGTCGCTGAGTGGCTGGCGCCGGCGGTGGAAGACATCACCGGCGGCCGGGTCAACCTGCGCATCCTGTCCAACCTGGCGGACCGCCGGCTGGCGCGGGCTAAAGCTGTCGTGCCGGCGGCGGCCCTGGCCGCCGGCGATTTCCCGGGCGAGCTGGTGGTGGAACGCATCATCGAGGCCTATGCTTTGGCCGCAGTGGATCCGTACCGCGCCGCCACGCATAACAAGGGCATCATGAACGGCATTGACGCGGTAGTCATCGCCACCGGCAACGACTGGCGGGCGGTGGAGGCCGGCGCGCATGCCTACGCGGCGCGCTGGGGGCAGTACACCAGCCTGTCGCACTGGGAGAAGAACGCCGCCGGCGACTTGGTGGGCACCCTCGAACTGCCCCTGGCGCTGGGCATCGTGGGAGGTGCCACGCGCTCCCATCCTATGGCCCGCCTGGCCTTAAAGGTACTAGGCGTGCAGAGCGCCCGGGAGCTGGCCGAGGTGGTGGTCAGTGTGGGGCTGGCACAGAACCTGGCCGCCCTCCGGGCACTGGCCACCGAGGGCATTCAGCGCGGCCATATGTCCCTGCATGCGCGTCAGCTTGCCCTGGCCGCCGGCGCCCAGGGGGATGAGGTTGCCTGGGTTGTCCAGCGCATGCTGGAAGAGAACAATATCCGCAGTGAGCGAGCTGTCGCCCTGCTGGCTGAACTGCGCCGGGGCCGGCAGTCCGCCTCTGCTTCGGCATCTTAAGCACGTTGGGAGACATCGGGGATTCCATGAAGCCAGTCAAGGACGTTGGGATTATCGGATACGGAGCTTATGTGCCGCGCTACCGCCTGCCGGCCAGCGAGGTAGCGCGCGTTTGGAAGAACGGAGAGGATGTCCTGCCAGTGCACGAGAAGTCGGTGCCTGGTCTGGACGAGGATACCGCCACCATGGCCATCGAGGCGGCGCGCAGTGCTTTACAGCGTGCCGGCGTTGACCCTCAGCTCATCGGCGCAGTGTGGGTGGGCAGTGAGTCGCATCCGTACGCCGTGAAGCCGACCTCCACCATTGTTGCGGAGGCGCTGGGCATTGTGCCGAACACACTGGCCGGCGACTGGGAATTCGCTTGCAAGGCCGGCACCGAGGCCCTGCAGGCCAGCATCGGGCTGGTCGGTTCTGGTATGGCGCGCTACGCGCTGGCCATCGGGATGGACACTGCCCAGGGCCGGCCGGGCGATGCCCTGGAATACACGGCGGCCGCCGGCGGCGCGGCCTACATCGTCGGGCCGGCGGAGGAGGCCTTGGCTGTGTTCGAGGGTTCCTTCAGCTATGTGACGGACACGCCGGACTTCTTCCGGCGGCCGTACCAGCACTATCCCCAACATGGGAGCCGCTTCACCGGTGAGCCGGCCTACTTCAAGCACATCCAGGCCGCCGCGAAGGCACTCATGGAGGAGCTGGGGGCGCGTCCGGAAGACTTCACCTATGCGGTTTTCCATCAGCCGAACATCAAATTCCCCCAGCAGGTGGCGAAAATGCTGGGCTTCCGCCCCGAGCAGATCAAGCCCGGCTTGCTGGTGGGGGAAATCGGCAATACCTATGCCGGCTCCTCGCTCATCGGCCTCTCCGCGACGCTGGACGCGGCCAAGCCCGGCGACCGCATCCTGCTGGTGTCGTTCGGTTCCGGCGCCGGCAGTGATGCCTTCGCCCTGCGTGTGACCGAGGCCATCGAGGAGCGCCGCGCGCGGGCCTATCTCACGCGCGAGTACGTCAGCCGGCGCAAACCCATTGACTACGGCCTGTACGTGCGCTATCGGCGCAAACTGCACATGCACTAATCGCACGACCTGGAACATGGAGAGATCACCTTGCGGGACGTGAGCATTATCGGATTCGGACAGACCCCGGTGGGGGAACATTGGGAACTTTCCCTTCGTCATTTAGCGGCGCAGGCAGTGTTGGCCGCCATGCAGGACGCCGGCATTGAGCGCGCCGACGCCCTGTACGTGGGCAATATGCTCTCCAGCGAGACCTCCGGCCAGCATCATCTGGGAGCGCTGGTGGCAGATTTCGTGGGACTGCGGGGCATCGAGGCCTTCCGAGTGGAAGCGGCCTGCGCTTCCGGCGCGGCGGCACTGCGGGCCGGCTATCTGGCGGTGGCCTCCGACGCGGCCGACCTGGTCATCGTCGCCGGCGTGGAGAAGATGACCGACTCCATCGGCAATTCCATCACCACCGCCCTGGCGGAGGCCGCCGACGCCGATTACGAGACGCCGCATGGGCTTTCGTTCGTGTCCATCAACGCTCTGCTGATGCGGCGCTATATGTACGAGTTCGGCGTGCGGCACGAGGATTTCGCCGGCTTCGCCATCACCGCGCATCAGAACGCGGTCAACAACCCGTATGCCATGTTCCGCCGGCCCATCACCAAAGAGGAGTTCGTCCAGGCGCGCATGATTGCTGATCCTATCAACCTGCTCGACTCCTCACCGGTGGCCGACGGCGCGGCGGCGGTGGTGCTCTGTCCGACCGAGCAGGCGCGCTCCTTCACCGACCATCCGGTGCGCATCCGGGCCTGCGAGGTGGGCACCGATTCGCTGGCCCTGCACGACCGCCGCGACCCGCTGTTCCTGGAGGCCGGCTACATCTCGGTGCAGAAGGCCTATGCCCGGGCCGGCGTCACACCGGCGGACATTGACCTGTTCGAACTGCACGATGCCTTCACCATCATGGCCGCGCTTTCCCTGGAGGCGGCCGGCTTCGCCCGCCGCGGCGAGGGGGTGCGCTTGGCCATGGATGGGTCCATCGCCCGGAACGGCCGCATCCCCATCTCGACCATGGGGGGCCTGAAAGGGCGTGGGCATCCGGTGGGCGCCACCGGTATCTATCAGGTGATCGAAGTTGCCCAACAAGTGACCGGGCGCGCCGGCGCCAACCAGGTTCCGAATGCCCGGCTCGGCATGGCGCAGAACATCGGTGGAAGCGGCGCCACCATCATCACCACTATTTTGGAAGCATGACAATTTGCGAACTATGTCCTGGAGGTAATGCAATGGGAATTCCTGCGTATTGGAGAACGAGGGCACAGCGCTATGCCCTGGTGGGTGAGGTCTGCCACAAATGCGGCGCCAAAATCTTCCCGCCGCGGGACGTCTGCCCAGAGTGCAGTCGGCCGGCGTCCGACCCTTTCACCTTCAGCGGCCGCGGAGAGGTATACTCCTTCTCTACCATTTACCAGCCGCCGGAGGGCTTTGAGGAGTTCGTGCCCTATACCGTCGCCATCGTCAAGCTGGAAGAAGGGCCGCTGGTAACCGCGCAGTTGACGGACGTGGACCCGGCAGAGGTGCATATCGGCATGCCGGTCGAGATGGTGACGCGCAAACTGCGCGAAGAGGGTGAGGAAGGGCAGATCATCTACGGCTACAAGTTCCGCCCCCTTCTGCGGAACACCCTGACCCCCCGGCCCTCAGGCCAGGCGGCCTGAATCAGCCCGTGACTAATGGGATGGGACACAACGGTGTGACCCCATCCCGGCCCTGCCCCTAGGGCGCATGATCCGACGCAGTCCATCTGATTTCAAGGAAGGCCTCTAATGCCCGTGATCGAGGCTTCACTGCTTATCCCCGCACCGCTGGAAGCTGTCTGGCAGGTGGTCAGCGACCCGGGCCGTGCGCCGGCCTGGATGCCGGACATCAAAGAGCGCCGGCTGATCACACCGCCTCCCGTTGGCGTCGGCAGTCAATGGGAGGACCACGGACTCCTGCGCGGCCGGCCTTTCCGCATGACCTGTCAGGTGACACACTGGCAGGCGCCGCGCCGCTTTGCGTATCAGCATGTGTCTGCCGAGCGGGCCGGCGCGCAGTGGCACGAGCATGTATTTCTGGCGCCGCAGGACGAGGGGACCCTGGTAACCCTGCGCCTGGAGTACCGCTTGCTGGGTGGGTTCATGGGCCGGCTGTATGACCAGCTCTTCTTTCGGAAGGACTTTCGTATTACCCTCGAGAACCGCTTAGAGGCACTGCGCGACCTGTTTATGCCCCCGACGCAGGGGTAATTCCCCCAAGCGTATCGGCGGCCTGATCCCGCCCAAGCGTGGGACGTCCGGGCGTAAGGAGCGAAGCCCTGCGGCTCCCCAAAAATCAGGTGACAGCCACCGCGAAGATGACTGTCACCTGAACCACTACCATCATGGGCGAACTTATTTCACCACAATGTTGACCAGCCGGCGCGGCACATACACCACCTGGACGATTTCCTTGCCCTCGTAGTGCCGGCGGGCGTTGGGGCATTCCAGTGCCAGCCGCTTGGCCTCTTCCTCCGGAATATCCACGGGCACAGTAACCTTATCGCGCACCTTGCCGTTGACCTGCACCACCAACGTCACCATCTCGTCGGCGGCCAGTTCCTCGGACCAGGCCGGCCAGGACTGCTGATGCACGCTGTACGGCCCGCCGATGCGCGCCCACAGCTCCTCCGCCAGATGCGGGGTGGACGGCGCCAGCAGAAGGATGAGCGTGCGGATGGCCTCGTCCCAAGCCTCGCTCCCATATACCTCGGTGTCCTTGGCCTTGACGAGATAGTTGTTGAACTCCATCAGGGCCGCGATCATCGTGTTGAACTGGAAGCCCTCCATGTCCTGGGTGACCTTGCGGATGGTCTTGTGGGTAATGCGCCGCAGATCGGCCACCTGTTGCGGCGTGGGCTGAGCAGTGCGCATTTCCTCTTTCCCCGGCTCTACCACCACCGACCAGACGCGGTGCAGGAAGCGGTGCACCCCCTCGATGCCCTTGCTGTTCCAGGGACCGCCCTCTTCCCACGGGCCGATGAACATCAAATAGGCGCGCACCGTGTCCGCCCCGTATTTCGCCACCAGGTCATCGGGGTTCACCACGTTGCCCCGGCTCTTGCTCATCTTCTCGCCGTCTTCGCCGAGGATGGTGCCCTGGTTGAACAGGCGGAGCATCGGCTCGTCGAAATCCACCAGGCCCATGTCCCGCATAGCCTTAGTGAAGAAGCGGGTATAGAGCAGGTGCATGGTGGCATGTTCCACGCCGCCGGTATACAGGTCTACCGGCAGCCAGTACCTGCCCTCTTCGGGGTCGAACGGCCCCTTATCGTAATGCGGGCTGAGATAGCGGTACTGATACCAGGAGGAGCACACGAAGGTATCCATGGTATCGGTCTCGCGCTCCGCCGGCCCGCCGCACTGCGGGCACGTGGTGTGCAGGAACCCCTCGTGATACTTCAGCGGCGACTCGCCGGTCGGCATGAACTCGGCATCCATAGGCAGGAGCACCGGCAGGTCCTCCTCCGGCACCGGCACCGTGCCGCACTTCGGGCAGTAGATGATGGGGATGGGCGCGCCCCAGTAGCGCTGCCGGCTGACCAGCCAGTCATGCAGGCGGTAATTCACCTTGCGCTCGCCGATGCCGTGCTGTTCCATGTAGTCAGCGATGGCATGCCAGGCCTCCGTACTGCGCATACCGTTGAACGGCCCGGAATTGACCATCGTGCCTTCGCCTATATAGGCTTCTTTCAGCGGACTGCCGTCCCATCCATCTGGCGCGATGACTACTGGGATGGGCAGGCCGTACTTTTTGGCGAAATCGAAGTCGCGCTCGTCGTGCGCCGGCACCGCCATAATAGCGCCTGTGCCGTAGGTCATGAGCACATAATCGGCGATGTAGATGGGCACCCGCTCGCCGTTCATGGGGTTGATGGCATAGGCGCCCGTGAAGACGCCGGTGCGCTCCTTCTCCGTGGACAGGCGTTCGATCTCGGTCTGCCGGCGGGCCTGGAACACGTACGCCTCCACCTCCAAGCGGCGGTCCGGCGTTGTGATCTCCTCGACCAGAGGGTGCTCCGGCGCCAGGACGGCGAAGGTCATGCCGTACACCGTGTCCGGCCGCGTGGTGAAGACGCGAAAGCTTTTGTCGCTGTCCGCCACCGGCATGGTGAACTCCACGCCCTCACTGCGGCCAATCCAGTTGCGCTGCATAGTGATGACGCGCTCGGGCCAGTCAATGCCGTCGAAGTTCAGCAGTTCCTCGGCATACTTGGTGATGCGGAACATCCACTGTTCCAGGTCCTTTTTGATGACCGGCGTGCCACAGCGCTCGCAGTGGCGGTCCTCCCCCCAGACCTGCTCCCGCGCCAGGGTGGTGTTGCAGGTGGGGCACCAGTCCACCGGCGCCTTCTGGCGGTACGCCAGGCCGTGCTTATAGAGCTGGAGGAAGAACCACTGTGTCCATTTGTAATATTCGGGCAGGCAGGTGATGACCTCCCGTTCCCAATCGAACATCGGGCCCATAGATTTGAGCTGTTTGCGCATGCGCTCGATGTTGGCCATGGTCCACTGATAGGGGTGGATGCCGTGCTTGATGGCGGCGTTCTCCGCCGGCAGTCCGAAGGCATCGAACCCCATGGGGAAGAGCACGTTGTACCCCTTCATGCGGGCATAACGCGCCCGCACGTCCGAGGGGGCCATGGCGTACCAGTGTCCGATGTGTAGGTCCCCGCTGGGGTACGGGAACATGGTCAGCGCGTACCATTTGGGCCGGCTGGGATCAACCTTCGCCCGGTACAGCCCGTCCGCCTCCCACCGCTCCTGCCATTTCTTCTCAATGACCGCGGGTTGATAGTTGTCCGCCATATCCCGATGCCTCCTGAATGCGCGAAATATCCGTCTGTGCGGCCGACACTGCCAGCCAAATCAAAAACCCCTTCATCCCATCAGGGACGAAGGGGAGCCTCCGTGGTACCACCCTGGTTGTCAGAGAGGTATGAGGCGAGGTGCTCAGCCATCCGCCCCGATGCTGAGCACCTCCATCCGTGGTGGAGCTGAGGGGACTCGAACCCCTGACCTTCTGAATGCCATTCAGACGCTCTCCCAAGCTGAGCTACAGCCCCATACACATCTCCAACCACTTTTGGCGAGGTAACGGCCGCCGGCCGGCGGCGGCTACTTTACGTTCACCGCCACAGCTCACGGGCGAGTTCGACCTTATCACGGCACTCTCCGATGTGCCTGCCCGGCTCCCACCTGGTATACTGCCGGACTCTCTGCGGAGATGGTCTACTACTCCCGCTCACCGCCTTTACGCTATGCGATTGTTCCCACTGGTGGAGCTGAGGGGATTCGAACCCCTGACCTCTACAGTGCGATTGTAGCGCTCTCCCAGCTGAGCTACAGCCCCTTGGGCATAATATATTATAGCGGAGGCTATCCGGCTTGTCAAATTGATGACGGCAGGTCATGCCCATGCCGGCGCGCGGTATACCAGCCGGCCGCCCAGCACCGTGCCGTGCACCTCTGTCTCCAACAGGGCCTCTGCCGGCCCCTCGAAGATATCCCGCGATAGGATGGCAATATCCGCCAGCTTGCCCGGCTCCAGCGTGCCCTTGATGTCGCTCTCGCCGCTGGCCGCGGCCGGCGCGGCACAACAGGCGGCCAGCGCCTGCTCCAGCGTGAGGCGCTCCTCAGGATGCCAGCCGGCCGGCGAAGGGGAACCGTCCGGCCGGCGGCGCGCCACCGCCGCGTATACGGTTGCCAGCGGCCCCAGCGGTTCCACCGGGCAGTCAGTGCCGAAGATGAGCACCGCGCCGGCCTCCAGCAAACTGCGGAAGGCATAGGCGCCGCGTCCCCGCTCCTCACCCCAGTAGCGCTCCACCATTTCGTAATCCGATGTGGCATGCAGAGGCTGTACAGAAGCAATGACCCCCAGCCGGCCAAAGCGGGGAATATCCGCCGGCGCCAGGAGCTGGACATGCTCCACGCGGTTAGGCAGTGCACGCGCCGCCGGGTACCGAGCCAGCATTTCCTCCAGGGCATCCAGCGCCCGATGGTTGGCGGCATCGCCGATGGCGTGGATGGTGGCGCTGATCCCGTGAGAGAAGGCCAACGCCAGATATTCCCGCAGTTCCGCCGGCGGCGTGATCTCCACGCCCCGGTTGGCCGGCTCGCCCACGTACGGCTCAAAGAGCAGGGCCGTGCGTGATCCGAGGGAGCCGTCCATGAAAATCTTGACCCCGCCGACGCGCAGCCAGGCATCGCCGAGGCCGGTGCGCATGCCGGCCTGCACCGCCGGCTCCAGCATATCCTGTCTGATCTGGCAGAGCATGCGCAGGCCCAACTTGCCCTGCCGATGAAGCTCCTGCAGGGCGCCGAACTCCTGCGCCCCCTCGTTCAGCAGGAAATTATGGATGGTAGTGATGCCGTGCGCCCAGACACTGGGGAAGGCCGCTTCCATCGCCGCACAGCGCTGTTCAAGGGTGGGCGGCGGGACAGCTTTCAGTACCAGCAGTTTCGCCGGCATCTCGCAAAGGATGCCAGTCGGTTCACCACTCTCATCCCGGACAATGCGGCCGTCTGTCGGCTCAGGGGTCTGCGCGTCAATGCCGGCCAGCTCGAGCGCCCGGCTGTTGACCCACAGCGAATGCAGGTCTTTGCTGTCCAGGGCGATAGGGTGCTCCCGCGTGACCGCATCCAGCATTTGGCGGTGCGGGAATTCCGCCGGCTCCCAGATGTTGGGGTCCCATCCGCCGCCCAGGATCCACTGCCCGGCAGGAACGCGGCGCACCGCCTCCCTTACCCTTTCCAATGCTTCAGTAACCGACCGGGTGCCGCTCAGGTCCACCTGCTGTCGCCGCAGGGCATATTCCATGAAGTGGACATGGCAGTCGCAGAAGCCCGGCAGGACCAGCCGGCCGGCGAGATTCACCCGCCGTTCGGCAGGGACGCTCTCGGCGAGAGAATTGTCTCCCAACGCCGCGATGCGGTCGCGCCAAACGGCCACTGCCTGATACGCCGGCTGGCCGGGTACCAGGGTGCGGACAATGCCGTTGTACAACACCAAGTCGGGTTTCATTATGATATCCCCCTCCGGGTATCTCAGGGGCTGGGGACCGGCGCCGCCGGCCGCGGACGCGGGTGAAAGCCCCAGCCGAGCGAGCAAAGAAGGATGCCGGCAATGATCCCGAAGAATCCAGAACCCATCAGCACCCAGCGGGGGCCAAACGTATTGGCCAGGGCCGTGCTGGCCAGCGGTGCGAAGAAGGCCGCCGCGTTCGCAATCATCTGATGAACCGCTACAAAGGTCGGGCGGGTCCGGCGCGGGGACAAGGCCACCGTGCGGTTGAAGATGATCAGTTCGTGTCCGCCGCCCATGAAGCCGGCGAAGAGCATGACCGGCACCAGCGGCGCAAGCAGGTGGAAGGTCGCGGTCAGCAGGGGATAGCCGGCCAAGATGCCCAAAGAGGCGATGAGCGCGCCGCGCTGTTCCCGCTCCGGGCGGTTCCAACGTCCCCAGAAGATGTAGCCCAGCAGGCCGCCGGCGGAATAGGCCGCCGTCAGGACGCCGATCCAAGTGCCTGTGGCGCCCAGATCCCGCACCCAGTAAATTCGGAACAGCGGCACCGCGGCAAACATGGCGAAATATGCCAGGAACACGCCCACCTCGTACATGGCGAACTGCCGATATGCCTGCCACCAAGGCGCCGGCGCCGAAGTGTTCTCCGCAGAGGAAGTGGAAGAAACAGGCTCTTCCTGCCGGGGAGGCATCCGGAGCTGGAGGACAAACCACACAGAGGCAAGCGTCAGTGCACCCAGGCCGGCGAACAGCACCTGGAAGTTAAGGGGAAAGGGGATGAGGTCCAGCATTTTCCCCAGGAGCAGGGACGTGATCATCCCCACGATGCTCATCACTGCCCAGCGCTCCCCCACCACACGCGCCAAGTGCCGCGGGTGGAACATCTCGGCGGAAGCGGTCTGGAACGAGGCGCCCCAGATGGTCGCCGGCAGGGCGGAGAGCGTGGTCAGCACCACAATGGCCCAGGCACGCCAGGCCGGCGGGAGGAACGGGATGCCGGCCAGCGCGATAATAGGCAGGCGGTGGAAGAAGGCCGACAGCGCCAAGGTGCGCGGGTAATTGGCCAGACGCTGAATGATGCGGGCGCTGGGCAGGGGCCACAGCATGTTCACCACCGCCGGCCCGCTGGTCAGCCAGCCCACCACCGCGTTGCTCCCGCCCAACTGGATGGCGAAGAGCGCGAAGAAGTTGGCCAGCGAGCCGAAGGCGATATTGGTGAACGGGGCTTCCCAGATGAATATCCGGCTGTTGTGCCGCTCCTCGGGTGTGACCACATCGGTGGGGTCAGGATGGGCAAACCCGCGACCCACAAGGCCGAGGTGCTGTCCGACACGCCGGAGTAACCGCAAGAACGAGAAGGCCGGCACGCGAATGCTCCTGACTGCCTGTATTGCAGGATAATGTGTTCAGCGGGAGTATAGCCGGCCCGACCAATATCGCCAAATAACGCGCCGGCGCTTTCCCGCGCGCGGCCATGCACTATAACTTGATCTCCAGCTCATGGAATAGAGGTGTCTCCAGCTTCAACACCTTTTTTTCGGCAGTCCATGTAAAGGCGCACGCCTGGCCATCTACCTTAACCTCTCGCGCCGGCGCCGGCAGGCCGTGCACGATCACATCCCACGTTCGGGAGCCGATGTTCTCCCGGCCTTCGGCTGAGCGGGAAATGTCCAGCCTATCCCCCTGCCAGGTAGTGGTAAAGCGGGACAACCGGTATGCCCCCTGGGTGAACTCCCAACCATCGCCGACATCCTCATACAGCACGCTTTGCGCGTTCCCCGCGAAGACATGAAGGGTCAAATGCTCCCAGCCGGCCGGCGGCGTGTGCGGCGTCACCCTGGCCGTGGGGATTACGGCGCCGGCGCGCACAAAGAGCGGCAGGATTTCCAGCGGTGCCGGCACCCGCACCTGGGCCGGCCCCTCGAACCGCTCATCCGTCCACCAGTCGTACCAACCACCGGCCGGCAGATGCACATCCCGACCGACGGCGCGCGGCCGCAGGACCGGCGCCGCCAGCAGATGATCGCCGCAGAAGAACTGGTCGTCGCAGTGAGGGGAAGCCGCCATTTCGGGGGTGTCCCAGAACATGGGACGCATGACCGGCCAGCCGTACTGGGCCGCCTGCCAGAACGCGGTATAAATGGCCGGCAGGAACTGATAGCGCATGGCGATATAGGTGCGGTTGATGGATGTGAACGGTTCGCCGAAGGCCCAAGGCTCCTGCGGCCGGCCGCGCAGATGGTTGTGATTGCGGAAGAACGGTGTCAGCACCGCCAACTGCGTCCAGCGCACCAGCAGTTCCCCGTCGCAGTCGCCCCCGAACCCGCCCACATCGGCGCCGGCAAACGCGACTCCCGCAAGCCCCAGGTTCAGGAGCATCGGGATGGTGAGGGCCAGGGAATCCCAGGTGGAAACGTTATCGCCGGTCCACACCAGGGCATAGCGTTGAATGCCGGCAGTTCCCGAACGGCTGAGGACGAACGGCCGGCGCGCCGGCCGCAGGCGCATCAAGGCCTCATGGGATGTGCGTGCCATCAATAGGCCGTAGACGTTGTGATACTGCCGATGGTCGCCGCCGGTACCCTCCGCCGCGTGACGGGCCGCATCTGGCGGCGTGTCCCCATGAACGCTGATGATGGTCGGCTCGTTCATGTCGTTCCAGATGCCGGCAACCCCTATTTCCAGCAGAGGGCGGTACTGTTCCCCAAACCAGGCGCGGACAGCAGGCGAGGTGAAATCCGGGAAATAACAGTCGCCAGGCCAGACCGGGCCTTTGAAAGGCCGGCCGTCAGGATAGGTGATGAACGCTTTACGTTCCACACCTTCTCTGCAGACCGGGTAGCGGCTGTCCGCTTTGATGCCGGCGTCAATGATGACGACCAGCCGAAACCCGAGGCTTTCCAGGTAGCGGATCAGGCCGGCAGGGTCCGGGAAGCGCTCTGGGTGCCAGGTGAAATTGCGGTAGCCATCCATGTAATGGATGTCCAGGTATACGGCGTCGCAGGGGATGTCCAGCCGGCGGAAGGTTTCCGCCAGCCGGCGGACCTCCGCGTCGGGGAAATACGACCACTTGCTCTGGTGAAAGCCCAGCGCCCACAGCGGCGGCAGGTGGATGCGGCCGGTGAGCTGGGTGAAGCGCTCCAGCACCGCTGTCGGCGCCGGCCCATACATGAAATAGTAGCGCAGTTCTCCGCATTCCGACATGATGGCGAGCCTGTCCGGGTGTTCATGCCCGATGTCAAAGATGGCCGGCGCAGGGTTATCCAGGAACAGCCCATAGGCGCGGCCTTGGTGCAGTCCCATCAGGAAGGGGATGTTCAGATACAGCGGGTCCGCGCCGCGCACGAAATTTTGCGGGTCCAGGTTCCAAATGCGGTAGCGCCGGCCGCGCAGGTCCAGGCCGGCGGCCTTTTCCGCCAGGCCGAACACCTGCTCGCCTTCGGCAAGCCGACGCCAGCCGGCGGTCCATTCGCCGGCAGTGCCGGAGCCCGTCTCCTCTGCGCTGATGAGCTGGCCGTCGGTATCGCGAAACTCCACGCCGGCGTCCTCCCGCCGCACGACGCAGACCAAGCGTCCTGCGGCGATGCGGACGCCATCATCATCTTCCGTCACGGTGAAGGAGCAGGCCGGCCAGTCCTCGACCTTTTGCTGGACGGAATAGGAGAAGGCGGGGGGAAACTTCCCATCCGCGCTGTGCCGCACGCAGAACAAGTCGGCGGACAATGGGATAATGCGCAGGGTGCCGGCCCGGCAGTGCACGTCCACATGCCGCTCCGCCGCGGAGATGCTCTGCACCCGTCCCAGGTGAGAGAAAGCCTCTGCCGGCGGGGGGTCTGGCCGTTCACGGCGTCTCCAGGCCTCCGGGAAACGGCGCAGTGTCTCGCCCAGAGAACGCCGGCGACCATCAGGCGCATATCGGGCAGTGGCAAGGGACTTGCGGAAGGGATACTGCCAGGCGAGTACGGCTACATTCCACCCCAGAACGCGGATTCCCCATATTGCCTTATACAGCGGAGCGAGCAATCGGTGCATGCGATTCCCTCACTGGATGGATATAGTTGGAGAAGCACTGGGTCAAAGATACCACAGGAACGGAGGGATGACAATCACTGAAGGATGGGTATCAGGGCTTTTCAATGTTATAACACATTCTGGGCGACTGGAAGTCGCGGCTACAGTTGCGAAGCCCACCTGCGTGGGCTATACCAGTCAGCGCCGGCTGGCTTCGCAGTCGTTGGTGCAGTTTCAACTGCCGTTTGTTAGGACGTTGAAAAGCCTTGGATGAGTATACAAAGGGGTTGACCGCCCAAAGGGCGGAAATGATTTGCTGATGTATTCCTCTCGTGGTATAATCGTGCCGCTACTGCACGTGAGAAAAGGGGGCTGATAGCTGTGAAACCATTCTTGTACGTGGCGATGCTGATCGTCTCCGCCGGCCTGATCGCGCTCATCCTGCTCCAGATCCGGGGCTCCAGCTTGAGCGGCCTTTTCGGCGGCGATGGTTCCATTTACCGCACCAAGCGCGGCGTGGAGAAAACCCTGTTCAACGCCACCATCGGCGTCGCCGTGCTCTTCTTTGTGCTGGCGACCGTGATTGTGCTGGTGCATTAACGATTCCGTGCGGCTCCTCTTCCGCGCCGATTTCTTTGAACACCATCCTGGCTGGGTGAAGGAGTGCGGTTTTGCACACCTT
Source organism: uncultured Anaerolineae bacterium (assembly GCA_938049385.1). Classification (GTDB taxonomy): domain Bacteria; phylum Chloroflexota; class Anaerolineae; order JACIWP01; family JACIWP01; genus JACIWP01. The sequence goes on from CALIBQ010000015.1 coordinate 14,062, forward strand.
GCACACTGCAAAGTGGACGTGGACCTTCCTGGGCTTTCTGGCGCTGGTGATCGCGCTGGCCCTGGTGCTCCTTCCCCAAAGCCCACTGGCTCATATGGAGGAAGCCGGCAGTTACACCGAAGGGCTTGCCGGCGCTCCTCAGCACCTCAACCCTCTGCTCGCCCAGTATAACAGCACTGACCGCGATATCTGCGCCCTGCTTTTCGAGGGGCTGACCGCCTTCGATGAGGCCGGCCGGCTGGTGCCGCGCCTGGCCGAGCGCTGGGAGGTCTCTTCGGACGGGCTGACCTATACCTTTTTCCTTCGCCGGGGCGTGTTCTGGCATGACGGCGCGCCCTTTACCGCCGATGACGTGGTCTTCACCGCCGGCGTGATGGCAGACCCGGACTTCCAGGCCCTGGACCCCAGCGGTCTCTTCGACCTCTGGTCCAGCGTCAAGGTCGAGAAGGTGGACGACTATGCGGTCCGCTTCACGCTTTCAGAGCCGTTCGCTCCGTTCCTGGATTATTCCACGGTGGGGATCTTGCCGGCGCATTTGCTGAAGCAGGTGCCGGTGTCAGACCTCCCTAAGTCCGCCTTCAACTACCAACCAGTGGGTACCGGGCCTTTCACGGTGGAGAGCGTCAGTGCCAAGGAAGTGCGGCTGAAATCTAACCCAGCCTATTACGGCGAGCGTCCTCGTCTGCAGAGCGTCGCCTTCCGCTTTTTCCCGGATGTGGAGAGCATCTGGACCGCTTATCAGAAGCGGCAGGTGGATGGGCTGGGTCAAGTGCCGCCGGCCGCTCTTGCCCGCATCCAGTCCACCCCGAGCCTGCGCCTGTATTCGGCGCGTCTAGCGCAGATAACGATGGTGCTCCTGAATCTCCAGGACCCGGAACTGCCCTTCTTTGCCGAAGTGCCCGTGCGGCAAGCGCTGATGTGGGGCTTGGACCGGCAGGGGCTGATCGAGCGGGTGCTGGACGGCCAGGGCATTCTGGCCAACAGCGTGATATTTCCGGAATCCTGGGCGTATCACCCGGCCGCGCCGGCCTATACCTTTGACCCGACGAAGGCGATGCGCCTTTTGGAGGATGCCGGCTGGAAAGACGCCGACGGCGACGGGGTGCGGGAAAAAGAGGGCCGTACGCTGTCTTTTACCCTGCTGACCAGCGAGGACCCGGTCTGGCAGGAGGTGGCCGGCGAGCTGGCGCGGCAGTGGCGCGCCATTGGCGTCGAAGCCGTGCCGGAAACGGTGGGGTTCTACGAGTTGGTCGGCCGCTATCTTTATCCGAGGCGCTTTCAGGCGGCGTTGGTCTCTGTGGAACTGGCCGGCGACCCCGACCCGTATCCGCTGTGGCATTCCACCCAGGCGGCGGAAAAGGGCCAGAACTGGGCCGGCTTTGCGGACCGCCGCGCGGATGAGGTCATGGAAGAGGCCAGGCGCATCGTGGATCAAACCCGCCGCGCGGAACTGTATGCTGAATTCCAAGCCATCTTCGCCGAGCAGGTGCCGGCAGTCCTGCTCTATTACCCGGTCTACAACTATGCCGTGGACCAGCGGTTGAAAAACGTCCAGTTAGGCCCGCTGATGTCCCCCGCGGACCGCTTCCGCACCATCAGCCAGTGGTACATCGAGACCCGCCGGTCGCTCCTGGCGCTGGGCAAGGTTCGATAAACGCTCGCTCCTTGCTACCCCGTGCCTTCCTGCGCAGTCCCTTCTTCCGTGAGTCGAGACAGAAAAGTGCGCAGGCGGTACGCCTCGGCGCGGATATTGGCCAGGTCATCCACCAGCTCCTGAGGAAGGTCCTCGCGTTGGAGCCAGGTCTCCGACTGGTGCACGATGACCGAGAGGGGGCGCGAGATGGCCTTCGCCATATCCTCTTCCAGCCGGCGCAGTACCGCCTGCTGGTCGGGGCCGCACTTCTGGCGCAGTTCGACCATCAGCTCCTGATGCCGGCGTTCCAGCGCGTCGGCTAATTCCTTTTGCCGATGAAAGAGCAAGGCATTGGCGATCGCAGTAGCCGCAGAGGCCGCGATCAGGGTAAACAGGCGCAGGTCGTCCCGGTCAAAAGTCCCCTCGCGCTTGTTCATCGCCTCAATGGCCCCAATGATTTTGCCGTGCGCTTCCAGCGGCACGCACATCAGGGACCGTGTGCGTTCGCCGGTGATGTTGTCAATGCCGGGGAAAAAACGCGGGTCCTGGCTGACATCGGGCACGATGAGCGGCTGGCGGTTGCGCACCACCCATCCGATGACACCCTGGGATGCCGGCATGCGGGCCCCGCGCACACGGTTGGCGCCTACTCCCTCCGCCATGATGAAGAACAGGTCCTGCCGCTCCTCATCCAGCAGGGCCGCGGAGCAGGCCTCTACGCCCAGCGTTTCCCGGGTCTCTTCCAGGAGAATGGAAAGGACTTTCTCCAGTTCCAAGGATGAGGAAACCGCCATATTGACCCGATTGAGGAGCCGCAGTTCGTTCAACTGCCGTTGGGTCTCGGCATATGCCTGGCGCTGGGAAGAGATGTCCCGGATGATGGCGGCGGCCGCAGACGGCGGTGCCGCATCGCTGTCATGTAAAGGGAATAGGGAGGCCAAGACATGCCGGCGGCCCTCCGGCCCATGACGCAGTTCCGTCTCGGTCTGGATGATCTGGTTCTGGCGGAGCATGCGCAGTACCTCGCCGGCATTGCCCAGGTCGAGGACCTGCTCAATATGCATGCCGCGCAGGAGCGAACTGGATAGGTGGCATAGTGCATGGGCCGCCGGATTGGCATAGTAAATGCGGCCGAAGAGGTCGAACAGCAGGACAGCATCACAAGCAGAATGAACGATCAGAGCAAGAAGATGCTCATCCTCAAAGCTGGCGCCCTGGCCGGCGGAATTCGCGGAATCCTCTCTCATCACTGCACCTGCCTCACCGTATCCTGCCTAAGCCGAGCCCAGCTCGGGATGCCAAACCCTACGGGAACTGCGCGCGCATGCTCAGTATAGCATATTTGTATGTCGCCGCAACAGCCCGATGGGGGAATGTTCTCTACGCTGTTTCAACAGGGCTTGCGGCGCTGAGGGTGTTGAAATAGTCCAAACATACAATCTGTGGAAGAGCGGCCTGGCGGCTGAAGCTACGGCAACAACTGCAAAGCCTGCCTGCGCCGGCTTCGCAGGCGCAGACGCGGTTTCAACCGCCAGGCGATGAGCCTTTTTCAACATCCTTCAGAGCCTTGTTTTGACAGGGGGGCCGCCGGCCTGTATAATAATGTTTGCACACGCACTGCTTGGGCGAATAGCTCAGTTGGGATGAGCGCCTCCCTTACAAGGAGGAGGTCACAGGTTCGAGCCCTGTTTCGCCCACTATACATCCACTGCACACAGCGTTCCAATGTGCCCTGGTTTGTACCATTGTACCTGGGGCACGTTTTATTATGAGGAGCAAACCGTGTTCGGTCGCATCCTCTTTCCAACCGACTTTTCCGCATATTCCAACGCCGTGTTCGACTGCCTCCCGGAGCTCAAATCTGCCGGCGCCCAGGAGGTGATCCTGCTGTATGTCATCCGCGAAAGCGATGTCCCCCTGCCCGAAACTGTCAACCGTGAGAGCCTGGAGCGGGTTCGCTGGAGCGCGGAAGAACTGCTCAACATCGCTGAGATGGCGTTGAAAGGGAAGGGCCTGCGCACGCGGACCCGTATTGAATACGGCAGTCCCGCCGCACGCATCGTGGAAGTCGCCCAGGAGGAGAACGTTGATGTTATTGTCCTGGGGGCACAAGGAAGCTCCCTCTTGGCCGAGGTGCTGTTGGGCAGTGTGGCGGCGGAGGTTCTCCGCCGCTCCCGAGTGCCGGTACTGCTCCTGAAATTTGAGGTTATTCGGGAGCTGGGTCGGGTGGAATGCCGGCGCATTTGCCAAGGGCTGTTCCGCCGGGTGCTTTTCCCCACCGACTTTTCCGACTGCGTTCTGGGCGCGTTCCAATTGGTCAAGAATCTCAAATCCGCCGGCACCCAAGAGGTCATCGTCCTGCACGTGCAGGACGAGAGATTTATGCGCCACCGCTCGCCCGAACAGCTCGCACAGTTCGATCAGGAAGATAGGGAGCGTTTGGAACGCATCGAACGCGACCTGTTTCTGTACGGACTGCCGGCGCGCACCATCCTGCGGCACGGCATACCATTCCGTGAGGTCATGAGAGTGGTGGAGGAAGAGAACCCTGACCTCATCGTAATGGGCACACATGGTCGTGGAGCTGTGCAGGAAATACTGTTGGGCAGTACCCTGGAACGCGTGGTGCGGGTCTGCCGGCATCCAGTGCTTGCCGTCCCCTGCCCAATCCATTCACTCCCGGCCAAGGATCGCTAGCGTCTGCTAGCGCAGGTGCCGGCGTGCCTGCTCCATCAAATCTACTCCCACCGTCTCCCCCCATGCCTTCAGCAGACGCCGGGTGATTAGCCCCGGCCGGCCGTCCCCGATGACGACTTTGTTGATGCGGGTGATGGGCATGATGCAGTAGCCGGTCGAAGTGAAAAAGGCCTCATCGGCGGTGAGCGCATGATAGGCCTGCAGGGTGCGCTCATAGGCCGGGATTCCCAATCGGCCCGCCAACTCCAGCACCGTGGCCCGCGTGATGCCGGCCAGGATACCGTCTGCTGCCGGCGTGTAGAGCGCGCCGTCCTTCACCAGGAACACGTTGCCGCTCTTGTTCTCCGTGAGGTTGCCGTGAATATCCAGGATGAGCGACCAGGCCTCCGGGTCTACCATGCGCGCCTCGAACTCTGCCAGCACCAGGTGCATGCGTGAGCCGGTCTTCAGCTTGGGGTCCAGGCACTGCGGTGGGAGATGCCGCGATGGAGGAATAACCGCGTGCACGCCGTGCTCATACCCTCGCGCGAAGGCCGCGAAGGGGAGCGGCCGGCAGAAGATGATGACGGTCGGCCGGCGTTCCTCCGCTGTCGCTGGTAGATAGTACTGCACGTTGTTCACGAACCGCCCGCGGGTGATGTAGATATACAGCCAGACATCGTCTTCCAGGAGCGGCCGGTTGGCCTCCAGCGTCAGCATCACGGCTTCGTGCAGGTCCTGCCGGCGCATGCCGGGGTCTATCCGGGCATAGGTCAGCGAGCGCCACAGCCGGTCCAGGTGCGGCTCTAGATGGAACGGCACGAAGCGAAAGGTGCGCACCGCCTCATACACCGAATCGCCAAGCAGAAAACCGCCGTCGTGTATCGAAATCGCGGCCTGGCTGTCCGGCACCAGCTCCCCGTTGCGGTAGACCAGTAGTTCGGACATCGCCGACCTCCTCACCACGCCGGCCTGTCCCAGAACCGCACCAGTGGAACGTCAGCCATGGTCAGAAAGCCAGCCGGCGCCTGCAGTACCCGAGGAATGGCGTTGATGACGACTGCCGCAGTGGCGGTATCCCCGTGGATGCCGGCGATATGCGTTTCCATCCGACCGTCTCCGCCCATATCCAGCAGGATGTGGTCACCCGGCTCCGGGGCATGCACCACCATGTCCAGCATCAGCACAACTCGCAGAGCCTCTCCCTCAAATCCCAGCGCCACCTGATGAATGCCGGCGACAGAGCCGGCCGGTATGGACAGGTGCGGCGTCTCATCGCTTTCTGATGCCAGGATGGGTTCCAGCACCTCCTCGATGCGGTCCAGCCTCCAGCCCAAGCCGTAAGCGATGAGGGCGGCCGATTCGGCCAGGCCCACATGACCGACGCGGCCGGCGGCCCGCTCTGCCTCGAACTCCTCCAGTGTCAGGCCGGCGCCGATCTTGCGCTGGAGCGGGAGCCGGCGGTTGGCGGCATCCACCACCCGGTGCACCTGCACCCGCTCTAGGCGTGCACAGGGTGCGCTCAGCGCCAGGGCCAGGGTGTCCATGATGAAGCCCGGGTTAATGCCGGTACCCAGCAGGGTTACCTGACGCCGGCGGGCCAGCTCGTCCAGTTCCGCGTATACCCCCGGATGGCGCCAGCGGGGGAAAGCGGCTTCCTCACAGGTGGTGATGACATGGGCGCCGGCGGAGAGGATATCGGCCAATTGTCTGGCCACCGCCGGCAGGTACGACGCCGTCGAATGGATCACTATGTCCGGTCGGGTCTCGGCCAGGAGTACTTGCGCGTCATCCCGCACTCGTATACCCGTCGGTTGGAGCAGGCCGGCGACCTCCGCCGCATCGCGGCCGGCCTTCTCTGGGTCAATATCCACCGCCCCTACCAGCCGGACGCCGGGTCTGGCCAGCAGTTGGCGCACACACTCGCACCCGATCGGCCCCATTCCGTACTGCACCACACGCACTTCCGTCATTGTGGCTTTCCTCCATGAAATGTGTCGCTTGAGAACGCGCTCATAGGTTATCACCCAGCACATTCTCTGTCAACCGGGATATTCACCGAGACCGATCGGCCGGCGCAAGTACTTGGAAAATTTGTCAACCTATGTAACATTGGGTATAATTGTAAATTGGCATTGCTCCCATGCGAGCAGGAGGACATACGAGTGATCACACTGAAAACCCAGACGCCGAGCTACTGGCAGGAATCATTTTCCATCAATGAGGATGACCTGGCCTACCTGCGCCAGTTTATCATCGATCACGGCAGTCCCGTACCCCTTCAAGACCTGGTGCTGAGCCTGGTCAAGACTCGCTGTCAGGATGAGATCAACGCCATCCGGCATGAGTTGTCTCGCGGGCCGCTCTATCAGCCGAAGGACAGCTATCAGATCGGCCAGACACTGATTTTCCCGGCCCTGCAGTTCGCCGTCGGCACCGTCGTCGGCACCCGCCCGGGATATGACCCCGGCCATGGTCATTTCGAGGTCATTCAAGTGCGCTTCGAACACAGCGGGGAGCAGCGCGAGTTTGCCTCGAAGCTCACCACGCCACACCCATTGAACCGCCCGGATGGAGAGAACGGGCTTGCTTTCTTGCAGGAGGCAGTGTCCGCCGAAGAGATCGCCAAAAAGTTTGGGAACGTGGTCGCTCAGCGATTGCTGGATGTCCTCCAGCGCCCCGATTCGGGCTTCATCCAGTACCAGGGGCAGTGGCTCGTCAAGGAGATGCTCCCAGAGATTCACATCGGGCACCTCAACCTGGCAGAGGCAATCATTGACGTTGCCGGCCAGCCCATGACCCCGCGCCAAATCCTGGCCGAACTGGGCCTGCCCAAGGAAATCCCGCTCCCCATCCAGGAGTTCGCGCTCAACGCTCATCTCTCCCAGGACGAGCGCTTCGACGACGTGGGCTGGGATGGCACGGTGCTGTGGTTCCTGCGCCGGCTCGAACCCAACACCATTGTCAACCCGCCGGCGCGCCTCCAGCTCCTCCAAGAGCCATATGACCGACAGTCCATCCTGCCGGAGCTTGTCGCCGTCGCCAAGGATATCGACTTCGAACCGGACCAGCTTGCGGCGCGCGGGCTAGAATCCATGGTTTATAAGGCCTATATTGTGCTGACCTACCCGCACTGGCGCTCGGGGACCCTGCCCCTTTCCCCGCAGATCGCCGCCATGTTGCCGAAGGGCTCTCATCAGCACAGCCGCATGGAGTTCATTGATGGCAAGCTGGGCGAGACCATCGTCGGCTGGGTGCACCATGAGATGGGCTTCATCGCCGGCCTCGAACGCTGGTACCAGGATAATCAGATCGTCCCCGGCGCTTTCATCCGCTTGGAACGCCTGAAGAAACCCGGCGTCCTGCTGGTGGATTTCGAACAGCGGCGCATGCGCAGGGAATGGGTGCGCGTCGCCACTGTCGAGGACGGCCGCATCGTCTTCTCGATGCAGAAACTGCCTATCGCCTGCCAGTACGACGAAGACATGGCTGTCAGCCATGCGGATGCCCTTGTGCTGGACGAATTTGTCGAGCAGATCACCGCCGAGCGCCGGCCGCTGGCCCGCCTCCTGCGCGAGATCATGCCTGAGCTGGTGAAGCTCAACCCATCCGGCGCCGTGCATGCCAAGACGATTTACAGCGCCGTAAACCTGTTCCGGCGCACTCCTGCCGGCCCAGTCTTCGCCCTGCTGTCCACTGACCCCCATTACACCTACGTGGGCAATGGGATGTGGACCTATGACCCGGCGCGCACGCGAGGATAACCATGCTCAGCGGCGCGGCAATCTCTCAGCAACACGTTCGGCCGGCTTCGCCTCCGCCGGCAGGCTCCCGGAACACGATAGAACAAAGGATGCGCTCGATGGCCAAGTGGACCCGACCAACCCTGGATACCAAATTCCATATTGATATGGACTGGTGGGAACAAGAACAGCTTGACTTCCACCTGTATCTCCACCATCAGCTCTGCCCGGAACACCGCAAGAGCTATCCCGACTATCACCGCACCGAGCTGGTGGACTGGGTTGACCCGGTCACGGCAGAGGTCAAGCGCGTCGACGCACTGTGGCAGGCCCTGCTGTCCTGCTGTAGCAAACGCCCGGATTACCTGTCCGATTCTACGCCGCTCATCACAGCCATTTTTCGCGTCTTCCTGGCCAACAATAACACGCCGATGACACCGGTGGAACTGGCGCAGGTCATCGGACGTGCCCAACCGGAAGTCATCCTGCATCTCCTGACGCGCGGCAAGATATATCGCGGCATCAAGCCCGTCCCTCCCGAATAATCCGTCTGCGCCGGCGCTTTGCACCAATACGCCGGAGCTTCAGCCGGCCATATCACTTATCAAGAAGGGGAAAGCAACGGCGCTCTCCCCTTCTTTCATATTTTGCAAGGAGGCAAATGGATGGCTGTGTCAGACGAATCCTTCATCCACCAGGTTGCGGCGATCGGAGAAGACCACGTCAGCGGCGCAACCGCTCTGGCCCTGCGCGCAGCCGAGGTGCTGTCCTCATTCATTGCTATTGCCCATGATTGGCCGCTCCGCCGCCAGCGGGAGGGGCTTTTCACGCTGTGTGACCAGCTTTTCCAGGCCCAGCCGAATATGGCGCCCATCATCAATCTGTGCAGTGCGGCGATGGAGGCCGGCCAGCACAGTTTCCGCCAGCCCGCCGAATGGGCCGGCGAGGTCGGCAAGGTCGTCGAAAACTTCCGCAGTCAATTACTGCGCTCCAACGCCGTTATTGCTGAACTGACACTGCCGAAGCTGTCCCGCACCCCGAATTCCCTGCGGGTGCTCACCCACTCCGCCAGCAGTTCGGTCGAGGAAGCCCTCCTGCAAGCCCACCGTCACGGCCTGAAGCTGTCCGTCGTCTGCACCGAAACCCGCCCCATGCTGGAGGGGCGGGATATGGCCGAGCGGCTTGCCGGCGCCGGCCTGGACGTCACTCTCATTGTGGACGCCGGCATTGCCCTGGCTGTGCAGGAAAGCGACGTCTGCCTGGTCGGCGCGGATGCCATCGGCCTGGGCGGGGTCGTCAATAAGCTGGGCACATGGGCGATGGCGTTGGCAGCGCGTGAGGTCGGTGTCCCCATCTACGTGCTCTGCAGTACCCTGAAATTCTGGCCGACCGCCGCCGGCAAAGGCCCCCGCCTGGAACGCTACGACCTGCATGACGCGCGTGAGGTGTACGCCGGCCTGGCGCCCCTGCGGGTGCAGAACCGCTATTTCGAATACACACCGCTGGATTGGTTCACCGCCTTCCTGACCGATGCCGGCGAAATGCGCCGGACCGACGTGACCAAATACCTGCGCCAGATGCCCTATTTTGACGCCGGCCTCTTCCCCGCCGCATCAGGAGAGAACGACCATGACCGTCACCACTGAAATTATCGCCATCGGCAACGAACTGCTCATCGGAGATGTCCAGGACACCAATACCCACTGGCTGTGCCAGCGCATCACCGGATTGGGCGGCATGGTCCTGCGCGCTACCCTCGTCCGCGATGACCCGCAGGTTATCGGGGAGGTCCTCCTGCAGGCTGTCCAGCGCGGCACACAGGTGATCTTCACCACCGGTGGGTTAGGCCCCACCGCGGACGACCTGACCCTTTTTGCCATGGCGACCGCCCTCGGCCGGCCGCTGGAGGAACATCCCGAGGCTCTGCGTATGGTGCAGGAAACTTATACGCGCCTGGCACAGGCCGGCTATGTCTCCCACGCTGAACTCACCCCGGAGCGCCGCAAGATGGCCATCCTGCCGGCCGGCGCCCAGCCCCTCTATAACCCTGTGGGAGCCGCGCCGGGGGTGCTCCTGCGCCAGGGCGATACCACCATCATCACCCTTCCCGGCGTGCCGGCGGAACTGCAGGGCATCTTCGAGCAGTCCCTGACCCCCATCCTGCGGGAGTTGTACGGGCAGGGCTATTACGCGGAGCGCGTGCTGATCGTGGACTGCGGGGACGAGTCAGCGCTGGCGCCGGCGGTGGACGCCGTACAGCGCGGCCACCCGGAGGTGTATGTCAAATCCCGCGCCAAAGCCTACGGCCCCGGCGTGCGGTTGAAAATCACCCTCAGCGCCCGCGGCGACAGCAAGGAAGAGGTCGAGGGGCGGCTCTCCATGGCGCTGGAGGAACTGCGGGGCCGGCTGGAGGCCCTGCACATCCCCATTGTTCAAATCTCGTGAGCCGGCCGGCGCACCAGCGCCCTCGCCAGGCCGGCCAGCAGGCCGGCTCCCCAGCAGACATGCATGGTGATGAACACCAGCGGCAGGAGCACCGCCGGCCGGTTCTTCCACGGCCACCCCAACCGCATGGAAAAGCCCAGGTTCAGCAGTGCGTAGATGCCCAGCAGGGCAAACAGCCATGCCGGCCGGCCGAAGGCCGCCGCCAGCGCGGCCAGCACGAATGCGGCGATGCCCATCAGTGCCAGCATATGCCGCCGGCTGACGGACGCTGGATGCAGGACCATCACCTGCCCCTTCCAGTAGCCGTACCGAAGGTACTGCCGTGCGAGCTGGGTCAGCGTGCGGCGGGTAAAGGTGCGGGAGCGGATATGTGGGTCGAACCAGACCAGCCGGCCGGCCCGACGCAGGCGGTAATGCAGTTCGTAATCCTCGTTGGCACCAAGGGACGCGTTGTACAGGCCAACCTCCAGCAGGTCCCGCCGACGGAAGGAGCCCAGATACACCGTGTCCACCGGCCCCGCCTGTTGGGCATGGCGAAAGGGCGCGCCGCCCATGCTGAAAGGCGACTTCAACGCAAGGGCAATGGCCTGTCCGACGACAGTTTCGCCGATCGGGGAGATAGAGCCGCCGGCACTGCCGACCTGCGGGTTTCCCGTCAGGTGCGCGACACAGCGTGATACATAATCCGGGGCGATAATGGTGTGCCCATCCACCCGCACGATATATTCCCCGCGCGCCGCAGTGATAGCCGCGTTCAGGCCGGCAGAGGCGCGCCGGCGCGGGTTCTCCACCAGCCGGACACGCTCATCCCGCAGTGCGACATCCCGCACGATCTCCCGGCTCCCGTCCGCTGATCCTCCATCCGCCACGATGATTTCGATGCATCCGGCGGGATAATCCTGCTGAAGCACTGCCTGCAAGCACTGGCGCAGATGCGGCTCCTCGTTGAGAACAGGTATCACCACGCTCACCAGCGGCGCCGGGAGAGGCGTCAGCGTCATTATGGTGCCTCCTGCAGAGGGGAATGGATGGCCTGCAGGTCTTGTGCCAATCCAAGGTTGGTCGGCGCGATCGCCAGCGCGTCCATCAGCACCTTGTGCGCTTGGAGCAGTAACTCGCGCCGGCGCCCTGCATCCTCCTCACCTTCCGCCCACCCCTGGTAGATCGCGCTCAGCCGGCGCGCCCACTCCACCTGGCGCGGCTCCGCATTCCAGGCGGCCGTCATCATGCGCGCTGCCTCCTGCAGAACCGCAGAGCGCTGTTCGGGCGCGGCCTCGAGCCGGCCGGCGGCCAGCCAGCGCTGTGCCCAGACGTCATACGCCAGGGCATCATACGGCGGAAGCTTCACCGCAATTCGCATGGTGCTGTCCACTCGTGCCCAGTCCCCCGACGGCAGGGCACGTCGGCCCAGGGCGAGGTAGGCATCGCCGGCGGCTGGCCAGCCAGCGCCGACCAGGCCTGCCAGCAGGATGACCGCTCCCGCCACTCGCCAGGGCACCGCCCGCGCCGGCCGGCACACTGCATCTGGAACATCGCTGAGCATTTGGGCAGTGATCACCATGCATGTCAGTATGCCGGCCGTGCCAACGAGCATTTGCCCGCGCGGGTCCCCGCCGGCGGCACGCATCCCTGCGCCTGCAATCAACACCGGGAGCAGGGAACAGCTCACCGCTCCCCGCCAGGAGCGCGCCGGCATAGTCCACGCGTATAGCAGCAAGCCCGATAACCACATTACCGCCATCAGCGGCAGGAGGCTCAGCCGGGCATCCTCCCCAACGGCGACCAGCACCCCTGTCAGGCCGGCCCCTGTGATCGCCGGCAGTACCGGCCCATGATCGCGTGCTTCCTCATCCCCTGCGTCTGCCCTGCTGGCCAGCAGGACACCCAGCAGAACATACGCCGGCAGGGATACCCCCGCCGTTCCGAACCCCACCATCAGGTCCACGAAATGACCCACCAGGGCCGCAAGCGCGGCGATCGCCGTTCCCTCCACAGCTCCGATAGGACGATGTGGGGATGTGTCCCACAGCGCCGCGGCAGAACCGACCGTCATCCCGCCGGCGATGGCGATGCCGGCCGCCGCCGGCCAGTACGCCGCCGGCAAACCCCACATCCATCCAACGGCCAGCACCACCGCCGCGCTGGCGGCACCCGCGCCGATCCCGCGCCACCGCCTAACACGCGGTGTCAGCGCTCGCAGGCCGGCCTGCACCGCTCCCACACCTAGGGACGCCCAGCAGGCCAGGCCGGCGGCCCCCTGCGCCAGCAAGATATCCAGCACGGCATTATGCGCCCGGTCCAGCAGGAGCGGCGCATTCTCCCCGGCGGTAGGCGCGCGATACGACAGATGATTCGGCAGTATCATCCCCTGCACGTCCAGGCCATACCCGAGGGCCAGCCGCCATGCCGGCACCTTGTGCGTCAAGAACGCGATCAGCTCCCCCCAGAACTGCCCCCTCTGCCGGCCACTGCCGGTCGGGTCCAGCCAGCCGGCCGCCTCCGGCAGGGCAAGCCCCTGCGCCAGCATCCAGATGCTGGCCAACGCCAGCACCAGCCCTGCGGCCGCGCCCAGCAGTATGCCGGCCGTATGCCGCCGGCGCGCCGCAACTAGGGTCAGAGCCAGCGCACCGGCCAGCGCCGTGCCCAGCCATGCCCCACGTGCTCCCGATCGCCACAACAGCCATACATTGACCGCAGTCCACACGGCCAGCCAGCCGGCATACCCCGTACGCCGAGCACCCCAAGCCGCCCACAGCTCCAGCCCCATCACCGGCAGGGCCAGCCCCAGGAAGCTTCCGAGGAAGTCGGGATTCCCCAGGCTGATAAAAGCTCTTCCCAGGAAAGGATCGCCCTGCCACATGGTCGGGAGCGGCCAGCCCAGCGCCCACCAGACGCCGGCGGTTCCGATCCAACTTCCTGCCAACACGATCACCTGACGGAGTGTCCGCCATCCGCCGGGAGAACTTGCCAGCAGGCCGGCCGCGATGATGCTCGCAATCAGTGCCAGTTGGGTGAAACTGCCGAATCCCCGATGGGGGCTTCCCCATATGCTCCAGCTTACCTGCATGGACCACAGCGGCGCGGACAGGGTCAGCGCCGCCAGGCCGGCCAGTCCGACGCGTGCCGGCCGGGGCATCTGGCTCCATAGGCTCGTGATCCCGGCGCGCGTGCCGGCGGGGTCCAGCAGTAGGGCGAGGCCAACTCCGCCCAGCGCCAGCAGGACCGCCAGCCGCGCTTTGTCCGGCTCAAAGCCGAAGCTGGCCGCCGGCATGCTCCACAGCGGGATCGCCGCCAGCGCGCACAGCAGGCCGGCCCATGTCCAGCGCATGCCCGGCGCGCTGCCGCGTCCCCTTCCTCCCCTCGTCTCAGACATGCAGTGCATCCAATCTCCGCAGGCTGGCGCGTGTTCGCTCCGCGATGGCGCTGGCATGCTCCTTTGCGGCGGCAGACATCCCCCGGTACAGAACCGGGTCTGCCAGCAGACGCTCGATGGCCTCGACAGCGGCATCGGCATCGCCGGCCGGCACCACCAGGCCCGTCACCCCATCCTGTACGGCCTCGGCCACACCGCCCGTGCGCCATGCCGCCGAAGGGACACCGCACGCCGCCGCTTCCAGGTAGACCATCCCAAACCCCTCCACCTCGCCGTCCCGCTCATCCGGCGTCGGCAGTAGGACGAACAGGTCGCCGGCGGCGTACACCGCCGGCAAATCCGCATCCGGCACATCGCCCCAGAAGTGCACCGCTGAGGCGATGCCCAGTTCCCGTGCCAAGGCTTCCAGCCGGCGGCGCTCTGGTCCCTCCCCGACGACCCAGTACTGCAGGCCTGGAAAGCGCCGGCGCAGTCGAGGGATCAGCGAGAGCACCACATGCACCCCTTTGCGCCGCTCCAGCCGCGCCACCGTCAGGAGGATCGGGCCATCTCCGCGCGCCGGCGCCGCCTGATGACCGATATTGGGAGCGCCCAGGAAGGGATGAATGACCTCGGTCTTGTCATCGGGATACCCCGACATTGCCACCAACTCGCTGGTATATCGGCTGATGGCCAGCACATGGTCCGCGCCGTTCAGCGCCGCGGAGAGGAAGGGCCGCGCCCACCAGCGCAGGGCCGGCTTCCGGACATCATCCCCGAACGCCCAGATGCGGTACGGGATGCCCCAACGTCTCTGTATCAGGCGCGCCGCCAGGCCGAACGGCAGTGCCTGGCCGCATTCCAGCATTTGGAACCGGTAGCGGCGGTGAAGCAAAGGGAACAAGCATATTGGGAAGAGAAACTGCGTCAGCCGGCGCCAGCCTGGAATTCCCCGTCCGAGTGCCGGCCAGCGCAGGACCGGGAACGGCTGACGCGCGTCGAACTCTCGCGCCCCGGGGAATGCCGGCGCCGCCACGACGATGCGGTCCGCGGCGAAGGACGCCCGCTGATACAGCCAGCTCTGGATGCCGCCGCGCGCCGGCGGGAACCCCAGTGTCACCAACAGAATATCCCGTCCCATTTCCCTATGCGCGCCCGGGGCGCCGCTCCCCCTGGCCTGACGTCAGCTTGCGGTACAGCGCCACCCATTGGGGGAGGATTACTTCAGCGCGGCAGCGCGACCAAACAGCGCGCCGGCCGGCCTCGCCCCACTCCCCGGCCTGTTCAGGGTCGGCCAGCGCTTCGCGCACCGCTTCTGCGAGCGCGACCGCATCCCCCGGCGGCACCAGCCGGCCGCTCGCACCATCCTGCACCAGCTCCGGCAGACCGCCGACGCGCGAGGCGATGACCGGCCGGCCAAGGGCCAGCGCCTCCAGCGCGGCCAGCCCGAACGCCTCGCGGAGGGAGGGAACGATCACCAGGTCGCAGGCGTACAGCCACGGGCGGATATCCGGCTGAAAGCCGGCCCAGATGATGCCCTCCGTAGAGGACCGCCGGTCCGCCGGCCCCACGACCGCCAGCCTCACATCAGGACGCTCTCGGTGGATCAATGGAAATGCCTTCAGCAGGACGTCCAGTCCCTTCTCCCGGCTGTCCCGCCCGAAATATCCCAGCAGGGGAGCCTGCTCACCGAGGCCCAAGCGCCGGCGTGTTTCCGCCCGCCATACCTCCGCGCCGCCGGCCTCCCAGCTTGGCTCGATGAAATTGGGCAGATGAACAATGCGTTCCGCCGGCACCCCCCATCGGCGTAAGAGCCGGCATTGATGCTCCGATACCCCGATGACGCAGTCAAAGCGCGGCAGGAGAAGCCGGTCCAGGAACTCGTACAGGCGCACCCTGGCCGTAGCGCCGGTATGTCCATGACAGGTGCTTACGAGCATGATGTCAAGCCCACTCCCTCGCGCCGCCCATGCCAGCACATCACTGCGGTAATCGTTGCTGTGTACCACCAGCGGGTGCTTCTGCTGAAGCAGTGCGCGTAGGGAAGTGCCGGCCCGCCGCGACCACGGCGCAGGGTCGAGGATTTGCACCGCCGGCACTCTATGCTCTGCGGCGAAGCGTACGGCCGGATGCTCGTCCGGCCGGCCGGACTGCTGTCGGTACAGCAGGCCCAACTCTGGCCGGAAGCCGGCAGACGCCAGAGCCTGCGCAGTATAGACCAGCCGGCGCTCAATGCCGGCGCATTCGACACTGCTTCGCAGGAACACTATATCCAGCCCAGTCGGGTTCACCGTATCACGGCCTCTGCCCATAATCGTCTGATCACCCGCCGGTGCAGTAGCGCTTTGTCGCGCGCCGCCGGCCCAAATACCATCAGTTTCATCAGTGACAGCAGGGTTATCATCCAGCGGTAGGCATGCCCCGCCAGCCGGCCGTGATGCTTGCAGAAATAGCGTAGGAGGCTGACCAGGGCATGAATGCCGGCTTCCTCCGGGCACAGGGCACTGCTGACAGCCCCATAATGATGCACCCTTGCCCGCCCCACATAATATATCCGCCAGCCGGCGGCATGCAAGGCCCGACAGAGGTCCACATCCTCGGCATACAGGAAATAGCGCTCATCGAATCCACCGACCTCATCCCATGCCCGCCGGCGCACGCACAGCGCCGCGCCCGACACTGCCGGCACCTCCGCAGTTTCATCTCCAGGTAGGACCGCCAAACGCGAAAACGACAGTGCCGCCAGACCAACTTTCTCCAGGAATTCCGTCCAGAGCGTGGGAAAACGCCTTGCAGAAAGGGGATACGGCCCTCCGTCCGGCGTCAGCAGTTGAGGGCCGGCCGCCCCAATTTCCGGGCGCCCCGCCAGTTCCGCAAGCAGTACCGCGACCGCGCCGCGCTCGACTGCTGTGTCTGGATTGAGGAACCAGAGATACTCCCCGCGCGCCTGTTGGGCGGCGCGGTTGGCCGCCGCGGCAAAGCCCAGGTTCTCCGGAAAGGCCAGCACGCGGACGTCGGGAGCATGCCGGCCCAGCCATTCCACTGTTCCGTCCTCTGACCCATTGTCCGCGACGATGATTTCCGCCGGCACATCCGCCAGCGCCGGCCGAAGGGAATCCAGGCACCGCTCCAGCGCCAGCCGGCAGTTCCAGGTCACGATAATGACGGACAATTCCGGGGATATGGGCGGTCCATCACCGCCCAGCAGGCGCGGAGCCGGCGCCGGCCGAGCGCTCGCCCAGATGCACCCCCCATTTCCCCACGCCTGTTCCAAGCCGGCGGCCAGATGCGTCAGCGGTTTCACAAGGTACCATACTGCCGGCAGATGCATCTGATGCGCGGAGGCCCAATTTCGGATGCTCCCTTCCCAGCCGACAGCGGAAGGCCGCGAGCGCGAGGTGATATCTGTAAAGCCAGCCTCCTGCAGAAGCCGGCGCAGGGCGGCCGGCGTGAAATTGTAGCGGTGCCGCGGCACGTCGAGATGCATCCAATATCGCCCGAACAGCCGTGCCTGCAGGCTGTCCAGATTGGGGACTTCCAGGAGCAGGCGCCCCCCAGGTCGCAGAAGACGCCTGGACTCCCGCAGTGCCGCCAAGGGGGAAGTCGTATGTTCGAGGCTGTGCCAGAAGGTGATGACGTCGAACTGCTCAAGGGCAAAGGGCATTTGCTCGGCGCGGCCGGCGGCGAACGGCCCTGCACCCCACACGTCGGCAGGAGCACTGGTCAGCGCCGGCTCCAATCCGAAAGCTCGCCAGCCTAGGTCGCGCACCGCCCGGACATACTGGCCCGCACCGCATCCGGCATCCAGCAGTTTGCCCTGGCGAACATAGGGGGGCATATGGGACAAACGGCCGGCAAGCAACCATCCCACCACCGTCCCAAGCACCCTCGCCAGCCAAGGAGGCGAAGGCGCCGGATAGCCGTATCGGCATGAGAGCACAGTGCGTTTCAGCCATCGCCGCCAGCCGGCGCGCGCCGGCACAGGCGCCAGCTCCACCGCCGGCAAAGGCGGCACTTCGACGGGCTCCGCCAGCCATGCCAAGCCGCAGTGCCGGCAGTGCCGCAGTATGTACTCGCCGGGGGTTCCCAGCCGCCAGTCGCGAACCCTTATCTGCTCGCCGAGGTCTTTCCAGCCGCAGATGGGACAGCCGGCCGGCCCATCGTCTTGGGACAGCACATCCGTTCGCCAATCCATAGGGTATGGTCAGCGGGCTCCCCGGTACATGCGCGGCAGATAGAGCGCCGGCCCCGGCAGTTCTGCAAGCTCCAGGGGATAGACAATGCGCGGGTCCGGCCCCACCGGGAAGCTGGTGACGCCGTCCCGCCGGCCGTCCAGGTCCTCCGGTGAGCCGTCCAGGACGCCGCTCCGCCGGCCGCCCTTGTCCACCAGCCACACGCCGGGCGCCGGCATGGACATGGTCTGCGTGACCGTCTCGCTCCAGCAGACGGTCTTTTCGCGGCCGCCGGCGCCAAACACATAGGCCTCCAGCGTGCCCTGCGAGACATCGCGGAGATACTGCAGGCCGGCCAGCTCGCGGGTAAAGGTCTGATACGCGGTGTACGATGGCTTAGCGGAGCCATCCGCCCGCAGAAGCCCGTACTTGCGCGGGTCGTTTGGGTCATCCATCATCTCGAACCAGACGATGGCGCGCAGGCCGGCGGCATGGGCACGGGCATGCGCCTGCACCAGATAGCGACTGCTGGCCTCCTCGCTGTAATCCTGCCTGTCCTCCGCCGGCCCGTCGCTGGGATAACCCACCTCCGTCAGGATAATGGGTTTCTGCAGGCCGGCCTGTGCCAGCACGCCGCGCACATAGGCCGTTTTCCCGATCAGGTCCCTGCCGAAAGGGTCCCAGCGCCAGTGGAATGCCCGGTAATAGTGGAAATTCATCATGTCAAACTGCTTCCCGCCGGGGCTGGCCAGCACCTGGTTCAGGAACATGTGGTTGAAATAGTCATCCAACAGCTCCATCGCCAGGCCGCCGAACACCATCTGGGCCTGCGGGTCCACCGCTTTCACAGCGGGATAGACCTGGCCCAGCAGTGCGGCATACTGCGCCGGATACGCCCCCCAGCATCCGCCCTGCTGGTGCATATCGGGGCGCTGATTGTCCGGCTCGTTGTACAGCTCCCAGTACTTGATGTGATAGGGTGCGCCGCTGTAGCGTGTTACTGCCGCCTGCAGGAAGCTGACCAGCCGGCCCACTGGCACCTTATCTATCGGCCCGCAGGGGGTGGTAGCCGCCCAGTTCGGATTGTCCCGCACGGTCACCATGATGGCAAAGCCGGCCTGCGCCATAGCGCCGAAGAGCGCATCGTATTTGTCCCAAATGTAGGTCGATGGGTTGGTGTTCGCCGGCTCGACCTCCGCCCAGCGCAGGTTGACCCGAATCAGCCCCGCGCCCACCTCACCTGCCGGCCCCAGCAGATCGCGCTGGGAGAGGATATCCCGGAACTGGATGCCGTAGAAGGGCAGGGCCGGCGCCTGGATGGCGCTCGTCCCGCTTTCGGCCGGCGGTAACACTGCCCCTAGCACCAGCACTGCTATCAATATCAGCGCCCTTTTCATCATCCGCGTGCTCCTTCCACATTCTCGCTCCCCTGACGGTCCGCGCGGGTTGTTTGCGCGGTCTAGCCCCGACCCCTCATTGGGCCAGGATTAAGGGGAGCCAGACGCGTTCCCCGACAGCCGGCGTCCCCGTCGGAGATGGCGCAGGATCGGGCGTGGCGGTCGGCGTCCCGCTGGGTGTGGCGGTGCTCGTAGCAGTGGGCGTGGTGGTGGGAGTCGGGGTTGCTGTGGCCGTAGGGGATGGTGTGACTGTGCCGGATGGTATCGCGGTATTCGTCGGCGTCGGCGTCGCAGAGTAGCGCTCCACAAAAACAGGCTCGTTGGTCAGCCAGAGCGTGATTTTGCCATCCCGCTTGCCATCTTTATCTTCGGCGCTCCCATCGGCGATGACCACTGCCTCATACGGGTCGCAGGTGGTATCACCGCACTGCCGGCGCCACACCAGCGCCTGTGTCCATTCCACATACATCCTCTTATACCCATCATTCCACACGCACCACCCTATGATTAATTCTATGCCGTCCTTATTGAATTGATACGCCTCTAAGCCATACGGACTTGGATCAGGGGTTTTGAAATACGGGCCAATATATGCCGCACCGCTCAGTTTCCCCACCAGGAAGCGGTACACGTCGTAGCCGGCCTGTGGGGACAACTGCGAATTCAGCAGGCCGTACAGACGCACATCCTCGGGACCGTCCACCATCTGATACCAAATGATGATGCCGATGCCCTCCGCAACCGCCCGCACATTGCCTTGGATGACATAGCGCGAGTTGCCCCTTGGGGTATAGCCTTCCGCCGGCGGGCCGGCGTAGGGGTGTCCCAATTCCGTGATCACAAAGGGTTTCATCTGCACGCCGTTGCGCGTGAGCACCGATTTCAGTGCATCCAATTTGCCCTGCAGGTCCACGCGCGTGGAAGAATCCCAGTTCGTATGATATTCATGAAAGTAATGGAAATTCATGACATCGAAATACGGGCCGCCGCCGGCGCGCAGTACATCATCCAGGAAGTTCATGTTCAGGTGGTCCACATAGCGGTACTCATACCCGAGCGCGCCGATGAGCACGATGGCCTGTGGGTCCGCCTGCTTGATAGCGGGATAGACCACCTTCAGCATGTCGGCATAGGCGCGGCCGGCGTTCCCCCAGCACCCGCCCAGATTCACAAACCAGCCGTCGGTGCGCTTGTTGTCCGGCTCGTTGTACAGCTCCCAGACCCGGATATTGTATGGAGGCTGGCTGTAACGAGATACAGCGGCGCGAGCGAAGCGCGCCAGCTCGTTCGGGTCATACAGCGGCCCACAGCGCGTCGCCGCCGCCCATCCGGGATTGTCGCGGATCGTTACCACGAGCTGAAGGCCGGCCTCCGCCGCGCGCCGGAAAATCGCGTCGTAAGAGGCCCAGTTGTACTGCGGAGGGTCTGTCTTGACTGGCTCTACGCTGTCCCATGACAGCTTGACGCGCGCCCAGCGGGCGCCGGCGTTCACCGCATACGACAGCCCCTGCGATTCGTCAATGGTGCCCCGCATGTCCACCCCGAAGGGGGAGGCCGGCGGCCAGTTCGGCAGGTTCCCCTGCCCCCAGCTCATTTGCTGAAAAGCCAGTCCCGCCAAGAGCAAAATAACAGAGATACTGATGAACAGGTACGTGCGCCGCATGTCCTTACCTCGATAAGGGAATATCGTCAAACCGATTGCGGCCTTCAACGCCGCCGGCGTGCCAGGAGCCATAATCCGGTGGCCACGCCAGCGCCCAACGCGGCCACGGCCAGCAGGAGATACCCCTCCAGGCGCGCATCGCGTGCCGTGGCCGCCGGCGTGCTCGTTGGAGTATTGAACGCCGGCGTGGGCGTCTTGGTCGGTGTGGACGGTACCGGCGTCCAGGTAGCGCTGGAGGTCGGGGTTGGTGTTTCTGTCGGTGGCAAAGCTGTGGTGGGCGCGGGCGTCGGCGTGGGTGAGTTCGTGGGCGTCCGCGTCGGCGTGGCAGTCGAAGTCGGCGTTCTGGTCGCTGTCTCGGTCGCTGTCGGAGCAGGTGTATGCGTCGGTGACGGCGCCGGCGTGAAGGTGGAGGTTGGCGGCGGTGGGGGAGCCGGCGTGTCGGTCGGGCGTGGGGTAGCTGTCGGAGGCGCGGGGGTATTGGTGGGCGGCAGGGTCGGCGTCGGGGGCGTCGTCTCCCACTGGAACGGGGCGCGAAACAGCGGCAGGAAGCCCTCCGGGGCCGTCTGCGCCGGCAGGGCGCCCGCCGATACCGCCGGCCGTCCGTTCGCCGGCCAGGCCAGCACCAACACCGTCAGCAGAACGGCGAGGATATCCGCCAAGGGCCACCGTCTCCCCGGCCCTGACTGGTGCTTGTTCACCGGACCCGGGTTATCCTGATCCGCATCCATCGCACAGCCTCAGTGGTAGAATGGCAGGACGTAACCCATCAGACACAAGGCGTCAAACAGCAGTAAGGCCAGCCCGCCGGCCCAGCCAGCCGTTCGCCGCCAGGCCGCCGGCACCCATTCCCTCAGCCCCCACACGAACAGCGTCGCCAGCGGGATCACGGCCGGGAAGAGGTACCGTCCCTGCGGCACTACTCCGAAGCGGTAGCTCAGGTACAGCACCTCCTTCGCCATGATAAGCAAGAACGCGGCAACTGCTATCAGCAAATAGACGATCAGGGCGCGCCGCAGATATCCCTCTGGCGGCTGGTGATGTAGTCCTTTGAGCAGGCCGGCGCCGGCGGCGCCGCACACCGCCAGCAGGACAAAATACCAGCCCTCGGCCAGGCGCACGTTCAGCCAGCCGAAGCGAGCCCAGAAGCTCTCGAAGATCAGGCGGGAGTAGTAGAGATAGGGTGTGCGAAGCAGGGCCTCGCCGTACCTGCCGCTCGTCAGCAATTCTACCATATCCTGGGGAAGATGGAAAAAGCGCCAGCCGGCCGCCAACAGCTCCCGGCCAGCCGGCCAGAGCAGGGCCGCGCCGGCCGCCAACAGTACCCCCGTCAGAGTGCCCAGTGCCCAGGCCGTTAACCGCCGGCCGGCCCTCTCCGGCCAGAGTGAACCGAGGCTGATCAGGGCGAATGCCGCCGGCGCGATGAAACCGGTGCGCTTGGTCAGCAGAGCCAGCAGGGCGCAGACCAGCATGCCCAACACCCTGCCCCATGTCAGCCGCTCCCGCAGGGCGCCGGCGCCGAACAAGAAGACGCCGGCGGAGAAAAAAGCCGCCAGATTGTCGTTGTTCGCCGCGGCATGGATAAAGGCGAACATAGGCAGGCCGGCGATAAACAAGGCTGTGCCAGCCGCAAAGCCAGGTTGGTTTGGGATGAGCGTCCGGCCGGCCAGCCATGCCGCGACCACAATGCCGGCGCCCAGCAGTGCCGAGAGCCAGCGCACCAGCCGCAGTTGTGCCGCGATATTCCCCAGGCCGCTCCAGCGCACCAGCCGGCCGACCAGCCAGTAATACAGCGGCGGCTGATGCGTCTCATGGGCGAAGCCCGGCCAGATATCATCCAGGGTGCGCGGGGGATTCTCCGGGTCATAGGGATTGATGAAATAGCCGTACTGCCAGAAACGGTGCTCCTCCATCGAGGAAATGATGCGCGCTTGGATGGCCGCGGCCGCCGGCGTCCCCGGCTCCGCCCCCTCGGCCATCAGCAGGATGTACTCCATATGGCGCGGCTCATCCGGCCCCTGCCATGGAGGGACGAGATAGAGGTACAGCAGTTGATGGGCAAGGGAAAGTATGAACAACAGGAGGGCAGTGCCGGCCGCCGGCCGTATCTTCGCCAAGCGTTCGGATGGCATCAATACGACCCCTTCCCCGAGAGGATAGCCGGCACCGTCTTCGCCATGATTTTCAGGTCCTGCCACAGCGAGTAATGCTGGATGTAATCAATCTCCAGCCGCACTCGGTCGTCAATCGGCAGGTCCGCCCGTCCGTTCACCTGCATCGGGCCTGTCAGCCCGGGCTTGACCAGCAGGCGCTTCCTCTGCCAGGCGTTATAGGTCTGCACGATGCGCGGCTCCTCGGGCCGCGGCCCCACCATGCTCATGTCCCCCCGCAGGACGTTCCAAAGCTGAGGAAGCTCGTCCAGGCTGAAGCGCCGCAGGACCTTACCGATGCGGGTCACGCGCGGGTCATCGGGGATTTTCAGCGGCGGCTTCTCCCAGCCGCGCTCCCGCAGAAGCGCTTGCAGGCGCGCCTCGGCATCGGGCACCATGGTGCGGAATTTGTACATGGTGAAAATGCAGCCGTCCTGCCCCACCCGCGGCTGGCGGAACAGCACCGGTCCAGGGGAATCGAGCCGCACTGCCAGGGCAATGCCGGCCATCAGCGGCGCCGTCAGCGCCAGCAGGACCGCCGAGGCCGTGATGTCCAGGGCACGCTTGAGCGCTGACTGCCAGGCCGTCAGGCGCAGATCGCTCACGCCGATGAGCGAAATGCCGTACAAATCTTCCACGCGCGGGCAGAAAGCGATCTCGCCGGCATAGTCCGGTGCCAGGTACACCCGCACCCCCAGCTCCTGCAGGGCCAAGATATCCTCCGTCAGCGGCAGGCTGTCCCCAAACGGCAGGGTGAATATGACGCAGTCCGCATCATGTTCCCGCACCAGCGCCATCAGGCGTTCCATGCCCCCCAGACAGGGAGCGCCGGCCCCTGGCGGCGCGTTTTCCCCGCCGGCATACCCTACCAGCTCGAACCCCGCCCAGGGATGCGTCTGGATGCGCCGGCCGATCTCCAGCGCCGTCGGCCCACCGCCGACAATGAGGGTGCGCAGGGCCTCCCCGCGCCGATGACGGTGCGCCAGCACCACCATCCGCGCCCAGCGCGCCAGCAGTAGCAGGAGGAAATCCAGCACTGCGAAATAGACCACCAGCAGGCGGGAGAAATCGCGCATGCGGGTGAAGTACAGCCCGCCGGCGAACAGCATCAGCGCCGTGCTCAGCGCCGCCAGCAGGGAGCGCAGTTCGTCCCCGAAGGGCCGCCGGCGCCCGTCATATACCCCGAAGAAAAGGAAGCACCCTGCCCAGATGGCCGCTACCATGAGGCACACGGCCGGCGTCAAGTACACCGTGCCCGGCGCGATCTCCCGGCCGAAAGGAATGCGGTGCCGCAGGAAATCGGCTGTCCAAAGCGCCAGCAGGGTCAAGGCCAGGTCGGCCAGCAGTATCGGCAGGGGGCGGAACAACGGACGTTTTCTGGGCTTCATGACCGCTCACTGTTTCGGAAGCGTCAGACCCCATCCTGCAGGGGATAGACATATCGTTGCAAGCTATTATACTGTTTCGAGACGCCGGCGCAAGCGGCTGGACATCGGGCCAGGGCTTTTCAATGCTATACCATTCTGGGCGACTGGAAGTCGCGGCTACAGTTGCGAAGCCCTCCTGCGTGGGCTATACCAGTCGGCGTCGGCCGACTTCGCAGTCGTTGGTGTGGTTTCAACTGCCGTTTGTTAGGACATTGAAAAGCCTTGACATCGGGCGGTAGGTTTACCTCATCCCCATCCCCTTCCCCGTCCACAAGGAAGGGGATGGGGGCTTCAGTACCTTCTTGGCCGCTCTCGACTTGGCCTATGGGGTAGTCACCCGCTTGTCGGAAGTTCGCCGGCGGCTGGAAGCCGCCGGCTCAGGAAGCGAAGCCCCTGCGGGGCTTGGCAACGTACGCCTGGTGCTTCAGCGCCAGGCGAAGTGTTCGCACACACAGCCGCCGTTTCAAGTGCCAGGCTTTTTCGACACCCTCACTGCCGGCGTTTGCTTCGCCATGCGCTTTATGGTACGATATATTAATCCGGAGGGCATATGAATGGCAGGATGCGCGCGCTGCGCCGGCCAATCGAGCTTCTCTTCACACTCCTTATCGGGGTGAGCATACTGCGGCTGACAGGGTGTCTGGCTCCGGCCTCAGCCGCCAAACGCGTCACCATCGAAACCAGCGACATGCGGCTGGTCATGTACACCACCGCCGGCACCGTGCGTGAGGTCCTCCAGCAGGCCGGCGTCTCCCCAGGACAAATGGACCGCGTCGAACCCGACCTCTGGCAGGAAATTCAGGACGGCTCCACCGTGCGGGTGGTGCGGGTGGAAGTGCGCGAGGAGACGGAGCGCCGGCCCATCCCCTTCTCCCAAAAGATCATCAAGAGCGAGGCCCTCCCACCGGGCGAGCGGAAACTGCTCCAGCTCGGGGTCAATGGTGAGGAGGAGATCGTCTACCGCATCGTGCTCGAGGACGGGCAGGTCGTCGAGCGCTCAGAGGCACTGCGCACCATCATCAAACCCCCGGTGGACGAGATCATCGCCGTCGGCCTGCAGGCAGACCTCCCATCGGTTCCCATCACTGGTACCCTGGTCTATATCTCCGCCGGCAATGCCTGGGTCATGCGCGGCACCAGCGCCAGCCGCCGGCCGCTGACTTCTTCCGGTGACCTGGACGGCCGTGTGCTGGCGCTCTCGCCCGACGGGGAATGGTTGGTGTATTCGCGGGCGGAACCCCACGGCCGGCCCTATGTCCTCAATTCCCTCTGGATTGTTGGCACCTCTATCCTCAACGAGCCGTCACATCCGCTGGGCATCGAGGGGGTAATATACGCCGAATGGCTGGCTGATGGCAAGGGCATCATCTATTCCACGGCGGAGCGCACCAGCGGCGCACCCGGCTGGCGTGCCCATAACGATATCTGGAAGGCGAATATCTACGGTCTGAGGCCGCCCGGCCGGCGCACCGGCAGTGAAAGGATCACCGCCCTGACGCAGAAGCTCTTGGACCCGCCGGCGGAAACGGTCTATAGCTGGTGGGGCACCCATTTCGCCCTTTCCCCCGACGGCCGCTGGCTGGCCTACGGCCAGGCGGATGAGGTCGGTGTGATTGACCTGCGCAGTAACACCCGATCGCCCCTGCTCCATTTTGCCGCTTACCACACCTACGGAGAGTGGGTCTGGCTGTCGGAGCTGAGCTGGTCGCCTGACAGCCGCTATCTGGCCTGTTCCGCGCATGGGCAGGTGGAAGGCACGGACCCGGAGGACAGCCCGGTGTTTGACCTGTGGGTGGTGGAGCGCACCGGGCAGGTGAGGGTGCCGCTGGCTCCGGACGTGGGGATGTGGACCGCGCCGGCCTGGTCGCCGGCCAGACGCCTGCCGGACGGTGAGAGAGCCAGCGTCATCGCCTTCGGTGTGGCCTACAGCCCGCGCAGTTCCCAGGACAGCCGCTATGATCTCTACGTGATGGACCGGGACGGGAGCAACCGCCGCAAGCTGTTCCCGCCGGCCGGCATGCCCGGCCTGGTGGCGCCGGAGCTGGCCTGGTCGCCCGACGGCCGACAGATGGTCATCGCGCACCAGGGATACTTGTACCTGCTTGATATAGAAAGCGGCACGTACCAGCAGTTGACTGCTGATGGGCAGAGTGGTCAACCGCGCTGGGCCGGCGAGGAGGATATGGCATATGGCGAGGAAACCATCCCCAAGGATTCTGGTCGTTGACGACGAACCCCTTGTCCTGCAAGCTCTCCAGGACAGCCTTCAGCGCAGAGGATACCGGGTGGACACTGCCTCCACCGGGCGAGAAGCCTTAGAGCAAGCGCGCGCTACTATGCCGGACCTTATCATCCTGGACCTGCTCCTGCCCGGCATGGACGGGTTCGAGGTCTTCCAAACGCTCAAGCGGGATGTCCAGACCCGACATATCCCCATTATCCTCCTGACCGGGGTGTACGACAGCGCGGAAACCATGCATGCCGGCTTTCAGATGGGTGCCGCCGGCTATATCATCAAGGAACGCGGCCCGAATTTCAACGCCGAGAAGCTGGCGCAGACGGTTGAGCAGGTGCTGGAGCACACGCCGGCCGCCGCCCCCGCCGGCGCCTCCATCCTCATTATTGACGACGACCGGCTCCATCAGGCCGTCCTCCAGCGCAGTCTGGTGGAGGCCGGCTTTCATGTCCGGCTGTCCTCTGAAGGAAAACGCGGCATGGAAATCGTCCAGGAGGATGCGCCGGACCTGGTTCTGCTGGACTACAGGCTCCCGGACACAGATGGGCTACAGCTCCTGCGCACACTGCGCTCCTCTTTCCCGGACATGGCTATCGTGTTCATGACTGCCTACGGCTCTGAGGAGGTCGCGGTCGAAGCACTGCGAAGCGGTGCGGACGATTACCTCATCAAGCCTTTCCGCCCCTGGCATATCCTCACCGTGGTCGAGGAGAGTTTGGAAAAGGCCCGACAGCGCCGGCTGACCCGCATCCTGCTCGAAGAACTGCGCCAGTCCAACCTGCGCCTACGCGCCAAACAGCAGGAGCTGGAGGCAGAGCACCAGGCGCTCCAGGAAGCGTACCGCCAGTTGGAACAGTTTGACCAACTGAAAGAGGAATGGCTGAGCATGATGGTCCATGACCTGAAAAGCCCTATCGGCATCCTGCTCAGTGCGGTGGACCTGCTCGGCTCGGACTTCGAGCCCCAGATGGATGACGAACAGCGGGCGGTCCTTGAAAGCGCGCGCCGAGCCAGCGCACAGCTCCTCTCTATGATGAGCAATTTCCTGGATGTCCAGCGGTTGGAAGCGGGCAAACTGGCCCTGATCCGCACCCCGCTGAACCTGAACGAGCTGGTGCGGAACGCCGGCATGGCCGTCCTGCCGCGGGCGCGCGAACAGCAGGTGAGCATCTTCTTTGACTTGGACAGGGACCTGCCGGTAGTGCTGGCGGACGAGGATCTGATGGAGCGCGTGCTCGGCAACCTGCTGGACAACGCGTTGAAGTTCACGCCGGCCCAGGGCACCATCACATTGTTCACCCAGGCCGGCACCGATGAGGTGCGGGTTGGTGTGGCTGATACCGGCGAAGGGATCCCGGCAGGGGAGCGCCCGCGGGTTTTCGAAAAATTCACCCAGCTCCGCCGGCCGGGAAAGGGAGCGCGCGGCAGCGGCCTGGGGCTCACTTTCTGCCGGCTGGCCGTGGAGGCGCACGGCGGCCGCATCTGGGTCGAGGACAACCACCCTCGGGGAAGCCGCTTCATCTTCACACTGCCCCTGCAGGCTCCTCCTCAGGAGTGACGGCGCCCCATGCCTACCCCGCGCTCGGTAAAGCTGTCCCACCTTTTCCTGCTGATCCTGCTCCCACTGGTCTGCGCAGCGGCCGCCGGCCTGGCCTGGTCCGCTCTGCCGACGCCGGCCGCCCCCCTGCCGGGACCGGACCCGCGCATGTGGCCGCCCTACGGCATCAACCTTTCTCCCTGGCATCTGTCCGATGCGGGGTGGAACGCCCAACTGGATGAGGTCGAGCAAATCCTCCCGGGCGGCTGGGTGCGCGTCCGCTTCCGCTGGGCGGAGCTGGAGCCGGCACCCGGTCAGTTCGATTGGACGTTAGCGGACCGCATTGTGGGTGCCCTGCGCGGCCGGCGGTTGCGCCTGCTGGCTGTGCTGGAGACCAGCCCGGCCTGGGCAAGGGGCGAGCAGGACCAGGATAATCCCTATGCCCCGCCAAAAGAGCGCCGGCACTTCGGCGCCTTTACCGCGGCCTTCGCCGGCCGCTACGGGGACACAGCCGCCGCTTATCAAATTTGGGATGAACCCAACATCATCCCGCATTGGGGCAGCCGCTATGTGAACGCCGCAGAATACACCGACCTCCTGCGCGAAGCCGCCGTGCAGATTCGCTCCGTGGACCCCGACGCCGTTATCCTGGCCGGCGGGCTGGCGCCCAACATCGAACCCGGCGGCCTGAATCAAAGCGATATCATCTTCCTGCGGGAAATGTATGCCGCCGGCGCCGCGCAGTGGTTCGACGCGCTGGCCGCCAAGCCCTACGGCCTGCGCGCCGGCCCGGACGACCCACCGGACCCCACCCAGCTCAATTTCCAGCGGGTCTCCCTTCTGCGCCAGGTGATGCTGGAAGCCGGCGACGGGGCTACCCCCATTTGGGGCGTGGAATTCGGCTGGAACAGCCTGCCGGCGGACTGGCAGGGTGCGCCATCCCCCTGGGGCACCACTGACGAGGAAACACAGGCCCGCTGGACGCTGGAGGCGGCCGGCATCGCCCACCGCTCCTGGCCGTGGATGGGGCCGCTCCTTTGGGCAGATTGGCAGCCCGATGCCCCGCCGGATGACCCGCGCTGGGGCTTCGCGGTGGTGGACAGCGAAGGCCGGCCGCGCCCGGTGCTGGCATCCCTGCGCGCCCTGCCGGCCCTCTCCCAAACCGCCGGCGCTGGCGTCCATGCCTTCTGGGAGCCTTCGGTGACCATCGAAGGGAATTGGCGCATCGCCCCTGA
This sequence comes from uncultured Anaerolineae bacterium, assembly GCA_938049385.1. Lineage (GTDB taxonomy): Bacteria > Chloroflexota > Anaerolineae > JACIWP01 > JACIWP01 > JACIWP01. The sequence continues at coordinate 43,725 of CALIBQ010000015.1, forward strand.
TGGAGCCGACATCGGGGAGGATGGGGCGGTTATGCGCATCCGCTTCGTCGGGACGGGCATTGACCTGGCTGTGCGGCGCGGCCCCTATTGGGCCTACCTGGAGGTGGCCGTTGACGGCCGGCCGGCCAACGCCCTGCCGAGCGACGAGGCCGGCCGGAGCTACCTGGTGCTGTACGACCCCCTGCGGGCGCCGGCGGTAGTACCGCTGGCGCGCGGCCTGCCGGCCGGCGAGCATGAAGCACGGATTGTCGCGCACGGCGGCTGGGACCAGTGGGCGCTGGCATATTTCGCTGTGCATGAGGGCACGCCGGCGCGGTCCCCCTGGCCGGCGGCCGCCGTAGGAGCGCTCGCCGGCCTGCTGATGGACACTGCCATCGTATTGGGTGTGCGTGGTGTGTTTCAAAAGCTGACCCTTTTGCTCGCCGGCCTATGGGGGAGGGCACATAATTGGTTCACGGGGCGGCCCCTCTCCCTGCGGATTACCATCCTGGCCGCCGCCGGCGCTCTCTTCCTCCTGGCGCAGGGTTCCATCTTGCCGCTGATCGGTCTGCTGGGCTGTGCTGTGATGATCCTGCTCTGGCCGCCGGCCGGCCTGGTCCTGGCGCCGGCGGGCTTCCCGCTCTTCCTGCGCCCGCCGGTGCTTTTCGGATACACTGTCCCCAATCTGGAATCCATCATCTGGCTGACACTGGTTGGCCTGCTCTGGTGCACTGCACTGCGCGGCGGCCTGCGGGATTTGTGGAGCCGGCTCTGGCGGACCCGTTCCTGGGTAGATGCAGGGGTACTGGGATTGCTGTTTGCGGCCGGCCTGAGTACAATATTTGCTCAGCATCCGGGCACTGCTGGGCACGAGTGGCGTACGGTGTTCCTGGGGCCCGCCCTGCTGTACGGCCTCTGGCGGGCGATGCCGGGGGGCCGGCAGGAAGCGCAGTGGCGCTTGCTGGCCGTGGATGCGCTCATCGCCGGCGGAGTGATCGCCGCGCTGGCTGGCATCGTCCAGTGGGTCTCGGGCGCCGGCCTGATCACCGCCGAGGGGGTGGCACGGGTGCGCGCCTGGTACGGCTCGCCCAACAACCTGGCGCTGTACCTGGAGCGGCTGGTGCCGGTTGCACTGTCCATGGCGCTATTGGGGGGCGCCGGCCGCCGGCGTTTGACCTACGGCCTGGCGCTCCTGCCTCTGTTGACGGCGCTTTATCTCACGTTTTCGCGCGGCGCCTGGCTGTTGGGACTGCCGGCGTCCCTCATCGTGATGGGCGTAGCGCGCGGCGGCAGATGGCGCTGGGGGGCGCTGGCCGGCGTCCTGCTCATCGGCATAATGCTCCTGCCGCTGGCCGGCACGGAGCGCCTGCAGAGCTTGCTGGACACATCGGCCGGCACCGGCTTCGTGCGCCTGAAGCTCTGGCAGGGCACCTGGAATATGATTCGCGAGCACCCGGTGCTGGGGGTCGGGCCGGACAATTTCCTGTACCTGTACCGCACCCGCTACGTCCTGCCGGCGGCATGGGAGGAGCTGAACCTCTCCCATCCGCACAACATCGTGCTGGATGCCTGGACCCGCACCGGCATATTGGGGCTGGCGTCACTGGGGGTCCTGCTGACGGCGTTGGTACGCCGGCTCTGGCGCATGTCGCGGCAGGCCGGGGAGCCGGCTGAGCGGGCGCTGTATATCGGCCTGCTGGGTTCGCTGGCCGCTTCCCTGGCCCACGGCCTGATTGACAATTCGTTTTTCCTGGTGGACCTGGCGATGGTATTGATGATGACCGCCGGCCTGGCGGCGCGCCCTGAACGGCCGGCGGAAGAACAATAAATTGGACGAGAGAATCGGGAGGAGGAATCCGATGCGCGTGCTCATCACCGGCGGTGCCGGCTTCATTGGCTCTCACCTCTGTGACTATTTTCTGGAAAAGGGCCATACCGTCATCGCCATGGATAATCTGGTCACCGGCTCGACGCGCAATATCGAACATCTCATCGGCCATGAACGCTTCCTGTTCATCAAGCATGATGTAACCGAATACATCTACCTGAAAGGCCCGATAGACGCCGTCCTGCACCTGGCATCCCTGCCCAGCCCGGTGGACTACCTGCGTCATCCCATCAAGACCCTCAAGGTTGGCGCCCTTGGCACGCATAAGACCCTGGGTTTTGCTCTGGCCAAAGGAGCGCGCTATCTGCTGGCTTCCACATCGGAGGTCTACGGAGACCCGGAGGTGCATCCCCAGCCCGAATCATACTGGGGCCACGTCAACCCGGTCGGCCCGCGCGGCGTCTACGACGAGTCCAAGCGCTTTGCTGAGGCCATGACTATGGCCTATCACCGCGCCCACGGCCTGGATACCCGCATCGTGCGCATCTTCAACACCTACGGTCCCCGCATGCGTCTGGACGACGGCCGGGTAGTGCCCAACTTCATCAAGCAGGCCCTGTTGGGAGAGCCGCTGACAGTGTACGACTCTGGGGAGCGCACCCGCTCCTTCTGCTACGTCAGCGACCTGGTGGACGGCATCTACCGCCTGCTGATGTCCGACGAGGTGGAGCCGGTCAACCTAGGCAACCCCTGTGAGATCACCATCCGGGAGTTCGCCGAGAAGGTCAAGGAGATCGCCGGCAGTACCTCTCCCATCACCTACATCACGCCGGCCGATGACCGCACGCGCGACGACCCGCGCACCCGTCGGCCGGATATCTCCAAGGCGCGCCGCATCCTGGGCTGGGAGCCGAAGGTGAGCCTGGATGAGGGTCTGCGCCTGACCGTGGAGTGGTTCCGCGAGTACCTGGGGCTGAAGTAAGGAGTAGCGGGGCGTGCACCGCCTGCTGGTACGGCCGTACCTTGCCCTGGTGCGCTGGTACTTCCGCCGGCTGAAACTGCCGGCCTCGCGCCTGGCCGATCTTTTCCGCCCGCGAGAGCGCTTCCTCCTGCCCTCCTTCGCCTCCCTGGAGGAGTTCGCCGGCTGGCTGGCCAACCACACCCGCTGGCGATCCGACCCGCTGGCCGGCGTCTTCGACATATTCCCCAGCCTGGAACACCTGGCCTGGCAGTTGCACCGCCGTGGATACGCGGCCGACGACTGCGACGGCCTGGCCTACTTGGCGGCCCAGGGAGCCCTGCAGTTCGCCGATGCCCCTGACCTGGTCTATATCGTTACGCTGGTGCTGGATCCGACGCGCCTGCCGCTACAGCAGGCGGCCCACGTGCTGTGCATCTTCCGACATGCCGGCCGCTGGCGGGTCATCAGCAACAATGAGCTGTACCCCCAGTCGTATGCCTCGTTCTGGCGCGCCCTGACCAATAACCCGTACTCTCAGGGCCGCACCATCCTCTTTTACGAGCTTCGCGATGCCCATCTGCGGCCGGCCCGCGAGCCGGCGGCCTGAACTTTTCCCCTTCTGACGGTTTCGCGCTATAATGTATACCGCCGGCCGGCAGTTATGCCGGCGCGACGGAAGGTAAGGAGATGGATCAGGCGTATATCCGCAATTTCTGCATCATCGCCCATATTGACCACGGAAAATCGACGCTGGCGGACCGGCTGTTGGAATATACCGGCACGCTGAGCGCGCGCGAGCTCCAGGACCAGGTGCTCGACTCCATGGAGCTGGAGCGCGAGAAAGGCGTGACCATCAAAGCCTCCGCCGTGCGCATGCTCTACACCGCCGATGACGGCCAGCAGTACGAGCTGAACCTGATTGATACGCCCGGACATGTGGACTTCACCTACGAGGTCTCGCGAAGCCTGGCCGCCTGCGAGGGCGCCCTGCTCATCGTGGACGCCACCCAAGGTGTGGAAGCCCAGACCTTGGGCAACCTGTACCTGGCGCTGGAACAGGACCTGGCGATCATCCCGGCGGTCAATAAGATAGACCTGCCCTCGGCGCGGCCGGACGAGGTGGCCCAGGAGCTGGAGCATCTGCTGGGCACACCGGCGGACGAGGTCCTGCGCGTCTCCGCCAAAGAGGGTATCGGCATCAAGGACGTGCTGGAGCGCGTGGTGCAGGAAGTTCCACCGCCGCGCGGCCTGCGCAAACAACCCCTGCGTGCCCTGATTTTTGACTCCCATTATGACCCCTACAAAGGGGTCATCGCCTACGTGCGTGTGGTGGATGGCGAGGTGCGCCCCGGCCAGCAGTTAATGCTGATGGCCAGCCGGCGCAGGGCCGAAGCTCTCGAGGTGGGCATCTTCCGCCCCGGCATGCAGGCGGTGGACATCTTGGAGGCCGGCGAGGTGGGCTACATCGCCACCGGCTTGAAGGAACTGCGCGATGTGCACGTGGGCGATACCATCACCTGGTTCGACCAGCCGGCAGAAATCCCCCTGCCAGGATACCGCCCGGTCAAGCCTATGGTGTTCGCCGGCCTGTACCCTTCCGAACCCAACGATTATGAACTCCTGCGCGATGCCCTGGCCAAACTCCAGCTCAACGACGCCTCCCTGACCTACGAGCCGGAGACCTCCCAAGCCCTGGGCTACGGCTTCCGATGCGGCTTCCTGGGCCTGTTCCACATGGAGATCATCCAGGAGCGCTTGGAGCGGGAATATGATCTGGACATCGTCTTCACCTCTCCCAGCGTCGAGTATGAGGTCCTGCTGAAGGACGGCACCACCATCACCATTGACAACCCGGCCAAACTGCCGTCGGAAGAGCGCATCGCCGAAATCCGCGAGCCGTGGTTGAAGGTGAGCATTTTCACCCCGACGGAGTACATCGGCCCGGTGATGGAGCTGGTGGCGGGCCGGCGGGGCGAATTTATCGATATGGAATATCTCGATGAGCGGCGCGTTGTCCTGCGCTATCACATGCCCTTGGCGGAGATCGTGGTGGACTTTTATGACCGCTTGAAATCGGTCTCGCGCGGCTACGCCTCGCTGGACTATGAGTTCGAGGGGTATCGGCCGGCGGACCTGGTGAAGATTGACGTGCTGGTCAACGGTCAGCCGGTGGATGCGCTGTCCATCATCGTGCACCGTGACCAGGCCTATTACAAGGGCCAGCGGCTGGTGAGCAAGATGAAGCGCGTCATCCCGCGCCAGCTCTTCGAGATGCCCATCCAGGCCGCCATCGGCAAACGCGTGATCAGCCGCGCCAACATCAAGGCCCTGCGCAAGGATGTGCTGGCCAAGTGCTACGGCGGCGACGTTACCCGCAAGCGCAAACTGCTGGAAAAGCAGAAGGCCGGCAAGAAGCGCATGAAAGCGCTGGGCAATATCGAGATACCGCAGGAAGCCTTTATGTCCGTACTGCGGCTGGACGAGGAGGACGAGTAGCCCTCTTTTCACAGCCCCGGCGTTCCTACAGCACAGAAAGGAGCATGCGATGTTCGAGATTGACTGGAACGCCTATGAGCTGGTAGACCTCTCGTATGAGGTACAGGCCGGCCAAGATGGGGATCGTCCCTTCTTGGTCACCCCTTCCCGACTGGTAGATGGGTCGTACAAATACGACATCCAGACCCATTCCCACGTCGGTTCTCACGTGGAGTTCCCCCGCCACTTTTTCGGCGAGGGTGCCCGGGGCGTTACGGATTATCCGCCGGCCTACTTCCTGGGTCGGGCGGTGCTGTGCCGCATCCTCAAAGGGAGCGACCTGGCCATTCGCCCCGGTGACCTGGAGGCAGAGATCGGGGATATCATCCGGCCGGGCGACATCGTGGTTTTCCGCAATGATGGGCCGCGCTCGGACGATTTGGAACGCCTGCCGTACTTCACGCCGGCGGCCGCCCGCTGGCTGCGCGACCACCAGGTCAGGCTCATTGTGCTGGATACCATACGGCTGGGGGAAGACATCGAAGACATGCGGGCCTTCCACGAAATCCTGATGGGGCCGGGCGCAGAGGTGCCTTTCGTGGAATTCGTGAGCAATCTCGATGCGCTGACCCAGCGCGAGTTCTTCCTGATGTGCCCGCCGTATAAAGTGCGGGGGCTGGACAGCTCCTTCTGCCGGGTGCTGGCCATACTCGAACGGAACAACCGCATCGGTTGAGCATAGAAACGCCCCGATAGACATTCTATCGGGGCTTCACGCGCCTCTTCCTGTCCCCTTCCCGACACGCCGGAAGGGCGGAGGTTAGGTTCCCCATTTACGGCTTATAACCCACCACCGTGATGCTCAGGAAGCCGTAGTTCTCACCGCGCGGATAGGCTACCGCTTCTCGGTGCGGCACCTCGATCTGGACAAAGCCGGCCTCTTCGATAATGCGCAGGTATTCCTTTTCATCCAGCGCACCGCCGTAGCAGGAAGCCCACCAGTCCGGGTCCTGCCGCAGCTCCGCCGGCACCTCCCCGAATGATACGATGTCGGAGATGGAGAAATGGCCGCCCGGCGTCAGCACACGGTACATCTCGGCGAAGGCGCGCCGCTTATCGGGCACCAGGTTGATGACGCAGTTGGAAAGGACGACATCCACGCTGTTATCTGCAACCGGCAGAGCCTCGACCTCTCCCAGGCGGAACTGCACGTTGCGGAAGCCGCCGGCGATGGCGTTGCGGCGTGCCAGCTTGATCATGTCAGGGGTCATGTCCACGCCGATGACCAGTCCCTCCGGTCCGACGACACGCGCCGCCAGAAAGACGTCAATGCCGGCGCCGCTCCCAAGGTCGAGCACCGTCTGCCCCGGCCGCAGGTCGGCGTAGCGGGTAGAGATGCCGCACCCCAGGCCGAGGTTGGCCTCTGCCGGCACGTCCGCCGGCAGTTCGCCGTAATCCACCAGCGGCGCCCATTGGGCGTCCGCCCCACAGCAGGACGAACTGCAACAGGAGGAGCTTTGCCGGCGGGCGATCTCCGCATACCGCTTCTGCACTTCGGACTTGATGTCTTCCATATATCTCCCTTTCGCCTCGCGATAGATGTGCAACAATCATATATCATGTTATTCTTTCTTAACAAATTGCACAATCGGAGGGGGTTGAGAACAGGACTTTTCAATGTTATAACATTTTGGGCGACTAGGAGTCGTAGCAATGATGGGCGAAGCCTGCCTGTGTGGGCTTGTCAGTTGGCGCAGGCCGACTTTGCAGCCGTTGGTGCAGTTTCAACTGCCATTTTGTTAGAATATTGAAAAGCCCTGGGTTAGTTGTCTGGTGGTTCAAACCGGGACTACGCCCGCGGAGTTGGTCTGCGCCGACTGAAAAAGGGCCTGTGCAGGCAGGTTTCACGGTCTTTACAGCAATTTCATCAGCCAGGCCGTCTTTCTATATCATTTGCGCCGGCAGATGATGCAGTTCCAAGCCGACGCAGGTCCACTGGCGGAAGCCCTTCCAGTAGGTATGGTCATCGCGGAAGGTGCCGTCGGGATTCTGCGACCAGCGCGCCTGGTTAGCGATAGGCACGGGCACGTCCAGGTAGGCCTGGTACTCTGCCATGCCTTTGAGATGCCGGCCCAGGAACGCCGTCAGGAAATGCTGGTTGATGTTGTTACAGCGCGCGTTGTCCCAGCAGGGCTCCTGATAATGCATGTATTCCCGAAAGCTTGTGGTCGAGATCCGGGGGGCCGGATTCACCACCACCTCATGGATGCCGCCCTGATAGACCAGCATATAGCGGTCCGAATGCACACATTTTTCAAAGAGATAGCGCACGTTGTGGAAGCCTGAGGTATCGTCCTGGTCTCCCACGATGAAGAAGGCCGGCACCCGGATGCCCTTCAGCCCCTCCTCGTCGAAAAAGTACGGTGCGCCCCAGGGTGCCATCGGGACGATGGCCTTCACCCGCTCATCCCGGGAGGCCTCGAAGGACGGATGCCCCCGCACGCGCGCCGCCAGGTAGCCGCCCGGCACACCCCAGGGGAGGTCTACGCTTTCGGGGCGAAAGCCGGCGCCGGCGGCGTTCAGCACGCCGTAGCCGCCCATGGAATAGCCCATCAGCGCGGTGCGCGTGTCATCCACCAGGCCGGCCAGGAAACTGCCGGAGCCGGCCTGTCCCATTCTCCCCAGCTCGTTCAGCACGAAGAGGATATCCAGCGGCCGGTTGAGCAGGGTGCTGGCAAAGCCGGCGGCGTCCCAGTGCGTCGAATCCGTGTGCTCGATGGCCGCCACCACATAGCCCTTGGAGGCCAGGTTCTCGGTCAGGTTGGTCATCAGCACCGCGGAGCCGGGATAGCCGTGAGAAAGGATGACCAGCGGGTAGGGCGCTTCGCTGAAGTCCGGCTCGGCACCCTGCAGAGCGCGGCCGGGGAACGTAAAGGGGATGATGGGGCGGTCGGGATTGTCCGGGCCGCTTCCCAGGGTATCATGGTAAGTCGTCAGCATCTCGACGCCGGCAGGGATGACCGCCGGGTACCAGACCATGAGGCCCAGAGGACGGTCATAGCGCGGCGCAGGGTTGGCACCGCTGTAGCGCAGGATGTCAATTTGATCCGGGTTGACCAGGTCCAGCCAGCGCACCCCTACCCCGAATCTGCCGCGCGGAGCCAGCTCCGGCGCGTCGGGTCGGGGATCGCCGTAGACAAAATCGGGGCCATATTGGGAAGCATTGAGCCATTGGGTGCGGCCGGCGGCCGGCATGACAGACATTCTCTTTCGGTACGGGTCAGTTTACTTGCGGAACCAGCCCTCGCGCGCCATAACCTCCATGACCACGGCATTGCTGGGGGAATCGCCGCGGGCGGCGAAAATGCCGACAGCCGGCCCAAGGGCCTCCGCTAATTCCGCGATGTCTTTATGTGTGAAGCCCGGGCAGAGCACGACGGCGTGAATGCCTTCTGCCTGGGCCAGATGCCGGCAGACCTCTAAGGCCTGCATCTGATTCTGCACCACGCGCACGAAAAGCTTATAGGTAGGGGTCTCCACGACGCATTGGTGTCTTGCCGGCTCTGCATCGGGGGCATGGGCCAGGAACACCGCTTTGAATGTCATACGCATCACCTCCGTATGAACCGCCTCGGACCATATCGCAGGACGATGCCCATCGCAAAAACTGTTGTCAGCGCGACAACCGGCCAGTAAGAGGACTGATACACGCCCATCTCCAGCAGGACGAACGCGATGGTGTTGGACATGGCGTGGAAGATGCTCACGAAGAGCAGACTGCCGCCGGTGTGTAGGTACAACCAGGTGTAGATGATAGTGAGGGCCAGGCTGAAAATCAGCTCGCCGGCCCAGGGCAGGCCGGCCATGGGCGACGAGGGATTGAGCATAAGCGGGAGATGCCACAGGCTCCACAGGATGCCCATGATGAAAGCGATCATCAGGTCGTTGTATCTCTCTTGCAGTCGCGGCAGGGCGAATCCCCGCCACCCAATCTCCTCCCACACATTGGAGAACAGCATCATGACAAAAATGGGCACGAGGCTTCCCCAGGCGAATTGGTCCAGCGCCGGCGGTGCACTGCCCAGAACCGCCCCGATGCCTAGAGCGACAGCGGCTGTCACTGCCCAGAAGCCGAAGACAAACACGAACCAGCCGGGAGAGGCTTTCCACTGCAACAAGGAGCCGAACAACCTGCGTATGCCCGCCGTATCGCGAAGCCGCAGGAGGACAATGACAGCGGCCAGGGTTGGGCCAGCGCCGGCCAGCAGGTTGAACAGAGGGTTGTCGAACGGAAAAGCCCGGCGCGCGTACAGCGCCTGGGGAACCCATCCCAGCCATGATATGGCAAAGGCCAGGATGTAAAAGGCTGTTACGGGATGTCGGGTCGCCAATGAACGATCGTGCACGTCTTTTGCTCCACTTTCAAGACCTGCTGGCCGGCTCACTCATGCGCAATCAGGCGCGATTGTAGTGCGGGGCGCATGCGCTGTCAAGGAGAGCGCTTCACCCCTTCCTGCATCAGCGGCCAGGCCCAGCCCACCCCCAGCTCAATCAGCTTGGCACGCGTGGGAATGCCCGTATCCTCGTCCCAGCCCATCATGGCGTAGTAGAGGCGGAGCGATTCTTGGAAGGCCTTGCGGTCCAGCGGCACGCCCTTGGGCGAGGCCTCGATGGGTTCGAAGAAGCGCGCCGGCAGGGTGTCATCCTTCGCTGTCATCCCGCGCCGCACGTTGACCGCTCTTGCCAGTGTTACACTCCGCTCCCCCACCTTGGTCAGCTCAAACATGTTGGTGTTCCAGCCAGTGGCGGCCCGCACTGCTTCGGCGACCAGCGGGAAGTCGGTCATGTACGGCTGGCCGAAGCACAGCTCCAGCACGTTGAACAGGCTCCACCAGTGCACATCGTACACGAACAGCCGCACCTTCTCCGGCGTCAGCTCCGTCGCCCGGATGGGGTCCAAGATGCCCAGCGAGCGGATGCGGTTGAACATGGGGTTGTCCTCGTCCTCGTACCACACGTCATGCACGTTGTGCACATGGTCGGCGCCAGTGGGGGAAACGGCATAGCCCAGCCCGGTGAGGTGCTTGGCGCGCGGCTCGTGCATGGGCAGTTCCTGTCCCTTCACATGCATGGCAAACTGCTCGGTGCCGCGCCCGATCTTCTTCGAAGCCCGGTACACTCCCTCGGCCAGCAGATCGCCGAAGCCCTGACGTTCGGCGATCATTTGCACGAGCTTGACCACCATATCCCCATCGCCGAAGCGAAGCTCCAGGCCGCCGGTATCCTCTTTGGTGATGAGGCCGCGCTCGAAGCACTCCATGGCCCAGGCGATGTTAACGCCGGCGGCAATCGTGTCAATGGTATACGCGTTGCAGATTTCGTTGGCCTTGCACAGCGCGACCAGGTCGTCCACGCCAACCAGTGAGCCGAGCGCGGCGCCGGTCTCGTATTCCGGTCCGCCGTAGGTGGGGCTGACCTCGTATGGCTCGTGGGCCTCCACGACACGCTTGCATTTGTTCCGGCAGGCGAAACAGCTCTCTCGGTCAATCAGCAGGGTCTCGGCAAGGGTGGCGCCGGTGATTTTTTCGGCGCCGGCAAAGGAGCCAGCGCGAAAGTTGTACGTCGGCAGGGCGCCGGCGGCGCTCAGCGCCTCCAAGCCGCCGATGGTCCCCAGATTCGTGTTGCATTCCTCCAGCGATGGCCCCCGCTCCCGATAGGCCTGGATACAGCGCTTAATGCCCTCCGGGTCCGCCACCGGCACCTGCTTGTTCGAACCCCGCACGTAGATGCCCTTCAGGCGTTTGGAGCCCATGACCGCGCCCATGCCGCACCGGCCGTAGAAATGGGTAATGTCATTGGCGATGCTGGCATAGCGCACCAGCTTCTCCGCCCCTGGCCCGATGGAGGCCGAACGGATGCGCCGCTCCCCTAGCTCGTCCTGCACCGCCTCCAGCGCCTCAGCGGTCTTCAGCCCCCACAGCCGGGAGGCATCGCGCAGTTCCGCCTGGCCGTCGTGGATCCAGAGGTACACCGGCTTTGGGGACTGCCCCTGGATGACGACAGCGTCAAAGCCGGCGAACTTCAGCTCGGCACCGAAGAACCCGCCTGACTCGCTCTCGCCGTAGCCGCCGGTGAGGGGGTTATAGGCGCCGGCGCTGTTGCGGCCGCTGTAGCCGATGGGCACGCCGGTCAGCACCCCGGTGGCGAAAATCAGCGGATTGTCCGGCCCCAATGGGTCCGCGTCGCGGGGCGCCTCTTTCAGCAGGTAATAGGCGATGATGTTGCGCCCGCCCATATAGGTGCGGTAGAATTTGTCGTCGGGGGATTCCGTCCAGATGCGGCCGTCGGAAAGGTTGACCCGCAGGATTTTGCCCACATATCCGAATCCCATGGCGCGCCTCCATCCTTGATTGGACTGGTGTTATGCTTGTCAGACCACTTTGCCCATTATAGCATACGCGGTGGGTTTTGACAACCGCCCACTGCATGGTATCATGGCGGCAGTTTGCTCATATCCTGTCATTCGGAGGTGCACCATGTCCCGTGAGGTCATCGCCACATCGAAGGCGCCGGCCGCGGTCGGCCCCTATTCCCAGGCCATCAAGGCCAACGGCTTCGTCTTCACCGCCGGCCAGTTGGGGCTGGACCCCGCCGCCGGCAAGCTGGTCGAGGGTGACGTGACGGACCAGGCCCGCCAGGCCCTCAAGAATCTGCAGGCCATCCTGGAGGCCGCCGGCTCTTCTCTGGATCAGGTGGTGAAGGTCACTGTGTTCCTGAAGGACATCAACGACTTCAAGCGGGTCAACGAGGTCTATGCCGAGTTCTTCAAGGCCAATCCGCCGGCGCGCTCTGCCGTGCAGGTCGCCGCACTGCCGCTCGGCGGCCTGGTCGAGATCGAGGCTGTCGCAGTGGCTCCATAACGAAAAGCCTCCCGCAGGAACGCATCCTGCGGGAGGTCTCTTTATCGGCCCCCTCCGGCAAGGGAAAGGATGAAGGGTAGCAGTGTCCTCGCCATGCCGGCGCCCCGTAAGGTGACCATGCCGTCGGCGGGATTGCCGGCGTTGCTGAAGATCACCAGCGTGTCGTTCCAGATGCCCGATGCCGGCGGCGAGAAAGCGATGATGAAGCTCTCGTACTGGCCGCGCGGGATCACCACGGGGAACTGCGTGGGGCGCGTCAGGCGGAACGCCCTGCCATCCACGAACGACGCGCCGGTGATGACCAGGTTGGCACAGCCGTTGGCGATGGGCGGGAAGGAGACCCATACCTCTTCCTGCGCGGTGCGGCCGGCCGGCAGGCTCCCGAAATCAATGCTCCGGCGGGAGACAGCGATCCGCACCTCGCATGCCGGCGTGGTCGTCGGCGTGGGTGTTGGTCCCGCCGTAGCGGTCGCGGTGGGCGTCAGGGTGCTGGTGGCCGTGGGCGTTGTGGTCGGCGTGGGCGAAGGCGTGGCGGTGGGGACAGTCCCCGTCGGCGTCCATGTGGCGGTGGCTGTGGGCGTCGGGTTGTAGGTGTGCGTGGCTGTCGGCGTAAATGTGCTCGTAGGTGTCGCCGTGCGCGTGGCAGTGGGCGTGGCAGTGGGCGTGGCGGTGGGCACAGCCGCCGGCACCTGATAGACGATCTGCAGTTTCGGGCGATTGGCAGGGACAACGGTGTATTCCGAGGAGGCGAAGCGGTAGTACAGGCTTCCCTGGCCCGGCCCCAGGAGCAGGACCCCAAAATTGCCGGCGGGATTGCGCACCCAGTCTGCCACCAGCGAAGTGATATCGAAGTTCAGCCAGGTATTGACGTTCGATGCGGTCTGTATGGCGGCCGGCGTCGGGTCAAAGTCGCCGCCGGGCGTCTGCCAGGGAACGCCGGCACGCGCCAGGTTCCAGGTAGCCTGTGCCTCGTTCCAGGCGTTCAACACCCGATGCGCGGTGATGGTCATGGGCTGGCTGGGATAGCGGTAGGTGGGCCACAAGCTCAGCGTGGCCTGCAGTATCGCGGCGTGGGGCGGGATACTCGATAGGTCGAAGGCCACCAGCACGCGCAGGGCACTGTCAGCGCGTAGCCACAGCGCGTCCTCCATACCGTGCACTTGAGTGGGATTCCAGGCGTCCGGGCTGGTGTCCTGGACACCTTGATACCCTTCCAGCCCCCGCTGAAGCACGATGGTGGTGGGCACCGGCGTGGCCGTCGGCGTGGGCGTATAAATGGGCGTGGGTGTTGGTGTCGGCGTGGGGATGAAATAGCTGACGCTGAGGTAAGGGCGTTTGCCGGCATCCGCATATTCCCGCGAATAGGCCGAGTAGCGCACATACGGGTGCACACCCAGCTCACCGCGGATCAACACCCCTTCGTTGGGCAAGGCGCCGCTGACCCACTCCTGCACCAGCGGTGTGATGTCCCAGGAGACCCATCCCAGGCCCGTCAGGAGGGCGGCCGCCGCCGGCTCCCCGCGCCGATCGGCCGGCACGCCGTTGGCGCCTCCCACGGACCAGTTCTGCCCGACGGAAGCCTGTCCCCAAGTGGCTTCGTTTTCGACCCAGTGCCGGTTGACGGCATAGGCCCAGGCGTTCATGGTGTCCACTGCACTGCGCTCGCCGAAGTATAGGTACATCTGGGCGCTGGTGATGACGGCGTCGCGTGGGATGGCGGAAAGGTCAAAGCGCAGGAGTATCTCCTGCCGGCTGTCCTCCACCACATGGAGCAGGGGGCTGGCGCCGAGATTCACCGCCGGCTGGTACAGGTCCAGCGTGGTATCCGCCTCCGCGAGAACATCGTCATGGCCGGATGCCGGCACGGTGGGGGTAGGGGTGCCGGCCGGCGTCGCAGTCATGGTTGGCGTCGGCGTGCGGGTCGGCGTGGCGGCGGATGACGTAGCGGTGCGCGTCGGGGTAGGGGTCGGTGTGTAGGTTGCCCCGCCCTGAGGGGTCACGGTAGGCGTGGGCGCGGGGAGGAGGGCCGGCTGGCGCTCGACCACCACCATGTGGATGATCTCATCCCCATCGCCGCGACAGTCAATGTGGAAATCGCTCCCGCCGGCCTGTCGGTTGGCGAGCCGCGCGTCGTAGAGCACGAAGCTCACACGCTTCCAGGTATTGGTGTTGGTCTTATACACGGTGCCGGCGCTTTCCTCCGGCGAGTTGGCGCCGTCGTACTTCAGCTCCCAGGCGTCATAGCCGCGGTCGAAGTACGTTACCGTGATGGTCACGGGCGCGGTGATAGTGAAAGCATCGTCCAGCTTGAAGAACATATAGGGGTTGCTGGTGGCCTGGTCGGTGCGGCGCGTGATCCAGCCCTCTTTCGTGCCGGCCAGATAGCTCACGTTCACCTCGTCCACCAGCGAGCCCTGCTGAATCTCATATCCCTCGCAGTAGTCCTGGGCGGTGCGCGAGGTCTGCTGGGGGTTGCAGAAGCCGTCCCGCCAGGTGATAGCGCGTGTGTCGCCGCCGGGCACGGTGTCATCCTGCACGAGCCATTCGCCGAAGTTGCCGCGCTCGGCGTACCAGTAAAAGCCGGACTCGCGCAGGGCGACCCAGGCCGCCGGCGCGGTCTCGACGCTTTGCCCCAGCATGCGGTTGGCGAAGCGCAGGATATCGGCGTTCGCAGTATCGGTGATGATCTGCCGGCCCAGCACCAGGTAATCGGCATGCTTGGCCAGCCCGCTCAGAATGCCCCAGTAGGCCAGCGTGGAATCAGCCAGGTAATAGGGGTAGGTCCCCTCCCAGGCCACCGGCACCTCGGTCCAGTGGAGCAGGATGGGGTCGTAGGCGCCACAGCGGTAGAGCGAATAGCCTGGATCGTCAATGACGGTGGCATCGGCATCGGCCGCCAGGCCGTTGTGCTTCAGGCCCACGTACAGCGAGGCGGCGTAATTGGTGAAATCACGGCGCTCGCAGGGTGAGAGGAAGCGCGGCGCGAACTGCAGGAAGAGGGTTTTATTGCGAAACGCCTGGCGGTATATGTTGGTGATGGCGTTGACAGTGGCGATCCATTTGGCGCTGTCCAGGCCGGCGGCTTTCAGGCAGTCATTGGCGCTGGCCTCCGCCGGCGTCGTCTCGCCGTACATGCCGACCGAAACCTGCACCCAAGCGATGCGCGGGTCATTGTCATAGCGAGCCGCCAAGGCGCGCACGAAGTTACCGAACTTCTGCTGATAGAGGGAATTCCAGTAATGAGGGATGCGCTTGCCACTGCAGTAGACGGAAGGGACGCCGGCGCTGTACACCCACAGCGGCGTGGCGCTGTCCGCCGGCGCCTCGTTGCGGAAGGTGTCCACGGCGATGCCGACTGGCTTGCCGGCGGCCGCCTGATTATCCAGCCAGGTGTCAATCAGCCCCCACTGATACTGCCCCTCGGCCGGCTCCAGCGCGCTCCAGGACCAGTCCTGGTGTCCCCCCACGATGATGCCGGGATAGTTGGCCGGCGTCAGACCGGAGCGTCCATCGTCCTGGAAGACGTAAATGCCCGGCGAAGGGACGCGCGGGGCCGGAAACTGTGCGGATGGTTCTGCCGGCGCGTGGGCCGCGGCCGGCGCCACCCGGCCCAGTACAACCGTCATGCATACCAGCGCAAGCAGGAGCACGAACCAGCGCGCCAAAGAAGTGGTTTTCATTCAGATGGCTCCCGAATTGTGGATGAAGGGATACAGGGAAAAGGCCGGCGTTGCGCAATTGCCCTGCACATTATATAATGACGGGGAAAATGATGTCCCGTCACGGCATGACAAACAGCCATTCTGCCCCTGAGTATAACAGACTGTTTGCAAAGGGACAAAATCGGTAAGAGAAGAGGCACGCATGGCTCCACTGCAACAGGATAACCCCCTCGAAAGCTGGCAGGTGCTGGAGGAAAAGGTCGTCTATGACAACTTGCCTTGGCTGAGGTTGATCGAACAGCATGTCCTGCTCCCGAACGGCCGGCATATCGAGCGCTATCTCGTCAGCGAGGGGCTGGATGTGGTGATGATGTTCCCCGTGACTCCCGCCGGCGAGGTCATCTTCGTGGAGCAGTACAAGCACGGTATGGGCATGCTGTCGCTGGACCTGCCGGCCGGCTACATGGACAGCTCCGACAGCTCGCCCCTCTTTGCCGCCCAACGGGAGCTGGAAGAGGAGACTGGCTACCGCTCGGAGCGCTGGACGCATCTTGGGAGCCTGTTCATGAGCCCCAACCGCTCCCGCGGCCAGATTCACTACTTCTTGGCCGAGGAGTGTCAGCCGGCCGGCCACCAGCACCTGGACCCCACGGAGGAACTGCGGGTGCGGTTGTTTCGATTGGAAGAGATCCCGGGAATGATGCTGGATGGGGCGGTGCTCACCATTTCCTCCATCGCTGGCATGGCGCTGGGACTGCTGGCGCTCCAGCAGGGCCTGACCCATCCGCAGGCCGGCCGAACCATATCTGACGGGCGTTGAGCCGCATGCCTGAGCTGACACAGGTTGAGATACTCCCGGAAAAGGCCGCAGAGGTGCCAGGAGAGCCGGCAAAGGCTCCCCGCCGCATGGCTCTCCACAAGCTGACCCGCTGGGGACTGCGCGCCGTTGGCCCCCTCATCCTGGTTACCATCCTGCTGTTCGGTGTGGACCTTTCGCAGGCCCTTTCCCTGTTGATCCATGTTTCCATCCCTCTGCTGATTGTCTCCTGGTTCGTGATCTTTCCGATTGTGGTGCTCATGCGTTCCCTGCGCTGGCATATCATCGCCCGCATTTATGGTATTCGCCAGTCCTTTGTCATGAGCATCGTGCTGTACTTCATCGGCTTTTCCGCCGGCTTCCTCATCTCTGACAGCATCAGTGCCTTTGTGCGCTCGGTCTTTCTGAACCGCGACGGCTACCGCTGGTCCGTTTCCATCCTGACGCCCTTCTGGGAGAAGACGGTGGAGCTGATCGCCATCCTGCTGTCAGGGCTGATTGCCTTCGCGGCACTGCCACAGGTCATCCTTTCCCGCGGCTTGCTGATCATGACGCTGAACCTGGGTGCCGGCATCATCGCCGCCACCGCGCTCCTGCTCTCCCCGAGGGTCCAGTCCTGGGCCTTCGAACGCCTCTTCCCCTGGCTGGTGCGGCGCGTGCCCAGGATTCGTGAGGAGCAGGGGGCGGTCTTGCTGGAGGAATTCCGCCGCATGCGGCCAGGCGCGGTCATCGGATTGACCCTCTTCTCCATCGCCACGCGCCTGCTGTACTTCTATTCGCTGTACCTGGTCGGCCTGGCGATGAACTGCCCGCTCACTTTCTGGCAGGTCAGCGTGGTGATGGCGCTGGTCAGCCTGGTGACCATGATCCCTATTGGCATCGGGGGTATCGGCACCCGAGATATGATCATGATCCCGACCTTCAGCCTGTTCGGTCAGCCGGCGGAACAGGCTATCGCCTTCTCTTTCCTGATCCTCCTTACCAACGTTCTCTGGCGGGCATTGGGGTCGTTGGCGTGGATGTTCCTGCCGCGCTATCTGCCGGCGCTGGAAGACACTCCGTAAAGATGCGGCATTCAGCGATTCTTCAGCCACTGTTCGATTAACCGTACACTGGAGGAAAGATGACAATGGCTTCTGGTGAGCCATCTCGCACGCTCGTCGTTGGCTTTGATGGTGCCACCTTTGACCAGATTCTACCCCTGGTCCAGCAGGGGCGCCTGCCGCATATCCGCGGCCTGCTGGAGCGCGGCAGTTGGGGGCCGCTTCGGAGCACTATCCCGCCGGTAACCGCGCCGGCCTGGAGCAGTTTCATGACCGGTGTCAACCCCGGCCGGCACGGCATCTATGACTTCCGCTACCGCCAGGCTGGCACCTATGAACTGCGCACCAATAACCTTACCCTGAACCGCGCCCCCACCCTCTGGGAGGTGCTGAGCCGGCACGGCATGCGGTGCTGTGTGATCAATATGCCGGCTTCCTGGCCGCCGCGCCCCATCAACGGATATTGGGTCACGGGGATATTGACGCCGGCGGACGCTGAGACCTATACCTATCCCCCCGAACTGACAAGGCAAATCCTGCAGGCCATTCCCGATTACGAGGTCTGGCCGACCAGCGTCTTCCACCCTAAGGGGCGCGAGCGCGAGTTCCTGCAGGCCATTGAAGGGCTGACCTGGAAGCGGGTAGAGCTGTTCCGCTTCCTACAGGGGCTGGGAAAATGGGATGCCGGCATGATCGTCTTCATGGGGGCGGACCAGGTTCAGCATGCCATGTGGCATTTCCAGGACCCGACGCACCCGCAGTATGACCCGGACGCGCCGGCGGAATTCCGGGACGCCATCGCCCACACGTACGAAGAGATTGATGCGGCTGTTGGGACGATCCTGGCGGAAGCCGGCGAGGATGTCAACGTCTTCCTGGTCTCTGACCACGGCTTCGGCCCGTTGGACGATTGGTTCCACATCAACACCTGGCTCATTCAGGAAAGGCTGATGGTGCTGAAGCCGCGAGCGCTGAGCCGGCTGAAATACCGGCTGTTTTCCCTGGGCATTACCCCGCTGAACATTTACGAGTGGGCGCTGAAGCTCCGGCTGAACCGGGCGGTGGCACGCACCACGCGCCAGCGCCGTGAGGAGACGTTTGCACTGCTCCGCCGGCTGTTCGTCTCCTTTGATGATGTGGATTGGAGTCGCACCGTCGCTTACTCGATGGGGAACGTCGGGCCGATTTTCGTCAACCTGGCCGGCCGCGAACCAGAGGGCTGTGTGCCGCCCGAACGCTACGAGGAAACGCTCGAGATGATTGCGGA
The DNA here is from genome assembly GCA_938049385.1 of uncultured Anaerolineae bacterium. Classification (GTDB taxonomy): domain Bacteria; phylum Chloroflexota; class Anaerolineae; order JACIWP01; family JACIWP01; genus JACIWP01. Next base: position 62,677 of record CALIBQ010000015.1, read on the forward strand.
GCGTCTGCGCGGCATCGTAGACCCACGGACAGGCCGGCCGCTGGTCACGGAAATAATCTTCGGCAAAGATGTGTATCATGGACCGTACGCGCCCAGCGGCCCCGACATCACGGTCTTTATGCGCGACATGCGGGTCTGTGCCTACGGTAACACCGAGTTTGCCTCGCACCGATGGTTGACGCCGACGTCTGGCCGGACGGGCTGGCACCGTATGGAGGGCATCCTGGTGGCGGCCGGCCCGGGCATCCGCCAGGGCGAACAAATCGCCGGCGCCCGCCTGTGGGACATCTATCCCACACTGCTGGCCCTGATGGATGTGCCCATCCCGGCCGGCCTGGACGGCCAACCCCTGCTCTCCCTCCTGCGCGATGCTGTGCGGGAAAGGGTGCGGTATGACTCCCAGGGGCTTGAGCAGTACTTTCAGGGCGCGGAAAAGGTTGGCTATTCCGAAGAGGAAGAGGAAATGATGGAGCGGCATTTGAAAGGGCTGGGCTATGTTTGATGCCGCTCGGCGTACACGGTGAAGGGCGCGACCGATGCATATTTTCCAGACCCTTGCCGCAGTGATACTGTGCTGGTGGCTCCCTGGCTTCTTCCTGGTGGACCTTCTCTGGCCCTATGCGGAGCGGGATTCCATCTCGGGCATGATGGTCCTGTCCTGCGCGCTCAGCGTGGTGGTCACCGCGCTGGTTGGGCTGGCGCTGGCCGGCCTCCATCGGTTGAGCGCCGGCTGGGCCTGGGGAGCCATACTGGCAGTGACGGTCGTGCTGGCCGGCGTATGGGCGGTCCGCCGGCCGGCGCGGCCGCGGCTGGTCTGGGGCCGGCGGCGCACGCTCACCGCCATGTTCCTCCTGGTTGTGGCGGCGGCTGTCCTGGCGCCGCGCCTGTACCTCGCCTTTGGCCCGAACCCCTTCCCGCTGGAACCCGACTCCTGGGCATACATGGCGGATACCATGCGGCTGATATCCGCCCGGTCCATCCCGGCTACGGTATACCAGTGGGGACTGGAGCCCCCGTTCCCCACCGATAAACTGCTGTTTCAGCTTTTCAGCGCCGTGTTCACACTGTTGAGCGGCTTGGATGTGCTGGGAGTGATGAGATGGGTTACCTTGCTGTATGTCCCGATTGCCGCCGCGGCGCTGTGGCTGTGGTTGAGGGAGTTCGTTCCCATGCCTACTGCCTCGGCCCTGGTGGTGCTGGCCTTCCACGATGGGGCGGTCGGCTACGGCCTGCTGTCCAACCGCTTTGGCGAGGAGTTCTTCCGCGCCGAAGGGTTCGCCTTGATGCTGGGCTTCACAGCATTGTGGCTGGCCGGCCGCATATCGGCCGGCCGCGACCGGCACTCCTGGTGGCTAGTCTCTGTACTGCTGGCCGTCTCAGCGCTAGCACATGCTGTGGCGGCGCTGGTAACGGTGGTCTTCATCGCCGCCGTGTTCGCCGGCCGCTGGGTCATCCGCCGGCGCTTGTCCTGGAACGAGATTGGAGCGCTGGCGAAGATCGCCGGCGGTGCCGTCACCGCTACCGCCCTGCTGTACTTGCTCATCAACGGCGTTCCCCAGCCGCATTTCGCCCCGGTGTTGGCCAATGCGCAAGGGTATCAGGAGTACGGCGGACAGGACCCCTCGTATTTACTGCGGCTCCGCCTGACCGGCCGGGAGGATGGGCCGTATGTGCAACTGCGGCCCAAATCGGTCCAGCGGTTTTACGAGCCGCCGGGCCGCCTGCTGGAACTGTTACTGCGCCGCTCTTTCCCGCGAGCGCTGACCGCAGGCGGCGGCCTGGCGGGCATCGTTCTGGTTTTCCTTGGGGCGCTCCTGCTCGGCTTTGTGCCGGCCGTGCCGGCGAAGGCGCGGGCGGCGGCTCTCGCTCTGCTGATGACATTTGCCGCTCTGTATGCGGTCGGCCTCTTTTTCGCCTGGCGTTACGAGAATTACACGCTGGGGCTACACGGCGCGAACAGGGAGTTCCCTTACGGAGGCTTATGTGTGATCGCCCTTGCCGGCATCATGGCGGAAGGTGGCCGGCAGATTGGCCGGCGGGTGTGCCGGCGCGCTTGGTCGCGGCTCCATCCACTCTATACGGCGCTGTGGGGTATCCTGTGGCTTGCCCTGCTGATACCTGGTTATCGGAGCCTGCTGAATGCCTACGCATCCCACGGCGACCTGAGCTACGACGGCATCCGCGCCCTGAAGTGGACAGCAGAACACACGCCTGCCGATGCTGTACTGCTGGCCAACCGCCGCACCGCCGGCTCGATCGAACTGCTGGCCGGCCGGCGCTGTATTACCGAGGGACGCGGGGCGTACCTGCGGCCGGCGGTGCTGGTCCAGATTCTTAAGGTGATGGATGGGGCCGAATGCTTCTTTCATGACCCGGCCTGTGCCGGCATTCTCCTGGAGCATCATGTGGACTATGTGCTCTTCGCGCCGGCACAGAGCATTGGTGGCAATCTGCCGGATTTTGCCCAGGGCCTACGCCGCTCCCAATTAGAGAGTGTGCCGTACCTGCACCGTGCCGCCCGCTTCGGTTCGGTGTATATTTATCAGGTAGATTACTCCCTCATGGAGCAGGGGGGAGCGGTGGGTGAGGAGTCAGCACCATGAGCGAGCTGTCCTTTGGCAGTCCCCCAAGCACAGCGCCTTGGCGGCAGGTTGGCGCGGCCCTGCTGGCGGTCCTGGCCGTGCTGGCCGGCACCTTCCTACCCCCTCCCCTGCAGGACCAAATCACAGTCTGGCAGGTGGTCTGGCTGGTGCTTCTGTTTCTGGCCCTCGCCTGGGTGCCCGGCTACCTGCTGGATGAGCGCCTGCATCTCAGCGGCGAGGAGGTAACGCCGGCATCGCCGGCGGTCTGGCTGGCCCTGTCGTGCGGCCTGCTGGCGCCGGCCGGCTGGCTCGTCCTGGGCCTGCACACACCGTTATGGGTGTTTGGCATGCTGACCGCCGGTATCATCCTCCTGCTACTTCTGCCGCATCTGATCACCCGCGCGCCGGCACGCCCCTTCGTCTGGCCGTTCGGCCGGCGCGACCGGCGCTGGCTGGCGCTCGCCGGCGTCCTGATCATCCTCCTGCTGGCGCTGACCGCTTGGGCGCCGGAGAACGCCGACAACTGGAGCTACAACGCCTATATCTTTGAATACGTCGCTACCGACGCGGTCAATGCCGCGCATCCGTCTTTCGGACAGGGCATCCCGGACAACCCGCGCATGAGCTACAACGTCTGGCTGGTGTTCCAGGCCTTCCTGGCGCGCGGGGTTGGACTGCACCCCGGCTATGTTTTTGCCGAGCCGTTCAAGCTGTTGATGGCGCTCATGGCGGTGACGGCGGCCTATACGCTGGCGGTGGCCCTGTTCCGCACGCCGGCGCGTGCCCTGCACGCAGTGGTGATCTTCCTGGCCGCGCTCTTCCTGATGCCGGGATTCCGGGAACCCGGCGCGGAGGTTATGACTACCATCAACTACGACAAGTATACCGCCGCATTTGTGCTGATGCCGGTGGGATGGTTCCTAGTCCTGCGGCTTCTGGAGGGCGCCGGCTGGCGCGATTACGCCGGCCTGTTCGTGCTGGGCGCCGGCTTGGCGGCGGTGCACGCGGAAGTGCTGATGCTGGTGGTCATCTCGTTCGGCTTCCTGCTGGTAGCCCTGTTCCTCATGCGCCATCCCTTTGTGCGGCTGAAGCGGACGGCCGGCGCCATCGCATCCCTGCTCCCTTGGACAGGGTTTGTCTTCGCCACCGCCTGGATGTACACCCAACGCGGGCCGGCACCAGGAAGCGAGGCCTGGGAGCTTCTCCACCAGGCCAATCTGGCACAGGGGCGCATCCGCTTCCTGGGGTCCAGCCAGTGGTTCATCGTCGAACCGACCCTGGTCTTCTATCCCCTGCTGATCATCAGCCTTTTGCTGACACCATTTTTGCTTACTCGGGGCCTGCGCACAAGACCGGCGGCTGCGCTCCTGGTAGGTAACCAGTTCGGGCCTCTCGTGCTGATGTTTCTGCCCGGACTACCCAACCTGATGTCCATGTTCACCGAATACAACACGCTCTGGCGCATCGGCTGGCTCTTCATGCCGGCCTTCACCATTGCCTATGTCGTCGATGCGTACGAGGACGTCTGGTCGCCCTGGTGGCAGAAGACTGCGCACGGCTTCCGCCGCGCCCTGCCTTCACCTCTCCGATATGCCGGCCTTGCCCTGATAGGCGTTGTGCTCCTGGCTGGCATGGCCTGGAACACCGTTACTACCATCCAGCGGGAGATCGTCGGCCGGCCGGCCCGCCAATGGATCCCCAGCCCTGGGTTGTACGAGACGCTGGCCCCTCTGGAGCCGGCGGTCAACGCGATGGGTGCGCCGCTGGTGCTGGCCTCCGCTGGAGAAATCATGGAGGTCACTTCCATCTGGCCTTTCGCCCGGGTGGCGTCGACGCGCGGCGTCCGCGGCACACTGCCCTCCTTCCCGCCGGACCGCCAGGAAGAGGCGTTGGCCAGGATCAGGCTGGTTGAGTCTCTGGGGGCTGTCGAGCCGTGGGATAAGGAGTGGTTGAACGCCTTGCGCGAGCTGGGGGTGGACCTGCTGGTGGTAAACCGGCAGAACCTGCCGGCCTTTGAGACGAACCTGGAACGCCTGCCGGCCATGTTCCTGCGGCTGGCCCAATCTTCCACACACAGCGTTTACCTGGTGGTGCGGGACCCATTCGTTCCGCTGGGCATGGTCGCGGAGGCGCAGGCCGCCCTCCTGCGCGGAGAAACGACGGAAGCCTGCCGGCTCTTCCGCGACGCACATGCACGCTTCCCCGACTTCGCTCTCGTCACCGCCGGCGCCGCTTGGTGCGCGGAGCAGGCCGGCGATAAAGCCACTGCGCGCGACCTGTATTTGCTGGCGAAAGACCAGGTGAACAATGCCTCCGGACTTATATTGGACTCGGTGCCGGCGCTGAAGTACTGGACCGCACACTTTCCACTGCGAGCGATGGATGCGAACGAGCCGCTCCTGGCCTCCACCGAGTCCTTCGTCGCGGAGCGCCTGTCGGCGCTGGAATTTGGAGCAGACGAAGCTCTGGTGGGGATGCCGGCCGAATGGGTCCAAGGATGGCCGCGGCAGGCGGCGCGTGCGTCGACGGGGACGCTGTCTCATGTCGCTCTCCCATTCCGGCTGTCTTCTCCCACTCGCCTGACCCTGCGCGCCGAAGGAACGTTGACCGAAACAGTCTTATGTGCTCTGTTGGGACAGCGTTCGGACGGGGATCTACGCCTCTGGGCATCCCATTCCCTGTATCCTGAACAGGAGCGGGTGGTGGAACTGCCGGCGCTCCCCGATGAACGGCTCTGGCTTCAGGCCGGAGGGACGGATCCATCTGGCGAATGCATCGCCTACGGATGGCATGCCGTACAGTCGGATGAAGCAGAACTCGCCTCCGCCGAAGCCGCGGCCCTGGCATCCAGACTGATGGCTGATCTTCCCGGGATGGGGATCAGGCCGGCGGAGGCGCTCGCCCGCACCCTATTCCAGCAGGGGCCCCCGGAGGACGGCCTACAGGCTGTGCTGGCCGGCCTGAACCTGGTGCGGGACGCCGATTTCATGCAGGGAGAGGCCGGCCCCTGGCAGGCGATGGCCCCTGGCCCTGCGGCGCGATTTTTCTTCGCCCCGGATGGCGGGGATGACCTGGTCGCTGTCGTGGAGGGAGAGGAAGCTGGCTATCACGGCGGCTGGTGTCAGACGCTGGGGGTATCCGCGCGCGGCAGATATCTGTACCTGGTGCGGCTGTCCGCTCGGTTGGAGATAGGCGGCAAAGCGCTGGCCGGCTATTGGGACTACCGCCGGTTAGGGCGGTTCCGGACCGGCACCGCGCAGGTGCTGAGGCAGTCGGCGGATTGGACTGTGGTTGCGGTGGTAATAGAGGTGCCGGCCGGCGTGCGCTCGCTCAGCATCTGCCCGGCCCTGCTCAGCGGTCCCGGTGAGGTGCGGGTGGACTGGGCCTGGTTCCTGCCGGCTGACCGCTTGCGGTGAACAGAGTGATGCGAGGTGGATAGATTTATGGAAGCGCAGAAAGTCTCGATCGTGATGCCGGCGTACAACGAGGCGGATAACATCGGTCAGGTGCTGGACGAGCTGTCTGCACTCGGACTGCCCAACATAATAGAGGTTATCGTCGTGGACGATGGCTCCCATGACGGCACGGGCGAGGCGGCACGTGCCCGAGGGGCGCGGGTGATCCGACACCCCTATAATCGCGGCTGTGGTGCAGCTTTGCGCACGGGTATTCGGGCGGCGACAGTGGTGGTGCTCATGGACTCTGATGGCCAGCACAACCCGGCCGACATCCCACGCCTGCTGGAAAAGATGGATAGCTACGACATGGTGGTCGGTGCCAGGCCGGCCAAGGCCGGCGTCTGGTACCGCAACCTGGCCAACCGGATATACAACCGCTTTGCCAGCTACATCGCCGGTATCCCCGTGCATGATTTGACCAGCGGCTTCCGCGCCATCCGCGCCCCGCTGGCGAAGTCCATGTGCTACCTGCTTCCCAACACCTTTTCCGCTTCGACAACCATGACGCTGGCGGTGGCGCGCGGCGGCTACGGCATTGCCTATGTGCCTATCCAGATACGCCGGCGGGCCGGCGGCAAGAGCAAAATTTCCATCCTGCGCGACGGCTTCCGCTTCTTCGTCCTTATGGCCAAGGTGGCAACCCTGTTCTCCCCGCTGAAGGTGTTCGGCCCTATGAGCGTCCTGGTAGGCGGCCCTGGCTTCTTCTACGCTATTTACCGGCTGGCCATCGGCAGGGCATGGACCATTCCCATTACCATCTCCTTGACCATGGGGGCGCTCATTTTGGTATTGGGGCTGATTTCGGAACAGATCGCCACCCTCCGCTTTCAGCAGATGGAATAAGGCATGGCAGAAAAGGATCACCCACTGTGGGCCAGCATCATTATACCGATGTACAACGCCGGCGACTATATCGCCGGCTGTCTGGAGAGCGTGCTCCATCAGACCATCCCGCCGGCGGAGTACGAGGTCATCGTAGTGGACGATGCCTCGACCGATGGGGGTGTCCAACTGGTGCAGCAGTGGTATCCGAGCGTGCGGCTGGTGCAGTCGCCGGAGAACCTGGGCTATGCCCGGGCCTGCAACCTGGGCGCTGAGGAAGCGAAAGGCGAATGGGTGGTGTTCCTGAACGCCGATACGCGCCTGGCCCCGGACTGGCTGGAGCAGATGCTCTCCGCGGCAGAGAGCGATGCCGGCATCGGCGCGGTGCAGAGCGTGCAGATTTACCCCTGGCGCCGGCCCAATGGAGCGGCTGAAGAGGTCCCCTATTACCTTGACCTTTGTCCATGGGGGTTCACGCGTTATTATCCGGCCGCCGGCGCTTCCCAGCTCATCCCCACCCTGTTCCTCTCCGGCGCCGGCTGTATGGTGCGGCGCACGTGGCTGGAGCAAAACTGGCCGCCTTTTGACTCTTTGTACCGCATGTACGGCGACGACCGCGACCTGGCACTGCGCATCATTATCCAGGGGTACCGCATCTATGCCGTGTCGGCGGCCCGGCTCTGGCACGATCATCCGAATCCGTTATCCCATCCGCTGGTGGGACTGCGCAAGGGCAACCTGGCCGCCCGTAACGGCTGGCTGGCATATTTCAAGAACATGTATCTGCTGGAATTCCTGCTGTATGCACCGGTGCTCTTGGCCGGCAGTTTCCTGCGCGCCTGGGAGTTCCCTGGGGCGCTCTGGCGCCGGCTGGCAGCCGGCCTAGGGTATTTCCTGCTGACCTTGATCTACCTGCCGCGGGCGTTCTGGTTCTACCTGGTGCGCCATGCGGACGTGCGCCGGCAGAACCTGCGCCGGCGCACCCGCCCCGCCGGCTGGTTGTTGAAACAGTTGTGCACCCCAGCCGCCCAGCGAAAATGGGGCTAGAGCGATGGATGCCCAGCACCGCCTTCAATGGATAGAACCCCTCACGCTTCTGGCTTTGATAGCGCTGGCGTTGGCACTGCGGCTCTGGCACCTGGGCGAGCAGAGCCTGTGGCTGGACGAAGCCGCGACCTTTACCATGAGCGCCGGCTCCCTGGGAGACGTCCTGCGCACGGCGCTGGAGCATCCCCTTGACTTCCCGCTGGAGCGCATTATCCTGAACCCACTGACTCGGTACCCGCCGGACGAGTTCCTGTTCCGACTGCCGGCGGCCCTGTGGGGTGTGCTGGGCGTAGCATTGACCTATGTCCTGGCACGCCAGGTATGGGACCGGGAAGCGGCACTGCTGGCCGCCGGCCTGCTGGCTCTCTCGCCGTACCACATCCGCTACAGCCAGGAGGCGCGCAACTATACCAGCTTTCTGGCGCTCCACCTGCTGACGCTCATGGCGCTGATGCGGGCGGTGCGCCGGCCAACGCGCTCGGCATGGACGCTGTATGCCCTGGCCGCCGGCATCACCATTTATGACCATCTCTACAGCTTCATCATCCTAGCCTGGCAGTGGGGACTGCATGCTCTGCTGGCCCTGCTCGCCGCGTGGCGCAGGGAGCAGATCCCAAACGTGTCCTGGCGCTCCCTGCGCGCTCACTTGCTGGCCCTGCTGGGCGCTGGCGCCCTCTTCCTTCCCTGGGTCATATATCTCTCCAGCGGTTCCACAGTCCTGCAGAGGTTGGGAACTGCCAACGGGTTATTCCGCGCGCCGGAATCCATCCGCTTTGACGCTGACCTGTTCCTGCGCATGCTGAGCTGGTTCACGGCGAATTCCGGCCAGGCTGTGCCGGCCCTAGGGCTGACGCTGGCCGGCACAGCCGCCGCTCTGATCCTCTCGCCGCCCCGACTGCGCCGGCTGGCTGTGCTGACCATCGTGTACCTCGCCGGCACCTTCCTGACAGTGGCTGTGCTTTCCCGCTTCAGCAATACCTATCTGGCGTACCGCCGGCTCTTGTTCCTTCAGCCGCTCCTGTTCATCCTGCTGGCCGGCGGGTGCACGGCCTCCGTCCAGCGTGTCTGGGGATGGCTCACGCGTCGGGCACAGCCAGCCGGCGTACTGGCGCCGGCGCTCCTGGTGCTGGCCGCCGGCCTGGCTTGGGCGCCGGCCATCGCCGACCATTACGCGTCGCAGAAAGAGAATTGGCGGGATGCTGTCCGGGTCCTGCGGGATGAGGCCGGCCGGCAGGACTGGGTGGTAAACTGCGCCGACAGCCCCAACGCCTGGGAAGCCCTCCGGGTATACCTGGGGCCGACAGCAAAGACACTGCACCTGCTGACGCCGGCCCAGGCGGTACAGCGGCTTGCCTCCGCTTCCCGTCTTCCAACGCGCGTCTGGTACGTCCTACCCGTACCGGTGGAGGCCAGCCCGGGCCGGCGCTGGCTGTTCAATGACCCGGCCCATCTGCGCCAGCTTGACGGCGACCGCTCCCTGCCGCCCCATGCCCTGATGCTGTCGCTGGAGCGCTGGGATGTGCCGGCAGGGGACCGCGATTTTCTGGCGCGGAGCCTGCTGGATGCGCTTCAGCGCTCCTTTTCCAGCCGGCTTCCCATCCCTCTGGACTGGCGCTTCAACCCGCTCAATGCCTGGGTCACGTACCATGATGCACGCGGGGATTGGGTGCCGGCCCTCCAGGCGTATCAGGAAATTCTGGATATACCGCATATCCCGCCGTCCATCCGCGCCAACCTGGAGAGCCTAACGCGCTACATTGACTGGAAGTTGACGCATGCCGGCGGGATTATGCCTGGCGCGTACTGGGACGCGCCGGCGCTCCGCGCGGCCGTCCAGTCGCATCTGGAGCGGGAAGGGATACCCACTGGCTCGCTCGATACACTACGCTCCGCGACCATCACGCTTGCCGCCGAGGTGCCCGATGAACTGCCGGCCGGCGCCCTGCGCTGGCGGTTCGAGCGTCCAGAGGACCTGGCCGGCTGGGATGTGCGGCTGGCCGGCGCAGTGGCGGAGCTAGAAGCGGGGGAATGCGACGGGGGATATAGGGGATGCCTCCGCGTCGATGCCGGCAGTGCCGGCTATCACGGCTCGCTGACGCGCAAGCTGAAAGTGGAGCCAGGACGCCTGTATCTCCTGCGCTGTACCCTGCGCACCCGCTCGACGCTGGCCCTGCAGGGCAAGGCCCTGTATGTGTCGTACCGGCAGGGATGGCGCCGGCCAGGAGCGTATGCCAGTGCCTTCTGGGGGAGCGCTGAGTGGCAGACTTTTGCGGCGCTGTTCGTCCCGCCGGCGGGCATGTCCGAGATTGCTCTCTCGCCGGCGCTGATTGACCATGCCGGCACGGTGTGGATCGCCGAGGTCGCCGTCATCCCCCTTTCGCCGTGAAGGGGCGAGTCTCGTGGTTGTCCAATATAACCCCCGGGATAGGGTAGGGGCAACCCTCGTGGTTGCCCGATATAAAACCAATAGGGCGACCACCGGGGACGACCACAGGGGGCGACCACAAGGGTTGCCGCTACGGGGGGACGACCACAAGGGTCGCCCCTACCTTGTCGCTGGGGAACTGTGATGGTATACTTTCGGCATCATCCAGTGGTTCACGGGGGGAAGGGCATCGTTGAAGGTCGCGTTGGTGCACGACTGGTTGAATCAGATGGGCGGTGCCGAGGGGGTGCTGGAGGAACTGGTGCGCATTTTCCCCGAGGCGCCGGTCTACACGTCCATATATTGGCGGGAGAAGATGCCGGCATCGTACCAGGCATGGGATATCCGCACCACTTTCCTGGACCGCTGGCCGCTGGTCAAGCGTCATCATCAGCTTTTCCTGCCCTTTTACCCGCTGGCCTTCGAAGGCCTGGACCTGCGCGGGTACGATGTGGTCATCACCAATAAGAGCGGCTTCTGTCACGGCATCGTCACGCCGGCCAGCACCCTGCACATCTGCTACTGCCTGACCCCTACGCGCTACCTGTGGAACACCTGGGAGTACCTGGAGCGGGAGCAGGCCGGCCGCGCCACCCGCGCGCTTCTGGCGCCTTTCCTGCAGTACCTGCGCCTGTGGGACCGGCTGGCGGCGGACCGGGTGGACCGCTTCGTGGCCATCTCGCGCGAGGTGCAGCAGCGCATTGCTCGTGTGTACCGCCGGCCGTCGGACATAATCTACCCGCCGGTGCACATCGAACGCTTTCGGCCGGCGGATGGGCCGCATGATTACTACCTCATTGCCTCCCGCCTGATCCCCTATAAGCGTATTGACCTGGCTGTGGAGGCCTTCAACCAGCTTGGCCTGCCGCTGGTCATCGCTGGCGATGGGCGCGACCGCCGCCGGCTGGAGGCCATGGCGGCCCCCAATGTGCGCTTCCTGGGACGGGTCAGCGATGAGAAGCTGGCCGAGCTGATGGCCGGCTGTCGTGCCTTCATCTTTCCTGGACTGGAGGATTTTGGCATCGCGCCGGTAGAGGCGCTGGCCGCCGGCCGGCCGGTCATCGCTTTCGCCGGTGGTGGGGCGCTGGACACGGTCATGGACGGCCTTACCGGCGTCTTATTCCATGAACAGACCCCCACAGCGCTGGCGGAAGCGGTGCGCCGGCTGGAAGCGCTGGGGGATGGACACTTTGACCCGCTGGAACTGCGCCGGCAGGCGGCGCGCTTTTCGGCGGAGCGCTTCCGGCAGGAATTTCGCGACTATGTCGAACGGGCGTACAGCGAACATGCGGCGTCCCTGCCGGCGCCGCAAAGAGCATGAACGCCACAGGAGGCAGACGGGCGATGGAACTGCGGCGCTACTGGCAGATCATCTGGAAGCGCTGGTGGATCGTGATAGGGCTGGTACTGCTGACAGGCGTGGTCTCGGCGCTGGCCATGCCGGCGCGCCAGCCGATGTATCAGGCCCGCCTGCGGGTCACGGTGGGCATCAAGCCCGAGGAGCGCGGCCCTACAACCTATACCTACGACCGCTACTATACCTGGCTGACCTCGGAGTATCTGATTGACAGCTTCAGCGAGCTGGTGAAGAGCCAGGCCTTTGCCGATGACGTGAGTGCCCGGCTGGCCGGCGCCAACCCGCCCATTCATGTGCCGGCCGGCGCCATTCAGGGCGCTACCGTTTCCGAACAGCTCCACCGCATCCTGACCATCACCATTACCTGGCCCAACCCGGAGGAACTGCGCGCTATCGCGGACGCGGCGGTGCGCGCCCTGCGGGAGGAGAACGCCAAGTATTTCGCCCAGTTGGGAACCGAGAGGGCGGATATTTACGTCATAGATGCGCCTACGATCTCACCGGTCGGACCTGGCCTGCGCGAGCGGCTGGACCTGCCCATCCGGCTGTTCCTGGCGCTGGTGGCCGGCGTGGCTCTGGCGTTCCTGTTGGATTATTTGGACCTGAGCGTGCGGGGCAAAGAAGATGTAGAGGCGATGGGGCTGGCGGTGCTGGGACAGATACCGGCGCGCCGGCGCTTCCCCTGGGGCCGGCAGAGAATGTGAATGTATTCCCTTTGGCTGGCTGATGATTTATATACGCCGAATAGTCACCGGATCGCTTACGGGAATGCGGGTGATAGAACCGTTGTTTTGGTCGCCTGTTGATGTCCATTTCACGAGCTGGATATTTCCTTGGGCTATCTCTAGCCCTGTGATGTACCCATCAAACACACAGCAACCGGCGTTAAAATATGGAGGTTCATCTTCAGGAGGGCAGAATGGCCGATGGGTATGGCCAGCAATGACCGCCTGCCGGCGCGAGTAGATCCATTCCAACGTTCGCTGTTCCAGTAGGGACCATCGGTGAAGGGGTTCTCGCAGTAAGTCGAAGATGATCTGCGATGGACTGTCATAGTGAATAAGGCCCAATAGGCGCAAATAGCGGACACAATAGCGCACCAGCAGACGGCTGACCTGCATCCATCGGTCACTAACCACATCTACCTGATGCCCGTGTACGACGAACAGCTCTTTGTGGTATTGCTTGTGATACAGGCGTAGGCCTTCTCGTGTAGGGATGCCGGCTTTCCAGACTTTCTGACCATTGCCCTGAGCAATATCATGATTGCCGAAAATCAGGTGCAAGCGATTCTCCCGATCCAAACGTTGAAAAAGATCATATATCCTGGGATACGTTCCCATAATGCGCGCCAGGCGATGATTTTGCCAAAGCTCATCACCATCTCCTACTTCGATGTACGTATACCCCGAATCATAATAATACGCCAGGGCCTCTTCAAAGATCCTGGCGTTTCTAGCGAAGCCGTCTGCACGATCCCCAATGCCCCGATGACAGTCGCTGAAGAAACAAATGCGAGAAGAATCATCGAATGGGATAATGGGTGCTGTGGCAAAGACGGCATCAAGCCTTTGCAATAGCGCTTCGCCCAGCAAGGAACCTGGGGCAACTCCCTTACCAGCACGGGGAATAGCTAACCCAATGGAAGGATACCAATGATTCACACCCATTTTTCGTCTCTCACGTTGCAGATTGCCCGCAGAGATAGGCTTTACGCTGCTCGTAGTGACTGAATGTAATGTTGCTTTGCGCTGATAGCTTCCCTGAGGTCAGCAATAAGCTGATCAAATATTTGATCCCAAGAGCGCGCTTCGGCCCAGATGCGTGCTTGTTCGCCCAGTTGCCGGCGCAGTGCAGGGTGATCGAGAAGATAGCCTACCGCGCGCAACAGCTCCTGCCGATCCTCGGGGGAGAACACTAACCCGTTCTCTCCGTGTCGCACGAAATCGGTTACGCCGCCTGACCGCGGAACGATAACGGGAAGCCCGGATGCCATGGCCTCACTGACTACATTACCGAAGGTCTCATTGGCACCCGGAAAAATCATAATATCTGCAGATGCATAAGCCTGTGCAAGGTTATTGCCCTCTAAGAAGCCTGTGAAGACAGTGGGGGTACCCGCAAACAATGTCTCTAACCTGAGACGCTCGGGGCCATCTCCCACGATGGCCAGCCGGGCAGAGGGGAAGGCCTTGATGACATCCAACAACCAATCCACGCGCTTTTCTCTGGCAATCCGGCCAACATATATCAGCAGAGGTTTGTCAGGTTGATCGTCGGTTAAGCGCCGGCGCCATTCCATACTGTAATGGCTCGGCGAAAATCGCTGGGTATCGACGCCCTTGGACCAGACCTTCACGTGGTGGAATCCTTGAGCCAGAAGCTGACGGCGAGTAAACTCTGAGGGGACAAAGTTCACATCGGCTTGTTGGTGCACCCAGCGGAGGTAATTCCACAGAAACGGCACGAGATAGCCGAATCCCCAACGCTGGGCAAAACCGGGGATGTCAGTCTGATAGGACGCGGCGACCGGCAGTCCAAGTTGGCGGCCAGCTTGGATGCCGATTACTCCTAACATTACGGGATTGATGGAGAAAACAATGTCCGGCTGGAACTGGATCAGCCTTCTAAGAATGGTGGAAACGTGGGCTATTGGCAAAGAAATTCGCAGTTCAGGGTATAATGGGAAATTAATGCAGGGAAATCCAATGATGTCGACACTGCCATATTTTGTGATCCCGTAATCTGGTGCGAAAAGCACACACTCGTAACCATTGCTCTCCAAATATTTCAGCAAATAGGACAGTGTCCGGGTAATTCCGTCGATTTTCGGCAAAAACGTTTCGGTGAAGAGTGCAATACGCATCGAATCCGTGTTCCGTCAAGTCTTCCGCCGTGTGTTGCATCTGCATTGTATCATTGCATTGTTAAATAATGTTTGCATAATTGTTAGTATTTGGTTAATGGGAAAGCAGCATATGTCGCAGGAGTGACAGCCTGTAGATGAGGACAAGAATACCAGATAGGACATGCGCCGGCGCTGATGGTCACCTTTGCCCCTGCGCCGTTCCTGTGGTACAATTTCGGGATGAAGACAGGGGCAGAGTTGAGAAGCGGATAAGGAGATGCTCGCGGTGGAACTGAAGGATTACCTGAAGATACTGCGTAAACGTGGCTGGATCATCCTGCTGGTGGCGCTCATCGCCGGCGCCGCCGCCTTCGGCTTCAGCAAAGTCCAGACCCCTATCTATAAGGCCAACATTCAGCTCAGCGTGGAGCCGGCGCGCCTCGACTGGGGGCTGAGCAATACCGTCAAGGATATCCTGCGCAGTTATGTGGTGCGCCTCAACAGCCATTCCATGGCCCAGAAGGTCATTGATCGTGCCCAGCTCGACATGACCACTGACGAGCTGAAGAGCAAGGTCTTCATCAGCTCCGATGCCTCCAACTACACTATCGAAATCGAGGCCCGCGACAGCGATCCCACCGTCGCCATGCAGATCGCCCAGACCATGGCGGAGCTTTTCGTCCAGGAGCGGGAGCAGTGGAACCAGGAGCAGGACCAGCGCGACCGCATCGTGGTCTCCATTGTGGACAACGTGCGCCGCGCCGAGATTCACACGCCCAAGACCAAGATGAACCTGCTGGTTGGCCTCATCTTCGGGGCGATTGTGGGGGCGATCATCGTCTTCGTGATGGAATGGCTGGAATCGGACATCGTGCGGGCGCCTGAGGATGTGGAGCGCTTTGTCGGGTGGACGGTGTTGGGCACCATCCCCGCCGGCGTCGAAACATCCGGCGGCCGGCGCTCCCGCCGCACCGCCCCCGCTCTTTCATCTTCCGAACCCTATCACGCTGTGCAAAGAGGATCCCGATGACGGAATCGAACGTCCAGCTTATCACGGTGCAGGACCCGCGTTCGCCTATCGCCGAAGCCTACCGCACCCTGCGCACCAACCTGGAGTTTTCCAGCCTGGACAACCCGCTCAAGACCCTGGTGGTCACCTCCGCCGGCCCGGAGGAGGGCAAATCCACTACGCTGGCCAACCTGGCGGTCACCATGGCGGAGGCCGGCCGGCAGACCATCCTGGTGGACTGCGACCTGCGCCGGCCGCGCCTGCACACCTTCTTCGGGCTGGATAACTCGCGCGGCCTGACCACCATGATGGTAGATGAGGGGGCCATGAAAGACCCGCCCCTACTGGCCACCGGCGTGGAGAACCTTTGGCTCCTGCCCAGCGGCGCTCTGCCGCCCAACCCGGCCGATATGCTGGCGACGCGGCGCATGGTCGAGGTCATCGAGGCGCTGAAAGCGCGCGCCGACATGGTGCTCTTCGATGCGCCGCCGG
This sequence comes from uncultured Anaerolineae bacterium, assembly GCA_938049385.1. GTDB lineage: Bacteria > Chloroflexota > Anaerolineae > JACIWP01 > JACIWP01 > JACIWP01. The sequence continues at coordinate 78,717 of CALIBQ010000015.1, forward strand.
TCATCGCCGTGACGGATGCCGCCATCTTGGCCACCCGGGTGGATGGGGTCCTGCTGGTGGTGAGTGCCGGCGTCACCAAACGCGACTACGTGCTCCAGGCCAAAGAGCTTCTGGAACGCGTCAGCGCGCGCGTGGTGGGCGTGGTGCTGACCAACGTCTCCTTTGATGCAACCCTGCACCGCTACTACTCTGAGGCGAGGTAGGGAGTAGTGACGGCGGTGCGGTTCCCGGCGGCGTGGGCCAATGGTTGAGGCGATGGATCGCGGAGGCTTGCCGGCGCGTGACGGCAGGATTGATCTGCATGCGCATATCCTGCCAGGGGAGGACGACGGCCCACAGACCCTGGAGCAGGCGTTGGAAATGGCGCGCATGGCCGCCGCAGACGGCATCGCCTGCATCGTGGCCACGCCGCACAATGTGGGCTGGACCAGAGCGGACCACCGCGCGCGCATCCGCCGGCACGCGGCGGCACTGGAAGAAGAGTGCGACCAGGCCGGCATCTCCCTGTGCCTTCTGCCCGGCGTGGAGATTTACATTGATTTCGATTTGCTGGAGCAACTGCAGGATGGGCGGGCATTTCCTTTGGCGGACAGCCGCTACGTGCTCCTGGAAATGCCCCATTCTGCCTTTCCTCTCTATACCGAGGAGCTGGTCTTCCATTTGCAGGTCAAGGGCTATGGGGTGATGTTGGCCCATCCGGAACGCAATGCCCTGGTGCAGGCGAATCCGGGCATGCTGGCCCCGCTGGTGGAGCGGGGCATACTGGTGCAGATCACTGCGGCCAGCCTGGCCGGCCAGTTTGGGGCGGACGTGGCGCGCACTGCGGCCTATTTACTGCGCAGTCGGTTGGCGCACATCATCGCCACCGATGCGCACAACGACCGCCGGCGGCGGCCGGAGCTTTCCACGGCCGTGGCGGCCGCCGGCGAAATCATCGGGCCGGCGGAAGCGGAGCAGATGGTGCGGGATATCCCGCGCGCCATCCTGGCTGGCGAGATCATCACCCCTGACCCGCCCTTGAGCAGAGTGCGGCGGGGCAAATCCTGGTGGGTGCGGGCCCTCAGCGGCCGGCATCTTTCGGGCTGATTCACGTGCCAAACTATATCGGTGGGAGAGAAAGCGATGAAAGGGCTGATCCTGAGCGGAGGAAAAGGGACACGGCTGTATCCCATCACCTATACCAGCGCCAAACAGTTGGTGCCCATCGCCAATAAGCCAGTGCTCTTCCGCGTCATCGAGGCCATTGTGGACGCCGGCATCCGCGACATCGGCATCGTCGTCGGCGATACCGCCGAAGAGGTCATGGAAGCCGTCGGCGACGGCTCGCGCTGGGACTGCCGCATCACCTATATCCGTCAGGAGGCCCCCCTTGGGCTGGCCCATGCGGTCAAAATCTCGCAGGACTTCCTCGGGGACGAGCGCTTCGTCATGTTCCTGGGGGACAACGTTATCCAGGGCGGCATCTCATCCCTTATTTCCCAGTTCGCTACCTCCGACTACAACTGCCAGATTGTGCTGAAGCGCGTCGAGCACCCCGAGCAGTACGGCGTGGCGGAGCTGAAGGACGGGCGCATCGTGCGCCTGGTGGAAAAGCCGCGCCATCCCAAATCCAACCTGGCGCTGGTGGGCATCTACATGTTCGACCACCATATCTTCGAGGCGGTCAATGCCATCACGCCCTCCTGGCGTGGGGAGCTGGAGATCACCGACGCCATCCAGTACCTGGTGGACAAGGGATACAAGGTCTATCCGCACATTCATGAGGGGTGGTGGATTGATACGGGGGCGCCGGGGGACCTGCTGGAAGCCAACAGCCTGGTGCTCGACGAAATTACGCATACCATCGAGGGCTATGTGGACCGGGATTCGGAGATCAACGGCAAAGTGACGATTCAGAAGGGTGCCGAGATCATCAACAGCCGCATCCGCGGGCCGGCCATCATCGGGGAGTACTCGCGCATCGTCAACTCTTACATCGGTCCTTTCACCTCTATCTATCACCATGTCCTCATCGAGGACAGCGAGATCGAACATTCTATCGTGCTGGAGTACAGCAAAATCATTGACATCCCCCAGCGCATCGAGGACAGTCTGATTGGACGGAACGTCGAAATCCGGCGCTCGCCGCTGAAGCCCAAGGCCTATAAGATGACGTTGGGGGATAACAGCCGCGTCGGCATCCTGTGACGCCGGCGGTATCTTATACGGGGTATAAGGACGTATGCCAGAGAAACGAACACAGGTTACGCTGATTTACCCGGGCATCGCCGGCTATGGGTTCAACTCCCTGGCCCACGGCATGGAGGCCGGCTGGGTCAGCCACGGCCTGGCGCACATCAGCTCTGCCGCCAAGGCGGAGGGCTTTCACGTGGATTTGATCGACCTGCGCGCCCTGAAAGGATGGGAGGAATTCGAGGAGGAAATCCAGGCGCGCCGGCCGAATGTCATCGGCGTCACCATGATGAGCGTGGACTTCAATCCGGCCAACGAGGCCATCCGCCGCGCCAAGGCCATCCTGCCTGAGCTGGTGGCCGTCGTCGGCGGGCCGCATCCCACGGTGGCGGTGGATGAGGTCGCCGCCAACCCGGCCATTGACTATATCGTCCTGGGGGAGGGAGAGATTACCTTCCCTTGGCTGTTGAACGAGCTGGAGGCCGGCCGGCGGCCGGAGGACCGCGTCCTGCTGGGCCAGATGCCTGACCTGGATGCCCTTCCTTTCCCGGACCGCGAGCTGTTCCTGGAGGAGTGGCGGAAACACGGCTATACGCTGGACTCGCCCGAGGTGCCCTTTGTGGAGGAGCTTCCGCCGCCCTTCCTGACGATTATCGCCGGCCGCGGCTGTATGTACAACTGCAACTTCTGCCAGCCGGCGGAGCGCAAGATCTTCGGCCGGCGGGTGCGCCGGCGCTCCGTGCCCAACATCATTCGCGAGCTGGAGGAACTGCGCGAGCGCTACCATTTCGCCAGCTTCATGTTCCACGACGACTGTCTGACCGAGGACCGCGAGTGGGTCATCGAGTTTTGTCAGGCATACCGAGCGGCCGGCTTCACCCAGCCCTTCTTCTGCCAGAGCCGGGCCGACATCATCGTCAAAAATCCCGACATGGTCAAGCTGATGGCCGAGGCCGGCTTGAAGGGCTACTTCATCGGCTTCGAGAGCGGCAGTGATCGCGTTCTGCGCTTCCTGCGCAAGGGCACCACGCGCTCCATCAACCTGGAGGCGGCCCGCATCTGCAAGCGCTACGGCGTCAAAATCTGGGCCAACTACATGCTGGGCATCCCCACCGAAACGCGCGAAGAGGTCATGGACACCATCTCCATGCTCAAGCAGATTGATCCGGATTATTACAGCCCGGCCTTTTACACGCCGCACCCGGGGAGCGACCTGTACGATTACTGCATCGAGCATGACCTTTCGCTCATCACCAGCCATGACCAGTACCGCCGCAACCCGACGGAGACGAAGATCAAGGGGCAGGATTACACCTTCTTGCAGTGGGCGCTGGAAGAGTCCCAGCGCCGCACCTGGTACAACCGCCTGCGGCGCTGGTTCATCCGCAACTGGAAGCGCTACGCCAACCCGCGCAAGATCGTGCGCAAGCTGGGGCAGATGCTGGGGCTGGCGCGGCGCTCCCCCCAGCCGGCCTGACGCGTTTATCTGACACTGAACACGAGGGAGGATGGAAGAGGCTGCGCGATGAGGAACATCATGGTCACCGGCGGCGCCGGCTTCATCGGCTCCAACTTCGTGCACTACCTGCTGGAGAAGTACCCGGACTACCGCGTGCTGGTCTTTGACAAGCTGACCTACGCCGGCAACTTGGCCAACCTGGCCGACCTGGCCGGCAACCCCCGCTATCACTTCGTGCGGGGCGACATCTGCGATGCCGAGGCCGTGCGGGCGGCCATCCGCCAGTACGATATTGACACCATCGTCAACTTCGCCGCGGAGACCCATGTGGACCGCTCCATCATGGACGCGGACGCTTTCATCCGTACTGATATCTACGGCACCTATGTCCTGCTGGAAGCGGTCAAAGAGTTCGGCCTGGAGCGTTTCCATCAGGTCAGCACGGATGAGGTCTACGGCGAGGTGCTGGAGGGCTCCTCCGTGGAGACGGACCCTCTGCGGCCGCGCAGTCCCTATGCGGCCAGCAAGGCCGGCGCCGAACACCTGGTCCAGGCGTATTTCGTCACGTACGGCCTGCCAGTCACCATCACGCGCGGCTCCAATAACATTGGGCCGTATCAGTACCCGGAGAAAGTCGTGCCGCTCTTCATCACCAACGCCATTGATGACCTGCCCCTGCCGCTCTACGGCGACGGTACCCAACAGCGCGACTACCAGTATGTGCTGGACCACTGCGAGGGGATTGATATCGTCCTGCATCATGGGAAGCCCGGCGAGGCGTACAACCTGGGCACCGGGGTCGAGACGCGCAACATTGACATGGCGCGTATGATCCTGCGCCTGCTGGGCAAGCCGGAGAGCCTGATCCAGTTCGTGAAGGACCGCCCGGGCCATGACCGGCGCTATTCCATCAACTGCGACAAGATCAAGGCGTTGGGCTGGCGCTCACGCCACACTTTCGAGCAGGCGCTGGAGAAGACGGTGCGCTGGTACGTGGAGCACGAGGAATGGTGGCGGCCCTTGAAGAGCGGCGAGTATAAGGAGTATTACCGCCGGCAGTATCTACAGCGCTGACGCACGGCTGTACCGTTCCAGAAGGGCCGGCCCTGCGGCGCGGCCCTTCTGTGTCTCTGCCGGCGGGCGCGCAGGACAGGCATAATGAATGACGCGAATGAGCGTGTAATAATCACCCCTTCCCTCTCCATCCCTATGGAGGAGCTGTCGTTCCATTTCTCGCGCGCCGGCGGCCCGGGCGGACAGCACGTCAACACCTCGGAAACGCGGGTCGAACTGCGCTTCGATGTCCGCCGCTCCCCGTCCCTGAGCGCATGGCAGAAGGAACGCATCCTGGAGCGGTTAGGCTCGTACATTGACTCTGACGGTGTGCTCCATATGTTCGCCGCCTCGCGGCGCAGTCAGCGGCAGAACCGGCAGGAGGTCATCGAGCGCTTCCAGAAACTGCTGGCGCAGGCACTGCGGCCGCGCCGGCCGCGCCTGCCCACGCAACCGGATGCCGCGGCGCGTCAGCGCCGGCTGGAGGCCAAGCGCCGGCGCTCCCAGATCAAGCGCCTGCGCCGCCTGCCACCGGACGAGCTGTGACCGGTGGACGTATGACAGGAGAGGTATCATATGGAAGGACGGCGGGTAGTGGTGGCCGCGGCCCTGGGGGAGTGCGTCCATGTGGCCGGCGTCCTCAATTTCCTGCGGCTGGCGGAGCAGGCTGGCTGGAAAACGGTGTTCCTGGGGCCGGCGGTCAGTATCGAGGAAGTCCTGCAAGCTGCGCGTGCGCACCAAGCGGACCTGGTAGGTGTGTCGTACCGGCTGACGCCGGAAACGGGGGAGCGGCTCTTGGCGGAGTTTGCAGAGGACGCGGCAGACCTGCATTCTGCCGGCGTGCGCTTCGTCTTCGGCGGCACCCCGCCGGTGGCAGAGCGCGCCCGCGCTCTAAGCGGTTTTTTTGACGCTGTGTTTGACGGCTCACAGACCACCGAAGAAGTGCTGGCCTATTTGCGGGGTGCCCCGCTGGAAGGCCGGCAGGAATCGGACTATCCGCAGACGGCGGTTGAACGCATCCGCTGGAAGGCTCCCTATCCTATCTTGCGTCATCACTTCGGGCTTCCGACGGTGGAGGACACCATTGCCGGCGTGGCGCGCATTGCCGAATCGCGCCTCCTGGATATCATCTCGCTGGGGCTGGACCAGGACGCGCAGGAGAACTTCTTCCACCCGGAGCGCCAGGACCCGCGCCGGCGGGGGGCCGGCGGTGTGCCGGTGCGGACGGCGGAAGACCTGGAGGCCATTTACGCAGCCTCGCGCCGCGGCAATTTCCCCCTCCTGCGCGCCTATTCCGGCACCGATGACTTTATCCCCATGGCCGAACTGCTGGTGCACACCATCCGCAATGCCTGGTGCGCCATCCCCCTCTTCTGGTTCAACCGCATGGACGGGCGCGGGCCGTGGGACCTGGAGGGTTCCATCCGTGAGCATCAGCGCGTCATGGCGTGGTACGCGGAACGCGGCATTCCAGTGGAGCTGAACGAACCGCACCACTGGGGCATGCGCGACGCCTCTGACGTAACCTTTGTGGTCAGCGCCTATCTGTCCGCCTATAACGCCAAAGCCTTCGGCGTGCGCGACTATATCGCCCAGATGATGTTCAACAGTCCACCGGGGCTGTCCGATGCTATGGACCTGGCCAAGATGCTGGCTTGTCTGGAAATGGCCCAGCCCTTGGAAGACGCAAATTTTCGCATCTGGTGCCAGACCCGCATTGGTCTGCTCTCGCATCCCTTGGATGAAGAAGCGGCACGCGGGCACCTGGCGGCGGCGACCTACTTGCAGATGGCTCTGCGGCCGCATATCGTGCATATCGTCGGACATACCGAGGCGCATCATGCCGCCACTGCGGAGGACGTGATAGCGGCCTGTCGGGTAGCGCGCCGGGCCATCGAGAATGCCCTGCGGGGCGCGCCGGACATGACCCGCGATCCCCGGGTGCAGGAGCGCAAAGAGGAGCTGATAGCGGAGGCGCAGGTGACCTTGGACGCCATCCGGGGGATCGCCGGCCCAGGCGTTGCAGACCCACTGACCGACCCGGCCACCCTGGCGCGAGCGGTCACCACCGGCATCCTGGACGCACCGCACTTGAAGAACAATGCCTTCGCGCGCGGCATGGCGGTCACGCGCATTGACGAGCGCGGGGCGTGTGTGGCGGTAGACCCGGCCAGCGGCCGGCCGTTATCCGAAAGGGAACGCATCCAACAGTTGCTGAGCACAGGATAATTTAATTCGTCAGCGGGTCATTGAAACCAGTGAAGGAGGCAGTACAATGGCGTTCAGCGCAAGCCGCTACCTGGTGATCGGCGCCGGCCACGGTGGCAAGGCCATGGCAGCCCACCTGGCACTGATGGGATGCGATGTCACGCTGTACAACCGCACGCCGGAGAATGTCGCCGGCATCGCCGCTCGCGGCGGTATTGACCTGGAAAGCTATCCCAACGGGCCGCGCGGCTTCGGCAAACTGCAGTGCGTGACGTCTGACCTCAGCCAAGCGCTCTCCCGCGCCGAGGTCATCATGGTGGTAACTCCCTCTTCCGCCCATCGGGAGCTGGCGGAGCGCATGGCACCCTACCTGCGGGACGGCCAGATCATTATCTTGAACCCCGGCCGCACCTGCGGCGCCATCGAGGTGGCGAAAGTCCTGCGCGATGTTGGCTGTCAGGCGAGGGTCAAGATTGCCGAGGCCGGCACTTTCGTCTATGCCAGCCGAAGCGACGGGCCGGCACAAGCGCGCATATTCCGCATCAAGGACGCGGTGCCGCTGGCGGCACTGCCGGCGAAAGACACGCCAGAGGTGCTGGAGGCAGTGCGGGATGCCTATCCGCAGTTCATTGACGGCGGCAGTGTACTGCAGACGAGCTTGGACAACATGGGTGCGATATTCCACCCTGCGTTGGTCATCCTGAACGCCGGCTGGATCGAATCCACCCACGGCGAGTTCCAGTTCTACATTGACGGCGTCACCCCTTCTGTGGCTCGCGTGCTGGAGGTGCTGGACAGAGAGCGGGTAACAGTGGCGGCGTCTTTGGGCATCCGCGCACAGACCGCTCTGGAGTGGCTCAAACGCGCCTATGATGCCACTGGCACCACCCTGTACGAGGCCATCCAGAACCAGGAGGGCTATTACGGCATCATGGCGCCCAAAACCCTTCATCACCGCTATATCTTTGAGGACATTCCCATGAGCGTCGTGCCCATCGCCGCGCTGGGCGCCCAGTACGGGGTGGCAGTGCGTGCCATGGAGGCCATCATCCGCCTGGCCTGTATCATCCACCAGACCGACTACTGGCGGCGCGGCAGGACGCCGGACAAGCTGGGCATTTCCCATCTCTCGGTGGCGGAGCTGACGCGGTATGTGATGGAGGGGGAGTGGGAGCGTTGAAGGGGATGGTGAGCACATCATCTGCTGTTCCGGCGCATTTGTGAGCGTCTGGCAGTTATGCTACAATTGCGCCGGCCGGCAGTGAACATCACCGCCATACCAACATCTCTGGATGCAAGGAGGTCGCCTCTGGAATCGTCAGCACTTGCACGACGCATTGTGGAATTGCTGGTCGAAAAGAAGGCAGTGGATACCCTACTGCTGGACATCCGCGAGATTTCTCTCCTGGCCGACTATTTCGTCATCACGACCGGCGAGGTGGACCGTCAGATCGAGGCCATGGTAGAGGAACTCTCCGAAACGCTGAAGCACGAAGGGCGGGTGATCCCTCTGCATGTGGAAGGAGAGGCTTCTTCCGGCTGGGTGCTGATGGACTACGGATCGGTTGTGGTGCACCTTTTCTCGCCGGCCATGCGCGAGTACTATCGTCTGGAAGACCTGTGGAAAAACGCCCGGGTGCTGGTGCGCATTCAATAGCGCCGGCGCTTCCCCGTTGCTCGGCGCCTTATTGACCTCCCTCGGCGTCCGGCATTCCTCTGGTTGGGAGCGGTGATATGCAGGTGGTGTACGCGGTGGGGGCGCGGCTGGCCGGCGGCGGCATCGGCACCACCGCCTACCACGCCGCCGCCGGCATCTGGCGGGCCGGCGCATTGACCCGCCTGCTGGTCAGCTCCGCCCGCCCCACCCCTATCCCATCCTCCCTGATCCGATCCATGGGATGGGCCGGCCGCGCCTTGAAGCGCGCCGCCCTATGGGACCCTTCCTGGCGCATCTATATCCTTGGGGATGCGCTGTTTGATTGGTGGGCGGGCCGACGGATCGTTCCCTGTGATGTCTTCCACGGCTGGAGCACCATGTGCTGGCGCTCCAGCACCCGCGCCCAATCGCTCGGTGCGGTGACTGTGGTGGAGCGCGCTTCCTCGCACCCGCTGGAACAGGATGAAATCCTGCGCCG
>CALIBQ010000016.1 GCA_938049385.1 uncultured Anaerolineae bacterium
TCGTCCGCGCGGGGACGTCCTCTCCCGGGTTTCTGTTTTGGGATAAGTGGTTCAATGATTTGCCATTGTGCATCTGTAAGTTCATGTCTGCTCATGCTACTAGTATAGCATAAGTTTCGATGTTTTTGAAATAGCTTCTACGTTATGCTGGCGGACCTGTTGACGGAGCGCACGGTACGGGTTGGTGTCGAAGCCAATGACTGGCAGGAGGTGGTAGACATCGCCGGCCGCCTGCTCCTGGATGACGGCAGTATCGAACCCTCGTATATTGACGCCATGCGCGAGGTCATCCAATCCCTTGGCCCCTATGTGGTGATTGCCCCCGGGGTTGCACTTCTGCACGGCCGGCCTCAGCACGGCGTCAAACGCATCTGCATGAGCCTGGTGGTCCTCAAAACCCCCGTGAAATTTGGACATCCCGAAAATGATCCCGTCACCCTGGCCTTTGCCTTGGGCGGCGTGGACGAGCGTTCCCATCTGGATGCCTTGGCACAATTGGCAACGTTGTTGAGCGATGAGGAAGCCGCCTCGCGCTTGCACAGCGCGCGCAGTGTGGAAGAGGTGCTGGAAGTCGTGCGCGCCTTTGATCACGCTGCCGGCGCCGACATTACTACGTGAGCCCGTTTCCCTGGGGGAGGATATCCATCGCCGGGGAACTCCAGAGCCATATCACCATTTGTTGATTCCGCAAATCTATCAATAGAAAGGGGGTGATACTATTCTGAAGGTGTTGGCTGTCTGCGGAATGGGCTTGGGGAGCGGCCTCCTGCTCCGTATGCAGGTGGAGAAGGTGCTGAAAGAGGCCAACATCCCGGCCCAAGTGGAAGTAATGGACATCAGCTCGGCCCGTGGGAGCCTGCTGCAGGCCGATATGGTTGTCACGTCATCGGAACTAGCGCCGCAGTTGGGAGAGACGAAGGTGCCTATCATCACCATTCATAACTTCGTCGACCTCAACGAGATGCGCGCTAAGGTCGTGCCTGTAGCCCAATCCCTCCACAAAGGATGATCATCGCGCATTATAGCTTGCCGGCTCTGGGGCGTTCCCGCGCGAGGGATTCCGGTTCGCCGGTTCATTTTCATGCATGCCGAAAGGAGAAAGACCTATGGGATTCCTGAAATTCTTGCAGGACATTCTGAGTGTGCCGGCCATTCTGGTTGGCCTCGCCGCGCTGGTGGGCTTGATCGCTCTGCGCAAGTCGTTCTCCGAGGTGCTGGTAGGCTCCCTCAAGGCAACCCTGGGCTTCCTCATCCTGGTTGCGGGCGCCGTGACATTGATTGGTGCGCTCAATAACCTCGCACCTATGCTGGAAACGGGCTTTGGCATCCGCGGCGTGGTCCCCAACAACGAGGCCATCGTCGCGCTTGCCCAAAAGACGTTGGGTGCGGAGACCGCCCTGATCATGATCTTCGGCCTGGTGGCCAACATCCTTTTTGCCCGCTTCACGCCGCTCAAGTACATCTGGCTGACCGGTCACCACACCTTTTATATGGCGGCTCTGCTGGCGGCAGTGCTCAGCACCGCCGGCCTGCGCGGCGTCGCGCTGGTGGTGATCGGCGCAGTGATCCTGGGCTTCGTGGAGGTGCTGATGCCGGCCTGGGCCCAGCCCATCATGCGCCGCATCACAGGCGGCAATGACGTAGCGCTGGGGCATTTCGGCACCCTGGGCTACATGGTCTCCGCTTATTCCGGCATGCTTTTCGGCCGCAAGCCGGATGACAGCGACAGCATCGAGCACCTGAAAATCCCGACGGGCTTGAGCTTCCTGCGCGACTCCCTGGTGGCCACCGGCCTGGTGATGATTATCATCTACATCATTGGTGCACTGGCCGCCGGCCCCACCTTCGTGCATGAGAAGCTTTCCGGCGGGCAGAACTTCCTGGTGTTCGCCATCATCCAGGGCCTGACCTTCACCGCCGGCGTCGCCGTCATCCTGCAGGGCGTGCGCATGATCCTGGCGGAGATCGTGCCGGCCTTCCAGGGTATTGCGGCCAAGATCGTCCCGAACGCCAAGCCGGCCCTGGACTGCCCGGTCACCTTCCCCTTCGCTCCGACAGCCGTGCTGGTGGGCTTCATCATGAGCTTCATCGCCGGCATCATCGGAATGCTCATCCTGGGCGCCATCGGTGCGACGGTGATCGTGCCTGGCCTGGTGCCGCACTTCTTCGTAGGCGGCACGGCCGGCGTGTTTGGCAACGCCACCGGCGGCCGGCGTGGGTGCATCCTGGGCGCGTTCCTCAACGGCCTGATCATCACCTTCGGCGCGGCACTGCTCCTGCCGGTGCTGGGCGACCTGGGATTCGCCAACACCACCTTCGGCGACTCCGACTTCCAGTGGGTCGGTATCGTCGTAGGCACCATCGCCCGCCTGCTCCGCTAAGCGTTTGTCTTACCGCCCATTTTGGGGTACAATTCATGGAGAGGTGCTTCAGCGCCTCTCCATGATTTTTTATCTCCGCAAATGCAGAAGGAGGTCCCATGAACGCCCGCCGTGTACTGCGCGGCACGCCGGCCTCGGAAGGGGTGGCCATCGGGCCGGCGTACCTGTACCGCCCAGAAAAACCCCCCATGCCGCGCTATATCACTGAAGACCCCGAGGCAGAGGTCCAGCGGTTCCAGGAAGTGGTCCGAGAAGCCCGCGAACAACTGCGCGCCATCCACGCCAAAGTCCTCCAGGAAACCGGGGATAAGGAGACGGCGGCCATCTTCGAGGCGCACCAGATGTTCCTGGACGACCCCATGCTGGTAGACAGCGCGGTGGAGCGCATTCGCGCTCAGCATATCAATGCGGAGGCCGCGCTGGCAGACACCATTGAGGAAGTGGCGGCCATGTTCGATGCGCTGGAGGATGAATACCTGCGGGCGCGTGGGGCGGACCTGCGCGACGTCGGGGAGCGGATTCTGCGCATCCTCGCCGGCATCGGCGGGGCCAGCCTGGCCGATTTGCTGGAACCCAGCATCGTCGTGGCGCGCGACCTCACGCCGTCGGACACGGCGCAGATGGACCGCTCGCGCGTCCTGGGGTTCTGCACGGCCATGGGCGGCCCGACTTCCCATACCGCCATCCTGGCGCGGCAGTTGGGGATTCCTGCGGTGGTTGGCCTGGGCGAGGCGGTGATGGAACTGCCGGCCGGCGAACTGCTGGCAGTGGATGGATCGGCCGGCCTGGTATGGGTTGGGCCGGATGAAGCCGGCCGGCAGGAATTTGCGGCGCGGCATGTGGGGTGGGCCGCCGAGCAGAAGCGCCGGCAGGAATCCGCCCAGGGGCTGACCTATACCGCGGACGGCCGGCGGGTCGAGGTGGTGGCCAACATCGGCGATGTGCGCTCAGCGGCGGAGGCGGTCCGCTGGGGTGCAGAAGGGGTGGGCCTCCTGCGCACCGAGTTCTTGTACCTGGAGCGCGAGAGCATGCCGGACGAAGAGGAGCAGTATCAGGCCTACCGGCAGATCGCCGAGGCGCTCGGAGATCGGCCGCTGGTCATCCGCACGCTGGACATCGGCGGGGACAAACAGGTGCCGTATCTGCCCATCGGGCAGGAGCTGAACCCCTTCCTGGGCTGGCGCGCGGTGCGGCTGTGCCTGGGCATGCCGGAGCTGTTCAAAGCGCAGATACGCGCCATCCTGCGGGCCAGCGCCGGCTATCGGGTGTTCATGATGTTCCCGATGATCGCCGCGGTGGAGGAACTGCGGGCGGCCAAAGCGATGGTCGAGGAAGCGAAGGCGGAGTTGAGAGCGCGGGGGCTGGAAGTGCCGGATGTGCCGGTGGGTATTATGGTGGAGGTGCCGGCGGCAGTGGTCGGGTCGGACATCCTGGCCAGAGAGGCCGCCTTCTTCTCCATCGGCACGAATGACCTGATCCAATATTCTATGGCCATTGACCGGACGAACGAGCGGGTCTCGTACCTATATGACCCCCTGCACCCCGTCATCCTGCGGCAAATTCACCAGGTCATTCAGGCCGGCCATGCCGCAGGAAGGTGGGTCGGCATGTGCGGGGAAATGGCCGGCATGCCGGAGGCCATCCCCATCTTGCTGGGATTGGGTCTGGACGAGTTCAGCATGAATGCCTCGGCTATCCCTGAGGCCAAGGCGCTCATCCGCCGCATACATGAGGAGCCGGCGCGTCAGCTTGCCCGGCGGGCACTGGAATGCGAGACCGCCGGCGAGGTCCGCGAGCTGGTGCGGGCGTTCCTGGCAAACCTGTGAGGGGTCAGGTGACAGTCACCTTCGAGGTGACTGTCACCTTTTCTCATCATCCCATACTGGAGAAGAATCCGGGCTCCTCCACATCTTCTCCGGTGATCTTGTAAACGGTGTCGCCCTTGCGTACCCGATCCACCACTTCCAGCGCAATCTCCTCGCCAGGGCCGGCGTACTCGATCTTGCGGTGATTGACCTCCATGGAGCCAACCCGCTGGATGAAATCGGTGGTGTGGCCGTAGATATGCACCATATCCCCAACCTTTAATTCCCCGGTCAGAGCGATGACAGCGACATGGATGCGGTTGAAATAATGCGTTACCGTGCCAACCCGCTCGCGCATGGTTCATCCCTCCTTGAAACCATTCCGGCTCGGAAACCTGTCTCGTGTCTCACGGCGGAAAGACAATATCCAGATACGCGCCGTCGGGGATTTCGAGGGTGGAGTGCAGGGTACAGCGCGCCGCCAGCTCTTCCAGGACGACGGCGTCGGGGACGTTGTTGTACGTGCCCGGAAAGGTGGAGACGACGGCATGGCGCGGCCGGCCGTCGGGCGCCGGCTGGGGCAGGACGGTATCCAGAATGGGGGCCGGCGGAAGGCCGTTGAAGCTTCCGTGGTGGCTCACCTTCAGGAAATGCACGGGGCGCAGGATGCCCTTGTGGAACATCGTCTGCCAGCTTCGTATCTCGGCGTCGCCGGCGAACAGCAACCGCCAGCCGCGCCATTCCAGGCCGAAGACAATGCTGGTGTTGTTGGCGGCGCGGTCAATGGCCAGCAGGTTGTCCATGAATCCCCTGCGGCGCATCTCGACCAGGTTGTAGAACGTGCCGGCATCCACGCCGGCCGGCGGGGAAAGCGTGTCCAGCGCCAGCGAGAAATCCGCCGGCGCGTTCAGCGCCATGGGAAGGATAGGGCTGTAGTAGATGGATGCATCCTCCTCCGGCGCCCAGATTTCCAGCTTGGCGTCGCGCAAGGCCGGCCGGCGGGAGATGTCGTACCCGCGATAGACGTACCAGGTCTTCCGGCCGACGGAGCGCAGAAAATCCACGCAGTCTCCCGTCTGGCGTGGGTTGTTGTTATTCAGCACCGCCTGCAGGGCCGGCGAGAGCAAGCTGGGCGAAGCGGAGAGGAAGCGCTCGATCTGCGCGTAGGCCTGGCGCAGGGCCTCCAGCCGGCGGCGGGCCTCCGGGTGCCGGTCGTAGTAATCCGGTGCCGCCGAGGCAGTGAGCCAGGCATGGCGCGCCTGCAGGGAGATGCCGAGCTTGGTATGGGCATAAGGCAGGCCTTGGACATGGTCGAGATGCTCATGGGTCATAACGTACAGGTCCAGCGGCCGGCCGCGGAGCTGGCTCTGTATATCCTGGATGATGGGGGCGAACAGCTCATCCTGCCCGCCGGCGCCGGAGAGCACATTCCCCATGTCAATGAGCATGTGCCGGGTAATGGGACTGCCGGCGGCCGTGCGATCGGGGATCGAGATAAGGATGGCATCCCCAAAGCGCACGTTGTAACAGCGCACGCGCAGTGCTTCCACGTCATCCCTCCGGAATCAGGTGCAGTAAATTGGCGGTCCGCCGCACGCGCATCAGCTCATCGCTCATAATTTCGGCCCGCACTGCGGCGCGCAAGGGTTTGCCGTCGAATCCCAGGGCGTACGCGCCCGGGAGCAGGAGGCCGGCGGAGGCCAGGCGGTCGAGGAGTTCATCGCGATCGCTCTGTTCCTGTTGGCCGTGCTGGGAGACCAAGCGCGCCCGCACCCGGCGCGTCTCCCAATCAACTGCCAGGGTAGCGCCCATAGTGATTTGCCGCTGGGCGGGGAAGGGCCGGCCAAGCCCGCTGGGTTCATAATGGTCCCATGAGACCTTGAAAATTAGCTCGCGCACATCCCGGCTCCCCTCGCGGAAATAATAGCGTTTGGTAACGTCGAGGCGCGGCCGCACCCGTAGAGGGACATTCATGGGAGCGCCAAAGAGGTCGCGGTGTTCGTTGGCGAAGAAGTACGCCGCCCAGTCGCTCTCGGCGAGGGTCTGCAGGTCGGCATCCAACAGTGCTGGGTGCTCGAAGTCCGTCTCAACCGCCAGTTGGGCCGAGGAGCTGACGATGCGCCGGCGGATGAACTCCTGGCGCATCCACTCGCGCAGGAGGTCGTTGTCGGGAAAGAGAGCCTGGTCCGCCGCAAGGACAGCGCGACCGTAATCGGCGAAGGTCACCTCTCCTGGCGGCAGATAATCCAGGGCGCGGAAGATGAGGCTCTTGAACCATCTGGTGCCGATGCCGAGAGCGCGGCCGGAGACCGAAAGTTCGGGCTTGCCTGTCTCCCGCACATAGCGCTGTTTCAGCCATTCATGGAGGCGCACCATGACCTGATACAGGCCGGCGCTCAGCACGACGCTGAGCGCGTGGGGTTCGGAACGCGGCACCTGATCCATGGTGACCGGGTCCAAGAGGGAGCGCAGGTAGCCGATGCGGCCGGCGGGGTCCAGCGCCCGGCCGAATTCCTCGGCCACGGCGCTGAAAGCCGTGGAGTCGCGGATGGAGCCGCCGGTTTGTTCCAGGACGACGCGGCGCAGGCTGTGGCTGGAAAAGGCCATCAGGAGCGCGGTCAGGTCCGCAATAGCCTCGTGCAGGGCAAGCGATTGGGGCGTGCAGGCGTTGTAGAGGTCAGGAGCGATGCCGTCCAGGATAGCATGGCTAGCTTCATGCGCCACGATGTCGCGCGATAGGGCGGTGTAGATGCGCCCGCCGCCGGCGTCGAAGTAAAAGAACTGCAGGCTGTGGGAATCGCGCTCGTAGAACGCGTTGGCCCATTCGCCGGCGCGCGGCACAATGAGGAGCTGTGGCGCGCCAAAGGCCCAGGCGACCGGCCGGCCAAGGGTATCGGCTTCTTCGAACATGTACAGCGTTTTCAACACCGTGCTGAAGGCGTTGACCTGGATGAAATCCGGGGCATAAATATCATACGGATTGGCTAGCGCGTAATATCCGACGGTGCGGTCGCCGGCCGGCGGGACGAACCTGGCCCCAGGGACGCGCGCCCCGGTTTCCGGGTCGAAATCCACCACCGCCAGGCGCATGGTCACCGGCCCGTCCAGAAAGAAGGGTTCCTGGGTGATATAGAACGACTCCTGAAGCCGCATGCCCTTGTAGCGGGATGTCAGCGGGTCCTGGATCATGGTCGGGAGACGGACTTTCACGGGTGCATCCTCCTGGAGAGTTGGACGCTTGACGGATATCAACAGGGGCGGCGAATGGGCCGGCGGTGACGGAATGCCCTGGGCAGTGGTGCGCTCTCCTGAACTTATTGTAGCACGGAGAAAGGCGCGCGTCAATGGAAATGCCGCATGCCCGGGCTTTTCAATATTCTAACAAAATGGCAGTTGAAACTGCACCAACGACTGCGAAGTCGGCCGGCGCCGACTGGTATAGCCCACGTAAGTAGGCTTCGCAATGTAGCCGCGACTTCCACTCGCCCAGAATGTTATAACATTGAAAAGCCCTGCGCACGCCCAGCTTCCTGCACATGACGCCGGCTTAACGATTCCTTAACAGCCGCGACCGTTGCATCTTCCGCGGGAGTGTGTTATAATATGGTCAAGTGTCGGAGACCTATCTTCTCCATTGGTCCGTGGGCAGTTAGGACGCGGGGCGCCGCACAAAAGACGAGGGATGCGGCCGGCTGGCCCCCAACGAGTTACACTGGATCACCTCTTTTCGGCCGTCAGGAGTCAGTTGCTTTTCCACTTTTCCCACCAGGAGGGAGGAACAAATGGACGTCGGCAAGTCATTCTCGTACGTTTTCGAAGATGAACATTGGCTGACCAAGGTGCTGATTGGCGGCCTGTTCAGCCTGGCCTCGATCGTGCTGGTCGGCATCCCCTTTGTCCTGGGGTATGTCGTGGAGACCATCCGCAACATCATGGAAGGCAAGGAAAAGCCGCTCCCGGAGTGGGTGGACCTGGGTGAAAAGTTCAAGAAAGGCCTGCTCCTGGCGGCCATCCTGATTGTGTGGGCCATTCCCATCTGGATAATCGCCTGCTTCCAGGCTGTGGTCACAGCCATTGTGGGGGACAGCTCTTCCGCCGCCGGCTTTGTCGCGGCCATTTCCTGCCTCACGTCCATCCTGAGCATCCTGTGGGGCATTATCATGGCCCTGTTTGAGCCGGCCATTCTCACCCGCTTCGCCCTGAAGCCCGAATTCAGCTCCGGCTTCGCCTTCGAGGAGCTGTGGCGCTTCACCGTGGACAATATCGGCAACGTCATTATCGCTGTCCTGCTCTCCATCGTGGCATCGTTCCTGGCAGGCTTCGGCGTCATCCTGTGCGGTGTGGGTGTGTTCTTGACCTCCTTCTGGGCGTATCTCGTCATGGCGCATCTGTTCGCCCAGGTCTATCTGCACCGCAAAGGGGGCACCGGCGAGGAGCTGACGGCCGCATTCTAACGCCTCGTCATTTGAGGGATTCCTCCGGCATGGTGCAGGGCGGGAATTGGGATGCGCGGCTGGATAACCTGGCCGGCCGCGCCGGCCGCTGGGTCGAGGCGCGCTGGCCTGTGGTACTGGCGGCGGCTTGGGGCGGGGTCCTGCTCCTGGCCGCCGCGGCCCCGCTGATCAGGGCCGCCGGCCTGCATGCTCTCTCTGCTCGGCTGTACTGGCTCTTCCACTTCATTTGTCATCAGGAGCCGGCACGCTCCCTCTGGATCGCCGGCCATCCTATGGCCATCTGCGCCCGCGATGTCGGGTTGTACGGTGGGCTGTGGCTCGGCCTGCTGATCAACTTTTGGCGCAAGGTCGCGTTACCCGGCTGGTTGGTTGCCCTGTGCATCCTGCCGATGGCACTGGACGGCGGCAGTCAACTGCTGGGAATGCGCGAGAGCACCAATGCCTTGCGGCTTATTACCGGCGGGCTGGCCGGCATCCCCACCGCGCTGTACCTGGGCGCACGGATTGGCAGTCTCCGCTCACCCTCCGGCATCTCCACCTGGCCTGCAGGAGAGGGCACAAGTGGCTGAGCCGCGTGATGTGACAGGCGGCATCCCAGTACCAGAAGCGCCGGCCGGGCCGGCGCGGCCCGGGTGTACCGCCGCGCTCATCCTCCTGCTCGTGGTGCTGTTGCTGTGCTGTGGCTTAGTGGTCGCCGGCGTCGGCGTGTACTACTCCAACCCCGAATTCCGCGTCTTCATCATCAACCTGCTGGAACTGCTGGCCGGCTGAGACCCGCTGTTTTCTTCTCCCTCATGCAGACAGCCTTGCTGGTCATAACTTTTTCATCACCCCCAAATAACAAGGCCCCCGCGGTTCGGCGGGAGCCTTGTTTTGCCGTGTCAAAAGCCTTCCAGCTTCGAGAGGTCGGCCAGATGCGCCGGCAGAGCCGCGATGCGCTGTAATAGCCCCAGCCGTGCCTCCCGCAGTGCCTGGTCTTCCGTCATGACCAGGATATCGTCGAAGAAGCGGTTGATGTGCTCGATCATGGGGATGAAGGCCCGGAAGAAGGCGTCCATACCCCCATCCGGCGGCAGTTCTTCCAAACAGCGCTGATAAGCCTGATAGAGCGCCTGGGACGCCGGCTCCGTCAGCAGTTCAGGCCGCAGGGCATACTGTGCCGGCTGTCCCCGCACAATGCGCACACAGCGGCTGTACGCCGCCAGAATCTGCGGCCAATCCTCCCGCTGTACCCATTCCTGAAGCTCGCGCGCCACCTGCCAAGCGCGGTAGGGGATGTCGCCACTGCCGGCCAGCGCCGCCTCCACCACATCATAGCGCAGGCCTTGCTCCTGAAGCAGGCCCCGCAGACGGCCCAGGATGAACTCGTAGGCCGCCTCCAGCGCCTCATCGGAACATTCGACCGGCAGGAGCGCCGCGGCTTGCCGCAGTACCTTGTGCAGTGAGAGCGGCAGGCGGTGTTCGATAATGATTTGGGCCAGCCCTAGGGCGGCACGCCGCAGGCCGAAGGGGTCAGCGGAGCCGCTGGGCGTCATCCCGATGGCGAACAGGCCCATGAGGCTGTCGAGGCGGTCCGCCAGGGCCAGGACGACGCCGGCGCCGGTCCTGGGCAGGGTATCGCCGGCCCAGCGCGGCAGATACTGCTCGAAGATGGCCTCGGCCACCGCCGGCGGCTCCCCGCTGTGCAGGGCATATTCCCGCCCCATGACGCCCTGGAGGGAGGTCATCTCGATAACCATCTGGGTAGCCAGGTCCGCCTTGGCCAGATAAGCGGCGCGGGCCGCGACGGCGCGTTCCTCCTCGCTCAACCTCAGTTCCTCCGCCAGGATGGGCACCAAGCGCTCCAGCCGGCGCGATTTGTCGCGCATGGAGCCGAGTTTCTCCTGGAAGATCAGGGTCTCCAGCCGCGGCAGGAACTCCTCCAGCTTGCGGGAGGTATCCGCCTGATAGAAAAACCGCGCGTCGGTGAAGCGGGCGCGCAGGACCTCCTCGTTGCCGGCGCGCACCAGCGCCTCGTCCAGCATATGCCCGTTAGCGATGACGATGAAGTGCGGGAGCATCCTGCCCGATGCCGCATCCACCACCGGGAAGTAGCGCTGATGCTTCTTCATGACGGCGATAAGCACCTCGGCCGGCAGTTCCAGGAAAGCCGGGTCGAAATTGCCGCGGATGGCATGCGGGCACTCGTTCAGGTCCGTGACCTCGTCCAGCAGGGCGGGGTCATCCGGCACGCGGCCGCCGACCTCCGCCGCCAGTTGGGATGCCTGTTGAAGGATCGCCTGGCGCCGTTGGCCCCGGTCCACCATGATGGAGTTGGATTCCATCAGAGAGAAGTAGGCGGAGGCGGAGGGGATTTCCAGCGCCGGCGCGCCGAAGGCCCGCAGGCCGCGCGAATGCCGGCCGGCGCGCACGCCGGCGTATTCGAACGGGATCACATCCTCGCCTAGCAGTGCCGTGTACCAGCGGATGGGTCGCGAGAAGCTGACGCCGCTCTGGTTCCAGCGCATGCTCATGTCGAAGTTCAATCCGGCCACCAGCTTGGGGAGCGCGGCGGCTAGGATGACACCTGCCGGATGGCCGATGCGGCGCACCCGCGCCACCACATAGCTTTTCTTCCCCTCATGGCGCACTTCCAGGGACTCGACCGGGACGCCCTGCCCGCGGGCAAAGCCCCGGGCGGCCGGCGTCGGCCGGCCTTCCGCATCAAAGGCCGCCTGGGCCGGCGGCCCCTTGATCTCTTCCTCTTCGTCCGGCTGGCGCGGGGCCACGTCCTCCACGTACACCACCAGCCGGCGCGGGGTGCCGGTGACGCGCACCGCGCCGTGGCTCAGCCGGGCATCCGCCAGCATGGCCAGCACGCGCTCCTCCAACTGCGCCAGGGCGGAGCGCAGGTCCGATGCGGGAAGCTCCTCGACGCCGATTTCCAGCAGGAGCGGCTGGGGCGTCGAAGGGGCCGGCGGCGTCAAGCCGGCCGGCGGCTCCGGATAGCGCACCCCTTCCAGCACCCACTGGCGCTGGAGGCGCGGGAAACCCAGCTCCTCCCGCTGGCGCACCCAGGCCTGGGCCACACTGCGGGCCAGCCGGCGCATGCGGTTGAAGAAATGGGCGCGCTCGGTCACGCCCACCGCGCCGCGCGCGTCCAGCACGTTGAAGGTGTGCGAGCAGAGCAGGACGAAATCGTAGGCCGGCAGGACGAGGCCGGCGTCCAAGAGCTGATTCACCTGCCGCTCATAAACGGTGAACAGCTCTTTCATCTGCGCCACATCGGCATGGTCCAGGTTAAAGCGGCTGAACTCCACCTCGGCATGATAGAGCACGTCGCCGTAGGTGATGCCCGGCGCCCACTCGATATCGGTGAAGCTCCGCACCCCCTGAAGCGGCATGGCGATGCGCTCCAGGCCGTAGGTGATTTCCACGGAAACGGGGTCTGTGGTGAAACCGCCGGCCTGCTGGAAATAGGTGTACTGGGTGATCTCCTGGCCGTCCAGCCACACCTCCCAGCCCAGGCCCCAGGCGCCCAGCGCCGGCGACTCCCAGTTATCCTCGACAAAGCGCACGTCGTGCTTGGAGCAGTCAATGCCCAGCGCCTGCAGGCTCTGCAGGTACAGTTCCTGCGGGTTGGGCGGCTCCGGCTTCAGGATGACCTGGTACTGGTAGAAGCGCTGCATGCGGTTGGGGTTCTGGCCGTAGCGGCTGTCCGCCGGCCGGATGGACGGCTCGACGTAGGCCACGTTCCATGGTTCCGGCCCCAGCACCTGCAGGAAGGTGGCAGGGTTCATGGTGCCGGCGCCCACCGGGATATTATGCGGTTGCCAGATGAGACAGCCCCTTTCCCCCCAGAAGCGCTCCAGGGCCATGATGATCTCTTGGAATGTGAGTGCTCGCTTCATCCTGCGTCTGTCCCCTTCCTCTTGCGGAGATTTTGGACCTGTGAGGCCAGATATCGCTGCGTGTCGGCGCGTCCGCTTTCCACGTCGAAACGGTTCTCCGCCTTGGCCATGTTGGCCGCCATGGCCGCTTCCAGGTCTATATCGTACTGATAGGCCAGCTTGAACAGAAAGGTGGCCGCGTCCGCCAGTTCCTCGGCCAGGCGGGCGCGCCAGTCTGCCAGGCCGGCGGGGTCGCGATACCCCTCGGCGTACAGCACCAGGCGCGCTACCTCGCCCATCTCTTCCAGGAAATGAATGAAGGTGTGCGCCGGCGACGCCAGATGGAAATCGCGTGCCGTGTCATATTCCTTCAGCCACTGCTGATACTCCGAGATGTGCATGCTCACTTCCCATTCACTATACAGGGGATGATTCCCCGTTGGGTCCGCCAGCCGGTCCGGCCGGCATCATCCCATGATTGACCCGCTCGCGCACCAGATGCAGGAACTGCACCGATTTGGGCGAGCGCTCCAGCGTATAGGTCAGGTACTGGAAGAGCACCTCTTCCAGCTCCGCGTGCACCGCCGGCCGCAGGCGCAGGGCTTCCAGTTCGGCATAAGGATGGGTCTGCATGTAGCGCAGGACCTTGAGCGCCGGCAGGCTGATGGGCCGAGCGCCGTTGGCCGCCGGCCCGCACGCCTCGCACAGGACGCCGCCCCGGCCGACGTGAAAATAGTTCTGTGCCGGCCGGATGGGTTCCTGGCAGTTCAGGCACACGAACAGCTCCGGCTGGAAGCCGGCCAGCCCCATGGCATGCAGTTCGAAATAGCGCATGGGCAAGCGCGGCTCTTCCGCCCGTCCCAACCGCTCCAGTGTCGCCAGGAACAGTTCGAACAGCTCCGGGTTGGGGTCCTGCTCCTGGGTCAGCAGGTCCAGCAGTTCGGCGGCGTAATAGGCGTAGCCGGTGCGCTGGAGGTCTTCCCGCAGGGGCAGAAAGGGCTGGATGCACTCGGCCTGGGTGATGATGTCCCAAGTGCGGCCCTTCGCCACCAGCAGGCGCGCATGGGTGAAGAGCTCGACATGGCCGGCCTTGCGGCTGGTGATCTTGCGCACCCCCTTGGCCAGGAGCGTCAGCTTGCCGTGCTCGCGCGTGAAGCAAGTTACCAGTCGGTCGGCTTCCCCGAAGTCCCGCCGCTTGATAATGACCGCCTCCGCCCGATACAGGCGCTGGCGCCGTTCGCTCTCCATCCGTTGCCCTCGACTGGCCGGCTCATCCGCCCCGCACGGTGTTGTAGCGATACGGCCGGCCCCAATTCTTCTCCATCTTGGCTCGGTACAGCGCCTCCGGGTCCTGCTCCAGCGCGGAAAGCAGATGGAAGATGCGGATGAGTGCGTCGATAAGTTCCTCGCCGACCTTCTCCATCGGCTCGCCCTTTTTATAAGCGTCGGTAGCCTCGGATACTTCGGTGTGGATGAGAGCCAGCATCTCCCAAATGCGCTCTGGCCCACTGCCAAAACCCTTGGCGTCGGCCAGCTCCCGCACTTCTCGCATGTAATCGTTAAGCGTGCTCATGCGCGATGTCCTTCATAGGCGCCTGATGCGATACCGCGCATTATACATTGGCCGGCGCGCCGGGGCAAAAACGCAACTGCCTCCCGCGGCCCACGGGTCGGGGAGGCAGAGGACATTTGGGAATTGAAGCGCGCCCCAAGAGCGCATGGTACTATGTTATTCGAAGCGGTAAGCCCGCCGGCCGTTTCCTTCAGGAATCCGATACGGTGCTGGGATATATTCGACGGAGGGCCGGCGCTGAGCCGTCTGCCGATACAAATGCATAATATCATACACTTCCACCGGCATTTCCGTGCTGACCGGCAAACCTAGCTCCCTGGCTTCACGCACTGTGATGGGATAATCATGCGTCCAGGTGCCGGTAGCCAGCTTCTCCGCCAGGGCCTCCGCCTGTTCGCGGGGCATCCGCTCCTGCACAATGCAGGCCACTGTCTCTTTGACCTGGCGGATGGCCTTTTCGGCGATATCCGCCATGATGAGCGTGTGGTCGTCCAGCTCATTCACGTCCTTGCGCGCCACCGCCCGCAGGATGGATGCGGCCGGGTACTGCCCGAGCTGAGGGTCTACCGGCCCCAATACCGCGTTGGGGTCCATGATGATCTGGTCGGCTGCCAGGGCGATCAGCGTCCCGCCGGACATGGCATAATGGGGGACGAAGACCGTTACCGGCGCCTTATGGGCGCACAGCGCATAGGCGATCTGCTCCGCCGCCAACACCAGCCCGCCGGGGGTGTGGAGGATTAGGTCAATGGGCATTTCCGGATCGGTGAGCTTGATGGCACGCAGGACCTCTTCGGAGTCGTCAATGTCAATATAGCGCGCCAGGGGGAAGCCCAGGAAGGCCAAGGTCTCCTGCCGATGGATGAGGGTGATGACGCGGCTCTTGCGTTTGCGCTCCAGGTCATGGATTTTGCGGAGCCGGGCCGCTTCCAGCAGACGCTGGCGGATGACCGGCTGGAGTGAGGCAAGTATGAGGAAGATCCAGAAGATGTCGAGCATGGGCACCCTCCTTGTGAGATGGATGGAAGATACGGACAGCCGGCCTCACCGCGCCGGCTGAGCGACCACGTATGTCATGCCCGTGCGCCATGCCAGCGGCTGTCCAATCAGCCGGCTCAACTGCTGGCGCAGAAGCTCCGCCTCGCCTTCGGTCAGCAGGCCGCTCGTCAGCAAGCGCTGGACATAGCTAGGCCGGCCGCTGGCCGCCGGCGTGAACCATTGTGCGATATAGCGCGGCCCCAGCACGCGCTCGTTGGACTCCTCGACCACCTCCAGGCGCACTTCCAGGCCGGCCGCTGCGAACGCTCTCTCCAGGTCCGCCGCGTCCCAGTTCACCATGGGGTCGCTGGCGTCGGAATAAATGGCCTCTTCCGCCGCCTTCCAGCGCTCGGCCAGATCGCGCGGCAGGGCCGCCGGCTCGACCAGGGCGTACAGCCGCTGGGCGCGGCGGGGAATCACCTCCGCCAGCACAATGCGTCCGTCCGGCCGCAGGAGTTCGGCCAGCAGACGTGCCAGCGCCGGCTTATCCGGCTCCCCCGTACAGACATTACGCCCAATGATGCGGTCGAAGCGCAGGGCCGGCTCGCCGGCCTGCCGCATCAACTGCGGCAGGTCCCACACTCGGCCCTTCCAGACCACCGGCCGCTCCAGCTCCAGCAGGCGGCCGGCCTGTTCGAGCAGGGCGTCAGCCTCTTCCTGCTTCTCCACCAAGCACCAGACGCCCCCTTCCGGCGTCCGGCGCACCGCCTCCCAGGTCAGGAGGCCGGTGCCGGCGTTCAGGTCCAGCACGACATGATGGCGCAGGATGCCCGCCAGCTCGAAAATGCGCCGGCGGCGCTCCTCCAGCAGTTCGCTGGTGCGGCTGAGGGCACGCTGGATCCAGCGCTCTCTGGCACGGTCCTGGGGGGAAAAGGTCAGGTGCTCTACTGCCGGCGTGATTTCCCTCTCCACCATCGCGGCTAGCTGGGCCTCCCGCCGGCGCAGGATGGTCTCGCGTATCTGCCGCTCATAGCCCAGCTCGCCCGGCTGATAAAAGACCTTGCCCTGGAGGGAATCCGGCAGGTACTGCTGGGCAACCCAGTGGTCGCGGTAGGCGTGCGGATAGAGATAGCCGGCACCGTGCCCCAACCCTTCTTGGTCGCGGCTGGCATCGCGCAGATGCACCGGCACCTCCGCCTCGCGCTCCTGTTCCACTGTCGCCAGCGCATCGAAAAAGGCAAATACCGAGTTCGATTTCGGGGCTGTGGCGAGGTACAGCGCGGCCTCCGCCAGATGGAAGCGCCCCTCGGGAAGCCCGACGCGGTCGAAGGCCTCGGCGCAGGCGTTCACCACCGTCACCGCGTTGGGGTCTGCCAGGCCGACGTCCTCGCTGGCGAAAATCAGCATCCGGCGGAAGATGAAGCGGGGGTCCTCGCCGGCGTAGACCATCTTCGCCAGCCAGTACATGGCCGCGTCCGGGTCCGAGCCGCGCAGGGACTTGATGAAGGCGCTGATCGTGTCGAAATGATAGTCGCCCTCTTTGTCATACAGCACCGCGCGCCGCTGGATGCTCTCCTCAGCCACCGCCATGTCCACCACGATGACGCCGTCCTCGTTGGGCGGGGTGGTTTCTACTGCCAGCTCCAGGGCGTTGAGGAGACTGCGGGCATCGCCGTTGGAGACGTTGACCAGGTGCGCCAGGGCATCCTCGTGCATCTCCACCTTC
The DNA here is from genome assembly GCA_938049385.1 of uncultured Anaerolineae bacterium. Lineage (GTDB taxonomy): Bacteria > Chloroflexota > Anaerolineae > JACIWP01 > JACIWP01 > JACIWP01. The sequence continues at coordinate 16,787 of CALIBQ010000016.1, forward strand.
AGCTTGCCGTAGCCGCGCTCCGGGTCGCTCAGGGCACGCCGGGCGATAGTGTACAGGTCTTCCTCCGTGAGCGGCTTCAACTGGAAGATACGGCTCCGGCTGACCAGCGGGGCGTTGACCGAGAACCAGGGGTTCTCGGTGGTGGCGCCGATGAGGATGATGGTGCCGTTCTCCACCCAGGGGAGCAAGGCGTCCTGCTGAGCCTTGTTGAAGCGGTGCACCTCGTCCACGAAGAGGATGGTGCGCTGGTTGTAGAGCCGCCGGCGCTCCTGGGCTACTTCAATCGCGGCGCGGATGTCGTTGACGCCGGCCAACACAGCGTTGATGGTGATGAAATGCGATTTGGTGGTGTTGGCGATGACCATCGCCAGAGTGGTCTTGCCGGTGCCCGGCGGTCCGTAGAAGATGACAGAGGAAAGCTGGTCGGCCTGGATGGCGCGGCGGAGGAGCCGGCCCGGCCCAACGATGTGCCCCTGGCCGACAAACTCGTCCAGGGTACGCGGGCGCATGCGTGCCGCCAGAGGCGCTTCCTTGGCCATATGCTCTTGGAAGGCCTGTTCGAACAGGTCCATACTGCGCGACTTGCGCGCCACGGATTCCTTCGGCATGCCCCTATCCCCGCCGGCCAATATTCCTACAATTCATTATACCTGCCGGCGCGGGCATGACAAGTGGGGGCAATTCCCCGTGGTAATCCGACAAGTCAGTGAGGGTGTTGAAAAAGCTCATCGCCTAGCAGTTGAAACTGTAGCTACGCCTGCGAAGGCGGCCTGCGCCGACTTCGCGAAGCCTGCGCGGGCAGGCTTCGCAGTTATTGTCGCGGCTTCAGCCGTCAGGCCGCGTAGATTGTATGCTTGGACTTTTCAACACCCTCGTAACTGTCACCTACTGCTTACAGCCGATCGATCGCCTCCAGCACCTCCTGCGGCATCGGCACCTCTTTCATGGGATATACCTTCACCCAGCGCACGACGCCCCCTTTGTCAATCAGCACAACCGCCCGCTCGCTGAAGCCCTCGCGCCGCAGAAGGCCGTACTTCTCCGCCATATTCCCTTTGGGATGGAAGTCCGCCAGGATGCGCAGATTCCCCAGCCCGAGCGCCTTGGCCCAGGCGGCCTTGCTGGGCACGCTGTCCACGCTGACCCCGAAGACCTCGGTGTCGCGCTTGGCAAATTCCTCCTCGGCGAAGTGCAGGTGCAGCATCTGCGCGGCGCAGACCGATGTCCACGCCAGCGGGTGGAACGACAGCACCACATTCTTCTTGCCCAGATAGTCGGAGAGCTTGACCAGCTCGCCGTTCTGGTCCTTCAACCCAAATTCTGGGGCTTTTTGTCCGACCTCGATCGCCATCGCCGGCCTCCTGAACATTTCTCTACCGCGTTCTTTACCTGCGTTCGGCACCATCTTACCCGGCCCTTGCCGCAGGGAACGTAATCCGCGTTACGAACAACATGACCTAGCCCCGGAGCGCCGTCAGGGCGGCGCGCATGCGCTCCAGCGCCTCTGCGAGAAGCGCGCGCGGACAGCCGAAATTGAGCCGCACGAACCCCTCGCCGCCGGCGCCGAAGGACGGCCCGGGGTTCAGCGCTACCCGCGCCCGCTCCAGGAAGAAAGTGTACGGATCGCCAGGTATGCCGGCATGCCGGCAGTCGATCCATGCCAGGAAAGTACCCTCGGGAGGATAAACGCGCAGGCCGGGCATATGCTCCTCGATATAGCGGCAGAGAAAGTCCCGGTTGCCCTCCAAGTAGTACAGCAACTCCGCCAGCCAGGCGTCCCCATGCTGGTACGCGGCCTGCGCGGCGATGAACCCCATCACGTTGATGCCCGGCACCAGGTTACAGCGGCCGGCCAGGAAGCGCTCCCGCAGTTCCGGGTTGGGGACGATAGCCACGGAGCACTCCAGGCCGGCGATGTTGTAGGTCTTGCTGGGCGCCATGAGGGTGATGGTGCGGGCTTCTACCTCGGATGACAGTGTGGCAATGGGAATATGCTGGTATCCGCTGTACACCAGGTCGCAGTGAATCTCATCCGAGCAGATGACGATATCATGCCGCAGGCAAATTTCGGCCAGCCGCTCCAGCTCCGGCCGACGGAACACCCGCCCCACCGGATTATGGGGATTGCACAGGATGAACAGCCGCACCTGCGGGGTAATCTGGGATTCCAGCGTCTCGAAGTCAATGGTATAGTAGCCGCAATCATCGGCTACAAGCTGGTTCGCCACGCCGGCCAGCCCGTTCCGTGCCGGCGCCAGATGGATAGGCGGATAGACCGGCACCTGGTACAGCACCGCCTCACCGGGAGCGACCAGCCCCCGGCATGCCATATGGATGCCGCGCACCACGCCAGGGACAAATACGATGGCCTCGGGCGCGACCTCCCAGCCGTAGAGCCGCTTCAGCCGGGCAGTGATGACCTCGCGCAGGGCCGCCGGCTCTTTGCCATAGCCGAATATCCCGTGCTCGACGCGGGCGCGCAGGGCCTCGATGACCGCCGGCGGCGCCCGGAAATCCATATCTGCCACCCACAAGGGCAGTACATCTTCCGCATACTCATCCCATTTCTCGCTGTCGGTCCCGCGGCGCGGGATAATCTCATCAAAATCGAACGCCATGTGCCTGCTCCTGTGATCAGAGATTGCGTACCACACCTGCCTATGCCGGCAGGGTTAAAGAATCGGGGTCGCGCGGGAAGTAGGTCAGCACTTCCACGCCCTCTTCCGTGACCAGGGCGGTATCGGAGTAGCGGAATCCGCCCACGTCCGGCACGTACAACCCCGGTTCAATGGTGAATACCATGGTAGGCCGGACGATGGTGCTGTCATGAATGTCTAGGAAAGGTCCCTCATGATAGCGCAGGCCGATGGCATGGCCGGCATGGTGGCGCCAGTACGAGGTGAGCCCAAGTTCCGCGTACGCGGCGCGCACCACCCGGTCCACTACCGCGCAGGGGATACCCGGCCGCAAAGCGCGTCGGGCGACCTCGCCCAGGTACAGCATCTGCTCGAACAGCCGGCGCTGTTCGTCCGACGGCCGGCCGATGATCAGCGTGCGCTCCAGTTCTGAATCATAACCCCGGATGGGGGCGCGCGCTTCGCTGATAAGCACATCGCCGGCGCGAAAAGCAACGTGGCCGGCCACCGCACCCGGCTGGGACGCGCCGCGCCCGACTTGTCCACGATATACGGCGCTGGCGCCGTCGAAATAGGGGCGAGCAGATGCTCACGTCGTTCCTGGTACTCAGGTATGGGAAAGGGGAGCATGAGCGTCACCGAAAGAGAAAGGGTTATTCCGCCGGCTGGTCAAGCCGGCCGGCGAACCACATGTCCAGCAGTTCCTGCAGTTTCTCCAGGGTGAAGGGCTTGCGCAGGACCGGCCGGCTGACTTCCTGGAGGAACGCCTGGGTATCGGGGGAAACGGTGTCACCGGTCATGAAGATGATGCGCTCGGCCTGCGCCGGCCGCTCCTCCTGCAGGATGGACATCAGATCCTGGCCCTTCAGCCCCGGCATGCGGATGTCACACAGGACCAGGTCATAATCCTCCTGGGCCAGCCGGCGCAGGGCTTCCCGACCATCTTCCGCCACGGCAACCTGGTAGCCCCAGAGCGGCAGGATGCGCTGGAGCATGAAGGTGATGGCGTCCTCGTCGTCCACGACCAGGATGCGGCGGGTGGCCGGCGGGGTTGTCGTCTCTCCTGCGGCAGGGAGCTTGGGAGCCGCCGGCACCGCCTCTTCCGCCGGCCGGGCCGGCAGTTCCACGATGAAGGTTGCCCCCTTGCCGTACTCGCTTTCCGCCCAGATGCGCCCTCCGTGCTCTTCCACTATGCCGTAGCACACGGAAAGCCCCAGGCCCGTGCCTTTGCCTACCTCTTTGGTGGTGAAGAAGGGGTCGAAGATGCGCTTCAAGTTCTGCGGCGGGATGCCCGGCCCATCGTCAATCACCTCTGCCCGCACCCACTCCCCGTCGGATGAGAGGCTCGTGCGCACCGTCAGCCGGCCGCCCTGATGCGCCTCCCGCATGGCCTGCTCCGCGTTCAGCACCAGGTTGAAAAAGACCTGTTGAAGCTGGTAGGGGTCGGCGCGCATCACCGGCAGGTCCTCTGCCAGCTCCAGCGTCACCTGGATGTTGCCGACGCTGAGCTCATGCTCCCGCATTTCGATCACCTGCCGGATGACCGCGTTCAGGTCAGCGGCGGTCCACTCTGGCTCCCGCTCGCGAGCAAAGGTCAGCAGGTTCTGCACGATGCGCGACATGCGGCGCGCCTGCTGGACGATGCGCTCGACGTCTTTGCGCGCTTCGTCGTTAAGCGGCCCGTTCAGGAGGAGCTGGCCGAAGCCCAGTACCGAGGTCAGAGGGTTGTTGAGTTCATGGGCGACGCCGGCCACAATCTGCCCCAGGGCGGAGAGGCGCTCGGTCTGCTCCATCTGGCGCTTGATGATGCGCTCGCGGGTTACATCGTGTATCACGAAGAGCGCGCCGCTGGGCCGGCCGGCCGCATCCAGCACCGGCGTGCCGGTGCCGCTCAACCAGAGGCGCCGGCCGTCGGGGTGCTGGTACGGCTCTTCTTCAATCGTCACGCAGGCCCCCTCCAGCACCCGTCCCCACAGCCGCTGGACCAGGTCCTTAAGTTCTTCGGTGGGAATCTTCGCAAAGTCCACAGGCTTGTCCAGCACCAGCTCCGCCGGATAGCCGAAGATGCGCTCCGCCGCCGGATTCCAGGTCAGGATCTTGCCCTCTCTGGAGACGATGATAAAAGCATCGTTACTGCCGGCGATGGCATTATCCAACTGCTGGCGGGCCTCCTGCAGGTCGTTCAGCAGGCAGAGATTGTCCAGCGCCACCGCCAGCACGCTGGCCAAGGCCTGAATAAACTCCAGGATTTCCGCCGGCAGGTCTGTCTTGCCGATGAAAAGGGTCAGCACGCCGACGAGCCGCTCCCGACTGTACAGCGGACACTGCACGAACATGGTCTCCGCCGGCAGGGAGCGGGCCAGCACCTTTGCAATGGCCGGCGGGAGGATCGGCACAGGCAGTTCCTCAGGCCGGCGTGTGCGCACCAGCGGTTCTGCCTGCCAGGCTTTTCCATCCCAGGGTTGAAGGGTATCACCAGCCGCTCTTCCACCGGGGGTGTCAGCCCGATTTCCTGCATATGGTGCCGATGGACGGATGGAAACGTGTCTGGCTCTACCACTTCTAGCAGGCCGCGTTCCGGCTGAGCCAGGGCGATAACGGGGCGGTGTGTGAGCGGTACAAAATGCCCCACAATATCCCGGAAGCGTTCCATCAGTTCCGGGATGGAAGCGGCCTGGGCCAGGCGCAGGCCGGCCTCTTGCAGGACCACCAGGCGGGCGTTCATCTGCTGTAAACTGCTGGCCTGCTCCTGCACCTGCTGGAAGAGGGAGGCGCGGTGCACCGCCGCGGCCGCGTGGGAGGCAATGCTGGCCATGACAAGCGCGTCATCCTCGGTATAGCGGCCGGGGAGCCGGCTGTTCAGGTTGATGACCCCGATGACCCGGTTCCCCACCACCAGCGGCGCGCCCATCCAGCACCGCACATGGCGGGATGTGTCAATCCATTTCCATTCGCTCATCCCGGCCACGTCGGGATAAATCATAGGCTGAAGGGTCCGGCGGAGCTGTTCGAGCTGGGGGCCGGCGATCTGCTCATAGTCCAGCAGGAAAACCGCCTTCGGGTCGGTGTAGCCGCGTGCCGCCACACAGCGGAAGCGCCCATCCGGTCCCTGGACGAAGATGTTGGCGTTGTCGTAGCCCACCGCATGCTGGGCAATGTCCAGCACCCGGTTGAGCAGTTCCTCCAGGCTGATGCTGGAACCCATTGCCAGCGCCAGCTCGAACAGGTGGTTGAGCCGCTCGGTGTGCTTCCCGAGAATTTCCATGAATGCGCGCTGGGAACGCTCGTCCCGGATGATGCCGTCCGCCCCGAGAAAGCGGCCGGCCTTGTCCCAGCGCGGGAACAGCGTCACTACTGTGGCGAGGGCACGGCCTTCCCGAGTCATCAGTTCCAGGGGCACGGTCCAGACCCGCTGTTCCGAGGCGGACTGCATTTCGTTCCAGACCGCTTCCGCCAGCTCGCGCGATGAAGGTGCAACAAAAGAAATGAAGTGGCGGTGGAGCACATCCCCCGGCTCGTAGCTCACCATCACGAGGGGAAAGAGAGAAACATTCTGGACCAAACCTTCTGCATCGAGGGTGAACAAGATATCCGGAAGGTAATCCTCCCGTGCGCTGGTATCCTGGCGGAAGCGCTGGAACTGTTCCAGGAGCCGGTAGTCGTGCTGAAAGGGGCCGGCCAGCAGGAAAAAGAGCAGGAGGACCAGGATGACCATGCCTGTGCCGGCCGCCGGCAGGAGCAGTAGCGACCAGTGCTCCAGCGCTGGCGAGGGACGAAGGCGGGAGGCGATGGTGACCAGGGACCAGGCCAACAGGATGCCCATTATCGTCAGCAGGATCCAGTGACCCAGCCGCCCCAGAAAGACATACCGCTGGTGCAGGAGCCGGAGGTGCTTGATGACGAGATAGAGCGTCAAAGCGCCGCTGATGATGAGACTGCCGGCACCTAGAATGACATGCCAGGTCATGTCCATTGGGCGTTCTGCATTCCTTTCCCTGCCGTACGGCCGTATCAGACAAGACAAGTATAGCATAATATGCGGCATCTTACAACATAATGCGTAAAGATAGGTTGCGCTTCATTCAATGCAGGCGCCGGCCGGGTGACTGTCACCTACCGGCCCATAGGGGGCTGGGGGTGGAATGCTTCCCTCCCTGCATGTGGGGAGGGGCTGGGGGGTGGGGCCATTCCCAGCCGGCCCGATTTGACAAATGCTCTACCGCGTGTATATTCAAATTATGAATATTCTGTCTTTGGCTAAGACAGGACGAGGTCAAGCTATGGAGGAAAGACTGCCGCTGGAATACGCCGCGCTGGGACTGCTGATGCGCGGGCCACAGCACGGCTATCAGCTTCACCGCGACTTCCAGCGCTACTTCGGGGCCATCTGGCACTGCGGCCGCAGTCAGTTTTACGCCGCGCTCAAGATGCTGGAGGCCGCCGGCCTGGTCACCTCTTCCCTGGAACCCCAGGAAGGCCGGCCGCCCCGACACGTCCTGCACATCACGCCGGCCGGCCGGGAGGTTTTTCTGCAGTGGCTGAACGCGCCGGTGCTCTCCATTCGGCAGATGCGGGTGGAGTTTTTGAGCAAACTGCGCCTCTTTGAACTGTTGGGCTTAGCCGGCGCGCCGGCGCTGATCGAAGCCCAGATGGCGGTCTGCGGCGAACGGCTGGCGCGGCTGGAATCTGCGCGGCAGGCCGGCAAACCGGACGATTTTGACGAGTTGCTCTATGCCTTTCGCAAAGGGCAGTTGGAGGCGGTGCGTACATGGTTGGAGCAGTGCCGGCGCCGGTACACATAGACGCCATACTAGGCCAGGAGCAGGCACCCGTTTCCGACGCACATCCGATGGTGCGCCTGAAAGACCTGCACGTCTGGTACGGCGGCCAGCCGGCCCTGCGCGGCATTGACTTGGAGGTACCGGCGGGCGAGTTTCTCCTTGTCAGCGGGCCTTCGGGCAGTGGAAAGAGCACGCTGGCATTGGTGCTGGCTGGGCTGATCCCCCACGTACTGCTAGCGCGCGTGGAGGGCGAGGTGCAGATCGCCGGCCTCGATGTCCTTCAGACCTCCGTGCCTCATCTGGCCCAGCGCGTCGGGGTGGTGTTTCAGAATCCGGCGGCTCAGCTTTTCAATCATCGTGTGGAAGAGGAAATCGCATTCGGCCCGCGCAACCTCGGCCTGCCGGCGGAGGAAACGGCAGAGCGTGTGCGGTTCGCCCTGGAAGCCGTTGGTATCACGCACCTGCAGGAGCGCGAAATTCGGCACCTCTCCGGGGGCGAACGCCAGCGGGTAGCCATTGCCGCGGCCATGGCGATGCTACCGGCGGTGCTGGTGCTGGATGAACCGACCGCTCACCTGGACGCCGAAGCTATCGCCCTTCTGCAGGAGACCCTGCGGACCCTGCGTCAGCGCTACGGCGTGACCATCATCGTGTTGGAGCACAGGCTTCATCCCTTCATGGAGCTGTCCGGGCGTGCGGTTCTTCTCGAGGATGGGCGAATTGCGGCGGACGGTGCGCCGGCGGAAGTGTTTGGCGATGCGGCACTGCTCCGCCGGCTGGGACTGCGGGACCCGCGCTATGCCATCGGGCCGCACTGCGACCTGCTTCCGCCCTGCGGTGTACAGTCGCGAGCGCGCGGAGACACCCCTCTGGTGCAGATGGAGCGGGTAGAGGCCGGCTACGACCGGCGCACGGTGCTGGCCGGCGTGGACCTGGCGCTGTATCGCGGCGAGTTCGTCGGGCTGGTGGGTCCGAACGGTGCCGGCAAATCCACCCTGGCCAGTGTGCTGGCCGGCGCGCTGAGGCCCCGGCGCGGCAAAGTAATCTGGCACCCCGAAACCCGTCGGATTCCCCCCGCTCAACGCGCTGGCATGCTCTTTCAGGACCCCTCCCTTCAGCTTTTCGCCGACAGCGTGTGGGACGAGGTGACGATGGCGCCGGCCAACTGGAACCTGCCCATCGCCGAGACGGTCGAGCCTATCCTGGCCGCCGCCGGCCTGGCGCATCTGCGCCGGCGGCATCCGCTGGCCCTCAGCATGGGCCAGCAGCAGCGCACCGCGCTGGCGGCGGTGCTGTCGGCCAGGCCGGCGCTGCTCATCCTGGACGAGCCGACCATGGGACAGGATTGGGGCCACCTGGAGCGGCTCATGGATTTCATCTGCCGTCTGCACCGTCAGGGCCATACCATCCTGCTGATCAGCCATGACGAGAAGCTGGTGTACCACTATGTCGAGCGCATGGTGGTTATGCGGGAGGGGCGGATCGTTGCGGACGGTGCACTGCGATCGCCCGAACCACTGCGCCAAGCGCGCTGAAATTTTTATTATGCGGAGGTAGCATATGAAGTTCAACGTTCGCGATTTGGTGTACATCGCCATTTTCGGCGCCCTGTGGGGACTCCTGGAAATCACTGTTGGCTCGTATTTACACGTGTTGTTCCCGCCGCTGGCGGACACGTTCCTGGTGGGCATCATCATGGGGAGCCTGGGCATTCTGACGAGCCTGGTTGGCCGGCGTTTTGTCCCCAAGGCCGGCGCCGTTTTCATGATGGCGGTCATTGCCATGTTGTTGAAAGGCCTCAGCTTGGGCGGTGTCACCCTCGGCCCCATGCTGGCTATCCTGATTGAGGGTTTCCTGATGGAGCTGGGTCTGCTGGCCTGGCACGGCAAATCTCCCTGGGCCTTTGCGTTCGCCGGCGCGCTGGCCGTCTCCTGGAACTTCTTCCATAAGTTCCTCATGATGCGCCTCTTGTACGGTTCGGGCATTGTGGAGGTGGCGCTGAAAATGGCGAAGGACGGCGCCAGGTTGTTGGGCATGGATCCCTCGGCGGTAGCGCTGATCCTGGGAGTGTTGTTCATTGTGCGCTTCGTAGTGGGAGCGGCGGCCGGCTGGGTGGCTTGGGGCATCGGCCACGCGGTGGCTGGCCGGCGCGCCCAACGCTACCACGCGGAGGATCCCGCGTCATGACCCAGGCGATCGCTCGCCGCAGGCAGGACTGGCATCCTGACACCTGGGGATATCTGGCCTTTCTCGCATGGACCCTGGTGCTGGTGGCTGTCCTGCCGCCGGCGCGGTTGGCATGGTTGTTGGGGAGCGTGCTGGCGTTCGCCGGCATCTGGCGGCGCCAGGCGCTCCTCCTGCTGACGCGTCGGCGCACCTGGATCACATTCGGCCTCATCCTGCTGTTGAGCGGTCTGACGCTGGGTGCACGCGATATCGGTTGGGGATGGTTCCGCCTGTCCAGCGAGGGGCTGACCGCCGGCGTCTTTATGCTGGTGCGCGGCGTCAGCATCCTGCTGGCGTTCTCCGCCACGATCGGTGCCCTCTCCGTCGCCCGCCTGAGCGCCGTCTTCGAGCGTCTGGGGCTGAAAGGGCTGGGGTTTGCCTTCGGCGTGGCGGTCAACCTCAGCGTCACGCTTCAGGACATTGTCCTAGTGACCTATCATACCCTGCGCCAGCGCGGGGCCTTTCGGCTTACGCGCCGGCTCTTCTCCAACCTGCGCCTGTTCCTGCTGGGCGTTTTCACCAATGCCCTGCGGCACGGCGATGAGGTGGTGCTGGCGGCATCGGCGCGTGCCTTTGATCCCGATCGCCCTGCCGACGCCCCTATTCCCTTGACCGCAGGGGATATCGTTCTCATCGTCCTGCTCCTGGCGGTGCTGGTGCTCCTGCTTCTATAGCTCGCTGAGAAGGGATGTCACTTGCAAGGCCGGCCTATCCGGCGTATGATACGCCCGAACCCGCAGGCGAGAGGGCGCTATGGCTCCTGAGACATCCCACCCACCGGACCTTTCCCGGCACAAGACGATGCGCTGGCTCACCGCCGCCGGCGTGCTGGCCATCCTGCTGGCCACCGGCTGGCTGATCTGGCGCGCCGGCCAGGTCTCCCCCTTGGCGGATGTGACGCGCCTCAAGGCCTTGGCCGCGCAGATGGGGGCTTGGGCGCCCGCCGGCATCATTTTGCTGAACGCGCTCCAGGCGCTTGCCTCTCCGCTCCCCGGTCAGCCGCTGAACCTGCTGAGCGGCTATCTGTACGGCCCGTTTCTGGGCACCCTGCTGTCCCTGGCCGGCACCCTGCTGGGGAACGCCGCAGGTCTCCTGCTGGTGCGCAAATGGGGACGGCCTCTGGCCGCCTGGCTGGTTGGGCCGGCCTGGCTGGCGCGTGCCGACGTGTTCCTGCGCCGGCGGGGAAGCCTGGTGCTCCTGCTGGCCTTCCTGGTGCCCTTCCTGCCGGATGACACCATCTGCATCCTGGCCGGCCTCAGCCCCCTGCCCATCCCCTGGATCCTCGTGCTGGCGGCTGTCGGGCGCGCGCCGGGCATTTTCCTCGCCAATTTGCTGGGATACTCGGGTCGAAGCCTACAGGGATGGGAATGGGCCGCGGTAGCTGTGGCCGCGGCCGCCGTCGTGTTCCTTTTTTGGCGCTGGCGTCAGCGGCTGGAGGAGCTTGTCTGGCGCTGGAGCGAGCGCCTGGGCACACCGAACCCGCCGGCGGAGGAAAAGCCGTGAGCCGATATCCTGTGCTCCGCTTCATGTCGGTCTTCCTGTGCCTGATCCTTCTCGGCACGTGGGGACAGCCAGGGTGGGCCGGCGGCGAGGCCGACCCGCGCATCGTCTTATGGATGAGCCGTATCACTCCGGAGCAACTGCTGGCACGCGTGGAGGAACTCAGCGGCGAGCGGGAGATTGCGGTAGGGGGTCAGCCGGCGCGCTTGCGCACCCGCTACAGCGGCACGTACGAGGCGGCACTGGCGGCCGCCTATCTGCGGGAGTATTACGCCGGCCTGGGGCTCCAGACCGAGCTGTGGCCCTACGGCACGGCCGGCTGGGTCAATGTGGTGGCCGCCCAGCCGGGATGGCGGTATCCGGACCAGACCTACATCCTCTGTGCCCATTATGATTCCACATCTTCCACTCCTTTGACGCTGGCGCCCGGGGCAGATGACAATGCCAGCGGGGTCGCGGCGGTCATGGCCGCGGCCGAGGTGCTCGCCGCGCAGCCATTCGCTTACACCATCCGCTATGTTCATTTCTCCGGCGAGGAGCAAGGGCTGTGGGGAAGCAACGCTTATGCCCATCAAGCGGCACTCTTGGGAGAGCATATCGCCGGCGTCATCAACCTGGATATGCTGGGCTGGGAGGGTGACGGCCGGCCGAAATTCGAGGTGCACGCCGGCGCGCCTGGTTCCGCCTCGACACTGCTGGGCAGTCAGCTCGCCGGCATCGTGCTGGGATATCAGCTTCCTATCTCGATTGAGGTACGGCTGGGCCCGCGCGCCATGGAATGGAGCGACCATGCGCCTTTCTGGCATGCGGGATACCCCGCTGTCTTGCTCAGCGAGGACGAAGAGGATTTCAATCCCTATTACCACACGCCGCAGGACCGGGCACTATATCTCGCGCCGGGGTATTTCACGGCCGGCGCCCGCGCGGCGGTGGGACTGCTGGCGTCGCTGGCACAGCCCCTCTCGGAGCCCCTGCCGACGCCGGCGCCGCTCCCTACCCCCACGCCCTGGCCGACGCCGGCCTGCCCGGACCATCTGGCCGGCGGGGATTTCGAGGGAGGGCCGGCGGACCCGCGCTGGAGGCAGGTCTCTGCCGGCGGATATGTCTTGATCGCGGACCGCCGGCCGCATGCCGGCGCATGGGGCGCCTGGCTGAGCCAGGAAAATGGCTCGCGGGACCTGCTGTGTCAGCCCGTCACCATCCCGCGAGATGCCGGCACACCGACGCTGTGGTTCTGGTGGCAGATGTGGACCGACGAGGTGTCGCACAGCTTTGACCGTCTGGAGGTGCGCTTCTATCCGGCCGGCGAGGAGCACTATCGGACCCTGCACGCGGTGGATGATGGAGACCTCCAGCATCTGTGGCGGATGGCGGTTGTACCGCTGGACGCACTGCGGGGCCAGAGCGGCGAGCTGTGCTTTGCCGGCGAGAGCGACTCCTCGATCAAGACCTACTTTTTCCTCGACGATGCGGCGCTGACCTGGTGCGGGGGAAGCGCCGGCACCTGGCTCCCCCTCATACAACGCTGACGCAGAAGGCCAGATGGAACTAGTACTTCACCACAATAATTATTGATGATATAGGCGATGGAACTTAAGCCGAGCATCGGTCGTGGTAAAGCGCCATTCGACGGTGGCCTGCGCCGCATTGCGGGTCTTCGCCCAGGCCTCTACCTCCTGCTGCACAC
>CALIBQ010000017.1 GCA_938049385.1 uncultured Anaerolineae bacterium
TGTGGAGCGCTGTTTTGCTTGGATGGACAACTGCCGTCGTTTGGTAGTTCGCTATGACCGTGATGTGCATATGTATAAAGCCTTTTGCTTGATTGCCATCATTCTATGGTGCATCGATCGAATTATGAAATAGGTTCTACATACCATTCGCCAGCTCGTCAACTTTAGGCTGAGAAGGTTTATTATTTTGCCCACACCCCACGAGTGAGGGCATGGGATATTCCATGTACCGCATCCCGGCCGGCGCAGAGGAAATGCCGGCTGATGACCAGTCCGGGGCCGAGTTGACGAAGGGCTGGGCTTGTGGTAGCCTTGTGCCAGTGAGCAGTCCGGGCGCGGCAGGGAGGAGAAGCGGGTGAACATTAAGGCACTGCAAACCTTTCTCACGGTGCTGGAGGCCGGCACCCTTTCCGCCGCGGCGCATCAACTCGATATCAGCCAGCCGGCCATTTCCAAGCAGTTGAAGGCACTGGAGACAGAACTAGGCACCCAACTGTTGGTGCGCGGCCGGCGCGGGGTGATCGAGCTGACGTCGGCCGGTCGGTTGCTACGCGAGTATGCCGAAAATGTCCTGCGGCAGTATCAATCCCTGCTGGCAACCCTCACCGCGCTCAAAGAGCAGGGCGCCGGCATCCTGCACATCGCCGCCAGCACCACTCCTGGCCACTTCTTCCTCCCCAAATGGCTATCGGCGTTCCAGCAGAGCCATGCGGAAATCCAGACGCATCTGTTCATCACCAACAGCGCCGGCGTCCTGGAGCGGTTGGGAGCCGGCCAGGCAGACCTGGGCTTTATCGGGCGCGAGGTTTCTGACCCCGAACTGGTCTGCACCCCGGTGGTGGAGGACGAGATTGTGCTGGCGGTGCCGGCGGGGCATCCTTTCGCTTCCCGTGACATGGTTTCCCGCGAGGAACTGCTGTCCGAACGCCTGATTTTGCGCGAGCCGGGTTCCGCCACCCGCCAGTTCGTGGAAGGACAGCTTTCCCCTGAGGAAAGGGAGCGCCTGTCCCAAGCCTCGGTGCTGGAACTGGGAAGCACCCATGCGGTGCTGGCGGCGGTGGCCGCCGGTGCCGGCATCGGCTTCCTCTCCCGGCGGGCATTGGACGAGCGCGGCCGGCCGGATGTGGTATCGGTGCGCGTGCAGGGCATTGACGGCCGGCGGCATCTATATCTGGTATATCCCCGGAACCGGGCGCAGTGGCCACCCCTGCGCGCCTTTGTGGATTTCATCCTTCAGGCGCGCGGGCCGGCCTGACCCAGTCCGTCCCCCTTCCAGCCCCAACTGACCAGCAACAGCCGCACCGCTTCCTGCGTCAGTGTCTCCCAATCTTCCTTATTCGGCTCCAGCAGTCCCTGCAGGATCAGCCCCACCGCCAGCGAGATGATCATTTGGGCGGCGAGTTCCGGCTGGACGTGCTGGAAATCGCCGGCGGCGATGCCGGCGCGGATGAGGTCGGCGAAAAAGGCGCGGTAGCGCTGGAAATGGGAAATGGTGGCATGCCAGACCTCCGGCTCGCGGATGGCCTTGCTCCAGAATTCAAGGAAGATGGGGAGCCGGCCCTCGGCGACGCGGAAAATGATAGGGATCATGCCGGCCATGTGCAGGATGGCGGCCGGGGCACTGCCGGCATGCTGGCGAACCTGGTGTAGCTGGGCATCCAGCCCTTCCAGCCAGCGGGAAAGCAGGGCTTCAAAGACGGCCGCCTTGCTAGGGAAATGGTGGTAGAAGGCGCCTTTGCTAACGCCGGCGCGCTGGCAGATTTCCGCAACCCCTGTGGCATCGTATCCATAGCGCGCGAAGCAAAGCTCTGCCTCGCGCAGAATGCGCTCGTATGTCTCTTCGCCGCGATGTGTGGCCATGATGCCTCCTTTGCCGGCGCGCCGGCGGTCTGCATTGCGCCCATTATAACACAAGGCGAGAAAAAAAGAGGGTCGAAAGAAGTGTGGGGCGTGCCGGCGGGGGAAGGCGACAGCCCAGCGGGCTTTGGAGTATGAGCCTGGAGCGAGGGTGTTGGAAAGAGTCCAAACATACAATTTGTGGAAGCGGTCTGGCGGCTGAAGCCACGGCAACAACTGCGAAGCCTGCCGGCGCAGGCTTGGCGAAGTCGGCGTAGGCCGACTTCGCAGGTACACAACCGCAGTTTTAACTGCCAGGCGATGAGCCAATACCCGCTTTTTCAACACCCTCTGGAGCTTCATCCCCAGGCGAGCGAACCCTCTCCCCCAGGCCCATACGGTACGCGCGGCCTCCGCTCTCCGAAGGTCCCGGAATCCCTTTAACCCATCTTTAACCTCCCTTTTACCCCGCTCCTACCATCGGACAATACAATCACTATAAGTCGCTCTGGCAACATTGTCTTAGGGAGAGGATTCCGCATGCACATTGTCTTTCTCGACAAAACGCTGGTGTGCGAGGACTGCGGCAAGGAGTTCATCTGGCCAGCCGGCGAGCAGGAATTTTTCGCCGTTATGGGGTTTGACAACATCCCCAAACGCTGTCCGGAGTGCCGCAAACAGCGGCGCTATCGGCACCGCCGTCCCCCGGTGATGTACGAGACCACCTGCGCCCAGTGCGGCGAAGTCACTGTGGTGCCGTTCGTGCCCACCCAGGGCCGGCCGGTCTACTGCCGCTCCTGCTTGGAGATGATGAAAGAGGGCTCGCAGGGCGGAGAGGATCACCCCAGCGCGGCGGCATAGGGCCGGCAGGATTCGCCCCATTCTGTCAGCAGTGTTCTGCCGCGCCCGACGCCGGCTACTCGTTCAGCGTGGCACTGAGCGCCAGCAGGTGCTGACGCATCGTGGATTCCGCCAGCTCCGCATCGCCACGTTCGATGGCATCGTACAGGGCCTCATAGTGCTTGAGGAAAAAGCTGGCATTGCGGGGCGAGAGATAAATCTGCCGCATCATCCTCTGCCAGGTAGGCGACTGCACCGCCCGGGCAATCGCCTCGCCGAACTGCGCCAGCACCGGGTTCTTGCTGGCACGGGCAATGATGGCATGCAGGCTGACGTTGAAATTCTCCGGCGGAAGATGGGGGCGCGTGGAGCAGTTTTGGAAGCGCGCCGGCAGTCCTGTCGCCACCCGTTCGATATCCACCATCGCCAGCTCCGGCGAACAGCGCATTTCCCTCAGATCCTCTTCGGTGCGCCGCAGGGCCGCCAATCGGGCACACATCGGCTCATAGGCCAGGCGCGCTTCCAGGATATCCTCCGCGCTCGCCCAGCCCAGTTCGATGGTCTGACGGGCGGCATGCGTTTCCTGTGGGGGCGGCGGCTCTTTGACAAAACAGCCGGCGCCCGGCCGCGATTCCACCAGCCCAAGGATTTCCAACGCCGCCAGGGCCTCCCGCACCGAAGGCCGGCTGACCCTCAGCGCCTCCGCCAGCTCCTGGGTCGTGGGGAGCTGGTCGCCGGGGCGCAGTTCCCCGCTCTCAATGAGCGAGCGGATCTGCTCCACCACCCGCATGTATACCTTTTTGGTTTCCACTGGCCGCAGGGGCATGATATGCCTCCTTTCGGTAAAAGCCGGCGCCGTCACGCTTCCGGTTATACAAACCCTCTACAGAAAGTCAAGTTTACTGTATAGCAGACCAGATTGATTTGACAAAATTGTCGAAACCAGGTATACTGCGCATGTACGTCCGCGGAGCACTGCCGGCTCCGGCATCCATCGGGCATTCGCGCTGTGCCCCACCGCCATGGTGGCCCAGCGTGGGAATATTGTATCACCAAATCACCACACAGGGAAAGGAGTAGGAACGATGGATCTGCTCAAAGACATGGCCGAAGCCCTTTACAAAGGCGACGCCGCCAAGGTTACCGCCCTCGTCAAGCAGGCCCTGGATGCCGGCATGAGCGCTGGCGAGATCCTCAACAACGGCCTCATCGAGGGCATGAACGTCGTCGGCAAGGACTTCCGCGACGGCATCCTGTTCGTCCCCGAGGTGCTCATCGCCGCCCGCGCCATGCAGGCCGGCATGGACCTCCTCAAGCCCCTCCTGGCAGAAAGCGATGTCCAGCCCATGGGCACCATGGTCATCGGCACCGTCAAGGGCGACCTGCATGACATCGGCAAGAACCTCGTCGCCATGATGATGGAAGGCGCCGGCTTCCAGGTAGTCAACCTGGGCACCGATGTGCCGGCGGAGAAATTCGTGGAGGCCGCCAAGAAGCACAACGCTGACCTGGTCGGTATGTCCGCCCTGCTTACCACCACCATGGTGCACATGAAGGACGTCATCGAGGCCTTCCAGGAGGCTGGCCTGCGCGATAAAGTCAAGATCATGGTCGGCGGCGCCCCGGTCACCCAGAAGTTCGCCGAAGAGATCGGCGCCGACGGCTATGCGCCCAACGCCTCCGCCGCGGTTGACAAGGCCAAGGAACTGTTGGGCAAGAACTAATACTGGATTCACCCGCAACACCGCCCGGCCTCTGCGCCGGGCTTTTTTGTTCCCCGCCGGCCGCTAGCCCAGAATCACGCACCATACCCCGGCTATGATGAGGAGCGTGCCGGCGATGATCCGCCGATTGACCCGCTCACCCAGGAAGACCACCGACATGGGCGTGGAAAACAAGGGAGAGGCGGCCATCAGCACCGCGGTGACCGTCGCGCCGGCATCCCGCAGTCCCCAGAAATACAAGATGGAGCCAATGCCGCTCCCGCTCAGCCCGCCGGCGATGAGCTGGAGCCACTCGCGGAAGGTCAGCTTCTCCAACTGGCGGAAGCCGGCCGGCTTCGGCATCACGCTGAGGAACATGATGGCGGTCAATGTCTGGCGCAGGAAGTGGGCCGGCACGGCGCTGATGCGGTGCGACGCCGGCGTGAGCACCACCGAGCCGGCGGACCAGAACACCGCCGCGGCAGTGGCGGCCAATACGCCCAGCAGGTCATCCCGGTTCGGGGAAATAAGGCGCACCGGCCAGCGCAGGGAGAGCATATAGACGCCGGCCAGGATCAGCCCACCCCCTACGCCGGTCGCCAGGGAAATGCGCTCCCTTAGGAAGAGCGAGGCGAGCAGGCAGGTGAACAGGGGATAGATCATGCTCAGGGGCATGGCGCGCGCCACGCCGATGCGCTTGGTAGCGATGAAGAAGCTGGTGTCGCCGGCGCCCAGGGTAATGACCACCGAGGCGACGATGCGGGCCAGCGTTTCCATATCCAGATGCCGCAGTTCGTCCCAATTCCCGCCGGCGAACAGCAGAGCTAAGAGAAAGCTGGAGGCCGACAGGGCGCGCACGGCGCCGATGGCCAGGATATGGACCTTGCGGTTGATGTTGGTCAGCAGAACGCCGGTCAGCGCCCAGGTCAGCGCCGCCCCCAGCGCGCTCAATTCCCCTATTGGCACGACGCGAAGGCCTCCTGCGCTGAAGCAGTAACGTCACCCGATTGTAGCGCAGGAGGCCCAAAGCGCAAAGCCGGCGGATTACCAGAGCGTCCAGCCCCCATCTACCTGCAGGACCTGGCCGATGACATGCTCCGAGGCATCCGAGGCCAGGTAGACCACCGCACCCTTCAGGTCAGTCTCGTTACCGCTCCGGCCGTCGGGCGTCAGCAGGGAATATTTGCGCTCCCACTCATCCGGATAAGTGCCGGGCTTCCAGAAGCCGCCCGGGCTGATGGCGTTGACCCGCACGCCGCGTCGTGCCCAGGCGGTGGCCAGATAGCGCGTCATCTGGATGACGCCGGCCTTGGCCACCCCGTACGGCAGAGGATTGCGCTGTTCCGGAGAGGGATAGAGCAGTTCCATCGGCGGCACGACGATGCCGTACTTGGAGGCAATGTTGATGATACAGCCTTTGCCCTGTGCCAGCATCTGCTTGCCGATGACCTGGTTCAGGTACCACATCGCGCTCAGGTTGTAGTGGATACTGCGCTCCCATTCCTCCACGGTCAGCTCTTCGGGAGTGCCAGGCACGCCGATGGCCATGGAACAGACCAGGATATCAATTTTGCCGAACTCCGCCAGCACCGCGTCGCGCAGGTGCTCCACCGAGGCGTAGTCGCCGGCGTCCACCCCCACGGCAATGGCGCGGGCAAAGCGCTGGCTCAGCTCGTCCGCTTTCTCCTGACATTTGCGCACATCGCGCGAGGCAATGACCAGGTTCGCGCCGGCCTCCGCCAGGGCGGTGGCCATCTGATAGCCCAGCAGGCCGGCGCCCCCCACCACAATCGCTACTCGGCCAGTGAGGTCAAACAGCTCCTGAACGGTACGCATCGCATCATCCTCCTCGATTTAATCTCGGCGCAGAACGCGTCCGGGCAAGGCACCTGTATGTTCGCCGGCGTATATCACCCACTGCCCGTTGACCATGACATAGGGGATGCCCTCGGGATACTGGTGCGGCTGTTCGAACGTGGCCCGATCGCGGACCGTCTCCATATCGAACAGTACCAGGTCGGCGGCATATCCGGGGCGGACCAGGCCGCGATCCGAAAGCCCCAGCCGTTCCGCCGGCCGGCCGCTCATCTTCGCCACCGCTTCCTCCACCGACATCAGTCCCATCTCCCGCACGTAGCGCCCCAGCACCCGTGGGAAGGCGCCGTAATAGCGCGGGTGCACCTTCACATGGGAAAGCGGTCCATCGGCAGAGACGGCACAGCCATCCGACCCCACCATCCCCAGCGGATGCCGCAGGAAGAACTGCATATCCTCCTCGGTGCGGTTGAACATGACGGCCGAGAGGCCGTCCTCCGTCTCGTCAATCAGGCGCAGGAAGGCCCCCTTTGGCTCCACGCCCCAGGCATCGGACAGCTCCTGGATGGAGCGGCCGGCCCAGGCCGGGTCCCCCTTCGACCCTGGGGAGGCGATGATGATCTTGTCCCATGTCCAGGGCAGGCCCTGGAACCAGCCCTGGTCCAGCTCCGCCAGGATGCGGGTGCGCGTCGGGGGATGGCGCAGGCGTGCCAGCATGGCCTCTGTGCCGCCCTCCTGCACCCAGCCGGGCAGGAACTGGCTCAGGGCCGAGCCGGCGGCCACGTAGGGATAGACGTCATACGTGACATCCACGCCGGCGGCGCAGGCACGCTCCAGGATGCCGGCCAGCTCCGCCGCCTCCCCCCAGTGTCGCGGGTCAATAATGGCCAGGTGGGATATATGCACGCGGATACCGGCGCGCCGGCCGATCTCCACCGCCTCCTCGGCGCCCTTGAAATGCCAGCCGGCCCAGAAGCGCCCATGGGTGTCGTACAGGCCGCCGTATGCTGCGGCCGTCTTTGCCAGTTCCACGACTTCGTCTGTGCCGGCGAAGCATCCCGGGGAGAGTGTCAGCCCCGTGGACAGCCCGAAGGCACCCTGTTCCATGGCTTCCGCCACCAGCCAGCGCATCCTCTCCAGCTCTTCCGCCGTGGGTGCACGGTTCTCATACCCCATGACAGCAGCGCGCACCACCCCGTGCCCGACCAGCGGCGCCACATTGAGGGCAATGCCCTGGCGCTCCAGCCGTGCGGCATAGCCGGCCAGGTCGTGCCAGTCCACATCCTCGACGACGGCGGTATAGGCGCCTTCCATGGTAGAGCGCGGGATAGTGGGATAATAGCCGGCCAGCGGGAAGGGGGAAAGGCCGCACTGGCCGATCAGCTCGGTGGTGACCCCCTGGCGCACCTTGCTCTGACCGCGCGGGTCCTGCATCAGGGACAGGTCGGAGTGGGAGTGCATATCAATGAAACCGGGGGCCAGGTGCAGGCCGCGCGCATCCAGTGTCTGGGCCGCCGGCGCTTCTCCCACATCCCCTACGGCCTCGATGCGGCCGGCGCGAACCGCTACATCGCCGCGGAATGCCGGCCGGCCGTTCCCATCTACAATCACCGCCTGGCGGATCAAGATATCGAACACGGCATGCTCCTTTCGCGCGAGGTCGGCTTATCTTCGCCACAGATCGTCGGCGATATCGTGCAGGCCGAGCCGGCGCAGGGTTTCCTCAGTGGGGATGGCGGCATCCAGCGTCCATCCCATTTCGCGCAGATGCTCCTGGATCATGGCCTCCACCTCGACCGTGACGCCGGCGGTCGGGCCGTCGGGGAGCGGCGGCCGGCCCAGGATGCGGTCCGGGAGCGGCCGTTGGAGCGGGTTGATGCCCTCCCGCACGTTGAAGGCCTGGCGCACGTTGGCGATACGCTCGCCCACGGTCAGCACATCCTGCAGGGTATAGGTATGACCGGTGACGGCGGTCAGGAAATCGGGCATGAAGCTCACCGAAGTGGAGAGATACCCGAACAGGCACAAGCCGCTGGCGTTGACCACGTGGCAGAGACAGCTCGCCTCCTTGACCCATTTGCCGCGCCCCCTTTGCTGGGCGCGGTTGTCGCCGTAGGCCGGCCGCTGGGTGGGGAAGCCGGCCGCCACGTAGTACTGGCTGGCCTGGGTATGCCGGCCGGGGGTAGCGTCCATCTGGTAAATGACCGCCATGGCCGGCTCACAGCGGGGATCGTGCGCCGGCACTTCCTGGCCGCCGACGTGCATGGCCAGCGGCACAGCGGCCGGCCCGATGCGCTCCGCCGCCCGCATGACGCCGTCCGCCAGCAGGTCCCCAATGCCCTCGCGCCGGGCGATCATCTCCGTCAGGCGCACCGCCGCTCGACGGTCCCCCCAGCACAGTTCCAGCCCACCGGTGTCCTGCACCGTGATCAGTCCCTGCTCGAAGCAGTCGAAGGCGAAGGCCACCGCTGCGCCAGTCGAGATGGTGTCCAGGCCGGCGCGGTTGCAGATGTCATTGACCTTCGCCAGGGTAACATGGTCGTCAATCAGCAGGTTACTGCCGAACATGGACTCCGTCTCATATTCCGGTTGGTGCGCCCAGAACCTCTCGCCCTCCCACTCCATCTCGACCGTGCCCCAGCAGGCGATGGGACAGCGCCAGCAGTTCTCGCGCTCCTTGCGGTACTTGACCAGCTCCTCGAAGCGCAGAGGGGCGGAGCCGCGCGGCATATGGATGGTGCTGATGGCCCAGTTGCGGGTGGGCGAATCCCCCAGTTCGATGCAGAGCGCAGTAGCACCAGGTGTGCCGGTGGTGCGGTAGAAGTCGGAGAAGCCAACGCCGGCATTGATCTCCCCCACATATTTCTTGCGCGCCGCCTGCACCGCCTCGGGGTCCGCCACAGGCACCTCGCCTTCCAGGAAGGCGACGACGGCTTTCACCTTTTTGGCGCCCATGGCCGCGCCCAGGCCGGAGCGGGCGGCGGCTCGGCCTTTCAGGGTGATGACGCCGGCGATGCGGGACTGCTTCTCGCCGGCCGGCCCGATGCAGGCCACCTCCGCCTTCGGCCCGAACTCCGCCTTGACCCAATCCTCGACCGCATAGGTATCCATGCCCCAAAGATGAGAGGCGTCGCGCAGTTCCGCCTGCCCATCCCGCAGGAAGAGATAGACTGGCTTCTCTGCCTGGCCGGTGAAGAAAATCATGTCGAACCCTGATTGCTTCATCGCCACGCCGAAGTTGCCGGAGCCGTTGGCATCTCCCCAAGTGCCGGTGAGCGGCGATTTGCCGAAGACGCCCCAGCGGGTGCCGGTGGGTGCCGGCGTGCCGGTCAGCGGCCCAGTAAAGAAGCCGAAGATGCTCCCCGGCGCCAACGGGTCGAGGCCTGCCGGCTGGCGGCTGTACAGGACGCGTGCCGCCACGCCGTACCCGCCGACAAAATCGCGCAGGAGCGAGTCATCCGGGGTTTCCACCTTCATCTTACCCGTGCTGAGGTCCACCCAGAGGAACCGGCCGGCGTATCCACCCAACATTTCTGCACCTCCACGAAAATTGAGAATAGCGAGTGTTGGAAAAAGTCCAAACATTATATCTGTGGAAGCGGCCTAGCGGCAACGACTGCGAAGCCTGCACAGGCAGGCTTCGCGAAGTCGGCGTAGGCCGACTTCGCAGGCACACAGCCGCAGTTTCAACTGCCAGGCGATGAGCCAATACCCGCTTTTTCAACACCCTCAGAATAGGGCCCTGCGCAGGAGAAATGGGCTGATATGTCTGCTGGTCAGACCGACTCGAGGGTCATTGTAGCATGCTTTGCACGCGCTGTCAATACGTCCTAGAACAACCAAAAAGGGGCCTGGCGACCAAGCGCCAGGCCCCAGCAATGCCCCCCGAGATCGGTATCTATTGGGTGATAGACTCAATCCAGGCAAAGAGCTCGTCGAGGTCGTAATTCCCGCCGTGCCCCCGTCCCCACGGTAGAGCGAAATCAACATCATGGCCGGTGTTCATCAGCTTGGTGGCTAGGATGATGGGGATGGCGATAGAGGTATCCCGGTCGACCGCGCCATGTCGAATTCGCCAGTAGTGCGAAGATCGGGCACCAGGGGCGCCGATATAGTACATGGGATTCATCATTTTCACGATCTGCCAGTCAGCGAGAGGAGCATGCCAGGTCGCATATGGTGTGGTGAAGCTGTACCATGTGAAGTGCTGATTGTCAATGGTAGCCGTGCCGAAAAGGTTGTTCTCCCAGGTCGGTGCGTAGATGCTGTCGAAGGCCGGCGCCGGCTTCATGCGTGTCGCATAGGCCACATACGCGGCAAAGTCAATGTCGGTGACGACACCATCCACGATCGTGATCCAGGATAGGCCGGACAGGTCCACTCCACTGTCCAGTGCTTTTTGGGCAGAGGCGATCACAAACGACTTGACGTAGTCCTTGAAAGGCCCTTCCCCCTCGGCGTCCAGTGTCAGCATTGTGCCCTGTTTGAGCTGTCCGTATGCATGCCGCAGGCCGATGCCGTGGTCATTCCTGGGTTCGGAGTACCACAAGCCAAGGCTGTTCACATAGGCGGGGAACATGTCCTTCAGCTCTTTTGAGACGATAAGCCGGTCTCCGGTCATGGTCCCGCCGCCCATGAACGTATAGTCATTCAGGCCGTAGAACAGCCATTCGTACGCGGTGTCCGAATTGTCCAGGTTGGTGATAGGACAGTATGCGTTGGTAGCGAAGATGTCGTCTCTTTCCTTGGCGGCACCGATTTCATTTAAATAGGGTTCATAATCTTTGTGATTGCCGGTAGCGCCCAACAATGCGGAGAGCGCGCCGCCGGCGCTGGTGCCGCTGGAGATGATCTTCTCCGCATCTCCTGGCATGATCTTGTCGTTATAGCGCAGGTAGCGGACGGCGGCTTTCAGGTCCACGATGGCGGCCGGCGCCTTGCCGTTGTAGATACCCGTGGCATCTTTGTTCGTACGGCCGCGCACACCCGGCGCTACCACTACATAGCCCTTGGCGAGGGCTGTGGCCACTTCGATGCGGGTCGGTTCGGCCGGCAACCCCGGGTTATATCCGCCCACCGCGTTCGGGAAGAAAATCGGGCCGTTATGCGTCTTATAAGCCTCCAGCGGGATATCTATGGGTACATAGACGTTGAGCTTCTGGTATACCGTGTTGAGAGGATAGACGATCTGAGCGGGGTTAGTAACATAAACGATGTTTCTGTAGGCCCGGAAGGTAACTGTCTGACCTCCCACTGTGACGGTTTCCACGGTGAAGTTGTTGGGATCAAATACCAGACTCTTTTCTTTGACTTGAGGCAGTGGAGGAGCGGCGACAACGGTCAGTACTGAGCTAACCAGCAGGACGAGCGTCATAACAAAGGCCAGCCAGTTGCGCGCTTTCATTTTTCGCCTCCTAATGTACTTACGATTGGACCCCGATCTTCAGCACTGCCTCATCCCGGAGGGGTATCTACGGCGGCAGATTTTGCCAGTTTATCACCTCCTTTCCGCCCTCAAGCTTGTCCACGCCGGCATGGACATGCCATCTCTCATCACCACTTACCGAGGCCCTTATCCCGTCGGCTAGCCTTGCTTTTCTCCCACAACGGTGAAGCTCGTGGTCATCTAGCAAACAAGGCATCATGTATCTCTATATGAAACTATATTTCATAATATGAGACAAGAGAACCCCATTAAAAAAGCTCTGAGGAGCATAGGCTATGAGCCGCTAATGAAAATTACATGGACGAAAAGGCAGAGAGCACAGCACCTAACAGACAGGGTTAGCTACAAAGTTACGAAGATATGAGGAGCACAGGACAGCGCTGAAGAGACGGAGTAGCCCGGCTCGCTGATAAAATACCACCCAATCCCATTGCCTGAAAACCAAAATGTTTTAATTCCAATTCTAATTATAGCATAAGTATTGATGGCTGTCAATAGGCATTACTCCATTTTCCAGCACCTCGTAAGCCATGTTTCCTACCCCTTTCAACTCCCGGAGGGTGTGGAAAAAGAGAGGTGTGGGCATAATCTCCCTTTTTGAAGGGGATAAAGCGGCTGCTTTAGGGTCAGCGAACGAGCGTTCCCCAGTTTCCTCAAAGCATGGGCCCAGGCATAGTGTCCTTCCCCAACCTTCTCACCGAGTTACCTTAAAGATGCTCGATTTTCCAGACCTTTTCAACACCTCCGTATTTCTCCCCTCTGCCTGGTTTATGGTATCATGCAGGAGGCCGGCCGCACGGCCGCTGAATCATCTCGGGAGATGGGAGAAACATTGTCGACTGCCCGGCTACAGAAACTGGTACTGCGATTACTGCCCTGGGGCGTGTTCGCCGCCGGCCTGGGCCTCTATACCGCTACCCTGGCGCCGACCGTTGTCACGATTTTCGATGACAGCCCGGAGTTTCAGCTCGTCTGCTACCGCCTAGGCGTGGCACATCCGACCGGCTATCCCCTGTACACCCTACTGGGCTGGCTGTTCACCCGGCTTCCTTTTGGTGATGTGGCCTATCGGTTGAATCTGCTGTCGGCGGTCTGCGCCGCCGGCGCGCTGGCCGGCCTGTTCGTCCTCGTGCAGGAGCTGACCGGACGCCCGCTGGCCGGCCTGCTGTCCGCCCTAGCGCTGGCACTCTCCCCCGTCTTCTGGTCCCAGGCCACCATCGCCGAGGTCTATGCCCTGCACCTCTGCATCACCGTCTGGCTGTTGGCGGCGCTGGCGCGCTGGGAGGCGACCGGCGCGGAGCGATGGCTGGTCATCGCCGCCGGCCTCTTCGGCGCCGGCCTGGCCCATCACCGCACCATCATCTTCCTGCTCCCCGGCCTGGCCCTGACGCTGGTTTTGCCGGCCAGCAAGGGGGAATCCCGCCGGCCGTGGCGGAGATATCCTTGGTGGAAGACAGCGCTGGCCGGCCTCCTTCCGCTCCTGCTTTATGCCTATATCCCGCTCATCGGCGCGCGTGCCGGTTCCCTGGACGGCACGTACCGCAATACCTGGGAGGGGTTCTGGCGCCATGTGCTGGCGCTGGACTACAGCGCCTTCCTGACCGGCAATCCGCTCTCCCAATCGCGAAGCGCCGGCGATTACCTGCACCTGTGGCTGGCGCAGTTCGGGATAGTCGGGGGATTGGCCGGCGTCCTGGGGCTGATATGGTCCGGCCGCCGACGGCGCACCGCCTGGGCACTCCGCCTGACTGGCCTGATATGCCTGGCCTTCGCCGTGATGTACCGGGTGGCAGATATCGAGGTCTTCCTCCTGCCGGCCTTCCTGGTCGGCGCAGCCGGCATCGGCCTGGCGTTCGACTGGCTGGCGGCACGATGCCAGGTACTCCCCCCTCGCGCGGGGCTTCGCCAGTTCGCGGCCGGCGCAGTGGCGCTGGCGCTGGCCGGCCAGGCCCTCTGGATGGGCATCCATACCTTCCCACAAGCGGACCGCTCCGACGATTGGGAGGTGCACGATTGGGCGGTGCAGGCGCTGTCCGCGCCCCTGCCGCAGGATGCTGTCGTCATCGGCATCCTGGGCGAGATGACCGTCCTGCGCTATTACCAGGAGACGCACGGCCTGCGCCCTGATATCCGCACCACTGCCGCCGACCAGGAGCCGGCGCGCTGGGCGGCCATCGAAAAGGCGCTGACGGAGACGGGCGAGGCCTATCTCACCCGCGGCATGGCCGGCCTGGCCGAGCGCTATCACCTGGATGCCGCCGGCCCACTGATCCGGGTGCGGCCCAAGCCGGTGCCGGCGGAACACCCTTCCTGCGCCGGCGTCGAACTGCTCCCTGGGCTGTGCCTGCAGGATTGGAATACTGCCCTGCGCCGCATGCCGGGCGGCTGGCACGCCGGCATCTCCCTGGAATGGCAGGCCCTGCAGGCCCTCGACCAGGATGTGCGCTTCTCCCTGCGCCTGGTGGCCGGCGACGGCAGTACCATCGCCCAGCATGACCGCCGGCCGGTGCACGAGGCCTATCCTACCACCGCCTGGCAGGCCGGCGAAAGCGTGTCCGACTGGCACGACCTGCTGGTACCGCCGACTGCTCCACCCGGCGCGTACGAAGCCATCCTCATCCTGTACGACCCCGCCAGCGGCCAGGAATGGGCGCGCTGGAGCCTGGGGCAGGTGAATGTGCCGGCGGAGGCATCATGAGGGGCATACGGATTCGTCCACTGCCGGCCCTTTCGCCCCGTCATGGGCTGTGGGCAGTGCGAATCTACGCACTGCTCCTCATCTTCCTGCACCTCGCCGCGCCCTATCTTCCGGAAGAGCAGAGCTGGGGCATTTTCCCCTTCACGTACTGGCCCCGCTGGCTGCAGTGGCTGGCCGCCGGCATTGGTATGGCATTGTGCGTGCCGGCGGCCAATGCCTGGCTGCGCGCGGCGCTGGGCCGGCTGGGCCGGCGCTCCCCCAGCCGCCCCAACCGCAGGTGGTGGTTCGCCGCCTTCAGCTTGACCCTGGCGCCCTTGTTCTGGGCCTGCCGGCTGGTGCACACCCGCTGGGGCGACGCCTATATCCTGGTGAATGCCATCGCCCATCCCGAGGTACGGCTGACCTATACCTGGCAGGCACCGCTGGACCTCTTCCTGCATGCCAAGGCCTGGGGGCTGACCCACCGCTGGTGGGGATGGGACGTGATGCAGACCTATCAAGCCCTGAGCGTCGCGGCTGGCGTGGCCTTCGTCTTCCTCCTGCTGTGCATAGCGGACGAGATGGGCCGCACGCCTGCGGAGAAGATGCTTTTCGCCGGCTGGGTCGGCACCCTGGGGCTGATGCAGTTCTTCTTTGGCTATGTGGAAAACTACGTCTGGATGACCATCGGCATCCTGGCCTATCTGCGGCTGGGAATGCGCGCCGCGGAGAGCCGGACCGACATCCTCCCGCCGGCCGGCGTGCTGGGCCTGACCCATGCCTTTCACCCCTCCACTATCCTGGGGCTGGAGGCCTCCCTGGTCTGGTTGTGGTGGCGCCGCTGGAAGAGGGAGAGGGAGTGGCGCCGGCGGCTGGCAGTGACCTTGCGGATTGTGCTCCCCATGCTCGTCATCCTGGCCGGCGTGGTGGTGCTGATGGAGGCCGGCGGACACGGCATCCAGGCCCTACTGGAGGAGGACGCGCCCGGCGGAGGGGACCACCGCTGGTTCGTCCCCCTGACGCAGACCACCACGCGCTGGGAGCGCTACACCATGTTCTCGTGGGGGCATTTCCTCGATTGGGCCAACGAGCAGTTGTTGGTGGCGCCCTTCTCGCTGGTCCTGGTGCTTGTCGCGCTGACCACCCGCGCCGGCCGGCGCACCCTGCGCCAACCTGCCGGCCAGTTCCTGGCGGTCGCGGCGCTGAACTACCTGCTGTTCGTCAGCGTCTGGAACCCCGACTACGGCGGCCGGCGGGATTGGGACCTGTTCGCGCCGGCGGCCCTGCCGCTGACCTTGCTGGCGGCGTATCTCTGGCGCGGCATGGCGGCACCCGCCGGTACCACCGAAGGGGACACGTTAGCGCTGTCCCAGGAAGAGCTGGCCGAGGCGGTTCTGCTGGTGGCCGGCGTCTCCGCCATCTTCACCGCCGCTTGGGTCTATTCCAACACCATCCCCTGGTCATGGCCGGGGACATAAAACTGTGGATTTCGCGGAACGAAAGGAAGGGGGCATGCGTTTTATACATGTGACCATCGCTGGAGGAGAAGAGGAGTTCGCGGATACACTATGAGACCCCGTAGAGCATATCGCTATCCGGAGCAGTATCATGCGCCGGCCGCAGAGCCTGTGCGGCGTGCCGGCGCATCGCCGTCGGAAGGATCGGGCTGTCTGCCGCGCCTGCTTCAGGGCTTTTTCACCGCCTTCTTGGTCACCTTCGCCCTAGGAGCGCTGGCGCTGGCCGTTGGCCTGTTCGGCTATGTGTACATCGCGCTGCAGCTTCCTCCCCCGGAGGAGCTGACCAGCAGGGCCGCCTCGTTCGTCAGCACCCGCATCTACGACCGCAACGGTGTCCTGCTGTACGAGATTGATGACCCGCGCGGCGGCCGACGCACCCTGGCCAAACTATCAGAAATCTCCCCCTATCTGATCCAGGCCACCATCGCCACGGAGGACGCCAACTTTTATCAGCATCCTGGTGTGGACCCGGTGGGCTTGGCGCGCGCCGTGTACCGCGCCGTGCGGGATCGCGAAGCGACGGTCGGCGGCAGTACCATCCCCCAGCAGTTGGTGAAGCTAGTGTTCCTCAGTCCGGAGCGCACCATCCGCCGCAAGATCAAAGAGGCGGTGCTGGCGGCGGAGATTTCGCGCCGTTATTCCAAGGACCAGATACTGGAAATCTATCTGAACGAGATTTATTACGGCAATCGGGCCTACGGCATCGAGGCCGCCGCGGAGGTGTATTTCGGCAAGCGGGCCGCCGATCTCACGCTGGCGGAAGCGGCTCTGCTCGCCGGCATCCCTCAGGCGCCGGCGGTGTACGATCCCTTTACCAACCCGGAAGCGACCCGCGAGCGCCGCTCCCAGGTCCTGCGCCTCATGGTGAAGAACGGCTATATCACCGAGGCGGAGGCGCGGGCCGCGGAAAACGAGCCGCTGCCCACAGCGCGCGTCCCATTGGACCTGAAGGCGCCCCATTTCGTCATGTATGTGCGCCAGCAGTTGGAACAGCGCTACGGGCCGGAGGTGCTGTACAAGGCCGGCCTGCAGGTCACCACCACCCTGGACTACAACCTGCAGGTTATTGCTGAGGAACAAGTGCGCCAGCACGTGCTGGCCCTGCAGGACCGCCATGTCACCAACGGCGCGCTGGTGGCCATCCAGCCGGCCACAGGTGAGATACTGGCCATGGTGGGGAGCCGCGGCTTCTTTGACCCGGACATTGACGGGCAGGTCAACGTGGCGGTGCGGCCGCGCCAGCCCGGCTCCGCCATCAAGCCGCTGACCTATCTGGCGGCGTTCGAGAAGGGCTGGACGCCGGCCACCCTCATCTGGGATGTGGAGACCGAGTTCCCAGACGGCGCCAACCCGCCCTATAAGCCCACCAATTACGACGGCAAGTTTCACGGCCCGGTGCTGGTGCGGCAGGCGCTGGGCAACTCGTACAACGTGCCGGCAGTGAAGGCCCTGCAGTTCGCCGGCATCCCAGGTCTGCTGGACATGGCGCGCCGGCTGGGCATCACCACCCTGAACCGGCAGGACTACGGCCTCTCCTTGACCCTGGGCGGCGGGGAGGTCACCCTGCTGGAACTAACCTCGGCCTATGCGGTGCTGGCCAACGGCGGCGTGCGCGTGCCGCCGGCCGCCATCCTGCGCATCGAGGACGCCCACGGCCGCGTGCTGGAGTCCTATACGCCGGCGGGCCAGCAGGTCGTCTCTCCTCAGCACGCTTACCTCATCACCCATATCCTGGCCGACAACGATGCCCGTCAGCCAACCTTCGGGCCGAACAGCGTCCTGCGGCTGAGCCGGCCGGCGGCCGTCAAGACCGGCACCACCAACGACTTCCGCGACAACTGGACCGTCGGATACACACCCGACCTGGCGGTGGGGGTGTGGGTGGGCAACAACGATAATTCCCCGATGCAGAACGTCTCCGGCGTGGCCGGTGCCGGCCCCATCTGGCACGACTTCATGGAACGCGCTCTAGCGAACACGCCCCCGCGGGACTTCCAGCGGCCGGCCGGCATCGTAGAGATCGAAATTTGCGCCGATTCCGGCACCATCCCCAGCGAGGCCTGTCCCCAGCGGCGCATCGAGATCTTCGCCGAGGGCCAGGGGCCGCTCGGGCCGGAGCACGACATCCATCAGATGGTCGCCATTGATGTCAGCACTGGCCAGTTGGCGACGGAATTCTGTCCGCCCGAGCTGGTGGAGCGCCGGCCGATGGAGGTGTATCCACCGGAGGCACTGGAATGGGCACGCGCCAACAACCGGCCCATTGCGCCGACGGAACCCTGTTCCCTCCATACCACGCCGGCACACCTGGAGATTTTCGAGCCGAAGGACGGCCAGGTCGTGGCCGGCCAGGTCCCCATCTTTGGTGTGGTGCAGGTGCCCGGCCTGGCGGAATTCAGCGTAGAGTATGGGGAGGGGCCGGCGCCTATCGGGTGGGGGCACGTTGCCGGCCCCTTCTATCAGCCGGTGGACGGCGGCATGCTGGCGGTATGGGACACGACGGCGCTGAAGGATATGGATTATTCCCTACGGATCATCGCCCGCGACAGCGCCGGCCATGCCTATGAAGCGCGTGTCCACGTCTGGGTGCAGAACCAAGGTCAGGAGACGCCGACGCCTACGCCGGAACCGACGGAAGAGCCGTCGCTGGAGCCCAGCCCCACGCTCGAGCCTACCCCCTCGGCGGAACCGCTGACGGCAAAACTGCGCTGGCCGCAAGAGCGGTCAGTGGTAGGCGGACTGCTGTTGGTGCAGGGCAGCGCGGCCGGCGAGGGGTTCATGAGCTATCGGCTGGAATACGGCGCCGGCGAGGAGCCGGCCGAGTGGCTGATGCTGGTGGAGAGCGAGGTGCCGGTGTCAGCCGGCGCCCTGGCCCAATGGGATACCACGGCCGTCCCGGATGGGCTGTACACCCTCCGCCTACGAGTGATTGGACGCGACAGCATGAGCGCACAGGCCAGCGTGCTGTGCAGTGTGGACAACACGCCGCCGGCGGTGCGCATCCTCTCGCCGGCTCCAGACCAGCGCGTGCCGGCGGGTCAGCCGCTGACGGTGAAGCTGGAAGCCTCGGACAACCTGGGCATCGGCCGGGTGAAGATATTGCTGGATGGACAGCTCCTGGCGACCCTCACGGGCGCTCCCTTCGAATGGACATGGTCAGCGCCGACGGCTGGGACACATCAGCTCCAGGCCGCGGCGTATGACCTGGCCGGCAATGTCTCGTACAGCGATGTCGTTACGCTGAGGGTGGAATAGGAAAAAAGGCCTCGATAGAAAAGGCCTGCCGAGGAAGCCGGCGGGCCTTTTTGATTTACGGGAGGAAACCGAGGGGATTGCGCTGGACATCGCGCTGCCATATCTCGAAGTGCAGATGACTACCCGTGGAGCGGCCGGTGGAACCCACCAGCCCGATTTTCGCCCCGCGCGCGATGGGGGTGCCGGCGGAGATCAGGATTTTGCTCAGGTGAGCATAATAGGTGACGAAACCGTTGCCGTGATTGATGATGATCAGGTTGCCGTAGCCGGTATCATCCCAGCCGGCAAAGACCACACAGCCCGAGTCGCTGGCATAGACCGGCGCGCCGGTACCGGCGCCGATGTCCACCGCCCGATGCAGGCTCCAGTATCCTTGGGTGATATGGCCCTGCGCCGGCCAGATGAAAGCGCCGCTCCCTTTCGGTGCATTGGCCGGCAGTGCCGCATCAAAGCGGTGAAGCCGGCGCGGCACATAAGGCTTCACGCCGTCGGGGATGATGAGCTTCTGGCCGACATTTAGCTCGCCGCCGGCGCCAAGCCGGTTCAAGGGGTAATTCCGGATAGCCTCCGGCGTGACCTGATATTTCTCCGCCAGCCTTTCCAGCGTGTCGCCGGCTTTGACCTCGTGATACACCCCTGACACAGGCAAGATGATCAGCTCCTGACCAATACGCAGGTCGTCGGGATGGTACTCCAGGTCGCCGTTGGCCCACAGGATGGTCTCTGGTGAGATGCCGAAGCGTTCTGCCAGCCCAAAGACCGTGTCGCCGGCCTGCACGGTGTAGGTGATGATTTCCAGCCGAGGCCGCTCGGGGATAATGGTGTGAGGGACCGCGGCGCGAATGAGCACGGCCGTGTAAGGTGGGAGGTCTGCCGACCGCGCCGGTGTCGCGCTTGGCCTCGGGGCCGGCGCTGTCATTTCAGCAGGGGTCGCGGCGGCGCGCACCGAACGGCTGACCGGCCAGTGCGGCAGTCTCTCCCGCGCCGCAAAGAGGCCGGCCAGCACAATCGCTACCAGCAGGATATGCGTGCTGAAACGTTGCCAGAACGGCGTCGGCGGTTCGTCATTCGGGCCGCGAAATCGGGGAGGGGACACGCATGTCCACCTTTTGCCGTGAGCCTCGGGAAAGCGCCGGCTATACCACGTCTTTGTTCAACGTGGCCAGGAATTCCCGGTTGCTTCGCGTGCGGCGCAGGCGCTCCAGGAGCGGTTCCAGCGCCTCCGTGCCGCCGATAGCCGACAGCATGCGGCGCATGGTCCAGACCTTGGCCAGGGTATCCGGTTCGAGCAACAGCTCCTCCCGCCGGGTGCCGGAGCGCTCGATATCGAAGGCGGGGAACACACGGCGCTCCGCCAGCTTGCGGTTGAGGTGCAGTTCCATGTTGCCGGTGCCCTTGAACTCCTCGTAAATCATGTCATCCATGCGCGAGCCGGTGTCCACCAGACAGGTGGCGATGATGGTCAGGCTTCCGCCTTCTTCCAGGTTGCGGGCGGCGCCGAAGAAGTGCTTGGGCGGGTAAAGGGCGGCGGGATCCAGGCCGCCGGACAGGGTGCGCCCGCTGGGCGGGACGGTCAGGTTGTAGGCGCGCGCCAGACGCGTGATGGAATCAAGCAGGATGACGACATCCTTCTTGCACTCCACCAGGCGTTTCGCTCGATGAAGCGCCATCTCGGCCACCTTGACGTGCTGTTCGACCGGGTCGTCAAAGGTGGAGGAATACACCTCCGCCTCGACGGAGCGGTCCATATCGGTGACTTCCTCCGGGCGCTCGCCGATGAGCACGACCATCAGGTGGACATCGTCGTAGTTCGCGGAGATGCCGTTGGCGATTTGCTTCAGGATGGTGGTTTTGCCGGCCTTGGGCGGGGAGACGATGAGGCCGCGCTGGCCGCGCCCGATGGGAGCCACCAGGTCAATCAGGCGGGTGGCCAGCACATCGGGGGTGGTCTCCAACCTAAACTGGCGGTTGGGAAAAATGGGCGTGAGCGATTCGAAATGGGGCCGGCGTTTGGCCACCTCCGGGTCCAACCCGTTGACCGCCTCCACGCGCAAAAGCCCGTAGTATTTCTCCGATTCTTTCGGCGCACGCACCTGCCCCACCACCAGGTCGCCGGTGCGCAGGCCGAAGCGGCGGATCTGCGATTGGGAGACGTAAATGTCGTTCGGACCGGGAAGCAGGCCGTCAGCGCGCAGGAAGCCAATGCCCTCCGGTGTGATCTCCAGCACACCGCCGCGGAAAACATAGCCGCGCTGTTCGGCCTGCGCTTCCAAGATGCGCATGATGAGATCGTTCTTTTTCAGGCGCGTGTAGCCGGTGATGCCCATCTCGCGCGCTAGAGAGCGCAGTTCGTCGAGGGTCTTGCGCTCCAGCTCAGCGATGGTGAGCCGCACCTCTTCCACTTCCACGACGGGCGACGGTTCCGGTATGGGAGCCGGCTCCACAGTTTCGACAGGCTCGACCTCTTCGATGACCGGAAGCTCTTCCGGTGCCGGCCCCGCCGGCGCAGTGACGGACACGGCGCTCTCCTGCTCGTACCCGAAGCTTGCGTCCGTGTCCGGCATGTCATTCAGCTCAGTGTCCACCATATTCTCCTCATCCTGATAATTCACATACATCTCATCCTGCATGTCCATAGGTGATTTCCTTTGGTCAGTGAAATGGTGGTGTGCTCACAGGGTAAGGGGCTGTCTGCCAGATGGGAGATATTGGTGGGAACGCCGGCGGTTTGGGAAAGGGGGATCAAGGTGATCAGACATTCCGGCCATTGGCCTGCGACACCAACGGGACATATCCCATCATTACCGCGGGCGGCTCCGTTTATACAACATCCATCATGGCAGTCAAAACAGTCCCAATTTCTGCACGCTGCGTTGCTGATTCCGACTCACTTGAGAGGTCAGGCTGGCTGAGAAACCTATGCATTCAGAAGCTCTGAACAAATACGCCTTGTGACGTGCAATGGATAGGGGAGCACACCTTCTCGTCGAATGCTCAATATAATTATATCATTTTTTCGCGCCGGCGTCAAATATTGCAAGTACTGCCTTGGCATTCCACTGCCGAATTATTGCCACAGCTCACCCTTTCCGGTATACTCCCGCATCGATACAAGAGGATATATCATCTTCTTCAAGGAGTCCCGCATATGCACGAGCAGGCCGACATGCTGATCCTTGGCGGCACCATCCTGACCATGGATGACCAGGGCACCATCATTCATAACGGCGGCATCGCCATCCGCCATGGGGCGCTCCTGTACGTCGGTACAGAGGAGGAAGCTCGCCGGCGCTTTCAGGTCCCGGAAACCCTGCGCGCCGATAGCTGTCTGCTCATCCCAGGCCTCATCAACGCCCATACCCACGCGCCCATGACGGTCTACCGCGGGCTGGCGGACGATCTGCCGCTGGACGTCTGGTTGAAGGAATACATCTGGCCGGCCGAGGGCCGCACCGTGAACCCCCACATGGTCTACTGGGGCACCCTGTTGGCCGCCGACGAGATGATTCGCGCCGGCACCACCTTGTTCGTGGACATGTACTTCTTCGAGGACGATATCGGCCGCGCCGCCAGCGACGCCGGCATGCGCGCCCTGCTGGGCGAGGCGCTGGTGGAATTCCCCTCGCCCAACACCAAGACGCCGGCCGAAGGCCTGGCCTACGTGCGCGCCTCCCTGGAGCGCTGGGCCGGCCATCCCCTGGTGCGCCCCATCCTCCAGCCCCATTCGACCTATGCCTGTTCCCCCGACCTGCTGGTGAAGAGCAAGGCATTGGCCGATGAGTTCGGCGTGCCCTGGCTGATTCACTGCTGTGAGACACAGCAGGAGGTGGAAGATGTGCGCCGGCAGACCGGCAAACCGCCGGTGGCCCTGCTGGAGTCCCTGGGCATCCTCGATTCCCGCGTGGTTTTCGCCCACGGCGTGCACCTGACGGAGGAAGAAATCGCGCTTTTGGCGGAGCGCGGCGTCAGCATCGTGCACTGTCCGGAAAGCAACATGAAGCTTGCGTCGGGCGTGGCGCCTGTGCCCCAGCTTCTGCGCGCCGGCGTGAACGTGGCCTTCGGCACCGACGGCGCGGCCAGCAACAACGACCTCAGCTTGTGGGGTGACATGCAGACGGCGGCCATGCTGCATAAAGTGGCGAGCGGCGACCCGACGGTACTGCCGGCGCGTCAGGTGTTTTGGATGGCGACGCGCGGCGCGGCAAGGGCGTTCGGGCTGGATGATCGGTTGGGGTCGCTGGAGGCCGGCAAGCGCGCCGACGTGGTCATGGTTGACCTGTGCCGGCCGAACCTCATCCCCATGTACGAGCCCTATTCCCACCTGGTGTATGCCCTGCACCCCTCCGATGTGCGCACGGTCATCATTGAGGGGCGTCTGGTGATGCGGGATTGGGAGATCCTGACCTTTGATGAGGAAGAGGTATTCTGCAAAATTAGCGAGATGGCGCAGGAACTGGGCCGGCAGTGGGGACGCGACACCAACTGGCGGAAGACCATAGGGCAATAGCGGCCATCAGTAATCAAGCCTCCGCAGGTCTGTAAACCTGCGGAGGCCTTTTCATTTCCACCCCGGGATATGCACCACCCCGGAAAGCTGAAGCGCCATAATCAGCACCGCCACGACCAGCATGATGCGCACCACCCTCTCGCCCTTCTCCACCTGGAAGCGGCTCCCGAACCACCCCCCTAGCGCGTTCCCGACCCCCAGCGCGATGCCCAGCGGCCAATCCACCTTGCCTTCGATGGCGAACATGATGAGGGCCACGAGGGTCAGCAAGCCAATGATGAAGACCTTGAGGGCATTGGTGCGCACCAGGTCCAGGCCGGTCAGGAAGACGATGAAGGCGATGATCAGGAAGCCCACGCCGGCCTGCAGGAATCCTCCATACGCTCCGATCAGGAAAAATCCCACCACAGCGATAACCGCCCGCAGAGGAGTCAGTTCCCGGTTCACCTTTCTCATGCGTCTGGCAGGGTTCCACAATACGATGACCAGCACGACCACCATGACGATGGCCAGCACGCGCCGGAACAAGGCATCGGGCAGGTCTATGGCAATGCGGGCGCCGACGATAGAGCCGATAATGGCCGGCACGGAAAAGAGCAGGCTCAGCCGCAGGTCCGATACCCCTTTACTACGAAAGCCCATCACAGCGAAGATGTTCTGCGCGGTGACCGCAACGCGGTTCGTGCCATTGGCGACGGCGGACGGCAGTCCCAGGAAGATAAGCAGGGGCAGGGTCAGCAGTGAGCCGCCGCCGGCGAAGACGTTGATCCAGCCGGCGACCGCCCCAATCACCAGTACCAGCACCCCTTTCAACGCAAGGTCGGTCATGGATGTATCCCCTGAACGATGAAATCGAAAACACACAAAGACGGAGGATATGCTGGATACATTATCCTCCGTCGGATGGCGCCCGCAGTATAGCACAAGAGAACAATAGCCGCAAATTGCGGCGGCTGAACAAAGTTCACCAACACCTGAGCAGAGAGACTGCCTGGCGGCTGAAGTCGCGGCAGCATCTGTGAGGCCTGCCTCCGCAGGCTGTTTAAAGTTGGCGCAAGTACTCATATCGGTTGACAATTCTGATACTCATGGTGTATAATGGCGTTGCCCCTGTACGGGTATGTTACCCTGTACATGATGCAGCGACGCGATTTTGTTTTTACGGAGGTTGGCATGCAGGAGGGAGTCGACAGGAGATTCCCAGCGGATGGGTCGGATGCAGAAGCTGAGGAACCAAACCGAGCCGTGACAGCCGGCATCACAGCAGAAGCAGTCCCACAGGAAAACGTGGCACAGCAGTCGGGTGACCAGACCCCAAACCCCATCGAAAATCCCTTGAAGGGAGAAGAAGAGACGAGCGTGCAGGACGACGAGATGATCTCAAACGTGGCAGAGGCGGTAGACCCTTCCCTTGACCTCGATCCAGCCGCGCTCCCCCCATTGAAGCGGCCAGGGCTTGAGGAGCCAGAGGAAGAAGATTTCAGCACCATGGAGGAGCTCCTCCAGCAGGAAGAATACGGCATGGTACAGCCGCGCCGCGGCGATGTGCTCACTGGCCGGGTGATTTCGGCTTCTTCCGAGGGCCTGTTGGTGGATGTTGGGCTGAAGCGGGAGGGTATTGTGCCGGCGGCGGACCTGAACCGGCTGGACGCTAAAACCCGTTCCAACATCAAAGTGGGCGATGAAATCCCCGTATACGTTCTGCGCACCAGCGACCAGGACGGCAACCTCATCCTCTCTGTGCATCGCGCCCAGGCGGAAACGGACTGGCTGCGCGCCCAGCAGATGAAGGAGAAAGAGGAGCTGTGGGAGGGGAAGGTCACCGGGTACAACCAGGGAGGACTGGTAGTGCCGTTCGGCCGCATCCGGGGTTTCCTGCCGGCCTCCCAGCTCGTTGGCTTCCCGCGCCGCCTGACCGGCGAAGCCCGCACGGCTCGATTGGCCAAACTGGTCGGCGAGACCCTGCCGCTTAAGGTCGTAGAGGTAGACCGCCGGCGCCGGCGGCTCATCTTCTCCCATCGCGCCGCCTGGTGGGAATGGAAAGAACACCAGCGCCAGCGCCTGCTGGACGAAATCCAGGAGGGCGAGGTTCGGCACGGTGTCGTCAGCAGTCTGCGCGATTTCGGAGCGTTCGTGGACCTCGGCGGCGTCGACGGGCTGATCCATGTCTCCGAACTCTCCTGGGAGCGGGTCGAACATCCACGCGACGTGCTCAAGGTCGGCGATGAGGTGGACGTGTATGTCCTCAACGTTGACCGCGCCAGCGGCCGTATCGGGCTGAGCCTGAAGCGGCTCATCCCTGAACCATGGTCCCAGGTTCCCGACAAATATCACGTCAACCAGCTCGTGGAGGGGATTGTCACGCGTGTCACTGACTTTGGCGTGTTCGTCAAGCTGGAAGAAGGCGTCGAGGGATTGATCCACCGCTCGGAGCTGGCGGATATTGAACCTCAGCGCCCGCGTGACCTGGTGAAAGAAGGCGATCTGCTTCTTCTGCGGGTGATTCGGGTGGAGCCAGAGCGCCGGCGTATCGGGCTGAGCCTGCGCCAGGTCTCGGAAGAGGAATGGAGCCAGTGGGCCGCCTCCTACCACGGCGTGGAAACAGCCGTGGCTCCCGCCGATCCAATCACCGAAGCGGATTCGGATAATGCACCCCTGACTGACCAGTCCCCTGCCGAATAATGCACTGAGGTGTGCTGGTTTCAGGTACCGCCCGTCCGTGGTTCGTGCGCCAGTCGTCAGGAGTGAGAACATGCTGGATATGCAGGCCATGCGTGACCGGCTCGAGACAGAGCGTCAGCAGGTCTTGGAAGAGATTGCGGAGCTGGACCGCCGGCTGGAGGTGAAGCCGGACTACAGCCTGGGCGCCGGCGACCCAGCCGTATATCAATGGGAGTTCAACCTGGCACTGCGCCAACAGGCACAGGAGAAGCTCGAAGAGATCGAGGATGCCCTGCGCCGGCTGGACGAAGGACGATACGGTATCTGCGAAAAATGCGGGGGGAAGATCGAGTGGGAGCGCCTGGACCTCCTGCCCACCACCCGCTTCTGCGCCACCTGCGCGCAGTCAAAATCATAAGCCCTACAGAGCCAACAGCCCCTGGCCGAAACGCCAGGGGCTTTTTCATTGGCAGGACGCCGGCCGGCGTCAGCTCACGCCAGGCCGCAAATCAGGTCCATGAAGCTCTCCATATCCTGACAGGCATACTGGCGCATGAGACAGTCCAGACGGGCCACTTCCTGGGCGCCGAGCCATTCCTCGGCCTGCTGGCGTGAAATGGCGCCGGCCATGTACTTCTCGGCAACCTTCTGGCGGAACAGCTCCTGGACGCCGATATCCAGCGCCATGCCCAGGACATCCCGTTCTGACAAGCCCATTTCCTGTGCCAGAAACGCCAGCCGCTCACCAAACGAAAGAGTAGACATATTCCCGCTCCTGGATGCATTCCGCTCCATCACCGCCTGCACATTTTCATTATACCGGATTCGACCGTTTATTTCAACCACGGCACTGCCAGGCAGGTTAGATGCAAACCTCTCACATGCGCGGCTTCCCAACGCGCTCCGCGTTGACACTTTCTCACCCGCGTGCTATAATCGTTGCTAACGTTGAGCTGAGGGACGGGCGGCACAGCCGCGGCGGGCTTCTCCTCCTTTCATCAGCGAAAGGGGTGCAAGCCCGTTTTATATGAGCGGCCGGCCCCGAAGGGAGATGCACACATGCTGGACCTCAATTACATCCGGGAGCACACCGACGAGGTGCGGGAAGGCCTCCGCAAACTGCACCTGGACGCCCCCATTGACGAAATCCTGGAGACGGATGCCCGCCGGCGCCAGCTCCTGCAGGAGGTCGAAAGCCTGCGCGCCCGCCGCAACGCTGTCTCCAAGGAGATCGGCAAGATGCGCGACGAGGCCGGCCGGCAGGCCCTCATCGCCGAGATGCGCCAGGTGGGTGACCAGATTGACGCCCTCGAAAAGGAACTGCGGCAGGTGGATGCCCGCCTGGAACAGCTCCTCCTCGAAGTCCCCAACATGCCGCACCCTTCCGTGCCGGAAGGCAGAGACGAAAGCGAGAACATCGTGGTGCGGCAGGAGGGCACCTTCCGCCAGTTCGACTTTGAGCCGCTCCCCCACTGGGAGCTGGGCACGACGCTGGATATCATTGATTTCGAGCGGGCGGTGAAAATATCCGGCACCCGCTTCTACGTCCTGAAGGGCGCCGGCGCGCGCCTGCACCGCGCCCTGGTGGCCTGGATGATTGACCTGCACGTGCAGAAGCACGGCTACACCGAGGTGCTGGCGCCGTACCTGGTGCGCCGGGAATGCCTGCTCGGCACCGGCCAACTGCCCAAGTTCGCCGAGAACCTGTACTTCGACGCGGAGGATGACCTGTGGCTCATCCCCACCGCGGAGGTATCGGTTACCAATCTGTTCCGGGATGAGATACTGCCGGCGGAGGCCCTGCCTATCAACCTGGTCTCCTATTCCGCCTGCTTCCGCCGGGAGAAGATGTCCGCCGGCCGCGATGTGCGCGGCATCAAGCGCGTCCACCAGTTCGATAAAGTGGAAATGGTCAAAATCGTGGCGCCGGAGACCTCCGAGGAAGAGCTGTTCAAGCTGATTGACAACGCCGAGGACGTGTGCCGCGGGCTGGGTATCCCACACCGCGTGGTGCAGATGTGCACCGGAGACCTGAGCTTCACCGCCTCGGTCAAATACGACATTGAGATGTGGGCGCCCGGCTCCCAGGAATGGCTGGAGGTCAGCTCCTGCTCGCTCTTTGGGGATTTCCAGGCGCGTCGGGCCAATATCCGCTATCGGCCGGCGGCCGGCAAAAAACCGCGCTATGTGCACACACTCAACGGCTCCGGCCTGGCCCTGCCGCGCGTCATGATCGCTGTCATGGAAAACTACCAGCAGGCTGACGGCTCCATCGTAATACCGGAAGTCCTGCGCCCCTACATGGGTGGGCAGGAAGTCATCCGGTAGCCATATCCCAGCGACGTATCAGCACGGCACAGCATGGACATGGAACCACAGCAAGAGGATGGGACATTGACATATCCGCCGGCGCGCTGGCGCTTGCTCATCGCTGGCTTCGCCGACGGCGCCACCAACATGGCCGTGGACGAAGCCATCATGCGCGGGGTGGCGGAAGGGATCGCGCCGCCTACCCTGCGCTTTTACGGCTGGGAGCCGCCCTGCGTGTCCATCGGATACGCCCAGTCGCTGGAAAAGGAGATTGATCTGGCGCGCTGTGCTGACGCCGGCGTGGACTGGGTGCGCCGGCCCACTGGCGGACGCGCCATCCTGCATGTGGACGAGCTGACGTACAGCGTGGTGACGCGGCTGGACGACCCGCGCGCCGCCGGCGGCGTGGTGGAGTCCTACCGCCGGCTCAGCCGGGGCTTGGTGGCCGGCCTCTCCCTGCTGGGCGTCCCGGCTGTCCAGGCGGAGTACCAGCGGAACGAAAACGCCAGCGGCTTCAGCTCCGCCTGCTTCGACGTCCCTTCCCATTATGAGGTGACGGCGAACGGCAAGAAGCTGGTGGGCAGTGCGCAGGTGCGCCGGCAGGGCGTCCTGCTCCAGCACGGCACCCTGCCCCTCTACGGGGACATCACCCGGCTGGTGGATTATTTGCGCCTGGAGAGCGAAGAGGAACGGGAAGCCCTGCGCCGCAAGCTGGCACAGCGGGCCGCCACCCTGGAAATGACATTGGGGAGACGTGTGGAGTTTGCGGAAGCGGTCCGGGCCATGGCGCAGGGGTTCGCCCGGGCGCTGAACCTGGAGCTGGTCGCCGGCGAGCTGACGCCCCAGGAGCGGGAATGGGTCGAAGAAAGCCGGCGCCAGCGCTATGCCAACCCGGAGTGGAACGCACAGCGGTAGGACACCATGAGCATGATTATCGCCGCCTGCACTATGGTACTGCGCCTGCCGGGCAACGGCTCGCTCAAAGGCAAGCGCAGTGTGGTCAAATCCATTGTGGCGCGCCTGCACCAGGAGTTCAACCTCTCGGTTGCGGAAGTGGGGGCGCAGGATGTCTGGCAGGAAGCTGTCATCGGCATGGTCTGCGTCTCCAGCGACCGGGATTACGCCCATGGGCTGTTAGAGCGCGCCGTGCAGTGGGTGATGCTGAACCGCCCCGACGTGGAAGTGCTCGACTATTCCATCGAGTGGTGCTAGCTCTGCGGGCAGTCTCTCCCTCAAGTTTCTCCCGGGCGGGAGACGCTTGGGCTGAAAGAGCGAAGCTCTGTGGGCTACTATCCAGCCCTCGAAAGGGGCTTCGCCTGCTCGGCCAGGCGGTTCAGCGACTGGCGGGACGCACAGAGCGGCATTAACACCCAAAGGAAACCGCCAGCCCTTCGTTCTCTCCAGATAGTGCTGTGCCGGCAAGCCTTCCTGGCCCACTCCCAACCGCGCATGATTTCTACATTATTATTTGATCATGCTGAACTGCCGTAGGACAAGCTTTTCCCTGACCGCGCGTCTGACAGGTTCGGAATAGGCCGGCCGCCCCGTTCCGGGTATAATATGTCTGTCGCAACCATCTTTGCGGAATTTGTGGAGAACCATGGAAATCGGAACCATTCGACCAGTAGACATTGAAGAGGAAATGCGCGGCGCGTACCTGGATTACGCTATGAGCGTGATCGTGGCGCGCGCCCTGCCCGATGCTCGCGATGGGCTGAAGCCCGTCCATCGGCGCATCCTGTACGCCATGCATGATATGGGGCTGTACCCGGACAAGCCCTACCGCAAGAGCGCCCGCATCGTGGGCGAGGTGCTGGGCAAGTATCATCCCCACGGCGACAGCGCCGTCTATGACGCCATGGCGCGCATGGCGCAGGACTTCTCCATGCGCTATCCCCTGGTGGATGGCCAGGGCAACTTCGGCTCCATTGACGGCGACAGCCCGGCCGCCATGCGCTACACCGAGGCGCGGCTGTCCCCCATCGCCCGGGAAATGCTGGCGGATATTGAGAAAGAGACCGTGGACTTCGTGGACAACTTCGACGGGTCGCTTCAGGAGCCAACGGTACTGCCGGCGCGCCTGCCCAACCTCCTGCTGAACGGGACTTCGGGCATTGCCGTCGGCATGGCTACCAACATCCCGCCCCACAATTTGGGCGAGATCGTGGACGGTCTGATCTATCTCATTGACCACTATGATGACCTGGACTCCATCGGCGTCGAGGACCTGATGCGCTTTATCCCCGGCCCCGACTTCCCCACCGGGGGCCTGATTCTGGGGCGCGAGGGCATCCGTTCGGCCTACGCCACAGGCAAGGGGCGCATCGTCATGCGGGCGGTGACGCAGATTGAGGAGGCCGGCGGCGGGCGCTACCGCATCGTCATCACCGCTATCCCCTTTCAGCTCAATAAATCCAGTTTGCTGGAACGCATCGCTGAGCTGGTGCACAGCGGACGCATTGACGCCATCTCCGACCTGCGCGATGAGTCGGACCGCCACGGCATGCGCATCATTGTGGAGCTCAAGCGCGGCGCCCAGCCTCGCCAGGTGCTCAACCAGCTCCTCAAATACTCCCCGCTTCAGAGCACCTTCGGCGTGCAGCTCCTGGCGCTGGTAGACGGTGAGCCGCGCCTGCTGTCCTTGAAGCGCGCCCTCACCATCTATATCGAGCACCGGCGTGAGGTGGTGACCCGCCGTGTGCGCTACGATCTGCGCAAAGCCCAGGAACGGGCGCACATCTTGGAAGGCCTGCGCATCGCCCTGGCCAACCTGGATGCCGTCATCGCCTTGATTCGCGGCTCTCGAGATGCCGAGGAAGCCCGCCGGGGACTGATGACCCGTTTTCACCTGACGGAAGCGCAGGCGCAAGCCATCTTGGACATGCCCCTGCGCCGGCTGGCCGCCCTCGAACGCCAGAAAATCGAGGAGGAGTACCAGGAGCTTCAGCGGCAGATCGCCTATTACGAGGACCTGCTCGCCCACCCGGCCAAGGTCCTGGGCGTCATCCGGCAGGAACTGCTGGACTTGAAGGCCCAGTACGGTGATACCCGGCGCACGCATATCGCGGCGGAAGAAGGAGAAGAGCTGGCGGAAGAGGACCTTGTCCCGCAGGAACATGTCGTCGTCACCCTGACCCAGCGCGGTTATGTCAAGCGCGCGCCGGCCCGCACCTTCCGGCCCCAAAGCCGC
The DNA here is from genome assembly GCA_938049385.1 of uncultured Anaerolineae bacterium. Taxonomy (GTDB): domain Bacteria; phylum Chloroflexota; class Anaerolineae; order JACIWP01; family JACIWP01; genus JACIWP01. The sequence goes on from CALIBQ010000017.1 coordinate 31,758, forward strand.
GGCGGCAAAGGCGTCATCGGCATCACCACCCGCGAGGAGGACGCCGTCGAACAGCTCATCGCCGCCAACACCCATGACACCATGCTCTTCTTCACCGACCGCGGTCGCGTCTTCCAGGAGCGCGTCTTCCAGATCCCGGACGCCTCGCGCCAATCGCGCGGCATCCCGCTGGTGAACGTCATCAACCTGGATCAGGGCGAACGGGTGACCGCCATGGTGCCCATCCCCAACAGCGGAAACGGGAACGGGAACACTGACAGCGGCCAGTTCCTGCTCATGGTCACCCTGCAGGGACGCATCAAGCGGGTGGAGCTGTCGGAGTTCCTCTCCATCCGACCCAGCGGCATCATCGCCCTATCCTTGGAAGATGGGGATGCGCTGGGATGGGTGCGGCTGACGGACGGACGGCGCGAGGTCATCCTGGTCACGCGAGAGGGCAAGGCCCTGCGCTTCCCCGAGGACCAGGTGCGCCCCATGGGCCGCACGGCACGCGGCGTTACTGCCATGCGTCTGGCAGAGGGCGACCAGATCGCCGGCGTCGAAGTGGTGGAGCCGGATGCCGACCTGCTCCTGCTGACCGGCGCCGGCTTCGGCAAGCGCACAGCCCTAGCGGAGTTCCCGCTTCACAGCCGGGGAAAAGGCGGCGTGATCGCCCTGAAAGACGCTGGCAGGTACGGCGGCATCGTGTCGGTCCGCGTCGTCCGGCCGGCGGACGACATCATCATCAGCTCCCAGGAGGGGCAGGTACTGCGTCTGAACGCCAACGATGTGCCGCGCCAGGGGCGTTCCGCTCGCGGTGTGCGGCTGATTCAACTGCGCGGCGAGGATCGCGCCGCCGCGCTGGCCTGCATCGCCGCGGAGGAGAAGGCGGAGCCGGCCCCACAGCCCACGGCGGCAGAGTAGCGCCGGCGGCCGGATGACGGCCGGCTGATAAGGAGGTTCGTCATGGCACCCAACTCGTTCTGGAAACGCACCCCGGGACAGATGATGGAATTTCTCCTGGGGTTGGATGTCAATTACCTGGCGGAGACCCTGGTGGCCTTCGCTAACGCCGACGGCGGCACCATTGTCGTCGGCATGGATGCCAGCGGGGAACGCGAGGAAGGCATCTTCCTGGACGATGTGGCGATGGCCCTGCAGAGTGCCCAGAGCCGCTGTCGGCCGCCGGTACCGGTCGAATGGCATCCCTCGGAGACGCCGGACGGCCTGCCGGTCCTGCTGGAGGTCCAGCGCAGTCCGGACTTGCACAGCCTGGATGACGGCCGTGTGCTCGTCCGCTCTGGCCGGCTGAACCGCCCTCTGGGCGGCGAGGAAATCCTGCATCTGGCCTCCGGCAAGGGTCGCGGCGAGTTCGAACTGGAGCCAGTGCCCGGCGCCACATTAGACGACCTTGACCCTGACATCATCGAAGAGTACCTGGACAAGCGCAAGAAGCGTTCCCCGCGCGCCATTGCGGAGACGCCGGAGCAGGTGCTGGTGGAGATCGGGGCGCTGGACGCGCAGATGCGCCCTACTGTTGCCGGCATGCTCCTGTTCGGCCGGCATCCCCAGGTGTTCCTGCCCAAGACCGGCGTCCAGTTCGTGCGCTTTCTGGGCAGTCGGAGCGAACCCGGTTCCCAGCGGGCCTCGGACCAGTACGGCCGGCGCGAGGAGATGGTCGGCCCTCTGCCTCGGCTCATTCAGGAGACCTGGGAACTGCTGTGGCAGTACCTCAACCCCACCGAAGAGGTGAACGGTCTGGCACGGCAGGAGCACAGCGATTACCCACCTATCGCCGTGCGCGAAGCATTTATCAACGCCGTCGCCCACCGGGATTACCGCATCCGCGGCCGGCAGATCGAGATTCACATGTACGATGACCTGCTGGAAATCACCAGCCCCGGCGGCCTGCCCGGCTACATCACCCTGGACAACATCGTGGACGAGCACTTCTCGCGCAACCCGCGCATCGTCAACGGCTTGTACTACTGGGGATACATTGAGGAACTCGGCACGGGTATTGACCGCATGATGTCCGAAATGGCCCGCGCCGGCCACCCGCCCCCCGTCTTCCACGAGACACCCTTCTCTTTCACGGTTACGCTGTACAGCCGGCGCGATCGCGCCCCCATCCCCGTCTGGGAAGAAGACATGAACGAGCGCCAGTTGAAGGCGCTGAACTACATCGCCCAGCATGGGCGCATCACCAACCGCGAGTACCGCCAGCTCTGCCCCGATGTCACGCCGGAGACCATCCGCCTGGACCTGGCGGATTTGGTGGCACGTGGCATCCTGCTGAAAATCGGCGACAAGCGCGGCACATATTACATCCTGAAGTAAGCCGGCGAAATTTTAGCTTAAGAAGGGGTGCAGCGCGCTGTGCCGGCCGCCGGAACGCTTGACAATAACATATGCCGTCGCTACAATGATAGCAGAATATCCCAAACCGATATCCCAAATATCCCAAAGGGGATATTTGGGATTGCGCATCTGCGGTTCAGAAAGGGTTGAGGCCGGCGGTGCGGAAGCTTGTCTCCCGACAGAGCAGGTACGTCTTCCTCTGGACAATGCGGGTCGCTCAGGCCGGCGCTCTGCTCGCCGGCGCCCTGCTCCTGGCCGGCTGTCAGGCCGGCGGGGAAGAGATACCCCTTCCGCCGGGCAGTGATGCCTTCAAGTACCTGCTGGCCTGGCTGGAGAAATACGGCCCCTGGGGCATCCTGGCCGGCCTGCTTTTGCTCTTCTTCGCCGCATTTTTCAACAAAGTCTTTGCCTGGGTCTCCGAGCGCTTCTTCCAGCGGGTGGTCACCGCCCACGACGAATGGCAGAGCGCGCGTCAGCGCGAGCGCCAGCTTGACACTGCCACCCAGGCCTATATTGACCACGTGCTGGCGCACTACACCCTGGTCAACCTGCGCGGCATCCGCTCCAGCCAGCCCTTCTCCCTGGAACTGGAGGATATTTACATCCCCCTCAGCACCCTGCGGCCTATGCAGGAGCTGAACGCCGGCGATGGCGATACAGAGGCACACCGCCTGCCGGTGCGCGAGCGTCCTTTCTCCATAGAGCTGAAGGAGCTTCTGCCGCGCTGTAAGCGGCTGGTCATCCTTGGAAGCCCGGGCGCCGGCAAGACCACCTTCCTGAGCTATTTAGCGCTGACCTATGCCCGTCACCTGGACGGCCGCTGGCCGCGCCTGATGCAGGAACGCCTGGGGTTTGAGGAAGCACTGGTGCCGCTCCTGCTCCCTCTGCGCGACCTGGCGCGGCACATCCGCGTGCGCTACGAGGAAGGGGTGGTAGAGGCCGGGCCGGCGGTGTTGATGGATTTCATCCGCCGGCACTTCGCCCAATGGAACCTGCCCCTGCCCGAGGATTTCTTCCCCCGCCTGCTGGAAGAGGGCCGGTGCCTGGTAATGCTGGACGGCCTGGACGAGGTGGCCGATTACGATGAGCGCGTCTTCGTGCGCGAGATGATCGAGGCTTTCGCGGCGCGCTATCCCCGCAACCGCTACCTGGTCACCTGCCGCGCCGGCGGCTATCATGACGCGGCGCGCCTGGCCAGTGGGTTCGTGGAATGCCACATCCGCGACTTCGACGGCGAGGATGTGCGGCGCTTCGCCCAGGTATGGCACCTGGCGGTGGAGGCGGCCACTGCCGGCGGCCTGACCGATGCCGTTCGCCAGCGCGCGGAAAAGGCGGCGCAGGACTTCCTCAACGCTGTGCACAGCAACCCCCGCATCCGCGCCCTGGCCGTCAACCCCCTGATGCTGACCGTCATCGCCCTGGTGCACCGCTACCGCGCCACCTTGCCCCAACGCCGGGTGGAGCTGTACGACGAGTGCACAGAACTGCTCCTGGGTCACTGGGATATGGGCAAAGAGGGAGAGGAGGCCAAATGGCTGGCCGAATGGGCCGGCATGGACATCCCCCTCGACCCTTCTGAAAAACGCTCCCTGCTGGAGCCGGTCGCCCGCTGGTACCACGAACACCGCCTGCTCAGCGCCGACGCTCAGCAGGTGGAGGAACTGCTGACCGAGCGGTTGGCGCAGTTGGTGGTGCCGGCCCAGCCGGCCCTGCCAGCACATTCTCGCCAGCGCGCCCGCGCTTTCCTCCAGTTCCTGGACGAGCGGAGCGGCCTGTTCCGCGAATGGGAGGCCGGCCGCTATGCCTTCACCCACCTGACCTTCCAGGAATACCTGACCGCGCGCGACATCGCCGCCGGCGACGATTATATCTCCGCACTGCTCCGCCACCTCGATGACCCTTGGTGGCGCGAGACCATCCTGCTCACTGCCGCGCATCTCAGCACCTCCAGCCGCTCGCGCGCTTCCCAGCTCGTGCGCGCCATCCTGGCCGCCGGCGTCAAACGGGGCACGCGCTGGTGGCCGGCGGTCATCCTGGCCGGCGAATGCCTGGTGGACATCGGCAAATACCGCATCGATGCCCAGTTATGGCAGGATGTGGTGGACGGCCTGGTGTGGATTGTGGAACACAACGGCGTCCCGCTGGCCGACCGACTGCAGGCCGCCGGCGTCCTGGGGGAGCTGGGCGACCCACGGCTGGGACAGACGGTCACCGTCCCGGGCGGGGATATCATTGTGACGAGCAGCGGCCGCATCCACCGCCTGTTCGTCGAACGCTTCGAGATGGACCGCCTGCCGGTCACCAATGCCCAGTTCGCGGAGTTCATCCAGTCCGGCGGCTACCGCACGCGCGAGTACTGGAGCGAGGAAGGCTGGCAGTTCATCCAGAGCAAGGGCATCCGCGCGCCGCGCTTCTGGGATGATCCCATGTGGAACCGGCCCAATTACCCGGTGGTGGGCGTGAGCTGGTACGAGGCGGAGGCATATGCCCGCTGGGCCGGCGGCGCTCTGCCTACGGAACTGCAGTGGCTGAAGGCCGCCGGCTGGGAGCCGGAAACGGGCCGCGTGCGGCGCTGGCCCTGGGGCGACGAGTGGAAGCCGGACGCCGCGAACACCGCCGAACTGCGGTTGGAGCGCACCACGCCGGCCGGCCTCTTCCCTGGGGGAGCCAGCCCCTGCGGCGTGCTGGACATGATCGGCAATGTGTGGGAGTGGTGCGCCAACGTCTACGCGGAAGGGAACGCCGCCAACGGCACCCCTGCGCGCGCCCTGCGGGGCGGCTCCTGGTGCGAGGAGATGAACCTGGCGAACGTGGCCGGCCGCGACCGCGCCCTGCCTACCGCACGAGAAGCGGATATCGGCTTCCGCCTGGTATGGATAGAAAAATAACGGGCTGGAGGGCGTTGAAAAAGTACTGCTGGCATCGGTAATTCAAAGCACGCCGTTCAGCCCACCCTTGCGATTTTTCCAAAACCATCCCCTTTTTGGGGATGTTGAAAAAGCTCATCGCCCGGCAGTTGAAACGCTGGCAGTGCTTGCGAAACACTTCGCCTGGCGCTGAAGCGCCAGGCTTACGGTACCAAGTGCGGGGCTTCGCCTCCTCAGCCGGCGGCTTCCAGCCGCCGGCAAACCTCCGACAAGCAGGCGACCGATCTCCTGGGCCAAATCGAGAGCGGCCAAGAAGGCACTGAAACCTCATCCCTCTACACCCCTTCCCCGTGTAGGGGGATGAGGCGTTTTGGGCCGCAGTCAACAACAATCTTTTTCCGCACCCTCCCTTTTTGACCTTCGCGCCGGCCTGTGATATCCTCAAACTATCCTTCCCATCACCATGGGGAGAGTGCCAGTGTGACATCTGCTCGCCGGCGAGTTGCGGGAACAATCTTTGCCCTTCTCATCATCTGTGCGATGGTCATCGGCGCCTGGGAATGGCAGAGCGGACGCTTCCCATGGCGCGTCCCTTCCCCCGGCGAAAAGCTGATCCTGGCATCGCCGGCCCCCGCGCACCTGACACCAGCAAGCTTTCCCAGCGGGCTTTTCCTGCTCCATGACAGCGCCTTCGGCCCACCCAATGCCGCGGACTGGCGGCGGAGCTATGCCGGCTGGGAAACCCTGGGCGGCTGGGTGGAGGTCACCTGGGAGGAGATCAACCCCACCGAAGGACAGTACGACTTTTCCCGCATCGTGGAGTACCTGAACGCGGCGGGGCAGAGCGGCCGGCCGGCGGCCGTCAGTGTGCTCTTTCACGGGGAATCCCCCAGCCCGTCCAAGCGCCTCGCCGACTGGACGCCGGCCTGGGTCTATCAGGATATCCCCGGGCGTCCCGTGCTAGACGGCCGGCCCGTAGGACGCGTCCTCCTGCCAGAGGGATGCGATCGGCCGGCGGCCCTGCCCCTGTATGAAGACCCGCGCTGGCAGGCCCACGCCGACGCTCTGCTGGAGGCGCTGGCACGCGAGTTCGACGCGCCGGACCGCTATCCCGCTCTGCTGGCCATCAGCATCGGTGAGGGGTTCGCCGGCCTGGACCAACCCACCCAGGACCTGGTCTGCGCCTACAGCGCCCAGCTTGAGCCGGCGGCGCAGGAAGGCTTCGAGCGCTGGATGCTCCACTGGATGACGCAGTGGGCGGAGCATTTCCCCCATCGGCTGGCCTGGCTGGTGACAACGCCGGCGCGTGCCGCCCAGCGGGCGGAGCAAATTGACGCTCATGTCGCCGGCCGCATCGGCCTGCTAGTGGAACAGCCGGCGGCCCAGGCTGAACTGCCGGCGCCGTCCGCGCTCACCCCGCGCCGCAGTACCATCCCCATCGGCTGGCGGCTGGCAGAACCGGACTCCCTCTCCCAGACCTACTGGGGAATCCTGGACGCCATCGGCGCCGGCATTGACTGGTTAGACCTGCCTTGGGCGCACATCACCACCGCCCAGACGATCCGTCAGGAGACCGGCCTGGACCTGCTGAAAATGGCCGGTGCCTATGTGGGGCACAGGGTCGCGGATGCGCCAGGGGTGTGGGTGCTCTTCGGTCTGCCGGCCGGCTCCGACGAGAAGGGGGAGAATGCCCGCGCGTTCGGCTTGGTGCCGCATGACGTGGATGTCTGGCGGGTGGTCTACCAGCCGGCCGCGCCGCGCTTCGGCGGCCTGCTCCTTTCCATGCCCGCCGGCCTGTACCTCGCTCCGCGCGGCGCTTCATCAGCCCTGGACCTCGAAATCTCCGATCCGTGGCAGGGGCGCGAGAGCGTCAAGACGGGCGGCCGGCTGGCCATCCTGCGGCTGGTGTACCTGGACCGCGGCACGGATGCCTTCCAGCTCACCTACCCCGCGCAGGACGGTGTGCTGGCCTCGCGCCGCGTGCAAAAGACAAATACCGGCGAATGGCGCCTGGCCGAGTTCCCGCTGGTCAAGCCGGACTGGGACGCGCCAACGTCCTTTGACCTGCGCCTTGACAGCGGTCAGGACGGGGAAGAGGTCATCCACTGGGTCGAAATCCGGGCCGTGCCGCCGGCGGAGCTGGGGCCGGTGCAGATGGCACAGGCCGGCTGGTCCTTCACGCGGGCGGAGAGCGCGCCGGCACAGACCGCATCCGCGCCGGCTGTCGCAGAAACGCGCCCATCTGTCGCGCTGCCGACGCCATTCATACCGCCCCTGGTGTGGGTGCTGGCGGGATTAGCCCTCGGCATCATCATCCTGGCGGTGCGACTGCTGGTCATCCAGGAGGACTAACCGCCAGCCGGCCAGTGCCGCGCCGGCGTATATGCCGGCGCCGGCCAGCAGTACCGCTTGAAATCCCCATGACAGCGCCAGCACAGCGGCCAGCACACTGCTGGTCACCGAGGCCACGCCGTTGGCCGCCCAGGCCCAGGGGATGAGCGCCGGCGCCCGCTCCCGCAGTCTGCTCACCAGCCGCGCCAACGGCATCCCCATGACCCAGCCGGCCGGCGCCAGCGCCAGCACCGTCAGCGCCGTACGCACCCACAGCGGCGCGCCCAACGCCGCGTGCACCAGCGGAGAAAGGCCGGCGGCCAGCGCCAGCGCCGCCAGGACCGTCCCGCCGAGGGCCAGGGCCGGCGGCATGCGCGCCGACATCATACTGCCCAGGCCGGAGAATACCAGCAGGGCGAACAGCACCGTGGCAAAGGCATAGGTCGGTTGATCCAACAGAAGGATACACTGCTGGAGGAGCGGCAGTTCCACCATCATGAAGCCCAGGCCCAGGCAGGTGAAGGCCAGCAGTGTGCCGGCGCACAGGGGGCGCGGAGCCGCTGGCCCGCCGCGCAGTCCCAGCGGAAGCAGGACCAGCAGGATGCCGGCCAGCAGAGTCAACGCCAGCAAAGCGATCAGGACGAAATAGCCGCTCCCGCCGAAAGGCTGCCAGGTCATGCCCAGCGTCTGCCAGACCTCCGGCGCCTGCTTCCAGGTGAAGAAATGGAAAAAGAAAGGGCGGTTGTCCGTGGTCGGAGTGAGGTCAAAGGCGCCAGCGCGGTAGAACTGCCGGCGGTCCGGCGCGGAGAGCAAAGCCTGCCAGGCCCGGAAATAGAGCGGCTCCGCGAGCTGGTTGAAGCGGTTGGATTCCCCCTCCGTCATGCCGGCGTAGAACACCATGTCGAACTGGCGTTCCTCGGCGAATTCCCGCACCAGCGCGATCTCCGCCGGCGTGAAGGGCCGGCGCCCGGCCAGGATGAGGCAGGTGGACCAGCTCCGCAGGGCAATGATGTGGCGCGCCGGCTCGCTGATACCCTCCGCCGCCAGTGCTTCCACCACCAGGGCGCCGGCCCGCACCGTCTCGGTCGGCGGGAGCTGAAGCCAGCGGGTGATAGCCAGGATGCCATCTGGCTTCAGGGCACGCAGGCCGGCGCGCACCGCCTCCACCGTCAGCAAATAGTTCTCCGACAGGCTGAAGGCCCCCGACCGGATGGGGTGATAGCTGTCAGTGAGGGGGAACTGCACGAGGTCATACGCCGGCCCAGACCGCTGTAGGAAACTGCGCGCCCCGCCGAAAATGACCCGCACATTGGGCAGGCGGTAAGGGTTAGCCCCCGCCGGCGCTGTCTCTTCCACAGCCTGCCAGACCAGCGGGTTGGACATCAGCGCGGTGATTTGGCCAGCCCCGCCGTGCACGGCCTGCCACACCGCCAGGCCGGCCAGCGGCTCGACGATAACGATGTGCGCTCTCGGGCGGAGCCGGAAAAGCACCGCCTCCGGCAGGTAGTCAAGGAAGGCCAAATCCCCGCCGGTGCCCGACGTCTGAATGGGACTGAGATTGTCGCCGTCCACGAACAGGCCCATCTGCGCCGGCGGCGCCTGCGTGTAGCCCAGGCTCATGCCCGGCACCGAGCGGATTCCCTCCGCTTGTACCACGTCCACCCGCGAAAAGGCGTTCCAGCGCTGGAACAGGACCCGCGCCCCGGGATGGCGCAGGACCTGCATCAACGATTTGTACGGGGACAGACGGATCTCCCAGCTGGCCGGCGGGCGCACTGTCAGAACCCCCAGCAGGAGGCTCAGCGCCAGGACAGCGCCCAGGCGCCAGCGCCGGCCCTCGCCGGCCGCAAAGGCCAGCCCGCCCCCGCCGGCCAGCGCGGCACACGCCAGCAGGCTTCCCACACCCGCCAAATACGGCTGGAGCGCCAGGCTGAGCAGACAGCCGGCGCCGGAACCCATTAGATTGGCGGCATACACTCGGCCGGCGGGCAGATCGCCCCGCTCCAGCAGAGAAGCACTGATAAGGCCGGCGAAAAAGAAGGGCACCGTCAGGCTGAGATAATAGAGCGCCATGTAGAGCACCTGCACCGGTTCCCAGGCAATGCGGAAGGAGTCAAAGGGGATGAAATTGGCCGCCAGATAGCCGGCGGCAGTGCCCAGCGCCTGGCCGGCGGCCAGCAGTGAGAGGGGAGGGCGCCGGCGCATCACCGCCAGGAAAGTGCCGCTGGCGCCGTATCCCAGCAGGGCCACGCTGATGGCCAGGAAGGCGAAGTGATACCACTGGGCCAGTGAGAACAGGCGCGTCAGGATAATCTCGCAGGCCAGCGCGGCCGCGGCGCTGAGAAACTGCCCCACCAGCCAGCCGCCCATACCGCCTCCTTCGCCGTCACCCGTTCAGCGGCCCCAGTCCCAGCACTTCGGCATAGACACGCTCCACGCCGGCGGCCATCCGCTCCAGCGTGAACCCCTCCTCGACGCGCCGGCGAGCCGCCTCCCCCATCCTGCGCCGTGCATCGGCATCGGCGAGCAGTGACAGGATGGCCTCTTGCAATGCGTCCGGGTCCGCCGGCGGCACCACCAGGCCGGTCTCGCCGTGCTGATTGACCCACGAAGTGCCGGTGCCCAGCTCGGTGGTGATGACCGGCTTTCCACAGGCCATCGCTTCCAGCAGGACGGTGCCGAAGGCCTCACTGCGCAGGCTCGCCGGCAGTACGAATACATCGCAGGCGTGATAATAGGCCGGCAGGTCGGCATCCGGCACCTCGCCCAGGAAATGCACGCGGTCGGATGCGCCCAGTGCCGTGGTCAGCTCCTCCCACGGCCGGCGCATGGGTCCCTCCCCGACGATCAGCAGGTGCACGCCGGCAGTGCCGGCCGCCGCCCGGATGAGATGCTCCACGCCCTTATAATAGCGCAGTCGGCCGACGAAGAGCAACAACGGGCCCGGGAAGCGCCGGCGGATATCCTCCACCTGCTCCATACGCACATCCCGCAGTCTACCCACATCCACGCCCAGGGGCACAACACTGCATTTGCCGGCGAAAGCCCTCAGCCAGGGAGAAGTCTCCACATAGCGCGGGCTGGTGGCGATAATGCGCGCCGTTCTGTCCAATACCCGCTTCAGGAACGGACGGTAGAGGGTGCCCAGCAGACGCTGGCGCACGATATCGCTGTGATAGGTCATCACCCAGGGCACCGCCGGCCCATACAGCAGAGCGGACAGCTCCCCCCATGGATAGGGGAAATGCAGATGAATAAGGTCAGGCCGCTGGCGGTGCAAGAGCAGGGGCATGGCCAGGCTGATAGGCGTGGAAGCCGGCGCCGCCAGCCGCGCCGCCTTGATGACCCGCACACCCCCATCATCCTCCTGGCGCGTGCGGCGGTCCAGGCTGGTCACCAGCACCGTTACCTGATGCCCCCGCGCCGCCTGCGCCTGCGCCAGCGCCCGGATGTGGTTCTCAATGCCCCCCAGCACGGGGAAATAATCCTTGTAGAGATGCAGGATGTGCACGACGTTATCCTTTCTGTGCCGGCCGGCCCAGCAGTTCGCGGTACGCGGCCAGGGTGGCGCGCGCTGCCGCCGGCCAGGTGAATTCAGCGGCGCGCGCCAGGCCGGCCTCTGCCAGGGCCTGCCGGCGTTCGGGCGCTGTCAGCAGTTCCAGCAGAGCACCGGCGATGGCCTCCTCGTCCTCCGGGTCGAAGAGCAGGGCGGCGCCGCCGGCCACCTCATTCAGCGCCGGCCGGTCCGCACAAGCCACCGGCACCCCACACGCCATGGCCTCCAGCACCGGCAGTCCGAAGCCCTCGTACAGGGACGGATGCACCAATACCTCCGCCCCCTGGTACAGCCGTACCAGGTCATCATCGGAGAGCCGGCCCAGCACGTACGCTGACTCTGCCTGCTGGAACGCTTCCAGGATGCCGCGAAAACGCTGGTCCTGCGGGCCAGCCCAGACCAGCGCCGGCCGCTCGCCCCAGGCATCTTGCCAGCGCGCCATGACCAGTGACCAGGCCTCGATAAGCCGCCCCAGGTTCTTGTGCGGCTTGTTGATGCCGGCATAGAGCACATAGCGCGCCGGCAGGCCGCGGGAACGCTTCCAGCGCTCCACCTCCGCATGACCCGCCGGCGGGCGAAAACGCGGGTCAGGCGCCGGGTACGTCACCCGCAGGCGCGCCGGCGGCACGCCCAGCAGTTCGGTCATATCCTTGGCGGTGGTGTGGGATATCGTCAGGCACAACCCGGCGCGCCGCACCGCCAGTCGGTGAAGCAGGTGATAGAGATGGCGCCTCCAGGCCGGCGAGAGAGCCGACGGCACCCGCAGGGGCACCAGGTCATAGACAGTCAGCACCGTCGGAAGGCCGGCCAGATACGGCATCAGGTAATAGGTAGCATGATACAGGTCTGCGTCCAGTGTCCGGAGCAGGCGTGGGATGGCAACCTGCCCCGCCGGCGAAAAGGGCGACCAGGGCGCCGGCACAAGCTTCAGATGGGGGAATTCCCCCGCCAGGGCACGCCAGGGCACATCCGCGCGCGGGTCGTGGAGCAGAAGGATTTCCAGCCCTGGGTCCTCCTGCGCCAGCGCTCGCGTCAGGTGATAGACATAGCGTCCGATGCCGGGGAAATACTCCCCTGCCGGCCGGCCGTCAAGGACAACCCGCATCCGCCCCCTCCCGCGGCGTCACTTGATAGAGCAGGCCCGCCGGCCGAACACAATACAACTGGGTCACCTCAGCGTCCAGGTAGCGGTCCAGCGCCGCCAGGAACACCGGCCGCCGGCCCAGTATGCCGGCGATAAAAGGCACCTGCCGGTCCTGCCCGCTGTATATTTCCACCACCAGCACATCGGGCCGCCGGCCCTCCACCTGCTGGAAGTAGAGCAAGTTCTGCCGCAGGGTGTGGTCGGCCAGCACCACCGCGTCCGCCGGCAGGGAAGCCAGGACTTCCTCGCCGTACTGGCGCGGGCCCCAGTACGCGGTTTTGGCCGGCCACAGATGGAACCAGTTGCCGTCGCGATACGGTAGCTGGCGCAGGCCCAGCGGGTTCCAGCCCAACGCGTTGAGCGATAAGGGCAAGAGGAGATAGAGCAGGACAGGGGCAAGCAGTGCGCCGGCCGCCAGACGCACAGGATGCTTCCAGCGGCGGAGAAGCCGCTCCATCCCCGATCCGATGCACAGCGCGGTGATGAAATAGGCCGGCAGGAAAAAGACATACCCGTCGGGCGCGGGGAACAACAGGGCGAAAATCACATCGCCCACCCAGGCCAGCGCCAGGAACCAGGCGGCCGGCCGGCGTTCCCACCGCAGTGCCCGCCACCCCAGCCAAGCCGCCGGCAGGGACAGTGGAAACTGATACAGGGCGAAACCGGCCGCCAACAGCGCACGCACCGGCAGGCCAGGCACTGCCCCCATCATCCCCGCCAGGGTCGCCGTCAGGTGCGCGCCCCAACCCGCGCCGGCCCCTCCCAGGCGGTGAAGCGCCAGGGTCGCGCCCAAACCAGCCAGCAGGCCGGCGGCTCCCATTACCGCTGGACGCCGACCCGGCGCGTGAAGCCAGAGCACGGCCAGTGCCGGCAGGGCGGTCAGCGCCAGCGGATGTACCGCCGCGCCCAGACCCAGCAGGAAGGCGGCCAGACCCAGCGCGGCTGGCCGGCTTTCCTCCAGCCAGCGCACGCCGGCCAGCAGAAAGCCAGCGAAAAGGCACAGGAATGTGGTATAAACCTCGGCGCGCACCGAATGCATCCAGTATGCATGACTCACCGCCAGCGCGCCGGCGCCCAGGCCGGCGGTGAGCACGCTGGCATCCAGCCGGCGCAGAAGGACATAAGCCAGCGCAACACCCACTGCACCCCCCACCGCGGAACACAGGTTGACGCGGAAGGCCGCATCCTCGACGGGCAGTAAGGTAAAGAGGTGTGCCCAAAGGATATAGAGCGGATGGTCCCGCGGGCCGGGATTCCATTCCAGCAGGACAGCACGGCGCTGAAGCTCGGCATCGTCGCCCCACAGCACGGTGGGAGACAGCGTCGTCAGGTACAGCGCCAGGGCCAGGGCGCACGTCAGCACTGCGCCCATGCTTCGTTTGCCCCCTTGGAGAAGGTCAGCCGCGGCCGGCCAACACTGTCTCATACACCTCCTCCATCCGTCGGGCCACCGCAGGAGCGGAGCAATGGGCCTCGACATGCGCCCGGCCGGCCTGCCCCATGCGCCGTCGGCGCCCCGCATCCGCACCCAGCTCCCGCACCGCTTGCACCACGCGCGCCACATCTCCCGGAGGGACCAGAATGCCCGTCTCGCCGTCCCGCACCACGTCCGGCACGCCGCCGTCGGCAAAGGCTACCACAGGCACGCCGGCGGCCATGGCCTCCATCAACACCCGTCCGAAGGGTTCCACCCGCGCGGTATGCACCAGGATGTCCAGCGCCGCCATCACCGCCGGCATATCTTCCCTGGCTCCCAGAAACTGACAGCGATCGCCCAGTGTGCAGGCCGCCCGCTCCTGTAGATCGGCCAGATAGCCGGCATAGCGGGCATCGGGGATATCCCCCACCACCCAGAAGCGGCTTTCCGGCAGGGCCGGCGCGGCATACGCCGCGACCTCCAGGAACAGCTCGACCTGCTTCCAAGGGGCGATCCAGCCGGCGTTCCCGATGAGCAGGGCATCCTCCGGCACTCCCAGCTCGGCACGTAGCCGCCGGCGCGTTCCCCCGTCGGGCCGGAAGCGCTCTGTATCAATGCCGTTGGGGATGATGACGAGCTTGCGCCGCGCGCCGGCCGGCAGGGGTGCGGCCGCCGCCGAGGAGACGGCCACCACCGCCGCGCTCCAGGTGCTCATCCAGCGGCAGTACAGCCGCTCCTTGGCATAGATATCGTGCACGTGCCAGACCAGAGGCACGCCGGCCAGCCGAGCCGCCGGCGCGGCGTACAGGGATGCCCGCTGGGTGTTGCTGTGGATCATGTCAGCGTGCCGCCGCCGGACGAGCGCGACGAGCGAGGCAATCCCCTGCCACCACAAACGCAGAGCTTGCGGTCCGCGCCGGCCGCGCAGGCGCTCCAACCGAAGCTGCGCTGTTTCCACACCGATCGCTTTCGCCGCCTGCGCCAGAGGGGATGCCGGCGCGGCGGCTAATATCGGCTCAAAGCGCCAGCGGTCCAGATGCGCCATCAGTAGGAGCAGGTTCTGCTCGGCGCCGCCCATCCAATCCGCGTGGTCCACGAACAAGACGCGCCGGCTCATGCGTTTCGCCTCCCACCGGCCAGCGCCTGGCGGTAAATCTCCGCTGTCTGCCGGGCGATCTGCGCATGGGTATACCGCTCCAGCACCCGTGCCCGGCCGGCCTTGCCCAACTGTTCTCGCAGGGCCGGCCCTGTGCGCAACTGCTCCAGCGTCTGCACCAACGCCACCGCGTCCCCTTCCGGGAAGATCAGGCCGGCCGGCCCGATGACCTCCGGGATCGCGCCCGAATCGCTCCCCACTACCGGCACCTGGCACGCCATGGCCTCGATGAGCACATGACCGAACTGCTCCTTCCAGTTGGGGGTGGTGCGGGACGGGAGCACCAGTACATCCATGGCGCGCAAATACGCCGGCACATCCGCCACCGGCACCGCTGGCACAAAGCGCACACGTCCGGCGATACCCAGCTCCACCGCCAGCTCCTGCAGTGCCTGGCGCATGGGACCGCCGCCCACGATCAACACCGATATATCCGGCAGGCGCGCCGCGGCATGCAGGAGGACATCCACACCCTTTTGCGGCACCAGCCGGCCCACATAGCCGGCGACAAAGCCGGCCAGCCCCAGTGCCTGGCGCACGGCGGACCCGTCCCCCGGCGAAAACACCGTCGGGTCCAGCCCCATCTGTGGGAGCACGGCGGCCGGCCCATCATAGCCCCTGGCGCGCGCCGCATCCAGCGCCTCAGAACTGCCGGCAATGAGGAAATCCACCCGAGACAATACCCAGCGCGCCAGCCGCTCCACGTACCAGCGGCGCCGGCGGCGGATGTTCTGCCAGGTGAAGAGCACCAACGGGGCCTGCGGTGCCCACAGCCGGCGCGCCAGCATCACTTGACAGGCGATCAGGCTGTCCGGCTCATCCTCCAGATGAATGATATCCGGGCGGGCGCGCGCCGTGTACACATCGGGCGGCCAGTACAGGTAGCGGTGGATATCGTAGGTCGGGAAAGGACGCGCCAGGCACAGGGTGTAGCCCGCTGGCCGGCGCACCTCCTGCTCATAGCGCCGCAGTTCATCCCGCCAGCAAGAAGGCGCTACATGCCAGACCTCCAAGCCCGGCTGGGCCGCCAGGGCCTCGACCTTGCGGTGATGTTCGCGCTGGAGGTAGCGAGCAATGAACAGCACGCGCATCAGTCATCATCCCACTGCTGGCGCGCCGCCGTGATGCGCTGGTAATCCAGCCAGCGCTGGCGCAGGGTGGCCGGCAGATGCCATATGTTCCATCCGACCGCGTACAGCCAGATGCCGAAGTTCACGATGGGATGGGAAGGACGCAGGCGGCGCGCGGCGAAATTGTGCGGGTCCACCCGCAGGAAGGGCAGGCATCCCTTGGCGAAATGCCGCGCGGCCTGATAGAGCACGCCGGCCGGCGAATCATGCTTGATCGCCAGCCGCAGATTGTTGCGGATCTGCAGTTTGGCCGCCCACAACAGCCGTTCGCCGAATGTCCCTCCGCCGTAATGCCACACCGGCACGTTGGCACGCGCGATGATGTAGCCAGCGCGCCGCGCCCGGATGACCAGGTCGTTGTCCTCGGCATAGGCGAAAAACCCCTCGTCAATCGGCCCCAGGACATCGAACAGGGACATACGCACCAGCATGGCCATGCCGTCCACCACCTGCGCCGGCTCCCAGCGCGGCTCGCGCCGCTGACGCACAGCTTCCTCGAACGCGCGGGTATCCTCGCTCCCCCGCGCCTCATATATCTCGAACCCGACGATGCCGATGCGCCGGTTTGCCTCCGCCGCCTGCACCGCCGCCTTCAACCAGGCCGGATGCACCCGGACGTCGTTGTTGACCAGGGCGGCGTAACGCGCCCCCAGCTCGCGGGCGCGGGCGATGCCCAGGTTGTTGCCGACGGCCCAGCCGCGGTTGACCGCGCTCTCGATGATCTCCACCTGCGGGAAGTGCTCCCGCACCCAGGCCGTTGAGCCGTCCTGTGAGGCGTTATCCACCAGCAAGAGATGCATGGATGGATATTCGGTAGCCAGCAGAGAAGGCAGGCAGTATGCCAGATGCCGGCGGCCGTTGTAGTTCAGCACGATGACACAGACCAACGGGTACTGCCCGGATATGCTCACCGCACGCTCCCTTTTCCTCAGCCGGCGCACCTCGTCCCACTGCCCTTCAAGAGCGACCAGACCAGGGTCAGCCGCTCGCGCACAAGCTCCCGCTGGAGCAGGCCGGCCACGATGTAGAACGCCGCCGCGCTTATGCCGCCCTCGACGATCAGCCGCGCCAATGGGTGCCAGCCGGCAGTATGCACGAACTGCCGGCCGCTCCACCAGACGAGCAGGCCGGCGGCCAGCCCCAACGCCGGCACGCCGAAGGCCTGCTTCAACGATAGGTCCACCACCTGGCGGACGTACCAGTAATCGAGGATGATGCCGGCGAGAAAGGCGATGCCTACCGCCAACGCTGTGCCCGTCACCCCCCAGCGCCACGTCATCGGTGTGCCGGCCAGCACCAGCGTGACCGCCTGGACAGCCAGCACGGTGCTGATGCGGCGCGGCTGGCCCACGGCGTTGAACAGCGCGCCGGTGTCGTCCAGCAGGGGGCGGAGCATGGCCACCCCTACCAGCAGGCGCAGTAGTCCAGCGCTGGGAAGCCAACGCTCGCCGAAAAGCACGCGCACGAAGTCGGGTGCGGTCACGAACATCGCCATAGCGATGGGCAGGGCCACCATGGTGATGAGCCACAGCGTCATGTTGAAGGCTTTGGAGAGCCGGCCGCGATCATCCTGCACCTTGGCGTAGGTCGGGAAAGCCGTGCGCGACACCACATGGGTAACCAGCCCGGTCGGCCAGACGGCGATCTTGTAGGCGCGCTCATAATACCCCAAGGCGGCGGCGCCGGCAAAGGTGCCGGCCAGGAAATAGTCATACTGAAGCAGGATGACGGCAGAGATGGAACCGACCGCCACGGCCAGGCCAAAGCGCAGCATCCACTTCGCCAGCTCCCATTGGAAAGCTTTTCGGAGCCGCAGGCGGCTCATCAACCACAGGCCGATGGTGGAGAAAAAGATGTTAGCTCCCGACTGCACCAGCAGGCTGACGATGCCGGCGCCCCGCCAGGCCAGGAGCACCGCCAGCGCGTTGGCGGCGATGAGCGAGCCAGTGATGACCACCGTGGAGCGGGCAAAGGCCAGTTCCTTTTCCAGCACCAGGCGTGGGGTGGTGCCGGCGGCCTCGACCAGGCCGATGCCGGCCAGCGCCGCCAGTATCCAGGGCAGGCGGGGGGAGTAGCCGGCCGCCACCAGCAAGGGGGAAGCAACCAGCACTAGGATCAGACTGCCCAGGGACAGGGCGCACTGCAGGGCGAGATGGGTCGCCACCAGCTCATCGGTGGTCGGCTGGCGGTGCACAAAGGCGAAATCCAGTCCCATCTTATTGCGCAAATCCAAGAGAGAAAAGAAGAACGTCGCCAGCGCCAGCAGGCCAAAATCGTCCGGCGCCAGCAGGCGCGTCAGCAGGACGGTGGTGACAAACCCCACCGCCATATTGGTGTATGAGCTGGCCAGCACGATAGCCGTCCCGCGCACTGCGCGCTGTCCCAGGCTCATGACGTCATCCCCAGGATGCGGGCGTACGCTTCCACCAGCCGCCGGCCGTAAGCTTCCCAGGTAAAGGCCTCCACGCGCCGGCGAGCCGCCTGGCCCAGACGCCGGCGCAGTTCCTCGTCCTCCCGCAGGCGCTGGAGGGCCTCCATAATCGCCGTCACATCCCCCGGCAGGACGATCAACGCCTCCTGTTCGTGGCGCGCCACGGAGCCGGCCTGAAAGGTGGTGATCATGGGCAGGCCGCACGCCATAGCCTCATACGTCACCAGCGCACTGCCCTCTTCATGGGAGGGGAAGACAAAGACGTCCGCCCCGTGATACACTGCTATGGGGTCAGGCATATACCCCAACCAGCGCAGGCCGGGAAGGTCTGTATAGCGCCCTAACAGCCGGCGGATAGGGGTATCCGGCCGGCCCACAATCCACAGCTCGGCGTCACGCCAGTTCAGCCGGCGCCAGGCCTCCAGCAGTTCCAGCACCCCTTTGCGCGCAATGACCTGCCCGACGAAGAGGGCGCGGAAGGGATGGGCAGGGGAATGGTCGGGGTTTGCCGGCCGGAAGCGCGCGGTATCCACGCCGTAAGGCAAGAGCAAGAGCTTGTCGGGAGGGAAACCGCGCCGGGTGAAGCTCTGGTGGACGAACTCCGAGGGCACCGCCACGTAATCGGTCAGCTCAAACTCCTCCAGCGCCCGCCGGACATGCCAGGCCGGCGGCCGGCCGCCGGCGCCGTACTGTTC
>CALIBQ010000018.1 GCA_938049385.1 uncultured Anaerolineae bacterium
CGGGCCCGGCCCCGACCGGCCCCAGAGGGTCACCGGCCATTGCCGTTGTGACCGTTCCGGCGGCGCTTCCGCCGCCGCTTCCGCTCTATCTCCGCCAATTTGCGCAGAAACTCCTTGCGGATCGCCTCGTCACTGGCGGGCAGTCGGGTCGTCATCGGCAAATCCTCCTTCGGGATTTGCCTGCCGGCAGGCTTGATCGGGCGGTACCGCTTCCGTCAACGGGACACCGTTGTGCCCTGTTGCCAGATTCTGACTTCAGAGTATCATAAAGGCATTGGCTCCGAAAGACCCAAAGTTGACCCCGGGAAGAGAAAATTTGACCGGACAGACCCCCGAAGCCCCTCCTCCAGAGAAACCACCTGTCCGGCCAGGCGCTGGCCTGCTGGCTGGAACGATCCGGCAACGGCCTGAAGGCCCTGGCCGATGGGGCCGGTGTGGACGTCAGTGCCGTCTCCCACTGGCTGGCCGGACGGAAAGCCCCCACTCCGAAACATCTGGTGAAAGCCCTCATCGCCTTGCGCCGCTGGCCGGGAAAGGACTGGACTGTTCCCGAGGCCCTGGACGGCATCGCCCCCCTCGGCTGGACCCGGGAGGACATCTGGCACATCCTGAACGAGGACGAATCCTCTGCTGACGAACGGACCTTCCGGGAATGGTGGCTCCAGGGGAAGCCTCAGCCCCTCCCTCAATCTCCCCCGCCTCTGCCGACCCCTTTCGTCCCCCGCACCGAGCAGAGCCTCCTCCAGCGCCTGGTGACCGAACAGGCCTCCTGGCGCCAGGCCCGCCGCCGAGCCGTCATCGTCACCGGCGTCGCCGGCATCGGCAAGACCACCCTCTTGGCCGCCCTCTCCCGAAACCCCCACCTCCACCATCACTTCCGCGACGGCGTCCTCTGGCTGGACGGCACCCGGAAGGACCTGTTAGAACAGGCCGTCCACCGAATCGGCCTGAAGGGCCCCCCAGCGGTCTGGCAGGAGGAATGGGCCCGCTGGGCTCTCACCCCAGCCGCCGCCTCCTGGTCGTCACAGACGATGCCCTTCCCAATGAGGACCTGGATGCCCTCGTCGCCCCCATCGGCCCCCAGGTCGTCCTTCTCCTGACCACCCAGAAGGGGCCGGAAGTCCGGGCCGCCCTGGAGCGCTGGTTCCCCCGAGACCAGGTCGCCGAGGTCATCCTGCAGGTTCTTTACCCCGGTCCGTGCTCCGATTGCGCAGGTAGTGGAGTGGAAAGAGAAAGCGCAGGGAGAGCGAGGGCAACTTGCCCCCCGGGCTGAAGGGAAAGTCCTGGGCATCCCGGCGACCCGGTTGCGGAAGCAATGGGAGCACCTGGGCATTCAACCCTCTGAGGAACTGGAGATGCTCAACACTCAGATGGGATGGGTAATGGGAATCCCGCTTTTTATTGAGGGGAGCGCCTTCGCGTTAGCCGTGATAGGAGATTGGGCAAGCGCAGATGGAACTTGGGTTCTGTTGCCCGGGTGGGTCCGATGGGTATTCCGGTGGGCGCTCTGGTTCGCTATGGGATGTATGTTATGGGCTGGGATACTCTTTGCGAACTGGGTGTGGCTCTGTTTGCTGTACGGGGTGCAAACGAGAGAGATGGCCCTGATGGTGCATCTGGCCCTGGCGCTCACCGGGCCCCTGCAATGGCTGGGACCGGTACGGCGGGAGCGGGAACGACTGCGGAAGGCCTGGAACCGGGGGGGCCCACAGCCCTCCGAGTCCCCTGCCACGCGTCTCACGTTTCACGTTTCACGTTTCACGTTTCACGCTTCACGTTTCACGCCTCACGTTTCACGCTTCACGTTTCACGCCCTCACACCCTGCCCAGTTGCCAAGCAACAGGAAATAGGCTATACTGATAGGCGGTAGCCGGAAACAAAAATCGCCTCGCGGCTCCTCCCAGCCCGAGGCGATGGCCAGGACGGCACGGGCGTCCCGGTAATAGAGATTGTAGCATAACGCCCGCCCGCCGTCAAGGCTGAGGCGGGTATTTTCATCTGTGGTCTGGCGGATTATAGCGCTGATCGCTGGCACTGTATGTGTGTCGGACAAGCCGGCAACTCTAAAGGTGGAGGTACCGGATGCCCCATCCATTATCTTGCCTTACACCCGCTTTGAATCTGCTGGGCGCCAATCTGAAGATTCTTCCCGCGACCGGCGGAGCAGTGGAGGAACTCCAGCATCCCGACGCCGATGAGATTGAAGACACGCTGCTGAACCGGGAAGCCGGCGAAATCACCGACTTCGCCGAAACTCCCACTCCATCCCCCGCCAACCTCTACCGTCCCACCCCGCCTCTGTTCCGGGCAGAGAAGCACCTTTTCCGCTTTTTCATAGACGGCTCCCTGCGAACGTATTACCTGGGCACCGGTCTGGAGGAACGGCGCTCGTTCCCCATCCAACTGGCCCAAATCGGGGCAGCCGCGATGGTGCGCCACGATGACGGTCGCATCCGTTGCCTGAAAAGCCAGCATAAAATACTGCTCCTGATACCGACAGGACAATACGGCCTCTCCGACACCGTATGGCAGCAATTACAGCCCCTCCAGACACCGGACGGCTTCTTTGAAGTCGTGGACACCACCAGGAAAACCGCTCTGACCCCCCGGGACCCCAGCGAAGAGGACCCGCGCACCCGTGCGGGGGGCATTGCCCGCCATCGGATGCACCAACTGGAAGTGGAGTTGATCCAGGCCACCGCTGCCGAGCGAAACGAAAGCGCCTGGCTCATCCTGGACGGCGCCGTCAAACTGGACGATTTCATTAAAGAACCCTTCTTGATCGGCGTGGCCAAGTCGTTCCGAAAAGACCCGGAATTCCGCTTCGGAGGAGGGCGGAGCACCGCCCGTCGGGACATCACGTCCATCCTGGCCGGGCTGGAATTTGCCCACCGCACCGTGGCCTTCAGCGCCCACAACGGAAAGGTGGCGTTCTGGTACGTCCGCTTGCGCCCGCAGGAGGAACTGGATTACCCCCTGATGGGGGTGGTGAAAGTGGAGTTGCCCCGGCCGGATGGCACCCCGGTGGATTCCGACCTGGCCGACCTCATTTCCCGGGCCCTGGTCGCCGAGCGCAACGTGACCCCTTATGGCTGGGACCGCCGCTGGCACTGCCACCTGTACCCCATCTTTCTGGCCGAACAGACGATCAAGAACCGGTTTTACTCGCAACAGGTGCTCCTGGGCGCCGTTCGCTGGCCTAAACCCACACCGTGAAAGCAGGAGGTCAAAGATGTCTGAAGAGACCGTCCGTCAGCCCATCGGTCGCACATCGGCTACCGAGCGAGACCCCACCACATCGGACAAATTCCGCTTCTGGCTCCCGCCAGATACCATCGTCAACCCCTTTGATATTGTGGTCGTGGACCAGGTCAACCAGGCCGGTCAGCCGCCCAGCAAAACCTACGGCCTGGTGACGACGCTGGAGCATCGCACCGATGCTCCCAATGACCTGGCCAACTTTATCTCCAACAATTTCGGCGAACTGAGCGAGGAACCCAACACGCCGCGCCAGGGCACAACGGTTGCCTTTGTCAACGTTCTCAACAATACCGCCGACATCTACATGCCGGTCCCCAGCGAGCGGCTGGTCTATTTCGCCGACCTGGAGGGCATCCAGCAGGCCCTGGGCACGGATACCCTGCTCCGGGACCGCCCTCACGACGCCATCCCTGCCGGCCTCATCAAGATGAGCAACGGCGCTTCCGCCGTGGCCTATCTGGACCGCCGTTACGTCCTGGGCCCGGAATCGGCCCACGTCAACATCTCCGGCATCAGCGGCCTGGCCACCAAGACCTCGTACGCGATGTTCCTCATCCAGTCCATCCTGCAGCGGGCACGGGACCCGGAGAAAATCGCTGTCATCATCCTCAACGTCAAGCAGGCCGACCTGCTGCAGATTGACCGCCGTCGCGACGACCCGCTACCGCCGGAGCAGATGGAGTTGTGGGAAGCCCTGGGCCTGGAGCCCCGGCCCTTCCAGAACGTCCACTACCTCCTGCCCCGCGGCCCCAACGGCCAGGCCAACTCCTACCCGCCGGTGCCGGGCGTCCACACCCTGTACGCCTATGACCTGGAAGGCACCGCCGATAAACTGGACCTGCTCTTTAGCAACGTCGCCGACCCCAGCGGCACAATGGAGGGTATCTACGGCGAGATCATGACCGGAATCACCGGACGGGATTATGAGTTCAAGGATGTCCAGAGCTGGGATGCTTTGCTGGAGTTCCTCCGTGAGAAGCAAGGCGAGAAGGGGCGTTGGCGGGGGATGTTCGCCGGTTCGTCCATCGGCGCGTTCCGCCGCCACCTCCGCCGCATCGTCCAGACCCGTCAGACCGGCATCTTTGTGCAGAGCCGCTCGCGCAACGAGCGACGGCTGAGCGATGTGCTGGTCAACATCCAAGGGGGTCACACGTATGTGGTGGACATCGCCAAACTGGCCGACGACGAACAGACCCTGGTCTTCGGTGACATCCTGCGCACCGTCTACGCGGTAAAGGCGGAGGAAGCCGAAAACCGGACCGAGACGGCGCCGGTGCCGGAAAAGGTCATCATCTTCGTAGACGAATTGAACAAGTACGCCCCCAGCGGCCCCAAAGCGTCGCCCATCACCCAGCAGGTGCTGGACGTGGCCGAGCGGGGCCGCAGCCTCGGGGTCATCCTCATCTCCGCCCAGCAGTTTATGAGCGCCGTCCACGACCGGGTGACCGGCAACTGCGCCACCAAGATTCTGGGCCGCAGCGGCTCCGCCGAGGTCATGCAGCCGGATTACCGCTTCCTGGAGCAGGACCTCAAGATGGCCGTCACCCGCCTGGTCAAAGGCGAACTGCTGGTCAGCCACGCTGTCTATCGCCAGCCGGTGAAGGTTATCTTCCCTTTGCCCGCCTATCGTCAGGAGCAATCGTAGCATGCCCTATACGCCTACCGAACTGGAAGCCTTCGTCCGTCAGCGCGCGCCCGATATCGCCCGCGACATCCAGGCCGCCGCTGCCCGTTCCTCTAACGAAGCCGACCTGGTCGCGGAAGTGGAGCGTATCCTGGAACGCTTCGCCAAGAACTTTGACGTCAGCCTGCGTCTGGAGCGGGAGCGCACCCTGATCAACGGCCGCGCCGACGCCGTCTACAACCGCTTCGTGGTGGAGTACGAGCCGCCGGGCACCCTGCGCCGGGAGAAAAACGCCCGCCCCAACCAGCACGCCGTGGGGCAGGTCCAGCGGTATATGGAGGGATTGGAGCGACTGGACCGCCACCACAAAGAGCGGCTGGCCGGCGCCGTGCTGGACGGCCATTACTTCATCTTCGTCCGCTTCCGCGACGGCCACTGGCACGTGGATGACCCGGTACCCGTCTCCCCCCACTCTACCGAGACGTTCCTGCGCTATCTCCTCTCCCTCTCCACCGAACTGGCCCTGACCCCGGAGAACCTGGTGCGGGACTTTGGCGAGAACACCGTCGTCAGCCGCATGGCCGTCTCCACCCTCTACGATGCCCTGCAAGCCAGCGACAATCCCCGGGTCCATACCCTCTTTCAACAGTGGCAGCGCCAGTTCCGCGAAATCTGCGGCTATGAGGAGGGCAGCACCCGGCTGGACGTAGCCGGACTGGCGCGGTCGTATGGGGTGCGGCCCTCGCCCCACTCCCCCCAACCCCCTCTCCCCTCTCCCAATGTTAGGAGAGGGGAAAGGGGGCAGGGGGTGAGAGGTGAGGGCATCAACGCCCTGCATCTCTTCTTTGCCATCCACACCTACTACGCCACCTTCATCAAGTTGCTGGCCGTGCAGATTGCCCACTACTACCTGATGCCCAAAGTGGGCACCGGTCTGGCCCAGGTGGCCTCGTCAGATACCGAAAGCCTGCGCGCCTACCTGCGCAGGATGGAGCGGGGCGGGGTCTTTGCCGAATTTGGCATCAAGAATTTCCTGGAGGGTGATTTCTTTGGCTGGTACCTGGACGCCTGGGACGACGGGGTGGAGCAGGCCCTGCGGCGCATCATCGGCGCCCTGGCTAACTACTCGCTGGTCACGCTGGACGTGGACCCGGAGGAGACCCGCGACCTCCTGAAGCAACTCTACCAGAACCTGATGCCGAAGCGGCTGCGCCACGACCTGGGCGAATACTACACCCCCGACTGGCTGGCCGAACGGCTCCTGAATCAACTGGGCGTGGACGGCAACCCCGCCCGGCGGCTCCTGGACCCCGCCTGCGGCTCCGGCACCTTTCTGGTGCTGACCATCAGGCGCATCCGCCAGTACGCCGACGAGAAGATGCTCCCCCCGGCCGACGTGCTGGAGCAAATCCTGCAGAACGTCGTCGGCTTTGACCTGAACCCGCTGGCGGTCATTTCCGCCCGCACCAACTACCTGCTGGCCCTGGGCGACCTGCTCCCGCACCGCCGGGGCGACATCCACATCCCCGTCTACCTGGCCGACTCCATCCTGACCCCCAGCGCCGGGCAGGACCTCTTCACCCACCACGCCTACAGTTTCAATACCGCCGTGGGCCGGTTCAGCGTCCCCCGCTCCCTGGTAGACGCGCGCTCCATTGACCGCCTGGCCGACCTGCTGGAGGAGTGCGTGGGCGCGGGCCTCACGCCGGAGCAGTTCCGGACCCGGCTGCTGCAGACGTTTCCGCTGGATCCGGCCCGGCAAGATGCCGAAATCCGCGTGGCGCTGGAACTCTACGAGCGCCTGGGGGACCTGGACCGCCAGGGGATCAACGGCATCTGGGCGCGCATCATCAAGAACGCCTTCGCGCCGCTCTTCCAGGGCCGCTTTGACTACGTGGCCGGCAATCCCCCCTGGGTGAACTGGGAAAGCCTGCCCGATGAGTACCGTCAGGAGACGAAAACCCTCTGGGTGCATCACGGCCTCTTTCCTCACGGCGGGATGGATACCATCCTGGGCAAGGGCAAGAAGGACATCTCCATGCTGATGACCTACGTGGCGATGGACAAGTACCTGAAGGACAGGGGGCGGCTGGGCTTCCTCATCACCCAGAGCGTCTTCAAGACCGCCGGAGCCGGTCAGGGCTTCCGCCGTTTCCGGCTGGGAGACGGCACCCCCCTCGCCGTGGTGCACGTGGACGACATGGCCGACCTGAAGCCCTTTGAGGGGGCCAGCAACCGCACCGCCATCGTCATCCTGGAGCGGGGGCGGCCGACGACTTACCCCGTGCCGTATGCCCACTGGTACAAACCGGATGGCGGGAGCGTCATCCCCGAGGACCTGAGCCTTGAGGAAATCACGCGGGAGAAGGTGGCCGCCTACCGCCAATTCGTGGCCCGACCGGTGGACGAGAGTGATCCTACCTCGCCCTGGCTCACCGGCCGCCCGCGGGCGCTGAAGGCGGTGAAGAAGGTGCTGGGCGTGTCGGATTATCAGGCCAAGGCCGGCGTTTGCACCTGGCTCAACGGTGTCTACTGGCTGGAAATTGTCGGACAGAGCCCGGGCGGGTTGGTAGTGGTGAGCAACCTCACCGAAGGGGCGAAACGGGAGGTGGAGAGCGTCCAGGCGGCCATTGAGCCGGACCTGCTCTATCCGCTCCTGCGCGGGCGGGACGTGGGACGCTGGCAGGCTCAACCGTCCGCCTATATTCTGATGGTGCAGGACCCGGAGAAACGGCGGGGCTACGATGAGGACTGGCTGGCGATCACCTATCCCAAAACCTATGCTTACCTCAAGCATTTTGAAGCCGAATTGCGCAGCCGGTCGGGGTATCAGCGATACTTCTCAGAGGGCGACCCGTTCTACTCTATGTTTGACGTCGGTGACTACACCTTCGCGCCGTACAAGGTGGTGTGGCCCAATATAGGGAGTGAGCTTGCTTGCGCCGTTGTGTCAAGTCATAAAGGAAAGCCCGTGATTCCGCAACATATCATCACCCTGGTGGCTTTTACTGACGAAGAGGAAGCACACTTCGTGTGCGCTGTTATCAATTCGTCACCAGTCAATTTTACCTTACAATCTTATTCACAAAGAGGCGGCAAGAGCTTTGGCACACCTCATGTGCTGGAGAATGTGCGCGTCCCACGCTACGACCCGTCCAACCCTCTCCACCGCCGCCTGGCGGCCCTCTCCCGGGAGGCCCACGCGGCCACGGCGGCGGGAGATGCGGCGCGGGTGCGGGAGATAGAGGCGGAGATAGACCGCCTGGCAGCCCAACTCTGGGGGTTGACGGAGGCGGAGTTGCGGGAAATCCAGGAGAGTCTGGAGGAGTTGTGATGATGGAACCACAGTGCCAGGAATCGGAGGCAGAACGCCTCTACTTTGCTTTCGCCGAACAACTTCGGCAAGCACTTGCCCAGGCGTTTGCCCCACAGTTAGCAGAACTCACCCGCCAGTTAACGGAGCCGGTGCGGGATATGGCTGCTCAGGCTTTTGCTCCTGTAACCGAACAATTGAACCGTCTGAGCAGCCAATTGGCGCAATGGATTAAGCCACTGTCGGAAGCAGTGCGGCGGATGCTGGAGTTGGCCGAGTTGGATGCCCAGAAGGTGGGGCCGGTTTTCCCCAAAGCCGGCTTCTGGCTCACCCCGTCAACGCCGATGAACGTGCTGATAGAATGTAAACGCCTTGATGCCGAAGGAAAACTGATGCCAGATGCAGTGAAGCAGATTTTTCTTGAAACCTACCGTGAAAATCATTGCGCCGCTCTGGTTGAGATGGTGCATCGGTGGCAACAGAATCCCTTGTTTGCCCAGCGAATGCACATCTTTCAAGATGCCCTCAATGCTCATCTCGCAGGCAAATATACCCTCTCCGTGCCAGCCCTGCTTCCCCAAGCCGAAGGGATTGCCAGCCGCATTATTGGTAGCCCTCCGGGCAGGAGCCAAAAAATAATCAGAAC
>CALIBQ010000019.1 GCA_938049385.1 uncultured Anaerolineae bacterium
GTGGAGCGCTGTTTTGCTTGGATGGACAACTGCCGTCGTTTGGTAGTTCGCTATGACCGTGATGTGCATATGTATAAAGCCTTTTGCTTGATTGCCATCATTCTATGGTGCATCGATCGAATTATGAAATAGGTTCTACTCCTGGGTTATCTCTGGCACACACAGACCGGCACCGGCCGCTCAGCCAGAAGTTCTAATGATAAGAACACCCTCTCAAACGCTTCGTTGCGTTCAACTGCGGAGTAACGCTACTGCTCGTCGGGCATGCCGAAATTGGACTCGATCAGGTTCTGGAGCTTCTGGATGGCTTCTGTCTCATCAGGGCCTTCGGCAGTGATGCGGATGGTATCTCCCTGGCCCACTCCCAGTGTCAGCACAGCCAGGATGGATTTGGCATCCACAGTGCGCGAGTTTTTGCTGACGGAAATTTTGGAGGAGAAGCTTTTGGCCGTCTCGACAAACATAGCCGCCGGCCGCGCGTGAAGCCCCACCTTGTGGCGCACAATGAGCTCGATACTTTGCATGGGATTGTATAATTCCTCTGGACAAGTTTCCGAATGATTTACTGTCAACATTATAGCATAACTTAGCCGGCCTGTCAATAAGAATTAGTACTTGCGCCAGCACCGGTCTTGACAACTTATATATACTAGTGTATAATATGCATTAGGTTGGCCTCACCCCAGCAGGTGCACAGGTGGCTGTCACTTGGATAAGTGCATTCCCCATTTTGACGGCGGTACGGTCCATATCATCGTTGAAGGAGGAATCACTCATGCAGGCAGAAAAGTACGTGGTCAGCAGTTATCGCTGGGTCATCGTGGGTGTGTTCACACTGGCCTTCGGGATGATGGCCCTGACCTGTTTCAGCGTAGCGCCGCTGGTCAGCTCCCTCTCCCAGGATTGGGGCGTCAGCTTCAGTCAGGCCAATCTGGTGCTCATTGTCCTGTTCGGCCTCTTCTCCGGGCTGGTCTCGCTTCCCGGCGGCATCGCCACCGATAAGTTCGGCTGGCGGCTGGTCTTCTGCTTCGCCCAGACACTCCTAGCGGTGAGCGCCTTACTGCGTGCCAGCACCCGCATCTGGCCGCTCTTTGCCCTGTTCAACGTCACTGGTTCCATCGGTCTGGGGCTGGCAACCTCTGTGATCGGCGCCATGGTGCTGAAATGGTTCCCACGGCGAGAGGTCGGCGTGGCGAACGCCATTGCCAACGTGGGGCTGGCCGCCGGCATCGCCGCCGGCAACGCCATCATCTTCCCATTGCTCAATTCCTTCGGCTGGAGCGGCATGTTCCTGACCTTGGGCATTATCGCCTCCGTCGGTGCGGCGCTGTCGTGGATGTTCTTGCGTGAGAGTCCCCCCTATCCGCCGGAACCCCTGCCGCCCATGGTCAAGGTCGGCCTGTGGGCGTCGGTCAAACAGGTCATGAACCTGGACAACATCATCCTCCTGCCGTTCAGCCTGGCGCTGGTGGGCTATCTGGGGATTGTGCCGGCGGTGTTCCCGGTGCAGTTCTCTGCTTACGGCGTGGCACTCACCACCGTGGGGCTGTTGCTGTCCGTGATGTCCCTGGTCGGCATCCCTGCCTCGCTCATCGTTCCCGCCTGGGCCTTCCGCATCGGCCGGCCCAAGCTTATCATGAGTGCTGGCGCCGTTGTGCTGGTGCTGGCCTTCCTGTCGGTCTTCTTCCTACCGTTAGGCCCGCAGAACGTCTGGTTGGCCTTCCTCATCATCGTCATCATGGGCTGTGCCATGAACTCCCTGATGCCTATCCGCATGGGGCTGGCACAGTTACAGCCGGGGGTGCGGCCGTGGAACGCCGGCGTGCTGATGGGCATCGTCATGACCGCCAACGGCCTGGGCTACTTCATCCTGCCCAGCATTTCCGGCATCCTGGTAGAGCGCTCCGGCCCGGCTAGCGCGGCGCTGATGCTGGCCGGCGTGACCCTGGCCACTCTCCTGCTGGTGGTGCTGTTCGTCAAGGAACCGAAGCTCCAAGCGCCGGCAGTGCCGGCCGCTGAGCCGGAGCCGGCGTCCTGACTGTCCCGCCGGCGGTGCCTCCTATCCTTGCCATATCAGGGGTGTGCGGTGCGGGCTCCCGCTTGTTGCGGCGGGGGCCCGTGCGCGCGTGGCATCCGAGGTCAGGTGACGGTCATCTGACCATGTGGCATGAAATTTTGACATCTGGTGATGTTCATGATACGATATGTGAAATAGCAAAAAGGAAGGAAACGCCGGCGATACAGCGCGGATAGGTGCCCCGACGAACCATGCCTTTTCGTCGGGGTATTGTTTGTGTTGAAGGGCACGCACTGCAGGACCGGTGCATTCAAGAAATGGAGAAGCAGTACATATGGCGTTAGAGGAACTGCGCATCATCCCGCTGGGGGGACTGGGCGAGATCGGCAAGAACATGATGGTGCTGGAGTACGGCGAGGACATCCTCGTCATTGACGCTGGCATCATGTTCCCCGAGAACGACATGCTCGGCATTGACCTGGTCATCCCCGATTACGGGTATTTGATGGACAAACTGCACCGCGTGCGCGCCATTGTGGTCACCCATGGGCATGAGGACCATATCGGCGCGCTGCCGTTCTTCCTTCAGCATGTGCAGGCGCCGATTTATGCCACGCGCCTGACCATCGGGTTCATCGAGAGCAAGGTGCGGGCGCGCGAGCGCGCCGGCGTGCCGCTGAACATCGTGCGGCCGGGCGAGCGGGTGACCATTGGCCCGTTCACGGTGGAGTTTTTCCGCGTGAACCACAGCATCCCGGACGGCGTCGGCCTGGCGATTTACACGCCCGTGGGGCTGGTGGTGCATTCGGGCGATTTCAAGATCGATTACACGCCGGTGATTGACGAGCCGGCGGACTTGGCGCGCCTGGCGGCCTTCGCCAACGAGGGGGTGCTGGTACTGCTGTCCGACTCCACCAACTCCGAATCACCCGGCTTCACGCCGTCGGAACGGGCGGTCCAGCCGGCGTTCGAGGAGGTCTTTGCCAACGCCCAGGGCCGCGTCATCGTGGCGACCTTTGCGTCCCACCTGCCGCGCATCCAGCAGGCCATCTGGGCGGCGGCCCGTCATCAGCGCAAGCTGGCCATCACTGGCCGCACCATGGAGGAAATGGTGGAAATCGCCCGAGAGTTGGGCTATCTGGAGATTCCTGAAAAACTGCTGGTCTCCATCAACCATATCCAGAACCTGCCGCCTGAAAAAGTAGCTATCCTGGCAACCGGCACCCAAGGGGAACCGACCGCCGTGCTGGCGCGCATCGCCCGCGGCCTCCATAAGCAGATTCAGGTGGGGCCAGGGGATACCGTGGTCATTTCCGCTCATCCTATTCCCGGCAATGACGAAGAGGTGAACGAGGTCATCAACCGCCTGTTCCAGCGCGGGGCGGATGTCATCTATGACCGCATCGCCCAGGTACATGTCTCTGGGCATGCCAGCCAAGAGGAGCAGAAGCTGTTACTGCGCCTGGTACAGCCGCGCTATTTCGTGCCTATTCACGGTGAACTGCGGCAGTTGCATCATCACGGTGTGCTGGCGCGCCAGTTGGGCATCCCGCAAGAGCGCATCTTTGTGGTCGAGAATGGCTACGTCCTGCACTTCACCTCGGAAGGCGGCAGGATCGGCGAGCGCGTGCCGGGTGGGTACGTGTTTGTGGATGGGAGCGGCGTCGGCGATGTGGGGCCGGCGGTCTTGCGGGATCGTGAGCTTCTGTCGCAGGATGGGTTCGTGGCGGTGGGCATGGCGGTGGATGCGCGCACCGGCCGCCTGCTCGATGTGCCCGAAATCGTCTCGCGCGGCTTTGTGTACATGCGCGATGCGGAAAACCTGGTCAATGAGATGATCGAGCTGGTTATCGAGACGGTGGAACAGCAATCCCATTACGCCGGCAAGCAGGCTTTGGGCGACCTGGTGCGCACCACGCTTCAGAAAATGATCTATGAGCGCATCCGCCGCCGGCCGATGATCGTGCCGCTCATCTCCGAAGTGCCCGTCGGCGGACGGTGAAGCCCATCGGCAATCGGACGCGGCTAATGTTCCGATGCCGGCCGTCCTACTCCACCTCCACACCTTCGGCCGGCAGGGCCACCAGCTCCACCTGTCGAGCGTAAAGCTGGCTGTACAGGCCGGCGCTTTGCAGTAATGCCTCATGCCGGCCCATCTCTACAATCCTGCCCCCATCCAGCACGATGATCTTGTCCGCACTGCGGATCGTGGAAAGCCGATGCGCGATGATGATGGCAGTGCGCCCCTTGAGCACCTCCGCCAATGCCCGCTGAATCCAGTACTCCGCCTCCGCATCCACCGAAGAGGTCGCCTCATCCAGGATGAGCACGCGCGGGTCCGTCAGGATGGCGCGCGCCAGCGCCAGGCGCTGTTTCTGCCCGCCGGAGAGCCGCACCCCGCGCTCGCCGATTTCCGTGTCATAGCCCTGCGGAAAAGACATGATGAAGTCATGGGCGTAGGCGGCTTTGGCGGCGGCGATCATCTCCTCCTCTGCGGCATCCGGCCGGCCGTACAGCAGGTTCTCCCGGATGGTGCCCGAAAAGAGGAAGGTGTCCTGCAGTACCGTCACGACATGCCGGCGCAGGGAACGCAGTCGGATGCGGCGCACATCCATGCCGTCCAGCAGGACGCGCCCCTCGGTCGGGTCGTAAAAGCGCGCCACCAGGTTGGCGATGCTGGTCTTGCCGGCGCCGCTGGGGCCGACCAGCGCCACCGTCTCGCCCGGCTGGACGCTAAAGCTGACATCATGCAGGGCCTCGATGCCCGAGGGATAGACGAAGGAGACATGTTCGAAGGTGATGGCGCCCTCCACCGATGCGACATCCTGCGCATCCGGCAGGTCCGCGATTTCCGGCTGGCTGTCCAGAAGCTCATAGATGCGCTCGCCGGCGGCCAGCGCCTCCTGCACCGCGTTGTCCATCTCCGTCAGCCGATTGATAGGTTCCAGGAACATCGCGGTATAACTGATGAAGGCCACCAGTGTGCCCACGCTCAGCTCTCCCTGCACCACCATCCAGGCGCCGACGCCCAGCACCAGGGCCGCGCCGGCGCTGGAGAGGAAGCGCACGCCGGGGAACACCGTGGACCAGCGCACGATGGCGCGCACGGTATCCTGGAAATAGGCCCGGCAGGCCCCCAGAAAATCTTGGAACTCGCGCGGCTCTTGGCCGTAGGCCTGGATGACCCGCATGCCGGCGAGATTTTCCTCCAGCTCAGCGTTGATGGCTCCCATATCCTTACGTATCTGCCGGAAGGTGGGGCGGATGACCTGGTTGAACCAGCGCAGGACGACAGCCACTAGCGGCACCGGCAGTAACGCCCACAGCGCCAGGCGCCACTCCATGCTGAACAGCAAAATGATGATGCCGATGAGCCGCAGGGAGTCCACAATGATGAATTCGGTAGTATGTGTGACCAGCATCTCCAACGAGCGCACGTCGTTGGTCACGCGCGACATCAGGTCGCCGGTCTGGCGCGATTCGAAGAAGGGGAGGGAGAGGCGTTGTAAGTGCTCATAGAGCCGGGTGCGCAGGTCGAAGATAAAACGCTGACCCAGCACATGCCGCAGATAGCTGTCCGCGCTGTCCACCAGGCTGTTGAGCAGGTAGACGCCGACCAGGCCGGCAATTAGCAGGGTAATATAATGCACGTCCTTGCGCTGTAAGGCATCGTCAATGATGCGGCGCTGGAATTGGGGCGGCAGGAGCGGCACGCCGGCGTTCAGCGCCGTCAGCAAGATGGCGGCCGCTAACTGCCAGCGGTACGGCTTCAGCTCTCGGATGAGGCGTTTCAGCATGTTGGACACCCTCCCGAGGACATTATACCGGGAAAGGCGGGGGGAACAAGAAAGCGGAGGCTTTGGCCTCCGCTTTCTTGTTCACCGGATGCCGGCAGGATTATTTCATGAGCAGAGGCAGGCGCACCCTTGCCGGCAGGGTGGGCGTCGGCCCGGTCCCCGGTGTGATAGGCTCCAGCGCGACGGCCCACTCCACCTCCGTGACGATAGGGCCGCCGCGATATTCGCCGCGGTACACCTCCAGGTCCCACGGGAAGTTCAGGCCGGCGAAGTTCTCCAGCTCCTCCCGGGTAGGCACATACCCCTCCGGCCCCCAGCGGCCGCCAGGGCTGTAGGTGGGCGTCACGGGATAGGCGTCGTGGGATACGTACCAGGCATCATTGTGTAAGGTGGTGGTAATGGGCACGTAGAGCTGGTGCGGCCAGTGCGGCGGCAGGACCCGGCCGGCGTAGCCGGCTTCCGCATGATCGCGGTACGGGTCACTGATGGCCATGAAGCCGTTCTGTGCATCCGTTCCTACCGCTGTCACGTAGTGCCCGCCGATGCGCCGCCAGCGCCCATCCTGCATCTCCCAGAAGCCGAGCAGGAGCACGACGGTGTTACAGCGTGTGATGCGTTCGGAGACCCACTGGAACGCCGGCTGGCGCTCGGCGATGACGCGGTAGTGGTCCCACAGCCCCTTGCTGTGGATGTAGGATTCCAGGCCGGCCAGCGTATCGCTGATGGTCGTGCCGGCTTTCAGCGCGGCACTGCGCCGGCCGTCCGTGTCCATCTCGCGCGCTAGGTGCTCGACGAGAGGCGGTACGTTGGCTGGATCATGATCGTCCCAGCGGCCGTAGGCCTGCACCAGCGGATAGGTATCCCGGATGGTGGGCGGCATGATGTAATCCTGTTCGAAGCGGGAATCGTCCCACCACAGCGCGTTGGCGAAGGCCGCCGGCGCATCGAGGCTCCACTGGCCGGTGCGCGGGTTCTTCCAATCGTTCTGCCGCTGGTCGAAGTCCGGCACTCCACTGAGCGCGTAGTCCGGGTACCCCTCGCCCTTGTAATGCAGGGTGGGGCAGGTGTTGGCCGGCGGCATCGGTTCGGGAGGCTCCGGCGTCTCCACTGGCGCCACGATAATGGCATATTCGACCTTGGTGTGGATGTCGCCGCCGGCGTAACTGCCCTGATACGAGGCATAGCGCGCTGGAACGTTGACACCGGCGAAGTTGGCTACCTCCTCCCAATTCTGGACGTAGCCCTGCGGCTCCCAACTGCCGGCCATGGCCAGGGAGCTGACCGTCACGGTGTAGATGTCATGCGAGACAAAGGCCGGCAGGTTATGCAGGGCAAAGGCTTGGGCGCCCTCGTGCGGGTGGACCGGCGGCGGCAGTACCCGGCCAAGACTGCCGGCCTCGCCGCGGTCGAACCAGGGATCGCTGAAGGCGATGTAGTAGTTGTACGGGTCCACTCCCGGCACTGTGACGTAGTGCCCGCCCAGGCGCACTGGCCGGCCGTTCTGCTTCTCCCAAAAGCCCAACAGGAGGATGATGTCATGGCAAGCCCGCACCTCGTCGCTGATGAGGGAGAAGGCCGGCGTCTCGGTCACGGTAATGATATAGCTGGCACGCAGGCCCTTGTCAGTCAGATATTGTTCGATCGCCTCCACCGTGTCGCTGATGGTGGCGCCGCGATGCGGCAGGCCGCTCCGCTGGCCGTCAATATCCATACGGTAGGCCAGGTCCTCGATAAACTGGTACGAGGACTCCCCCGCATCATCGGCGTTCACATTGCGCTGGTCGTGGTCATCCCATGGGCCGTAGGATTCCACCAGCGGATAGGTATCGGTGATGTACGGCGGTGAGTACGGACTGCGTTCGAAGCGGGCATCGAACCACCAGAAGGAATTGGCGAGAGCGACAGCCGCGTCGTAGGTCCACTGCCCGGTCTCCGGATGCTGCCAAGTCCCCTGCCGCTGGTCGAAGTCCGGCACACCATTGGGCGCGTAATCGCGGTAGCCGCCGCGCTTCCAGTACATGGATGGGCCGGCGGGGCACTGCCAGGGCGCGCCAGTGCCCGTTGGGGTGGGCGTGGGCGTTGGCGGCGCCGGCTGGGTTGCTGTCGGCGTCGGGGTCCATGTGCTGGTCGGCGTCGGCGTAGCGGTTGGCCCCGGCGTCGAGGTCCGGGTGGGCGTCGGTGTGGGAGTCCGAGGTGTTGTGGCCGTCGGCGTCGGTGTGCGCGTGGCGGTCGCGGTGGGTGTAGGCTGGGCCTGGAGGATAGTGGTATCCTCAAAGGTGCTTGCCGGCGGCGCATTGTCCGCGCGGGCCATGACCTCGTTGCGCACGACGGTGCCGCCCGGGATGGTCGTCACCGGGTGCAGATAGAGCTGTATGGTGCGGCTGGCGCCGGCGGGGATGTCGCCCAGGCTCCAGACCAGCGTGCGCAGACCATCCCAGAAGATGGGCGCCGGCACCGCATTGCCGGGGAAGTACAGGGTCTGCGCCGGGATGGTGTCGGTGACCACGACGTTGCGCAGGGTGATACCGCCTTCGTTGGTCACCACGATGGTATAGTGCAGTAGGTTGCCGGCGGGGATGGGGTCCTTCTCATCCACCTTGCGGATGGCCAGGGCCGTGCGGTAGCCAAAGTCGGCATTGCGGTAATGCTCGTTCGGCCCGAGGCTGACATGATGGGGGTCTGTGCCAGCGGTCAGCACTGCCGCCCAGGGCAGTGTGGTATCGTCGACGCGCACCTCATACTCGCCCACCGGCAGGCCGTCAAAGAGGTAGCGGCCACTGCTGTCCGTGAAGCGTTCACCGATATAGGTCTCGTAGATGCCGTCGCCGTCGCGATCCCACCACAGCTCCAGCCGCACGCCGGCGAGCGGCTCCTCACCCGGGTTATAGACGCCGTCGCCGTTGGCGTCATGCCACACGAAGTCACCGATACTGCCGACCGCCACCAGGGTATCGGTGGGATCCATGGGTTTGTCTGTGTCGGGGTCATCCGTCGGCACCTCGCCGGCCACGTCGGCGGAGACGCGCCCCTGGTTGGAGATGTACGACACACCGGCCGGCCAGGGTTCCACCAGTTGGACGGTGAAGGTGATGGTGACGACATCCCCGACGGCAATCTGCGAAATTGCTACCTCGACCGAGGTGTCCCCCGGCGTGTTGCCGCTCAGCACCGAGAACGGCGCGGCGCTGGTGACTGCCACACTGCCGGCCACCAGCGGGCTGTTGCTGTCGGGGGTATCGGTGAAGCGCACATTAGCGGCCGGCGCCGTGCCCCAGTTGTGGATATGCACAGTGTAGCGCACCGAATCGCCTGGGCTGACGAAGCCATCCCCGTTGGCGTCCACCAGCAGGCTGTCCGTCTTGGCGGCGTAGAGGTACGGCACGCGCACCTGGGCGTCGTCCAGGTCGTCGGGGTCGGTGTCGGCCGGCACATGGACGCTGTTATCGGAGGGGATGGGCGCGCCAGTTTCGTCTTGGCCGGCGGCGCGGGCGGTGTTGATACCTTCACCGAAGCCCGGCTCTGTGGGTGCGTTTGCCCGCAAGGTGAGGGTCAGTGACTGCCCGCCGGCCAGTGCGGCGTCCAGCAGGTATGTCAGAGTGCGGTTGTCCGCGCCGATCGCGGGGTCCGCGATGGGGGTGCCGTTCCGCCGGCTGCTGCCCGCGAGGTATGTATAGCCGGCGGGCAGGGTATCGGTAACATGCACATGCTGGGCAAGGCCGGTGCCCACATTGGTGACGGTAATGGTGAAGGTCACCGGTGCACCGGCGGCCACGATGGTGGGCTGGGCGCTCTTTTCCACAACCAGCGCCGGCATCTCCAGGGTCACCGGCACGTCTGGCGCGGTATCCACCGGTTCAGCGCCCTGCCCGTCGGTCCAGCGCACGCCGGCGCGGTTGAGCTTGATATCCCCGTCCTGGTTCTGAGGCGTGTCCGCCACCCGGGCCTGGAACGTAATGACGATCGGTGCACCCGGCGGCGGATTGACCACCGTGCCGAAGTTCCAGACCACTGTGACGGGTGCGGTGCCGTCATTAGGAGAGGAGACCGATTCTGTCGGCGAGGACGCCGGCCCGCTGATGTGCCGGCTGGCCGGCAGATATACCAGGCCGGCATCCAGCGTATCGGTCACCACCACATCCCGCACTGTGCCGGTTGGGATGGTCACCGTGATCCGGTACGGCACCATCTGCCCGATGGTGTATGCGGCATCTGTGCTGTCAAGCGCTTTGGTGATTTCGAGCGCGCCAGGCGTGCTCACCTGGGCGTCGTCGGTATCCGCGGTCCAGCCGTTTTCCTGCGGGCTGTCCACATAGCGCCGTTCGTGCGGCGTATCGCCGGCTTGGCTCGTCCAGTCCACGTCTGCCCTATTGACGTAGATCGCGTTGGGTTCCACATTGGTGGCCAGGGTAGCGGTGTAGACATAGGTCTGGACGCCGCCTACCGGCATCGCGCTGACAAGGGTCCAGGTGATGACGCCGCCGGCACCGGTCTGCGGCGAGCCGGACAGCACGCTGTAGGTGGCTGGCACGGGAGAGGCGCTTCCACCGGTCGGCAGGACCTGTACGCCAGCCGGGATCACGTCGGTCAGCGCCACATCATACGCCGGCCAGCTCCCCACATTGGTCACGACGAGGGTATAGGTGATGACCTCGCCGGCGCGGCCGGTGGGCGGTGTAACGCGTTTCTCCAATTGGAGCAGGGGCTGGCGGATGGAGGCGGTGGGGATGTTGGATGTCAGCGCCCGGGCTGTCTCGCCGTCGCTCCAGGTCAACTGGAACTGGTCGAGCGTCTGGTCGCCGGCGTTCGGCGGGAACCACAGCCAATCTGTCCCGTTATCCGCCAAGCCCGTGACCAAGGCACCGATTCGTATTTCGAAGATATACGGCTGGGTGGAGCCGCGGTTGTCAATGGTGCCCAGCGGGAAGGTGATGTAGCGGCCCGAAGAAGTGTCTGCTCCACCGGAAGGCCCGCTGAACGCGGCCGGCGCCGCCGGCGTGCCGGCGATATGCACAATCTGGCGCGTGTCGGTGATGAACTCCACGCCGTTGGTCCACTGCGTGTCCGTGATGACCGGCGAATACAGCGCCAGGCCGGCCGGCACCGTGATCCGCAGAGACTGGGTGATGGTATCACCAATGGTAACGGAAGAAGGAGACAGGAGCTTAGATACACTCGGGATTGCCGTGGACACGGTCGTGGTGTCCGTGATGGGGCCGTAGTGCCGTTCGCCGGGCACCTCGCCGGCCAGCGACGAATAGGTCGCTGTCACCAGGTTGCGGAGGCTGATGCCGGCGCCGGCGCCATCAATGCGGGCGGTATATGTCAGCACGCGCGGATTGTCCGGCGGCGCCGGCAGGGTGCTGGTGATGGCTGGGATGTTCCAGACGATGGTGCGCCCGCCGTTCTGCACGCTTCCGCCGGCGGAGACCTGGATGACGCTGAGGCCGGCCGGCAGGCTGTCCGTCACCAGCACGTCATAGGCTGGGCTGGTGCCGGTGTTGGTGAGGGTGATGGTGTAGGTCAGCACAGCCGAGCCATCCAGTCCGCTCAAACTGCCGGTGGAAGATTGCACCGCTTTGTCCATGGACAGCAGTGGCTCTCCCACTGTGCTGGTTACCTGGTTGCTGGTGGTGATAGGTGCAGTGGCATGCAGCAGGTATGCCGTGTCGGGGATGATACTGCCCGCCGCCGCGCCCAGCCCGTCCCGCACGCGTGCAGTGATGGTGATGAGGGCTTGGGTGTCGTGCGGGATGCTGTTGAAGGTGGCGGTGACGAGCTGGCCGGCCCAGCCGGCGCTGGCCCCCGTGCCGCCGCTGGTGGTGACATTCTCGATGGCGAGCCGACTGTCCACGCTGTCGGTCACCATCACGCTGTACAATGTGGCAGTGATGGGAGATGCCGGTACGCGCAGGGTATATGTGATGAGCGAACCCAGGGTAACCGTCGGCGGAGGAGTGAAGCTCACCGACTTGGCAATACCGCCGTCCGGTGTGCGCAGGGATGCAGAATGCGTGCCGCCGCTGTAACTGCGCTGGATGCCCACCGGACCACCTGCATTCTGGCCGTCATACGCCAGCGACGCCTGGTCCGGCAAGGTGATATTGCCGGTGATGTCATCGGAGACCCGCAGTGTAACCAGCAGGTTCAGGCCGGTGTGATCCCTAGGATCAAAGGGAACGGTGGGCGTTAGGTGACTGATCTGCCAGACCAGCGTGCCGGCCGCGCCAGGTATGGGCGCCGGCTCCGCGGTGATGACGGCGGTCGGGTCTTCGCTCTGGACGGTATAGGTCAGCAGGCTCATGCCGGCGGGTATGATGTCGCTGACCACCAGGTCATAGGCCGGCAGGGATGACTGGTTGGAAATAGCCAGGGTGTATGTGATGAGGTCGCCGGCGCCAACCGTACAGCCGCCGGTGCCGTACAGCGTCACCAGCACGTCATCAAACTGCGTCAAGGACTGGGAATCCGACAGAAGACCGATGCGCCCATTCGCGTGGGTGGTGTTGGTGGCGGAGAGCACCAGACTGCCGTCCACATACACCTGTATCTGGGAGCCGACCGCGCGCATTTCCACATGATACCAGCGGCCAGGGGTGAAGCCGCCGGCGCGCGAAGCCAGCAGGACATCGGGGTTCCGCTGGCGCAGTTCCATCTGCGTGGTGCTCCAGCGGAACACGTAGCCGGTATCAGTGGTGTCAGTTCTGTTCTGACGGATGTAGCCGCCCATTGCCCCGCTGGAAGAAGTGGTGCGCATCAGGAAGCTGAAGCTGTAGTCCTGCCAGCTTGGGTTGCCGGCGAACGCCCGGCGGTAACTGCCGTAGGCGGTGTTCTGGTAGACGCCACTGCTGTTGGGCGCCCATGTCCCGACTTCCGACCAGCCGGCGTCGCTCAAATTGTTGAAGTTATACTGGAACAGGGTGCCGCCGCATCCCTGCGGGGTCACATAGGTCTTGGAGAGGTGCAGGAGCGGTTCCACCACGTCAATGCCGGCGGTGTCGGTGTAAATATAGGTCTGGCCGGCATCCACATAGCTCAGGCGCATGGTGTTGGTCAGCCGGCTGTCCTGCACGTTCGAAGCGATGTCCCGCATCACGACGGTAATCTGTCCATTGATCTGGGCAGAGCCGGGGAGTGCACCCAGGTCCCAGATGATACTGCCGGTCTGCAAGTAGGCCGGCGCGCTGGTCGGCGTCGTGGAGGATTGGGTCGTACCACCGGCATTGTCTATGTCATAGGTGTAGGTGATAATGGAGGATACGTAGCCCAGGCCGGCCGGCAGGGTGTCGGTCAGACGCACCGATTGATACACGGTATCCTCATCGGGCAGGGAGACGGTGAACGTGAAGGTGCGCAGGTCACCGATGGTGCCGGTCTGAAGGGCCGGGCCTTTGTCAAAGCCCTCCAACAGCGTCACCCAGGCCTGCCGGGATGCCGAGCTGGCGAGACATCCGCTGTCGCAACTGGCGGTGGCGGTGACGGAATTGTCATTCCCGCCGGCGCTGGCAACGGTGGCAGTGATGACGGCGCGCCATGAAGCGGACGGCGCCAGGTCGGCCGGCCGCCAAACGGCCTGATTGCCGGCTACAGCAGGCGCCGTACCGTCGGACCCGGTGCCGAACTGGACGTTCTGGAAGGTGTTGGCAACCGTATCGGTGACCACCAGGTTTTCCGCCGGCGCGCTGCCGGCGTTGGTGACGATGACGGTCCATGTGATGACCTGCCCGACAGCGGCGGTCCGGGACGAAGGTATCTTGTTCACCTGCAGGGATGGCTGGCCGATGGTGGTAGCAGTCTGTGCCGCTGTGGCAAAGGTGTTGGCACAGCTATCTTGATAAGTGATATCGGTGGAAATAGGACCGCTCTGCGGCAGGGCGCACGCGCCGGCGCTTTGGCTGTTGCGCACCTCAAAGGTGATGACCGTGGACCCAGACGGCAGGGAATCCCAGCTCCAGACCGCCGGGTTATCGCCGTTGGTCGGGTAGCTTGTGGGTGCGGTCGTCGCTCCGATGGTGCCGCTGTACACCAGCCCGCTCATCAATGTCTCGGTCAGCGTGACATGATGGGCCGGCGGGCCCTGATTATCAATGGTGATAACGATGACGCCGCCGCACTCCGAGAGCGTCGTTGGTGAATGGCCGGTGATGCTCAACCGGGGCTGAGTGCGGAGGATGGCGCTGGTCGTCACCGTGCCGGCGGAACAGCCGTCCACCTCACAGCCGTAGGTGACCTGCGCCGTATTGACCGAGTCCAGCCCACAGCTATCCGGGTTCACCGTGCCGCGCTGG
Source organism: uncultured Anaerolineae bacterium (assembly GCA_938049385.1). Classification (GTDB taxonomy): domain Bacteria; phylum Chloroflexota; class Anaerolineae; order JACIWP01; family JACIWP01; genus JACIWP01. Next base: position 14,100 of record CALIBQ010000019.1, read on the forward strand.
TAGAAATAGGCGGACTGGCCGGCCGGCAGGGGGTCAACCTCCCATCCGCCGGCGGTCGGGGTGATGCCCACGGTAGCGGTCAGCGCCCCGCTCGGCGTGAAGTTCACCGGCCAGGTGTCGGCCAGGAAGAGGTTTTCCGCCGTGGACCCCTGCGGTCCATTCGTCAGGCGGATGCGCCATTCCACCACATCGCCGGGTTCGGCATCCAGCCGGCTCGCGAAGCCCGTGCCTTTAGTGATATTGCGCCCCTCTTTGGTCATGGAAAGCGCCGGCACCCGCACCAGCATAGTCAGCCCCGCCTCGTTCGAGGTCAGCAGGCGGCCGCACGGCTCGGTGGCGGTAGCGATGCCGCTCACCCGGTTGGCGGCAGTCGCGCTGCAGGAAGCGGCAACCTTGAAGGTGATGTCAATGGTGTCTTCGGCCGGCACCTCATCCAGCAGGTCCGATAATCCCGTCTGGGTATAGCTCCAGGTCAGGAGGATATCCCCGCCGATATTCTGCACCAGCGGCTCCACACTGCGCACCTGCGGGGACCCGGTTTTCGGCGTATAGGTGATCACTGTCGAACCGGCCACATACGTCAGGTTTTCCAGTGCCTCGGTGATGACGACATCGCGCAGGGTGGGATACAGCGAGGAGTTCTTGACGGTAAGGCGCACATATCCATCGCCGCACAGCGGAAGCTGGCCCACTTGGGCATTCGAGGTCAACAGGGAAGCTTCTGCCAGGCGCAGGAAGGGGCCGGCCTGCTGGACAATGCGGCAGGCTTCCGATTCACTACAGCCCCATTGGGCGAAGACGCGACTGGTCAGCTCTGTGCAGGCGACCACATCCGCGGTCACCGTGATGACCCGCTGTTCGCCCGGCTGGAGAGCGGCGATGCGCCATACCGGCGGGTTACTGCCAGGGGCCGGCATGGTCACGCCGCCGGCATCAGAAATGGTGGAGCCGGCGAACCGCAGGCCAGCGCCCAGCACATCCGTGATGAGGATGTTATAGGCCACGCCGCTCCCTGGATTGACCACGTAGATGCGCCAGGATGCGGAATCGTCCGTGACCAGGTAGGAGTTCGGTGTGACGAAGATGCTGATATCGCCGACGCGGTTAATGGAGGGTGTGTCGGAGGCCGTCTCCACGTAGCGCAGGCCGCAGTTATCGGTGTAGCTCAATGCGGCCGGCAGGGGGTCTTCCACATCATCACAGTCGCTCTGCAGGGTGAGCCGAATGCGGCCGGCCGCTTCCACCGGGTCAAGGAACACCCAGGTGGTGGTGACCGCATTGCTGTAGGTCACCACACGCGTCGGGTCAATCGCTCCCTCGAACGCCACGCCCAGCAGGGTGTAATGCGTCTTGGTGACGGTGACGGAGACATTATCGCCGCCCCAGGGGCCGGGGCCGATATTGATGTACGCATCAAAGATTTGGCAGGCGTCAATGACTGCCGGCACGTCCACGTTGATGTCCATGTTGGCGCGGCTGATGTCCAGCGGTACAGCATTATGAAAGCCCGGATCGGTGCCGCAGTAGACATCGGTATACCCTGGTAGCCAGAGATGCGTCCAGTGGTAGTAGGAGCCGGCAGAGGCGGCCGGCGCGTACAGGGAATACCAGATGACCAATGTGCCGCTGGTGCGGCCAGCGGCGTTCAACCCGCTCAGGCTCAATCGGAGCGGTGAGGTGCTGAGGATAGTCACGTAGCTCGTGACATCACTGCCATCCAGCGTGACGTGCAGGGAGCCGGCGTTGTACTGTAGGTTGGTCTGAAGCTCGTCGGTGAACAGCGCGCCGGCCCATGATCCGATATCCCGGTCGATATGGTACGTATTGGTGATCCAGAAGCTGGTGCAGGTCTCGATGCGGGCGGCGCTGGCGGAAATATTGGCATGTATGCCGGGGTCATTTTGCAGGGCGGCGGGCGCGCTGGCGGAAGAGGTCAGCCAACAGCCGCAGTCGGTCGCCGCGCTGGCCTGGATGGAGTTCGCGGCGACCTGATTGGCGGCGCAGGGTTCACTGCTGACGGTCGTGGTGAGGGTAAGGCGTGCTCCATTGGCCTGGGCCGGCGTCAGTGCCCAGGTGATGGTCTGCCCGTTGACTTGCGGCGTGCCGGCGCTGGCGGAAACGCCGACAATGCCCAATGAGGCCGGCACCACATCGGTCAGCATCACGGCCCCGACGATATGCGCTGGGTTGGACAGCGCCACTGTGGATGTAAAAATTACCTGTTCTCCGAGGAAAACGCGCTCCGTGTTGGCTGCTTTGGATACGCTCAATGAAGGAGCATCTCCACCAATGGACCAGGAAGCCATGGTCAGCGGCGGGGTGAAAGGCAGTCCACAGCCGTCCGTGTAACCAGGCAGGAACCAGCAGATACCACTGCGGGAGGAGGCACTGCAGGATTGGGTGTCTGTGACCAGCAGGGTGAGGGTGACGGTCTCGCCGGCCGCGATGGTGCCGCCGTTAGCGGTATACGTGAAGACCATGCCGGCCCCCACATCCGCCTTCTCCCAGTCCGTGCCCACCACGGAGCATTCCAGGTTCGCCCCGACGAACTCGCTGGCGAGGGTGAAATGATAGGCGTCGCCTAACCCTTGGTTGGAAATGGTCCACGTGAGGGGATACCCCTTGGCACAGTATGGTACTTCGATCGGCGGGATAGTGATGCGGATATCCGGTACCTCTTTTTTGAGGGTAATGTCCGTCTGCGCGGTGACCGGACTGCCGGCTGTGGCGGTGCCGTCCTGGTTGCCACAGCGCCAGGCGCCGGCAACTGTGTTCTCCAGGCCACTGCAGGAGCTCGCCGTCGCGGTCACCACATAGCTTCGCTGTTCCCCGGGGCCCAGCCGGCTGAGATAGGCGGTGGTCAGCCCCTGGACATTCGTGAGGCCGGCCCCCGGTGTATCGGTAATGTAGAAGCTATTTCAAAAACATCGAAACTTATGCTATACTAGTAGCATGAGCAGACATGAACTTACAGATGCACAATGGCAAATCATTGAACCACTTATCCCAAAACAGAAACCCGGGAGAGGACGTCCCCGCGCGGAC
>CALIBQ010000020.1 GCA_938049385.1 uncultured Anaerolineae bacterium
GACCAGCTCAAGCAGACGTGATCGTTGTTCCCCGGTCAGCTCGACTGCGTACACCTTGGGCCTGGGCATGATTCCTTCCCTCCACATGAATGTCATGGAGAGAAGGATACCGTATGAAACCAACGTGGTCAAGTACTAGCGGTCCACGCCGGCTGGGCGGAGCGCCGCCGGCTGATCGCCCCCGACCGGCGCGGCTACGGCCGCTCCACCCATCTGGCATCCCAGCCGGAAGACCCCTACGGTGTGCACGCGGAGGATATGGCTGTCCTGCTGGAGCGTCTGGGCATACCGCAGGTGGATGTCCTCGGCTTCAGCGGCGGCGGCATCGTCGCTCTGCGCCTGGCGTTGGCGCGTCCGGAGATGGCGCGCTCGCTAGTGCTGGAATGCACCCATTACTCCGCCGATATGCCGCCGCCGGCGCGCGACTGGTTCCGCCGGCTGGTGGAAGACCCAGAAAGCCTCCCGCCGGCGACGGTTCAGTCCCTCATCACCTGCCATGGGGAGGATTACTGGCGCGAGTTACTGCGCGTGTTCGCGGAATCCTGTCTGCGCATTTTCTTTCGCGGCGGCGACCTGTACGACGGCCGGCTGAGCGAGGTAACCTGCCCTACCCTGATCCTCCACGGCAGTCGAGATCCATTTATCACCGATGCGCATGCCCTTGCGCTGGCGGAGCAGATACCGCATGCGCAACTGCATATTTTTTCGGAGGGCCGGCACGGGCTCTTCGACCGCTCAGGCCAGGCGATCGCGGCGGAATGCCGCCGGCTGGTCGAGGCGTTCTGGCAGTCCCTGGGTGCAGGAGGTCCTTCTCCATCATGACGTCTCGCATTGGGAAGGTCTTTCTCCGCGCCGGCCTCCCGGTGCTGGCGCTGGCTCTCCTTGCGTTCATAATCCCTACGCACGTCCGGGCCGAATCCCCATTTCCGGACAAACTGCTCTTCGTCATCACGGCGCAGAGCGACATCGGCCGTTTCAATTTCCCCTGCGGCATCGCTGTAGGTCCCGACGGCCTGGTCTACGTGATGGACTCCTACAACCACCGGGTGCAGGTCTTCCGCCCAGACGGGAGCTTCGTCCGAACCTGGGGCTCTTCCGGCGGGGCCGAGGGCCAGTTCAGCGCGCCGTACATGCTGGATGCGGCCGGCGACGGCACTATCTACGTCGCGGATACCGGCAACCACCGCATCCAGCGCTTCTCACCAGCCGGCCGATACCTGGGAAGCTGGGGCAAATGGGGCATCGGGAAAGGGACCTTCAAACACCCCTCTGGCATCGCCGTCGCGCCAGACGGCACCGTATATGTCTCCGATGCCGGCAACTGCCTGATCCAACACTTTTCCGCCGATGGCAGGTTTCTCGGGCAGTGGGGAGGGTGCGGCTCTGAACCCGGCCAGTTCCGATTCCCGCACGGGCTGGCAGTCGCTCCGGACAACACCATCTACGTCGTGGATCGTGACAATAACCGGATTCAGCACCTGGCACTCGACGGCACGGTCCTGCATCTCTGGGGCGGCGCTGGCAAGGGTGCCGGCCAGTTCGACCACCCGTACGATGTCGCGGTGACCACAAACGGCACCGTGTACGTGGTGGACACCTGGAACCACCGCATCCAGTACTTCACCGCCGACGGCCGGTTCCTCGGCCAATGGGGCGGCGAAGGTCATGAGGACGGCCGCTTCCGGTACCCACGCAGTATCGCCATCGCTCCCGACGGCACCCTGTTCGTGGCCGATCGGGACAACCACCGCATCCAGCGCTTCACTGCGGAGGGCCGATTCCTGAATGCCTGGGGCGTGTCCGGTGCCGGCACCGGCCCTAACTTCCGCTATCCGCGCGGTATGGCTGTGGCACCCGATGGAACGATATACGTGGCGGACACGGAACAGCACCGCATTCAGCACTTCGCCGCCGATGGAAGCTTCGTCGAGGAGTGGGGCACCTGGGGAGAAGACCCCGGCCGCTTCCGCTTTCCGCGCGGTGCGGCGGTCGCCGGCGACGGCACCGTCTTCGTCCTGGACACGGACAACAATCGGGTTCAGCACTTCACCGCCCACGGCTCACTGCTCGGGGTGTGGGGTTCGGCTGGCAGCGGCCCCGGGCAGTTCAACCGCCCGGGCGGCATCGCCATCGCGCCCAGTGGACAGCTATATATTGCGGATACCTACAATCACCGCATCCAGTACTTCCAGCCTGACGGGACATTCCTGGGGATGTGGGGGAAAGGGGGAAACGCCGCCGGCGAATTCCATCTGCCCTTCGGTGTCGCCATCGGCCCCGATGGGAACGTGTACGTCGCCGACACGGAGAACCACCGCGTTCAGCGCTTCAGCCCGACAGGAGAATACCTTGGAAGCTGGGGGCACTTCGGGGGAAATGCCGGCCAGATGAATTCTCCTTACGGCATCGCCGTGGGGCCGGATAACATGGTCTATGTCGCGGACAGCGACAACCACCGCATCCAGATTTTCTCCATAACAGGAGAGTTCATTGGCCAGATAGGTCAAGCAGGAGGCGGGGGGCGATACGGCATTTTTCGCTATCCGCAGGCTGTCGCAATGCGTGAGGCCGGCCGGCTGTACGTGGTAGATACCTACAACCAGCGGGTCCAGGCATTCGGCATGTCATACATGCCTGACTGGCGGGCGGAATTGTTCGGCAATAGCTGGTTGGCCGGCCGAGCGACCAAAGTGGAGCAAATTGCCCCGGACAACGGTCTAACACTCTCCCCGGGTTCGCCCTCCCTGCCAGCGGAAGGGGGTTCTGCGCGCTATACAGTTATGTCATGTTCTCGGGCGGCCGCGCGATATTCATTCTACAGACAGCCGGCGGCGGTGCGCGCCTCTGGTTGGACGATCGGCTCTTAGTCGACAACTGGAACCAAAACGAGGGGACCTTCTGGCGATCGGTGGTCATACCTGCCGGCCCGCATCTCGTTCGGCTGGAATATGTGCACCGCATTGGTCTCGCATTCCTTCATGTGAGATGGGAGCCGGCTGACTATCTCCCGGCGGTCTACTTCCCTCTCCTGCTGAAAAGATAAACAGCCCTCCCGCAATCGGTCTCGATGACTGCGAGAGGGCTGTTACTTATCCGAGGATCTCCAGCCGCCGGCGGAGCTTTTCCAGATTCTCCTGGAACTGCGTCCGCTTCTCCCGCTCGCGCTCCACGACCTCTGCCGGCGCCTTGTTCAGGAAGCCGGGGTTGGAGAGCAGTTTCTCCACGCGAGCGATCTCGGCCTCTACCTGGGCAATTTCCTTGAGCACGCGCTGGCGTTCAGCCTCGATATCCACCATGCCGGCCAGCGGCACATACACCTCAACGCCCCCAATCACCATCCCGACCGCCTGGGTCGGCTTGGCCGGCAGTTTCTCCGCCAGCGTCAGCTTCTCGGGGTCCAGCCTGGCCTGTTCGACAATGATATCGCGATGTTCGCTCAGCATGGGGAAGCGGGTGTCCGCCTCGATGATGGCGGTGATGCGCCGGCCCGGCTCTACGTTGTACTCTGCCCGCACGTTGCGGATGCCGCGGATGATGTCAATCAGCAGGGACATTTCCTCCTCGGCGGTTTCATCCACCTCGCCGGCCTCCGGCCACGGTGCAATCATGATGGAAGGATAATGCTTGCCGGCGATGGTGATCCCGCCGTCGGTGAGATGCTGCCAGATGGCCTCGGTGACGAAGGGCATGTATGGATGCAGAAGCCGCAGGGTGCGCTCCAGCACGTACACCAGCACCTGCTGGGCCTGCCGCTTCGCCTGTGCGCTTCCCCGATACAGGTCGGCCTTGGCGATCTCAATGAACCAGTCGCAGTATTCCGACCAGAGGAAGTCGTACATCTGCCGGCCGGCCTCCCCAAACTGATAATCCTCGATAAGGCGGGTGACCTCCCGGATGAGCCGATGCAGGCGGCTGATGATCCAGCGATGGGGCAGGTTGAAGCGCGACCAATCGGAGGGGTCAAACTCCGCCAGCAGTTCGGCACCGGAGATATCCTCCAGGTTCATCACCACGAAGCGGGCCGCGTTCCATATCTTGTTGGCGAAGTTGCGGTTGGCCTCCACGCGCTCCAGGTCCAGCTTCATGTCGTTGCCGGGGGTCGAGCCGGTCAGCAGAGTGAAGCGCAGGGCATCGGTGCCGTACTGGTCCATGACCTCGATAGGATCAATGGCGTTGCCGGCGGATTTGCTCATCTTCCGGCCGTACTTGTCGCGGATCAGGCCGTGGAGATAGACCGTATGGAACGGGATATTACCGGTCATCTCCAGCCCCATCATAATCATGCGCGCCACCCAGAAGAAGAGGATGTCATAGCCCGTCTCCAGCACCGAGGTGGGATAGAAGGTCCGGAAATCCTCGGTATCATCCGGCCAGCCCAGGATGGAGAAGGGCCACAGGCCGGAGGAGAACCAGGTATCCAGCACATCGGGATCCTGGTGGATGCGGGCACTCCCGCAGTGCGCACAGGCAGAAGGGGTCTCGGTGGCCGCCGTCTCTCTGCCGCAGTCATCGCAGTACCAGACCGGAATCTGATGTCCCCACCAAAGCTGGCGGGAGATGCACCAGTCGCGGATGTTCTCCATCCAGTTGAAATAGACTTTGGTGAAACGCTCCGGGATAATGCGGATGCGGCCGTCCCGCACCACCTCGATGGCCGGCTCAGCCAGCGGTTTGATCTTCACGAACCACTGCGTGGACAGCCGCGGCTCGATGACCGTGTCACAGCGCTGGCAGTGGCCGACCGCATGGCGATGCGGTTCGATTTTCACCAGCAGGCCGGCGCGCTCCAGCTCCTGGACCAGGTTCTTGCGGCATTCGTAGCGGTCCTGGCCAGCAAACGGGCCGGCCAGCTCGTTCATCCGGCCGCGCTCATCCATGACGTTGATCTGCTCCAGCCCATGGCGCAGGCCGATCTCATAGTCGGTGGGGTCATGCGCCGGCGTCACTTTCACCGCACCGGTACCGAAAGACGGGTCCACCACGGCGTCGGCAATGATGGGGATACGCCGGCCGAGCACCGGCAGGATGGCACAGCGCCCCACCAGATGGCGGTAGCGCTCATCCTCGGGATGCACCGCCACGGCTGTATCACCCAGGATGGTCTCCGGCCGCGTGGTCGCCACAGTGATGTATTCCGCCGGCGCCCCCTCTTCCACTGGCTCCAGCGGATAGCGCACGTACCAGAGGTTAGTATCTTCCTCCTGGTGAATCACCTCCAGGTCGGAGATGGCAGTCTCACAGCGCGGGCACCAGTTCACCAGATAGGTGCCGCGATAGATGAGCCCCTTGCGGTACAGGCGCACGAAGGCCTCGCGCACCGCGCGCGAGAGGCCGGGGTCCATCGTGAAGCGCTCGCGCTCCCAATCGCAGGAGACACCCAGCCGGCGGTGCTGTTCGGTGATGCGCCGGCCGTGCTCCTCTTTCCACTGCCATGCCCGTTCGAGGAACTTTTCGCGTCCCAGGTCATGCCGCGTCAGACCCTCTTTCGCCAGCGCTCGCTCCACCACGTTCTGCGTTGCGATGCCGGCGTGATCCGTCCCAGGTATCCATAACGTAGGATACCCCTGCATGCGGTGATAGCGGATCATCAGGTCTTCCAGCGACGCGGTGATGGCATGGCCCAGATGCAGGACGCCCGTCACATTGGGCGGCGGCATGGCAATCACAAAGGGCTCTTTGTCCGATTCCATGTTTGGCTTGAAGTAGCCCTGCGCCTCCCACCAGTCGTACAGCTTTTTCTCGTAGGCGTTCGGGTCGTATGTCTTGGGCATCTCTTTCGGTGCCATGGTCAGCAACCCCTTTCCCGGAAATGATATCCATCATCAAAAAAGCCCTTTCGTCACAAGGACGAAAGGGCCACCCTTCCGCGGTACCACCTCGCTTCCAGCGCCGGCGGAAATGGGCGCTGGCTCTCATCGCGCTAACGGGCGAACCCGGACAGGCTTAAGGCCGGCGATATGCTGGCGTTCGGCCTGCCAACTCCCAGGCGACCTTCGGCGGCTCGTGTTGCGGAAGGCTTCCAGCCGGCGACCTTCCTTCTCTATCAACCGGCGACCGCCTACTCCTCCTGTTCAGCGTCGTTCCGCTGTGCAGTTGACACTCATTATTATAATGCCATCTGGCCGGTATGTCAAAAAGACCCGACCATCATTGGTCGGGTCTGGCGGAAGGGAAGGAGGGAGCACGGCAAAGAGCCGTATTATGCGGTCGTCGCGGCCGCCGGCGTTTCCTCCGACAACAGCCGGCGCTCGCCTTCCAGCTCACGGATGTGCGTGATATCCTGGGTCATTTCCAGCGTGCCCATATATGCCCCATGCTCATCCCGCACGGCGAAATAGCGGATGTGCACGAAGCGCCCCTGGAACTGGATCCAGAACTCGGCGCTGTCGCGCCGGCCGGCTTTGAAATCGTCCAAGATGCGGTTGACCACATGCACGCTGGCCGGCGGATGGCAGTTCTGCACCTTGCGCCCAATCACTGCCGGCGTGCGCACGAAAATGCGGTCCGGGCCGGCGGAAAAGTAGCGCACTACGTCATCCTTGTCCACAAAAGTGATGTCAATCGGCAAATGCAGGAGCAAGCGGTTCAGCTCATGCAGGCTCAAGGCGCCAGTATCGAGCGGCAATTGCTTGCCGTCGCCGGCATAGGCCTCGGGTGTCAGCGCCGGCGCTTTCTCCTGTTCGGCCACGAACTTCTCCAAGCGCACCGGCCACTCATCCCCCGGGGTAATGTAGGCAAAGCCGATCTCGCCGCTCTGCTTCTTGATGGCCAGCCATTCATCTTCTGTCAGATGCTCCAGCGACATGGGGAACAGGATGTTGTCCTCCTTGTAGAACATGCTTCGGATGGTCTCGAAGAGCGGGCGCGCTTGAGCGGCAATCTCCTCTGCCGCTCTTTGCGGATCCTGTACATCCATCTGCCCCAGGAGCTGGCGCAGGCGCTTGATACCGGCCCGGATGTCATCATGCAGTGCCCACATCACGCTGGACGGCCCCTTGATGCCGTATTTCTCCAGGTACGGGAAGAGCAGGTGCTCTTTGCGCAGGTAGTGCTTGTCCAGCTCCCACAGCCGGCCCGCCAGCTCCTGAAGCTGGGCCAGCGCCGCGCCGGCGGCCACTGCATCGCCGGCCTTCTGGAGCGATGCCAGCGCGGCCTCGAACTGCCGCAGGACCTCCTCCGCGGCCGTGTTCTCGGCGCGGAAGGTGTGCACCGGGTGGCCGGGCAGGGTCTCCGGTTTCGCCTGCGCTTCCAGAGCCTCCTCGAACAGGGCTACGTGCACATCGCACAGGCGCTTGACCTCTTCCTCGGGAACGCCGGCGGCGATCAATTCGCTCTCCAAATGGGCAATCTCCGTTGCTCCGACCGAATCCAGCAAATGCCGGAACTGCTGTTTGACAGCATTGACATCTGCGCCGGCATGCAACTGCATGAGGATTTCCTGCAGTTTGGCTCGACGGAACTCGCGGTTATTGATCAACTCACTCATGATATGTGGGTCCTCCCATCTGATAATGATTTACTATTGTACTTATATATTAGCTCAACTGCCCATCCAGGTCTGTGACAAAAGTCGCACCGGCAAGGATTCTTTCAGATCTCTCACAGATTGTATGCTTGGACTTTTTCAACACCTTAAGACATCCTTTTGACATGCGTGTCCTGGGGTGCTATCATGGCGTGCGTTCGCCGGCACTGCCATAGATGTCAGACCAGATGGGATATCGTGGGGCATTTTCCCATGCAATTGTCCACTGCGGGGAAATGGCATAACACAGGCCAGGTAGTAGGCCTGTTTTTGAAAATCGGGCTTATCAGCTTCGGAGGCCCGGCGGCCAGCATTGCGCTGATGGAGCAGGAAGTGGTCGGGAAAAGGCGGTGGCTGTCGCGCGAGCATTTCCTGGACCTGATGGCGGTTACCAACCTGGTGCCCGGTCCCAATGCGGTCGAAATGGCCAGTCATATCGGCTTTGTCCATGCCGGCTGGCCGGGTCTGCTCGCCGGCGGTGCATCATTCATCCTGCCCGGCTTTCTCGCCAGCCTCGCCCTCGGCTGGCTCTACGTGCGGTTCGGGAATTTGCCCCAGACCGACGCGCTCTTCTACGGCATCAACCCGGCCGTAGTGGGCATTATCCTGGTCGCCACCTACCGTCTCGGAAGGGCGGCTATCCAGGACTGGCCGGCACTGGTCCTGTTCTTGCTCTGCTTCACCGCGAGTATGCTGGGAATAAACGAGGTACTGCTCCTGCTGATCGCGGGCGCGGCCGGTGCATGGATATACGCACGCCCCCGCCTGTCGGGGAAGCTGAGAGTTCTACTGGTGACTGGCGGCTCCTGGGCCGGCCTCTCCGCCGCCCTGCCGGCCTGGCTGGATCACCGCCTGGTCAAGCTGGCTCTTTTCTCCCTGAAGGTCGGCTCCCTGCTGTTCGGGAGCGGCATGGTGCTCTTCGCATTCATCCAGCGGGATGTGGTGGAGCGCTTCGGCTGGCTGACCCAGAGACAGCTCGTGGATGCCATTGCCGTAGGACAAATGACGCCAGGGCCTGTACTGTCCTCCGCCACCTTTATCGGCTATGTGGTCGCCGGCCTGCCCGGCGCACTGATAGCCACCTGCGGTGTCTTCCTCCCGTCATTTGTCATCATAGCCCTGATCGGGCCATGGATGTCCCACCTGCGGCGCTCCGCCGTCGCGCAGGCATTCTTGCGGGGGGTAAACGCGGCCGTCGTGGCGCTCATCCTCTCGGTAGCCCTTGCCCTCCTACGCGCCGCGGTCGTGGACATCCCCACCGCGCTGATCGCGGCCGGCTCCACCCTGATTCTCTGGCGCTTTCAACCCGAGACCTTCTGGCTGGTGCTGGCCGGCGCGCTGGTCGGCCTGGCGCGTTATTTCATCCTGCGCGGCTTCTGAACGCGCTCATTCGTCATCATCAAGCATCAGGGAGCGCAGTGATTTGGGCGGCTGTACCAGGTCCGCCGGCAGGGCATGATCGCGCTCCCGCCGCTTGCGTGTCCCCTCCGACGCATACTGCACCCAGATAGCGGGCGCGTCCTTGCTCTCCGCCCCATGCGTGGTGTGCCGCCGGCGTACCCGACAGATGACCGGCGTGTTCACCGCTGAACCGGCGATAATAACCTGGCCTTTGCTGAGCGCCGGCAGTTCCAGCAAAAGGTCCCGCCCCACGCTCTCGATGCTCTCCGCCACCCGCGCCTGGTCCACCGGATTGACGATGCGCAAGATGCACTGTGTCATGCATTGGGACAGCACATCGGCATCCAGCTTGCCCGGCCGCTGACTGATGAGGCCCACTGCGACGCCGAATTTGCGCCCCTCGGCCAGGATTTGCCGCAGGATGTGCGTCGTCACCACCTCCCCAGACGCCGGCGCGAAATGGTGCGCTTCCTCAATCAAGGTGAAGGTAGGATAGGGAATGTAATCCTCTGACCGCTCATCCGTCTTGCCGCGCTCCGCATCGACGCGGGCTTGCAGGAGCCGGCGCAGGATGGTGGCGACGATGACCTGCTGTTCACGCGCATCAATTTCGTTGAGCTGAAGCACGGTACAACGGCCGGGCGCATACAGTGCCTGGAGCGGCAACTGCTGATAATCGTTGAAGGACGAGGAGTGCCTCAGCACAGCATCTAGCCGCCACAGCACCGCCTCGACGGAGTCGGCATATTTGGTGGGCTTCTCTTCGGCGGCCTCGTCCATCTCTTCCGCCGGCTTGTAGCCCTGCTCCCGCACCGCCAGCATCAGATCGTCAAAGCCGTATTTGTCGCCCCGCTCCCGCCGCAGGGCGCTCAGCGCGTTGCGCAGGATGTATTCTTGACGCTCCGTAAGGTTGGGCAGGAGCGCGCGATAGTCCCCCACGTTCAGGGAGCTGATGCGCACCTTGACCTCTTGGGGGCGCAGAATGCGCACTTCCGGGCGGTAGCCATCCTCGCCCTGGAACTCTGGCCGATTGGCCATCTCCTGCAGGGTGTCATATTCGCCGTGCGGGTCAATGACCAGCACACAGCCGCGGTTGTAGGGTTTGAGCAGTTCCTCGATGAGCACACCGGCCAGGTAGCTCTTGCCGGCACCGGTGCTGGCGATGATGGCCAGATGGGTGCTGGTGAAGGCGCCGGCATCAATCACGATGGGCACCGCATCCGGCTCGCGGCTGAGCAAAGAACCGATCCAGGCACTGCCGGGGTTCCCACGCGCCCGCGTGCTGAGGATTTGCGACAGCATATCGTTATCACAGAGGAAAATGGGCCGGCCGGCGCGCGGCGGCAGGCGGGGATTGATAAAATCCTTCAGCCCCAGGTCGTAATACCCGATGATGCGCACCGTGATCTCAAACAGCTCGTGCTGGCCCTGCCCGTGCCCCAGCATCTGCGCGATGTGCGCCGGCGGTACCGCCGGATTGGCCATAAACACATCGGGATAGGTGCGCAGAGGCCGGCGGTCGGTGATACGCCCCACTACTTGCCGCACCTGCCCGTCCACCACCGCCTCATAATAGACAAACTCCCCGTGCCGCACCCGTTCTTCAACATCGGGAGTCACAAACGTGTATTCATGCGGGCTTTCACCCGGGCCCTTGGTGGTGCCAACCGGTTCATGCATGGAAACCCCTCCTCCCTCGCCAGATTATCCCATGGGCTGGACGTAGGTCTGCCAGGCCAGGCCCTCCCGCAGGACAGTGATTTGCTCGCGATGCTCAGGGAACAGCTCCATCACCTGATCCAGGATGTGGAGCAGAAGGTGGGGGATCAGCGGATGTGTCAGGGAGCGCAGATGCGGGATGTACACCAGGCGCGGGCCGGCCTCTCCTTCATGGAACCGGCGAAGCTCCTCGCCGTTTAGCGGCACTACCAGCGCATCTACCGGCGCAGAGAACGGGGGAATTCCCTGAAACGCCGGCCCTTCCCCCGCCGGCGGCATGCTCCCCACCACCAAGATGCCCACCAGCGTCGCCTTCTCGCTCAGGTAATCGGGTGAGAAAATCTCCAGCTCCGGCGCGGACGACAGGCGCGGCCCCAGCGTCCCGAACTCCGGGTTCATCAGGATGGTGTTGTAAATCACGCCGATGAGGTCGGGCTGGCCGGCCTGCGCCGCCTGCACTCGCACGAAGCGGCCGAAGGCGTAGTCGGCCGGCGTCGGCACTTCCGCCCGCTCGCCCGGGTTGTACACCTGACAGACGTACTCGATATGTGAATTGGACTTCACGATCTTGCCGATGACCACCATTGGTATTCCTCTCTTGACTCAAACGCGGCGTTGCTGTTTGCTCAGCAGTTTGCGGGAAACCCGCAGGGGCAGGTCATGGCGCTGGGCAAACTGGCGAAACAGCTCGTAAAACCGCTCGCGGTCTTCCATGGTCAGCACCGCAACCGCGTCGGCGGTCTCCAGTGGGTACGGGTAGCCGTTGCCGACGACAGTTTCGGCGCGCACGATGTCCATGACCTCATCCAGCCGGCCGGCCTCCAGCATCCACAGCGGGAACTCGATACGCGCCGGCGGATGGTCCGCGGTCGTCTTGAGATAAGTGAAGCAGATGCGCCGGCGGAAATCCCGCCCGCTGGCCTCATCCACATAACTGTTCAGCACGGCATCGTCGCGCGCGCAGATATAGGCCGGCGTGCGGTCCCCCCAGTGCATCAGCGGGGCATACAGGATGGGATCGGATAGATGGCCGGCACAGGCACCGCCGGCCGCCCTCAGCATTTCCACCATATCTCGTGCATAGCTGGTGTCAATATAGCCGACCAGCGGCACACCGGTGTCCTCAGAGGTCATGACCATGCGCATGGTATGGGAGGCGTAGGCGTTCTGCACCTCCAGGGAAAGCCGGCTGGCAAACGAAGCGATGAGCGAGCCGTCGAAGAACACGACCGGCGGCGGTTCTTCGCCGGCATGCGCCTGCATATAGGCGATGACCCGCTCGACCTCGCGGATATAGCGGCGCAAGCTGAGGCGCTCATCCCAGCCCTGCTCCAGATCGGCACCACCGCCGGCGCCCAACTCCGACGGCGGCAGTACCTCTACCATGACATCTTTCTCATAGACCCCACCGGGCAAATGCCGGTTCTCGTACCAACCGATTTGAATGAGGGCCACCGGGATGGACATGGTGCGCTGGGGCGGGATATGGGAACCGTCCACCGCGAACGTGGTGCGTCCCATCAGCACCTGCATCGCCCACTGGCGCGCCTGTTCGTGGTTGCTCCATTTTGTTCGGAAAGAGAGCACGGGACCGCCGGCCGCGTCATGTTCCGCCGTCGGCAGGGCGCCTGACGCCGGCATGCCGGCCAGGGGCTCGGCCAGACGCTGTGAGGGCCAGCCAGCAACTTCAATGAGAAACTGCCGGCACTGGTCCAGGTCATGGTGCTGGGCCAACTGATAGCCGCGGAAACTGCCGGCCTGTCGTTCCAGCGCTTGAATCACCCGTTCGCGCACCAGCATAGCCTAACCCTTTCGTGAGGGCTGTCCAATCGAACGATCTTATTCCGTGTAGACGCGGCTGACGCCGTTCTCCTTGACCACCCGGATGCGGTTCTCGGTAACGCGTTCGAAGGTATCGTCGTGACTGATGACAAAAAGCTGGGAAAATCCCCGCAGGTTGAGGATATGGTCCGCCAGGCTCTCGCGCCGGCTCTCATCCAGATTGGCCGTCGGCTCATCGAAAAAGGCGATGTCCAGCTCCGACAGCTCTTTCAGGAGCGCCAGCCGGACGGCTAGGGCGGCGCTCATCTGCTCGCCGCCGGAAAGCTGTTGGAAGGTGCGGACATGGCCGGCCTTCTCCACCAGAATCTCGTAATCCTCGCTCCATTCCAGATGCATGGTATAGTCGTTCATCAATTGGGAGAAGATCGCCGCGGCCTCGCGCGAGATGGCCTGCACCAGCATGCGGGTGATGTGCGGGCCGGCGTCCCGGATAACCGCTCTGGCGGTCTTCACCACCTCCAGGAGGGTCTTTTCCTGCTCCATCTCCCGGAGCACTGCTGCGAGCCGGCACCTCTGTTCGTTCAGCGATGCTATCTCCTCCTGCACCGCACGCCGGCGCTCTTCCTTCAGCCGCAGACGTTCTGCCAGGGAAGAAAGGCTCGCGCGGCACATTTCCAGTTCCTTCTGAACCTGGGCATGGGTGTCGGCGTCGTAATGCCGGCGGGCCTCCGCGAGCTGTTCCTGCAACTCGGCGAGCTGGGCCGCTAACTCTTGTCGGATACCCCGCAGTTTCTCCACTTGTGCCTGAATTTCCGGAAGCTTGGCGGCAGTGATCTCACTGCGGAGATACTCGTGATACGCGTCCGCACTGCCTTCCTTCCGCCGGCGCTCCTCTGCAATGCGTTCGTCCAGATCAGCAAAGCCCGCGAGGGCGGACTGGAGTTCCGCCTGCCGCCGTCGCAGTTCCTCAACCCGTGCACCCACTTCCTGCCATTCCGATTCCACCGCTGGCCGATCCGCGGCGAGCGCTTCCAGCCGACGGTACTCGGCCGGCAGGTGTTCCATCTCCTGCGTCTGCGTTTCCAGCGTCCGCAGTCGCTCCGGCGCGCCGGTCAGGGATGCGGCCTCGCGCTCCAGCGCCTCGCGCCGGCTCGACAGTGCTGTTATTTGCGCTTCCACATCGAGCAGATTTTTCTTCAGAAGGTCGCGGTTAGCCAAGCGCTCCGCCGCACTTCGCGCCACCCCCAATTTCTTCTGCAGTTCGGCCTGCGATGCCGCCAGGGCCTGTAGCTCTGCCTCCAGCGCCGCGATCTGGGCGTCGAAATAATCCGCCAGGCTCAAGCCCTCCTGCATATTGCGGCAGGGCTCTTGCAGATAGGGGCACAGCCCGCCGGCCACCGCCTGCCGCGCTTGTCGGGCCTGGTCGAGCTGGGTGATGAGCCGGCCGTGCTCCTGCTGGGCCTCAGCGAACTGCTGTTCCAGCAGGGGCAGTTCCTGCACCAGGGGAATGTATTCCTGCAGTCCCGTCAGCTCATCCTGGATCGCCTGGCGCTGAGATTCCAGCCGGGACAGATCGGCAGAGACCTGCTCCAGGGACTGCCGGCACTGCTCCAGCCTGGAAAGGTTCTGGCGTTCGGCCTGAAGCTCCTGCTCTAACTGCCGATACGCTTCCACCGCCGGCGCCAGCTCCGCCATGCGCGCCGCCGCCTGGTCAATCTTCACCAACTGCTCCTGGAGCGCCCCCAGGCGCGCTTCCAGGCCGGCCAGCGTTGTCTCGACTTGCCCCAGCTCCTGCCGGATGGCGTCGCGGCGCGCTCGTTCGTCATCCAGCCGGCGCAGGGCTTCCTCTGCCTCCTGGTAGGCCTGATAGGCAGGGGCCAGCCGGCGGCACGCCTCCGCCGCCTCCTGCGCTTCCTGCAGACGCCGCCCGACATCGGCGAGCTGTTCGTCCAGGCCCTGCGACTGCTGGGTAAGCAGGGCGATGGAATGCTCCAGCGAATCTACCAGGCCTTTCTGGCGCTGGAATTCTTCCGCTCTGTCCTCCAGGCCGGCCAATTCCTCCTGAAGCTGGTCGCGCTGGCGGCGGGTTTCGTCCAGCTCTGCCTCCAGTTCGCCGGCCTCCTGCTCCAGCAGGGGCAGTCGCGCAAGCTGGCCCTCCAAGCCGGCGGATTCCTTCTCCAGCTCATTGACATGGTCCCTCAGCGCACTTTCCACCTCGCGCAGACCTTCATAGGCGCGCTGATATTCCTCCACCCTCAGCAGACGGTCGAATTTGTCCCGCCGCGCCGAGGCGTCTTCGAGAAATGCGGCGGTCAGCAGGCCCTGCGGGACGCCGATGGCATTGCTGAAGAGGTGCGCCAGGTTGGTGTCGGGGGGAACGCCGAACTGCTGGCACAGCCATTCCTGCACGCCGGCCTTGCCCTCCCGCAGGCGAAGCCGCAGCTCGGGGTCATAGACATAATACTCGGAGGATTTCCCACAGACGCGCACAACCTCATACTCGCGGTCATCGGACGCGACAAAGGCGACCGTGATGGTGCCCTTGGCGGCGCCTTCCCGTATTATCTGGGCCTGCCGGCGAAAGGGGCTGAAATCGAACAGGGCGAAGCCGATGGCTTCCAAGATGGTGGATTTGCCGGCGCCGTTCTCTCCGCAGATGGCGGTAACACCCTGCCCCAGCTCGATACTGGCGTGCTCGTAGCTCTTGATATTTTCCAGCTCAACCCGCGTGATGTACATCTTCCGCTAACCCCGTATTCAGCAGTGAAGACGCACTGCGCCGCAGTTGCTGGACGATCTCTTCGGCGCTTTGGCGCTCCAGTATCTGTTCCTTCAACTCGCGAAATATCCCCGCCCACTGTTCAGCATTTCTTTGGAAACGCCCATCGCGCTGTAGTAATTCCTGGATGACCTGCTGTTCCATCTCCGCGCGGGAGAGATGCTCGGCCGGCGCATGGACCACATACTCCGCCGGCATCGCCCGCAGATGAACCTGGCTGACCAGCGGCTGGTAGTGCTGTTGGATCAATTCCGTCACGATATCCATCTGGAGCGCCGAGGATGGGAAATGCAGCAGGCCGTCCAGAGAGTATTCCACCGCCGGCGGCATGGGGAACTGCTCGGCATCAGCCTGAAGCTGGCGTCGAAGGGCCTCGTACAGCTCCTCTGGCGTTTGGAAAGGTGTAACATCCAGCCGGCGGCGGACGAAAGGCCGGCGGGCATAGCGGCGGTGTTCGGCGCGGACGGCATGCGGCCGGCCAATCTCCACCTCGACAAAGAACACCCCGCCCGGATGCTGAGATTCATCAAAGCTGTTGGGCTCCAATGCGCCTGGGTTAAACAGCCAATCATCTTGTTGGACCGGCTTATGAACGTGCCCCAGGGCCAGATAGTCAATATGAGGGCGCAGAGGCGCAAGCTGATAATGGGTCAGGCTGACACGCGTGCCGGCCCCTCGCACCAGCATCCCCTCCACCTCTGCATGGGCCAGCAGGACAGTGAAGGGCGGCCGGCGCTCCGCATGAAGCTCTTCCAGCCGGCCAACCAGGTCAGCGAACACCCTGGGCGCCGCCGCGCCGTGATAGCCGGTGCCGTAGATGCGCACATCCCCCAGGTCCACATATCCCCCGAGACCTTCCTGGTAATGCTGGAGGACCAGTTTCTCATCCTGATAATGGGGGCGCAGGAGGATGAGCAGGTCCTGAGCGGCCAGGAAATCGAGCCAAGAATGGTCCTGGCGGTAGTGCGGCTGTTCGTGATTGCCCATCACGCCCACTACGGGGATGCCGGCCTCCTTCAGGCGTTGTAGTTCCCTCTGCGCCAGGATAAGCGTCATCGGGGAAATGACGCGCTGGTGAAAGAGGTCGCCGGCGATCAGCACGAAATCCACCCGCTCCTTCAGGATATCGCTCACCGCCCGGTGAAAGGTTTGAAAGAAATCCCTATAGCGCTCAGGGCTGTGATACTGTTCATATCCCAGATGCAGGTCGGCCAGATGGGCAAAGCGCACTCGCATTCCACTCCCCCTATCCGACTTTTACAGGGCGGCTAGACCGTTTCCCACCAACGACGGATAGATTCTGCATCGCCGGCCTGACCAAGGATGGTCATCAGCTTGATGCGGCACTTGGTGCTGTCAATGCCATCGGAAAAGAGACAGCCGGCGGCGGCCAGGTCGCGATACGCGCCGGTGTAACCGTACTTATCATACAGCGGGCCGCGGCTCCGGCTGGAGATGACGACGGTCATGCCCTGGGCGATGGCCTGGCGGATGGGCTCCAGCCACGCCGGCGGGACATGGCCGGCGCCCGTGCCTTCGATGACCACGCCGCGTGTGCCGTTGGCGGCCAAATGCTGGAGGAGGGTCGGCGAGCTGTCCAGGCCGGCGGGCAGAATGGGCACATCTTCAGCCAGGTCTCCTGCCGGCAGGACCGGGCGGTGCGGCGGACACGCAAAGAACATAACTTGCTTGTCCACGATGCGCCCGATGGGGTCGTGGTCGGGTGAGGAAAAGGCGTTCACCGCCGCGGTATGGGATTTGGTGGCCCAGCGCGCCAAATGAATCTCATCGTTCATGACGATCAGCGCGCCCAGGCCGGTCGCCTCATCGCATGCGGCCAGACGCACCGCCGCCGTCAGGTTTGCCAGACCGTCGTAGCCAGCCTCCGATGCGCTGCGCATGGCGCCCGTGAGCACGATGGGCACTTTCGGCTTCACCGTCATGTCCAGGTAAAAGGCGGTTTCCTCCATCGTATCGGTGCCGTGGGTAATCACCACGCCGGCCGCTCCTTGGAGAAAGACCAGGTCCACCACCCGGGCGCGCAGGGTCTGCAGGTGGTGCTTGGTCAGGTGTGGACTGGGCAGGTTGCAGATGTCCTCAAAGGTCCAGTTCGCGATATCCCCGGGGAGGGCCTGGGTCAATTCCCTGGCGCTCAACGCCGGCAGTACGCCGGCGTCCCCCTGCTGTTTCATGGCGATAGTGCCGCCCGTAGTAAGGATGGCGATGGTCTTCATCGACGCGGATTTATGCCTCCTTGCATATCATATTCAGTTTAGTTGGCGCTTATGCATCACCGAGCGCGCGGTTCACCTCCCGCACCAGCGTGCCATCCACAACCAACTGGTGCACCGCCTGGATATGGGGATACATCACATCGTCGTTCTCCAGGAAGGGCACGCGCTGTCGGATCAGGTCATATGCCACCGCGGTGCCGCGCCCCAACTTGGCGGACGGGCCCAGGCGTTCGCGGCGAAAATCAATGCCCTGCGCCGCGGCCAGCAGTTCCATCGCCAAGATATACTCGACATTGTCGAGAATCTGGATTGCTTTGCGAGCAGCCGCCGGCCCCATGCTGACATGGTCCTCCGTGTTGGCGGAGGTGGGGATAGTGTCCACGCTGGCGGGGTGAGCCAGGACCTTGTTCTCCGAGGCCAGGGCCGCGGCGGTGTACTGCACCAGCATGAAGCCGGAGTTCAACCCACCGTGCTTAATGAGGAACGCCGGCAGGACATTGGCATTGCTTGCCTCGTCCGTCAAGCGGGTGAGCCGGCGCTCCGACATGTTGCCCAGCTCCGCCAGTGCCACGCTCAGGTAATCCATAGCAATCGCCACCGGCTCGCCGTGGAAGTTGCCGCCGGATATCCAGCGCGGCGTGCCGTCCTCCTCGAAGAACAGCAGGGGGTTATCGGTGACGCTGTTCAGCTCGATGTTCAGCACCCAGCGGGCATACAGGATGGCATCGCGCGCCGCGCCGTGCACCTGGGGGATACAGCGCAGGGTATAGGCGTCCTGGACATTCAGCGGGTCATAGGAGCGGGTGAAGGTACTGCCCTCGATGAGCCGGCGGAAATAGGCCGCCGCCTCCACCTGGCGGGGATGGGGGCGCACCGCGTGAATGCGGGGGTCAAAGGCATCCGGCGTGCCGTGCAATGCCTCCAGAGACAGGGCGCCGGCGATATCCGCCACTTGCGCCGCGTTCTCCGCCCGCAGTGTGGCCAGGACGCCGTGCGCGCACATGAAGGCGGTGCCGTTGGTGAGCGCCAGTCCCTCCTTTGCCCCCAAATCCACCGGCTGAAGGCCGGCCCGTGCCAGCGCCTCCGCGCCCGGCAGGCGCTCGCCGGCGTACTCCGCTTCCCCCAACCCGATCAGCACCAGCGCCATATGTGCCAGCGGTGCCAGGTCGCCGCTGGCACCCAGGGACCCCTTCTCTGGGACGATGGGATGCACCCCGCGCTCCAGCATGCGCAGGAGAAGTTCGAGCGTTTGGAGCTGGATGCCTGAATGTCCTTTGGCAAGGGTATTGGCGCGGATGAGCATCATGGCCCGCGTGAGCGGCGTGCTGATGGGTTTCCCCACCCCCACCGCATGGCTCATGATGATATTGCGCTGAAGCTGACGTGTCTGGGCCGGCGAGATGATGCGGTCCTTGAAAGCGCCAAAACCGGTCGTGATGCCGTACACTACCTCTCCGCGTGCAATAGCCTCATCCACTGCTTGGCGGGCCCGTTCCACTTTCTGGACAGCTTGTCCGGTAAGGAGGATGGCAATCGAATTGGGGGCGGCATGCGCGACTTTGGAGACATCTTCCAGGGTCAGGTGATCACCGTCCAGATACAGCGTTTCCATAACCTCCACCTTGCTCCTGTCCGCAGGGATAGATCACGAGAATGAGTATACCGGATGGGGCACTTTCTGTCCAATGGAGCGCGCCGGCAGGCCCCCACAATCTTCCGCATTTTTCGCGCGTATCCCATCCTTCGATTTGCGGGTATTGGCTCATCGCCTGGCAGTTGAAACTGCGCCTGTGCCTGCGAAGTCGGCCTGAGCCGACTTCGCGAAGCCTGCGCAGGCTTCGCAGTTGTTGCCGAGGCTTCAGCCGCCAGGCCATTTTCCACAGATTGTATGCTTAGCTTTTTCAATGCCCTCCTTGCAAGCGGTTGACATTCCCACAAAATGCGCTACAATTTAACTACCTCCCCATATGGGGGAACCACGGCACCACAATCACAACACGTCCAGAAAGGAGATCACCTATGCAAATGTATATCCATACCCGCAACCTGGAACTGACGGATTGGCTGGAATCGTACGTGCAGAAGAAACTGGGCAAATTGGATCGTTATCTCCCCACGATTGAAGAAACCCGGGTCGAGCTAACCTCCGAACCGACGAAGAACTCCCAGCACAGCCAGGTGTGCGAAGTCACAGTCCGCACCAAGGGTTCCATCCTGCGGGCGGAGGAGCGCGCCGGCGACATGCGGGACGCTATTGATCGCGTGGTCGAGAAGATGTACAAGCAGATCGCCCGCTACAAGGGCAAACGCGAGCGCAACAAAGGGCGCGGGCCGGCGGAACCCATGGGTGAGACCCTACCCATTGCCATCGAGGAAGTTGAGGAGACCGAGGCACCCCAGATCGTGCGCCGCAAGCGCTTCCCCGTCGTCCCTATGGATGAACAGGAAGCCATCGAGCAAATGGAACTGCTCGGGCACGACTTCTTCCTGTTCTATAACGTGGATACCTCGCAGATCAACGTCGTCTACCGCCGCAAGGACGGCAATTACGGTCTGCTCGAGCCAGAGGTTATGTAAAATTTTTGAGAGGAGACTATTCAGGGGCGAACGCGACTGCGCTTCGCCCCTGTTTTGCTAACGAGGAAATCCATGGGTCCCATTTTTGACACCGCCGGCGGCATAACCTTGCTCATCATGCTGGGGGACGCCGGTTCCGCCTTTCCCGAGCAACTGCTGGGCGCGGTACGCGAGGCGGTCGCCATGGACCTGGTCACACTGGGGCTTTCGCTCGCCGGCATCCAGCAGGTCATCGTCAGCACCAATCGCGCCTCCTTCATGGAGCGCCTGGCCACCCAGCCCGTCCAGGTCATTCCCGATGAACAGAGCGAAGGTTTTCACTTCGGCCGGCACCTCCAGCGAGTACTGCGAGCCGCCGGCATCACAGGGGACCAGCGCGTGCTCTACATGGGCGGCGGAGCCGCTCCGCTCATCACCCAGGCCAAATTCCAGATGCTGGTAGATACCCTGCGCGACAATCCTCACGCTCTGGTCACCAACAACCTGTACTCATCCGACTTCGTGGGCTTCACCGCCGGCTGGCTGGACGAGGTAGAGCCGCCGGCACGCGACAACGATCTGGCATGGAAGCTTGCCGAAATGGGTAAGCACGAGGTATTACAGCCTCCGCGCAGTGCCGGCACCTCCTTCGACATCGACACCATTACCGACGTACTCATCCTGAAACTGTGCCGCGACCGCCTACATCCCCATACCCGGACAGCCCTGGATGCCGTATCGCTGAATACCTCCATGATTACCAAAGTTCTGGAGGTATTGAAAGAGCCGGCCAAGACGTTACTGCTGGTGGGAAGGGTTTCAGCGGATGTGTGGCAAACACTGCGCCGGCGTGCCGCCTGTCAGGTACGCGTCATCTCCGAAGAACGCGGTATGCGTGCCAGCGGCCGGCTTTCTCGAGGAGAAGTGCGCTCCCTCGTGGGATATTACGCCGATACGCGCGGGTTCGCCGGCCTGTTTGAGTATCTCGGTCAGATTGCGGATGCGGTCATCCTGGACAGCCGGGTGTTGTTCGCCCATCTGGGGCATTGGCCATCGGATGCCGACCGCTGTTACGCGGACCTGGGACAGCCGGCGCATATCGAAGACAGCGTCATCCGGGAGCTGATCGCGGCGGCGCTTGAGGCACCGATGCCGGTGGCCATGGGGGGGCATTCCCTGCTGTCCGGTGGCCTGCTGGCCCTGCTGGAGAGCATGGGCCTTTAGCCGGCGCGCAGGATGCGCCGCACCTCCAGCGTCGTGCGGAAGGCTGTATATGCCATCAGCAGGCTGAGCACCAGCCCGTGCCAGCCGTCGCGGTATCCCTGCCAAGTGATGTAGCGCCGGCGGAATTCCCGCAGTGGCTGGAGGAAATAGGTCCAGGGACGCGGCCGCACGCCCCGCTCCACCTGCATGCGGGCGTCCAGCCGGGCATACTTCAACTGCTTCTCGATAAACTCCCCCCAGCTATCGTAATTATAGTGAATCAGGGGATTCTGCAGACAGCCGGCTTCGCCCTGCAGGAGCACCACCTCATGCACCACACGCTGTGGGTCGTAGCGTCCACGGTCCACCAGGAAAAGCCGAAGCTGATAGTCCGGGTACCAGCCGGCGTGCTGAATCCATTTGCCCACGATGAAGTTCCGCCGGGGCACCCACCAGCCGGCTTCCTCCCGCACCAGGACCCTGCGGATTTCCTCCGCCAGCTCCGCCGGCACCCGTTCATCCGCATCCAGGAAAAAGACCCAGGGGGTCTGCACATGCGCCAGCGCGGCGTTGCGCTGTTGGGCGAAATTCTCAAAAGGATGCTGGAGGACCTCAGCGCCGTGCCGACGCGCCTGTTCGACCGTATCGTCGGTGCTGAAAGAATCGAACACCAGCACTGCGTCCGCCCAGGCAAGGCTTTTCAGGCACTCCGCAATATGCCGGCTCTCATTATATGTCAACACCACCCCCGTAACGCTGGGCCTTGTGCTCATCGGAACCGCTCCGGAGGAAGATAGCTCAGCCGGCGCACCTCTTCCAGCGCGGAAACGCGCCGCATACAGCCGGCATCATCTAACCAGCCGGCCTGGCGGGCGCGCAGTGCCTCGCCAGCCAGCCGGCGCAGTCCCAGCCGCACCAGCGGCCGCACCAGGGTATTAAACAAGGGGCTGTAGTGCAGGGCGAACAGCCGGAAGCGGCTCCGCCAGAGATGCACGAACATCTCCTCGCGGAACTGCCGCGTGCTCTGCGCCTCGTGATGAATCACGCATGCGGCCGGCACGCACCACCGCTCCCACCCTTTCGCCCGCATGCGCAAGCACCAATCCACTTCCTCAGCGTAGATGAAATATCCCTCATCCAGCAGGCCGGCTTCCTGCACTGCCTCACCGCGGGCCAGCATGGCCGCGCCCAGCGGATGGCCGATGGGGAAGGGCCGGCCGGCCGCATACCAGCGCCGCGGATACCTCCCGTTCAGCCTTGACTCCACCAGCCTGTGGTGCAGAGGGAAAAAGTCGAAGAACACCTGCCAAAGGGTGGGAAAGGCAAAGGCAGAATGCTGGAACCGGCCGTCCGGGTAGCGCAGAGAGGGACCTAGGATGCCGGCACGCGGCAGGGCCTCTGCCGCGGCCAGCCATGTGGCCAGCGCGCCGGCCTCCAAAGTGGTGTCCGGGTTGAGCAGGAGCACAAAGCGCGGAAGGGAATCAGAAATGGTTCCCTCTCCACCGAAGCCTAGGGCGCGCAGGGCTTGATTGTTGGCCGCCGCGAACCCCCGATTGGTCTCATTAGCAATCAGATGTACTTCTGGGAATTCCGCCCGGACCATACCCGCGCTGCCGTCGTGCGAGGCGTTATCCACCACCCACACGGCACTGCGCAGGCCGTTCTGCCGGCCGATCTCATCCTGCACGGAGCGCAGGCACCTGCGCAGAAGCTCCCGCACGTTGAAGCTGACGACCACTACCGCCAGGTCGGGGCCGGCCAATGTCACTGCTCCCACACGCACACCGCGCTTCCTCCATCAGAACCCGATGGAAATCTGCTGAGGGTCCACATGGTCGTTGAACGATTCGATGCGGACCTCTTCGTGGATCAGGCCGCCCCAGAAGTAAATGGGGTTGCGCGGTGGCTTATGCACGATTTGGATACTGCCGGTGATGAGTGCGCGTGCGCCCGGCATGAGGTAGCGGTATTCCTTGCCGTCAATGACGCGCACCGTCAGCACGCTCTCGTCGCCCACCGCCCAGCGGTAGGGGTAGGGCCGGCCGGTGGAATTCGTCTCAAAATCAATGCCGAACCGCCAGACACCCGGCTCCTCATACCACTCCAAGGTATTGAAATTCTGGTCACTGCGGTACTGCGTCCCCGGCGGAGGCCCGGAGGTGCGGATGGGCACCTTGCCGAAATTCTCCACGGTGGCGGTGAAATACAGCGTCCCGCCCAGCGGCAGGATGGTCGGCGAAAACGTCACCTCGGCATCAACGATATCGGCGCGCGGCACCCCTCCCTCCTTGATGGTCAGGGTACTCTCCACCACCACCATATTGCCGACCTTATCCTCGGCCTCGGCAACCACCTTATACGTGCCGTCGGGAGGCGGCTGTGCCTGCCGGTCCACCCCACCCTCATAATCGTAGAGATGAACCCCCACTGCGCCTGGCTTGACATCCCGCTCCTTCTCGGCCACCGGGTACTTCTGCGGCTCGGGGCTTCCCTCTGGCCCCAGCAGATAGACCACCACGTTGGCCTCTTTGGTCAGGTAATAGGTGATGGCCACGCGGTCGTCAATGCCGTCCTGGTTGGGGGTGAACTCGCGCGGGGAGACAGAGAAATTGCGCAGTTCGGGCAAAGTGGTATCGGCATTCACGATTTCCAGCCGGCCCGATGCCACCTGCTTATGCCCCTGATCATCCACTGCCTCGACGTACCAGGTATACATACCGTCGGGTAGGACCCGCCGGCGTACAATCTGCTGGGTATACTCGTTCTCGTACGTCGCCTCTCCTTCGATCACGCCGCCCCAATACACCCGGTACGTGCCCGGCGATCGCCGGCGGTCCTGACGGAAGTAAAAGCGCTCTCCCTGCTGGTTCTCGAAGTAGATGGACAGGTTGGCGCTTCTCCCCAGTGAATAGGTGATGAGCGTCACGTCATCATGCCCATCCGCGTTGGGGGAAATGCGCGCCGGCGCTACGCTGACGTTGTACAGCAGTGGGCGCAGACTGCACCCGCTCAGCGAAAGCACCAGGAAAAAGGCGGCGCCGAGCAGCGCCACCAGCGCCGGCCGCAGCCAGCCTCTTTTCCCAACCCACGTGTTTGCCATGCAGTAGCTCCTGTTACCCATGTAGCACGCAGTTTACCCGAATCCCCAGGAAACGTCAAAGCCCACCAGCACTTGCGCGCCGCATTGACCGGGATACAATAAGGACGATAGACCACAGACCATGGAAGATAGGCCATGGTCCATCGTCTATGGCCCATTGTCTATGGTCCATCGTCCGTTATCATCTCCCTGGAGGCATCTATGGAGCTTGCACCCTTTCTGACCGCCCGCCGGCAGGCCCTGCGCCAAGAGTTGGACCGCCGCAAGCTCGCCGGCGCTGTCATTACCGACCCCAATCACTTCTTTTACCTGACCGGCCTGCTTCCGAACCCCAACTTTCCCTCCCTGCTTGTGCTGAATGACGTGCGCGCCATTGCTGTTGTTCCCCAGTACGGGGTAGATACCTCCGCTCTGCCAGCCGCCTCCGATCCACTGACGGTCACAGCGTATCCCAATCTCACTCTGGCCGACCTGTCGCGCTTTGTGGATGAATATGCGGAGCGCGAGCGCGCCTTCCTGACGGCCATCCACGAACTGGGGTTGGCTGGCCGGCCTGTCGGTGTGGATGCGCTGTACTTCCCCGTCGGGCTGGCCAAAGCCGCCGGCTTTGCGCCCGAACATCTGCACGACGTCGGGGCGTTCCTCTATCACCAGAGGGTCATCAAGGATGCCTGGGAACAGGAACAGCTTGCCTTCGCCGCGCGCCTGAACGACACGGGGTTCGCGGCGGCACAGGCCATCCTGCGCCCCGGTATCAGCGATTACGAGGCCTTCAGCGCGGCCTGGCGTGCCATGGCGGAGCATCTGGGCGGAGCCTTCGACCTGCACGGGGAGTTCTCGGGCGGGCCGGCCATCACCGGCCAGGGCGGTTGCGCGCCGGTGGGCTACACCTTGCAGGCCGGCGACCTGCTCATCGCGGACATATATCCCGTCATCCGCGGCTACCAGGCGGACACAACCAGGACGTTTGTGGTGGGTGAGCCGGCTCCCTGGCAAAAGGAGTGGCATGCCGTCCTGGAGGAAGCCTTGGCACGGGGGGAAGAGGCCATCCGCCCCGGACTGCCGGCCGCGGAGTTGGACCGCATCGTGCGCGGACACGTCGAACGCCATATGCCGGCCGGCGGCAGTATGTTCCACCATGCCGGCCACGGCATCGGCATCGCCGTGGGCAAAGGGGCGCATTATCCGCCCTTTATCGTCCCCCACAGCCCGGATATCCTCCAGGAAGGCATGGTGCTGACCCTGGAGCCAGGCCTCTATGTCCCGGGGAAAGGCGGCATGCGCCTGGAGGACAATTACGTCGTGACCGCGAACGGATGCCGGCCGCTGGACACTTTCCCGAAAACTCTGGTGGTATGCGCCTGAAAGCCTGTTACTGATGTAAGCGATCTGGCTCGCCGGCCCAATAGACCAGCTCGCCGGCAATGATCGTCCCCACGACGCGCAATTCCGGCGTCAGCAGGACGATGTCGGCGTCATAGCCGCGTTTGAGCCAGCCCTTGCGGCCTCCCCACCCGACCACAGCCGCCGGCGTGGTGCTGACGCACTGCAGAGCCTCCGAGGGAGCGCATTCGGTCATCTGCACCAGGTTGCACAGTGCTTGGTCCATGGTCAGGATGGAGCCGGCCAGCGTGCCGTCCGGCAGTCGAGCGGCGCCGGTCTGCTGATCCACCACGACCGCGCCGTAGCGTTCCGTAGGGTGGGTATCGCCGGCAGCCGCCATCGCATCGGTTACCAGTGCAATGAGCTTGGGAGGCTTCAGGTTCCAGGCCATGCGCACCGCCGCCGGGTGCAGGTGCACGCCGTCCACAATGAGGCTAACGCGCACACGCGGATCCTCCAGCGCCGCGCCGGCCAGGCCCGGTTCTCGATGATGCAAGGGCCGCATGGCGTTGAACAAATGGGTAATAAAGCGCGCGCCGGCGTCAAAAGCAGCTTTCGCCTCCGCGTACGCCGCCTGAGTATGGCCCAGCGCCACCGTCACGCCGGCCCTCTGCAGTCTGCCGATGAGCTCCAGCGCGCCGGGCAGTTCCGGTGCCAGGGTCACCATGCGCACTCGTTCCAGCGGCTCCCACTCCAAGATGATGCGCGCATCCGGGAGAAGCAGATACTGCCGGTCGTGCGCGCCGGCCCGCTCCGGGTTCAGGAACGGCCCTTCGAAATGCAGTCCCAGCGGCTGTGCGCCGTTGGCCGGCGCCCTGATAACTTCCAGCGCGCGTTTGTACGTTTCCAGGGGCGCGGAGATAATAGTGGGGAGAAAAGCGGTCACGCCGAACTGCGGGAGCCTAGCCGCCACCGCCGGGATGGACTCCGGCGCTTGGGTGAAGTCATGCCCGAAGCCGCCGTTGATCTGCAGGTCCACGAAGCCCGGCGCGACGAGCAGGCCTTCGGCGTTGAGGATCATGTCAGCGCCGGCAGTTGGCGCGGCCGGCATATCAGAAACGCGCGCAATGCGCCCATCTTCGACCAGGACACTGCCTGTCCGCAGAACCGTGATGGGTGTGAAGATTCGCCCACCAGTGATGAGCAAGCGCCTCATGATCCTACCTCCTGTGATAATGCGCGATGCTCTGGGTACATTATACAACGATATACAGTGGAAGGAGACATCAATATGGGCATCGTCGAACGTCTGCACGGCAAGGACCTATTGTGTACGCAGGATTGGAGCATCGAGGAAATCGAAACGGTGCTAGCACTGGCCGGCCGCATGAAGCAGGACCGCTTCGCGCCGGCGTTCACCTCC
The DNA here is from genome assembly GCA_938049385.1 of uncultured Anaerolineae bacterium. GTDB lineage: Bacteria > Chloroflexota > Anaerolineae > JACIWP01 > JACIWP01 > JACIWP01. The sequence goes on from CALIBQ010000020.1 coordinate 27,046, forward strand.
CTCCTCAAACACCGCACCTTCTCCATGCTGTTCTACAGCCCTTCCCTGCGCACCCGACAGAGCTTCGAATGCGCCGCCACTGAGCTGGGAGGGCATGCGCAGTACCTGGAGCCGCGCATGATGCGGCTGAAATCCGGCGGGAGCGCCGGCGAAACCATCGAGGACGCCGCCCAAGTCATGAGCCGGTATGCCTGCGGGTTGGGCATCCGCATCTTAGAGGACCAGATCGGTGCATACGGCGAAGGAGCCGCTCTCATCCGAGAGTACGCGCGCTGGGCCAGCGTGCCCGTTATCTCCATGGCCGATGACCGCTTTCACCCCTGTCAGGGACTGGCCGATATCATGGGTCTGCGAGAGCATCTCGGAGATTTGCGCGGCAAGAAACTGCTCATCACCTGGGCCAGCGGGGCGCTGGCGCGCTCCTGGTGCTCCGTCCAAGAGACGCTTCTGCTTGCCTCCCGCATGGGCATGCACATCACCCTGGCTTATCCCGAAGGTTATGATCTGGACCCGGAGGTCATCGCCTGGGCGGAGGACAACTGTCTTGCTTCTGCCGGCTCCTTGGACATCATCCACGACCCGTACAGCGGCTATGCCGGCGCGCATGTTGTCTATTCCCGCAACTGGATGAGCCCACAGGCATATGCCGGCGGCCAGTTCCAGAAACAGCGGGAGATCGAGCGCTCGCTGGCCCTGCCCGAATGGATTTGCGACGCCGAGCGTATGGCCCGCACCGAGAACGCCCTTTTCATCCACCCCATGCCGGTCGATCGCGGCTACGAGGTTACGGACGAAGTCGCCAGCGGACAGCGCTCCATCATCTACGACATCGCCGAGAACCGTCTGCATGTCCAAAAAGCGGTGATGGCGCTCACTATGGCGGAACTGCCGGCCCGCCCTGAAGCATTTCAGGGATAACTCCCGCCAGACAATTTGCCAAGCTGTCCATTTTGATATATGATTTACGCAATCTGATACATCAACTATCGAGAGCAGTATACCAATGTGCTTTGGCAACTTTCCGCATGTTCCTGTATACTGTATTGGTCGAGAGAGACAGACGCCACCATAGGAGACAGGGTTATGAACCTCGAAGACTTCGCCGAACGTGTCCGCCCACTGAAAGCTGAAGGAGCCTATGCGGTGCTGGCGCGCGCCAAAGCGCTGGAAGCCCAGGGACGCAGCATTATCCATCTTGAGATCGGCCAGCCGGACTTCCCTACCCCTGCGCACATCGCTGAAGCCGGCATCCAGGCCATCCGGGCCGGCAGGACCCGCTATACCCCGCCGGCCGGCACCGCTGACCTGCGCGCCGCCATCGCTGAGGTCGCCGGCAAATGGCGCGGCATGACCTTCTTCCCAGAAGAGGTCATTGTGGGGCCGGGTGCCAAGCCGGCGATTTATTTCGCTGCCCTCGCCCTGGTGGAACCCGGCGAAGAGGTCATTATCCCGGACCCCGGCTTCCCCTCGTACGCTTCCATCGTGCGCCTGGTAGGCGGCGTACCCGTTCCTGTCCGACTGGACCCCGATGAGCTGTACAATTTCGACATGCAGGACTTCCGCCAGAAAATCAGCCACCGCACCAAACTGGTCATCATGAACTCTCCCTCTAACCCCACCGGCGGCGTCACGCCCCTGCATGTCCTGGAGCAGATCGCCACAGAGGTTCAGCGGGTAGACGCATGGGTCATCTCCGATGAGATTTACTGCCAGCTCGTCTATGAAGGGGAGGCTCCCTCTATCGCCACCCTGCCGGGGATGCGGGAGCGCACCATCATCGTGGACGGCTTCTCCAAGACATATTCCATGACCGGGTGGCGCCTGGGCTTCGGCATTATGCCGCCGGCCCTGGCCGAGCGCGTCGGCCTGCTCGTCACGCACACCATCGGCTGTACAGCCGACTTCACCCAGGCCGCCGGCGTGGCCGCCCTGCGCGGCGACTTCTCCACCGTCGAGGAGATGCGGCAGTCCTTCCGCCAGCGGCGCGATCTCACCGTGGCGGCACTCAACGCCCTGCCGGGCGTGCGCTGTGCCATGCCTAAGGGCGCGTTCTATGTCTTCCCGGACATCCGCAGTTACGGCCGCTCGTCGCGCGAGATGGCCGATTATCTCCTGGAAAGGGCCGGCGTGGCCCTGCTGGCCGGCTCTGACTTCGGTCCTGGCGGAGAGGGTTTCCTGCGCATCTCCTACGCCACCGCCTGGGAGCAAATCCGTGAGGGCATCGAGCGCATGCGCCAGGCCCTGGCCCAATTGTGAGCATCAGCGTCCGCTTGGATGGTCCAGTATGTAAGAAGGGGGCGAGTATGTGTGCACAAAGGATGAATGGCAATGAGCTGGCAGTTCGCTTCATCACCACCCTGACGTGGAACAAGATTCCGGAAGCCGCTCAGCGCAAAGCGCGCATGGCACTGCTAGATGTGCTGGGGGCCACTATGGCCGGCACATTGACCGCCATCGCCGACATCACCGCCGGCTTTGCGGCGGATGTATGGCCGGGCACTGAGGCGACCATCCTGTGGCGCGGCCGGCGCGCCTCCGCCATCGGCGCCGCCTTCGCCAACGGCTATGCCGCCAACGGCATTGACATTGATGACTGCGGCTGGTACACGAAAGGTCATCCAGGTGTCCAGGTTTTCCCCACTTCCCTGGCCTTGTGCGAGGCACACAACCTCAGCGGCGCCGACCTGCTGACCGGCATGGTGATCGGCTACGAGATCGCCCACCGCGCGGCCCGTATCTGGCACGCCACCCACGAGATTTACCAGGCCTGCGGTTCCTGGGGTTCGGTAGCCTGCGCCGCCATCGCCGGCCACCTGCTCCGCCTGCGCCCCGAACAGGTGCATCACGCCCTGGGCATTGCTGAATACCATGCCCCCAACCTGCCCATGATGCGCGATATTGACCACCCCACCATGGTCAAGCACGGCATTGGCTGGGGCACCATGACCGGCATCACCGCCGCTATGCTCGCCCGCCGGGGCTTCACCGGCATCCCCAGTCTCTTTGGCTTCGACGAATATTACGATTGGGTGGCCGATCTGGGCGAGAACTACATCATGGTGGATGGCGTCGGCTTCAAAATTTACGCCTCGTGTGCCTGGAGCCATCCGCCCATCAACGTCACCAAGCGCCTCATGGAAGAGCATCATATCACCGTGGACAACATCGCCCGCATCAAAATCATCGGTCCGCACGAGACGGTGCGGTTGGGCAACAAACTCCCCACCACCACCGAGGAGGCACAGTTCAACACCGCTTGGCCGCTGGCCGTATATCTCCTGGACGGCGAGCTGGGCCCGCGCCAAATTCTGGAATACCGCCTGCAGGACCCCAAGGTGCGCGAACTGGCCTCGCGCATCGAGCTGGAGGAATCGCCGGAGCTGAGCGAACTGCACAACCGCGGCATGGCCGGCGACCCCAAAGGCGGCTTCTTCGCTATCGCCGAAATCACCCTCAAAGATGGGCGCGTCTTGCGCTCCGTCCCGGCCGACGCCGGCGTCAAATACGCCGGCTGGACCGAGGAAGAGGTCGAGCGCAAGTTCCGCTGGCTCCTCAAGGATATCGTCGAGCCAGAACGCATTGACCGCCTGGTTGATCTCGTCTGGCATTTCGACAAGGCATCGGATGTTCACGAGCTAGTGCGCCTGGCCACGATACATCAGGTGCCGGCTTGGCTACATGCATAACCATTCTTTTTCCCAAGGAGGAATCCCTATGCCCAAGAAAAAATCGATCCTGGACTTCTATGAGATGAAGAAGCGCGGCGAAAAGGTGGTCTGGATCACCGCCTATGACGCGCCCACCGCCGCCTGCGCCGAAGCCGCCGGCGTGGACATGCTCCTGGTCGGCGACTCGCTCGGCATGTGCGTCTACGGCTATCCGAGCACCATCCCGGTAACCATGGAGATGTGCATCCGCCATACCGAGGCGGTGCGCCGCGCCGCGCCCAACACGTTCGTCATCGGTGACATGCCCTTCATGTCCTATCAGACCACTACGGCGGACGCGGTGTACAACGCCGGCCGCTTCCTGAAAGAAGCCGGCGCCGACGCCATCAAGCTGGAGGGCGGGGTGCGCGTGGCGGACAAGATCAAAGCCATCGTCGAGGCCGGCATCGTCGTCTTCGGCCACATCGGCCTGACGCCGCAGTCCTCCGGCCAGCTCGGCGGGTTCAAGGCCCAGGGGCGCACCCTGGAGACCGCCAAGCTCATGCTTCAGGACGCGCTGGCGGTCCAGGAAGCCGGCGCCCATGCCCTGCTGGTCGAGGCAGTGGCACCGGAAGTGACCAAGCTCATCCATGAGCGCCTGCGCATCCCGGTGTACGGCATTGGCGCCGGCCCGCACTGCGACGGCCAGCTCCTCATCGTCTCCGACCTGCTGGGCATCTTCGAAGCCTTCACACCCAAGTTCGTCAAGAAGTACGCCAACCTGGCAGAAGAGATGAAGAAAGCCTTTGCCCAGTATGCCGAGGAGGTGCGCAACGGCACATTCCCCGGTCCCGAGCACGTCTATCCCATGCTCCCCGGCGAGGCCGAGAAGCTCAGCGAGCTGTAATATCCCTTCCACGTGATGGCAGAGGGGCGGTAGTGATGCCGCCCCTTTTGTTTTCTTGCCGGCCTCTCGAATTGCCTCGTCAAATGGAACGGGTATAATGGGTGTTATCTGCCGGCTGTCCCATAATACCAGGAGGAATGCAGGACATGCCGAATGATTCAGACGCCCGTCATCGGCGTTCCATCCGTCTGTCGGGATATGATTATTCCCTGGCCGGCTGGTACTTCGTCACCATTGTGACACAGGGACGTGCCTGTTTATTCGGCAGCGTCGTGAGCGGCGAGATGATGCTCAATGACATTGGTCATCTCATTGAACTCTATTGGAACAACATTCCAGCCCATTCCCCCAACGTGCGGTTGGACGCATTCGTCATCATGCCCAACCATATCCACGGCATCATCATTATCACAAACCCCAATAACGTAGGGGCAGGCCTTGTGCCTGCCCAACCCAATTTGGCAGGCCTTGTGCCTGCCCGGGGCGATCCAGGGGCAACCACAAGGGTTGCCCCAACAGGAGGTGTCCCAACAGGGGGTGCCTCAACAGGGAATGTCCCAAAGAGCGTTGCCCCTACGTTGGGGGATATTGTCGGGGCATTCAAATCGGTTACGACCGTGGAATATATTCGCGGTGTGCAACAGGGGCTGTGGATGTCGTTCCACAAACGGTTATGGCAGCGCAATTATTACGAACGCATCATCCGCAGTGAACGAGGACTGACCGCCGTTCGGCAGTACATTCATGACAATCCAACCAACTGGGAATCGGATGCCGAACGTCCTGCCTCGCATCCAATGACTACCTGAACTGCATCATCCTGCCGAAGGAGGCAACCGCCATGCGTGCCGTCGATATCATCGCCAAAAAACGAGATGGGCTGGAACTTTCCCCCGAGGAAATCCACTGGTTCATCCAGAGTTATGTTAAGGATGAGATTCCTGACTATCAAACTGCCGCGCTCCTGATGGCCATCTACTTACGGGGCATGAACACCCAGGAGACGATTGCCCTGACCATGGCGATGGCGCACTCGGGCGAGACACTTTCATTCAAGGAAATCCTCCCCTTCACGGTAGACAAGCACTCCACGGGCGGCGTCGGGGATAAGACGACATTGGCACTGACGCCGGCCGTCTCAGCCCTCGGCCTGCCTGTCGCCAAGATGTCCGGCCGCGCCCTCGGCCATACCGGCGGCACCCTCGATAAGCTGGAATCCATCCCCGGTTTTCGCGCCGACCTGACGCCCGAGCAGTTCCGCCGGCAGGCCCGCGAGGTAGGCCTCGTGGTCGCCAGCCAGACCGCCCAGCTCGCGCCGGCCGACGGCAAGCTCTATGCCCTGCGCGACGCCACCGCCACGGTGGGAAGCCTGCCCCTCATTGCCAGCTCCATCATGAGCAAAAAGCTCGCCGGCGGCGCGGATGCTATCCTCCTGGACGTGAAGGTCGGCCACGGTTCCTTTATGAAGACCCTGGATGAGGCAGTGGCGCTTGCGGAGCTGATGGTGGATATCGGCAGAAGCCAAGGCCGGCGTATGGCCGCCGTGCTGACCGACATGCACCAGCCCTTGGGCAGAGCGGTGGGGAACGCGCTGGAACTGCGCGAGGCGTTGGAAACCCTGCACGGCGCCGGCCCGGAGGACTTCCGCACCCTGGTCATCACCCTGGCCGGCCATATGCTGACGCTGGCCGGCATCACTGCAACGGTAGATGAAGGCAAGGAGAAAACCGCCCAGGTCCTGTGGGACGGCTCTGCGCTGAACAAATTCCGCCAGTTCATTATCGCCCAGGGCGGCGATCCGGCCTATGTGGACGAGCCGGACCGTCTGCCGAAAGCGCAGTATATCGAGACTGTCCCTGCGCCGCGTGATGGCTATATCGCGGAGCTGAACGCTATGGAAGTGGGGCTGACTTCTGCAGTGCTGGGCGCCGGCCGCGCCAAGAAAGGAGACCCGGTAGACCACGCAGTGGGCATCGTCCTACACGCCAAAATCGGCGATAAGGTTCATGCCGGCGATCCCCTCTTCGCCATTCACGCATCGCGCCCGGAACATATTCCAATGGCACGCGAGCGTATGCTAGCGGCGTACAAGTGGTCCGAGGTTCCGGCGACGCCCCCGCCGTTGATTTATCGTTCCATCACGTAATGGGAAATAGGGGTATCCACAAATAAAACGGGGCATCCACAAGGGATGCCCCTACCTGGAAAAACGGGGCAATCGCAGGGGTGCCCCTGCAAATCACCAATCGGTGATGCGCCGGCGTTCCTCCACCACCCGTTGGTACACGCCGATGGTCAGGCCGGCGATGCGCGGCCAATTGTACTCTTCCAGCACCTTGCGGTAGGCATTCTCCACCCGCTGACGCGTCCACTCCGGATGCTGAAGGGCGTGCAGGATGCCCCAGGCCACCGACTCCGGGTTCCCCGGATACACCGTGATACCGGTCTCCGCGTGCTGGACGACTTCTTTCAATCCCCCGACCTCCGAGACCACCACCGGGCACTTGGCCGCCATGGCCTCCAATGCGACGATGCCGAAGGGTTCGTACAGGCTGGGGAAGACGGCACAGTCCGCCACCTTGAACAGGCGGTTGCGGTCGTCGTCGGAAACACGGCCAGCAAAGAGCACCTTATGCCCGACCCCCAGCTCCCAGGCCAATTTCTGCGCCGGCTCCAGATGCGGCCCCGTGCCGGCGATGACAAATTTGGCCAGCGGAAAATCCCTCAGCACCAGCGGCACTGCCCGCACCAGCGTCTCGATGCCCTTTTCATACACAATACGTCCCACGTAGAAGACGATCTTTTCCTCCGGCAGGGCGTACATAGCGCGGAAGGCGGACAAATCCACGCCTTCCCAGCGCTGGAAAATGGTCGGGTCCACGCCGTTGGGAATCACGTCAATCTTATCTGCCGGCGTTCCGAAATAATTCCGCACCTCTTCCGCCATGTAGTGACTGCAGCAGATGACGCGCCATGCCTCGTAGGTCAGCCACCATTCGACGTCGTTGATGGCACGCGATTGGTCGCCGTGCAGTTCCCCCCGGCCGCGGCCCCGCTCAGTCGCATGGATAGTTGCTACCAGCGGCGTATGGTACACCCGTTTCAGGGCGCAGGCCGAGAATGCCACCAGCCAGTCATGGGCATGGATGATATCGAACCCGCCGGCCTCTGACCACAGCCGGCTGGCGTATTCCTCCAACATGAGATTCGTCTGCCAGGCATATGTATAGAAGCTAGCCTCGCTCTGCGGCGCCGGCTCGACCCGATGCACCACCGCCGGCCCGATGCGTTCTATCGGCTCCCCGCCGGCCAGCCGCGGGGTCACCAGGTGCACCTCCTGCCCCAGGCCGGCCTGCGCCGGCAACAGCTCTGCCACATGCTTGCCCAGCCCCCCGATCACGTGGGGCGGGTATTCCCAGGAAAGCATCAGCACTCGCATTGGCAGTCCCCCTTTATGGAAGCTCGCTCAGCGGCACCCATTCCACCGTTGCGCCGGCACACCAATCCATGCCCACGGCGCCCTGTCCTTCTGTCTGGTCGTTACTAAACGCTTTCAGGGCCGCACGCATCCGGTAGCGCGTGAGCTCCGGCCGGACTGCGTCCATTGCCTGGAAGAGCAGACGCGCCGCGCCGTATCCCTGCACCGCCGGCGCCAGCGGCGCCTGCCCCGTCTTGCGCACATACTGCTGGGCAAACTGCCGATATCTTTCCCCTTGGCACACATACCGCCATACATATACCGCCGGCCAGCGCTCCCTCGAGAGCATGCGGCGCAAAAGCGGCGCATACGGCCCATACAGCACCAGCACGCGCGCGTACCGCCCGTCCTGCAGCACTGTGTCGTCCTGGAAGTCCTCCTGGCCCAGCACGGCAATCAGCGAGATACCGACCGGCGGGGAAGCTGTCTCTGCGCCCTCAACGACCCGCAGTCCTTTTTCAACAAAAGCCTCTTGCATTTTCTTGCGCAGTTCTTCATCCTCGATGCGCGTCTCGAAGGCGACATCGGGTGTGCTTCCAAACTGCATCTGTGCCGCCTGGGCGAAGGCAGAGGGGGAAGGGGCAAGGACAAATATATTTTCCGACAGCCAACCCGCATAAGGGACAGCCAGCATCACCGGCAGGCCATATTTGCCAGTGAAAGGTACTGCATGATACGCCGTTCCCGGTGACCAGGGGCCGATAACCCCCAACACCGCATCATCCATCCCAAGCTTTTCCATCTGAACGGAGGCCGTATATGGGTCCATCTCGTCATTGAGCGCCACCAGCTCAATGGGGCGGCCGGCAATGCCGCCGGCGGCATTGCGCTCTCGGATGGCCACTTGCACCGCCGCCAGCACCGCGTACCCCAATTCCCGGCCGGCCCCCTCAAAGGGCGCCACCAGGCCGATCTTCACCGCATCCGTCGAGGTTACCGGCCGGCATCCGCTCCCCACCACACTGCTGAGGATGAACAGAACGCATATCAGGGCAGGAAAACGCGCCCGTCGGTGCCGGCCCTTACCGCTGGTACAGCTCCTGGTTGCGCAGATGTTCCTCATACGTGCTGGCAAAGGCGTGCGTGCCATCCCCCTTCGAGTAGAAGAACAGGTAATCGGTCGGCGCCGGATTCAGCACAGCATCTATAGAAGCCAGGCCGGGGTTGCAGATGGGGCCAGGCGGCAGTCCGGGGTGGAGATAGGTGTTATATATGGATTCTGTGCCCGTCAGCGCCTCCATGGGCAGGGGAGTCAGCCACCACTGGCCGGTGTGCGGCTGATAGCCCAGCGCGTACTGGACGGTGGGGTCAGCCTGCAGGTACATGCCCTTCGCCAGACGGTTGAGGTAGACGCTGGCGATGATGGGGCGTTCCTCTTCCACCACGGTCTCGCGCTCCACAATGGAAGCGAGGGTGACCACCTGGTGGATGGTCATGCCGGCGGCCTGGGCCTGTGTCCTGCGAGCTGGGTCGAAGCGCTCTTCGAAATTCGCCACCATGCGCTCCACAATCTGTTCCGGCGTGGCATTGACTGCCAGGCGGTAGGTGTCGGGGAAAAGATAGCCTTCCAGGGAGGCGCCGGCGGGGCGATCGGCCAGGGATGGGTAGGGCAGTTGAAGCGTACGCACGACGTTCATGAAAGCGGCCGCGGTAGTGAGCCCCTCTTTCTCCAGCATCTCGGCGATCTGCTCGGCCCGCCAGCCCTCAATCACCCGCACCACCACCTCGTTGATGCGCGCATGCTGGAGCATCTTGGCAATCTGCTCCATGGTCATGTTCCGAGCGAGCTGATAATCGCCGGCCTCCAGCCCAATGTCGAGACCGTAGAAACGCATATAGCGCCGGAACAGCTCCGCGTCCGTGATCAGCCCTTCCTCCGCCAGCCGCTGTGCCACCTCAGCGGCAGTCTCTCCCGGCAGGACGGTGAATTCTACCGGGGTAGGGTCATCGCTCGCCGGCTTCTGCAGGTCAGCCGCCCGAACCTTGAGATAAAGGCCCAAGATCAACTCCTCCGGCGATGCCAGGTTGATCTGCCGCTCCGTCTCCTGGCCGGCCTCTGCCGCCGGCGCCGGCGGCGGACGCAACTGCCCCATGATGAACTCGGCGCCGATCAGCGCCACAACCACCAGCGCCGCGATAGTTACCAGGAAAAAGAGCACTCGCGCGATCGAACGAAGTGTGTCCAATGTCCCGCTCTCCGCAATGCTGGATTACCCTTGTGAAGATGACTACCGGCAGTGTATATCCAGATATGACTGCAGGATGACCGCGGCGGCAACATCATCATGATGGCGGCGCCGGCGGCGGGATGATTTCCCCCGCTCTGTCAGCAAGTCCCGCGCCTCAATACTGCTCAAGCTCTCATCCCACAGAATGATGGGGCACTCGCCGACCATCTCCTGCAGGAGCGACGCAAAGCGGCGCACCCGCCGCGCCTGGAAGCCTTCCGAGCCATCCGCGTTGAGGGGCAGTCCGACCACCACAGCCTCGGCATTCCAGTCCTGCACCAGACGAGCGATATGCTCGGCCGCCTGCTGGTCAGAACGGCGCTCGATAATGCCGGCGGTGCGGGCAATCAGTCCCGTCGGGTCGCTGACCGCGATGCCCACCCGACGCTCGCCGAAATCCACCCCTACAATGCGGCTCATTCCAGCTCCGTGACCACGACAAACGCGATGCGGAAGGGCAGATAGGGCATCTGCCCGAACCACGCCGGCCGCACCTCGATCTCCGGCGGCCGGCGCAGCAGCAGGCGGTCAGCCACCAGCGCCTGAGCCTCCGCCACAGGAAGTCCCTGCACCAGCTCCCGCAGGCCGCGCGTCTCTACACGCGCCACTGCCGTACCGGAAGCCGTCATAATGAAGCTCACCCGGCGTTCCTCGTCTATCTGCACCACTGGCCCGCGCTCGAAGGACAAGCCCTGTGCGGCGAGATAATACCGTGAGGGCACCATGCGCTGTAGCGCGTCCAACGCCACGGCATTGGCATCCTGGCCAGCGATGACCACGCCGTTGGCCGCCGCCTTCAGTTCCAGGGTCAGGGCGTCGGCCGGCTCGTCCACAAATTTATCATACACCTCGCTGATCACAAATACCTGCACGGTCTCCGGTGGGACAAACTCCTGTGGGTCTAACTGCTCCTGCATGCGCGCCAGCGCCTCCTGGCGCAGTCGCTGAAGAAGCAGGTCCTTCAGCCTCTGTTTATCCGCCTGGGTAACCACCCCGACCTGTTTGACATCGCCGCCGGTGGTCGCTCGCTCGTTCACCACCGCCACGCGCAGGGCCAATGCCCCTTCCACCGTCGTGATGAGATACGGCGCCACGTTGCCGCTGGGACCGGGCAGTTCGGCGACAATGTCCGCCTCCATACGACTGCCGCGCCCCGCCGGCACGGTCACATCGTTCACCGTGGTAAAGCGCACATTGGTGCCGGTGGATGTCCGCACCACTGTGCCGGCCGGTATCTTCACCTCTTCGTCCGTCTTGTTCACGAACACCACCCGGCCGGCGGCCCGGTTATTGGGCGCATCCCGCTTTTCCGTGGTCGGGGTGGTGGCAGTGCCCTCCACCCGCACCTCCACCACCCGCGCCGGGATGACATGCCGGGTGAAGTCTATCTCATACGCGTTCAGGTCCGCTGTCACGGTGAGGCTGGTGGAAACGCGCTCCACCGCCGGCACCACGGTCACCGTCGCCTCCGGCACCAGCATAAGGAGCATATACACCACGCCTACCGCCAGCGTAATGAGAAAAAGCACGGCCGCGATTTGCGTCGGCAGACTGCGCTTCGGGCGCGCCGAATAGACGCGGTACTTCTCCGCCGGCAATTTCCTGCGCCGACTGCGGGCCGTCTCGACCATTTCCAGCACCTGCGGCTTCAGCGCATCCCGCACGACGGCGCGACGCGGCGTACCATCCCGGCGCTGGAGCCGGCGCAGTGCCGCCATGCCGGCGCGCTGACTGCCGTACACATGCAGGCCAACCACGCGCCCCAGCCGGCGGGTCAATCCATCCTTGGCAACCAGCACCACATCGAGCCGAAGCGCCTCCGCTCGACGCTTCAGCAGTCGCAGGTCTACCTCGCGGGCCAGCAGAGGCTCACTGCCCGGCACGATGATGAGGACATGCCGGCCTTCCACACGTTCCAGACGCTGAAGCAGTGTCCCGATATCATCGGAGCGGTCCAGGTAGATGATCTCATCCGGGCCTTCACTCGTCCCCTTCCCCGTCCCGCTCCGCACCATTTCGCTCCTACTCATTGCCCACAATCCAGATATCAAGATGTTCCGATCGACATGCCGCCGCAGTTGCCTGCTGTAGGGCCATCAGGCGGCTTTCCCCCGCCTGTCGGGAAAAGGCCACTGCCATGGCATAGCTGTTACAGGCCAGCGCATCCATCTCGCCGGCCAGGCGCAGGCTCCGCAGGCCGGCAAAATCCATCAACCGCACTTGCGGGTAGCCGTCGAATGTGAGACGCGGGTCGCTCAACGCAGCGCGTACCGCCTCGACGGAGCCGCTCAACCGCGCTCCCCCACCCCACATCCAGAAATGTCCAGGTAGAGAACCGTTTGCCTGCAAGTCCAGCAGGCTTTCTATCAGCCGATCCTTCCAATGCTCCCAGGGCAAACGCAGAACTTCCTGGACTCCTTCGCGGTGATCAGGGGAAAGCCGGCCCTCTCCGTACCAGCACTTCAGCCGCTCCGCGCGCTCCCCATCCAGATGATAGGCACGCTGAAGGGCCAAGGTAAAGTCCTGGCCTCCATAAGGGATGGAAGCCCAGCCCTGGACCATCCCCTGCCGCCAGCACACCACCACAGTGCGCCGGCCGCCGATGTCTATCCCCACGCCGTCCAAAGACAGCGCCTGCCCCAAGGTATGCACCACGGCCTGTACCGGCACCAGAAAGCCCGCAACCGTGAGCTGGAGCCCCTCCGCCAGCCGGCCCAGCGCCCGCAGGAGAGCACGCGAGGCGGCTACGTTAAACAACGAAAGGGTGATATTCTCCCCGCGCAGTCCCTGGGGGTCATCCGCAGGATGTCCATCTACCGCCACCTGGACCTGGGTGCTCGAGGCCAAGATGACAGCATCGGAGAAGGGCAAGTCACTGCGCCGCAGTTCCTCCAGGGCAGTGCGCTGGCCGATGTAGAGGATTCGCTCCAGCTCGGCATCATCCAGCGGCTGAGAGGGATCCCGCCGGCGGTATGCGACCTTGGAAGTACGCACCACCACTGTGGATGCCGGCACTCCGATAACTACATCATCGGGGACAAGCCGGCGTCCCCCCAGCACCGCGCTGTTGTCCTCCGCCTGGGTCAGGGCACGGTTGCACAGCTCCACCATCCCGCCTGGCGCCTGCTCCTGGATACCGTAGGGCAGAACGCACTGCCCCAGCACCTCGACAGTGGGGCCGTCGCGCCGGCACACCAGCGCCTTCAGGTGTGTTGTTCCCAGGTCCAGCACGCTGAACGCTTCGGGGAGGCCGGCCGGGCGCCGGCGCGCTACAACTCCCGCCTGGGTATGCGCTCGGCGAACGTCCAGGACGGAGAGGATATGCTCCACGCCAAATGTGCGCCAGGGGAAACGCCGCCCGCGGCTCTTCATGAGGCTATCTTTCGTTCAGGGCTTGTTCCACCCAGGAATAGACCGATGCCAGCGCCTCCGGCAGGCGGGAGGGATCGCTTCCGCCGGCTTGTGCCAGGGTCGGACGACCGCCGCCGCCCCCGCGCACGTGCCGCGCCACCGATTTCACCAGTTCGCCGGCGTGGAATCCCCGCTCCACCAGGTCCGGCGTGATGGCCGCTACCAGGTTCGGCCGGTTATTGATGATCGCCCCCAGCACCACCACCGCCGACCCGAGCCGATCCCTCAGCCAGTCGGTCATCTCCCGCAGTGTCTCCATCTGAGAAGCGGACTTCACCTCCGCAGAGACCACGCGGATGCCGCGAATCTCGCGCGCCTGCCGCACCAGTGCATCCACCTCTTCCTTTGCCAGTTCCCGCCGCAGGTTCTCGATCTCCTTAGCGAGCCGATGGTTCTCCTCCATCAGTTCGAGCACCTTGCGATCAACCTCCTCGGGGAGGCATCCAAGGTACGCGGCCGCATCTTCGAGCAGGGACATGCGCTTCCAGGCAAGCTGATACGCGGCACGCCCGGTCACGGCCTCAATGCGGCGTTTGCCGGCCCCAATGCTTTCCTCCGACACAATATGGAAGAAGCCGATCTGGCTGGTGCGCTGGACATGGGTGCCGCCGCACAGCTCCTGGCTCACCAGCCGGTCGCCGGCGCTCACCTTGATGACCCGCACCCGTTCCCCATACTTCTCATCAAACAGGGCGATAGCCCCCTGCTTCAGGGCCGATTGATAATCCGTCCACTCCGCCTGGACCGGATAATCCGCCAGGATGGCTTCGTTGACGCGGCGCTCGACCTCCTCCAGCTCCCGCTTGGTCAGCATTCCGGGATGCGTGAAATCAAAGCGCAGGCGGTCCGGGGTGACCAGCGAGCCGGCCTGCTGGACATGCTTGCCCAGCACCTCGCGCAGAGCGCTCTGAAGCAGATGGGTAGCCGTGTGGTTGCGCGCCGCCGACATGCGCCAGTCGGGATCCACGCCGGCCCATACGCTGTCGCCCAGATGCGGCGAGCCGGATTCCACCTGCCCGATGTGCACGATGAGGCCAGAGAGCGGCCGGCGGACATCTTTCACGCGGATCACCCAGGATGGCTGGCTGGAACCCTCGCAAAAGTGCACGACGGTGCCCACATCGCTGACCTGGCCGCCGCTTTCGACATAGAAGGGAGTGATGGGCAGGACGACTTCCACCTCGTCGCCGGCGCCGGCCTGGCTGACCATCTGGCCATCTTTCAGCAAGGCGACCAGCCGGGTCTCCACCGAAGTGGTAACGTCATACACATGCTGGACGCCTTCCGCATCGAGCTGTCCCTGCTGACGCAGATGGTCCAACAGGTTGGAATACCGCTCCGCCTCGCCGGCCTCCAACCCGCCGAATTTCTGTGCGGCGCGGGCGCGCTCCCGCTGTTCTTCCATCGCCGCCGCAAAGCCAGCTTCATCCACTGTGAAACCGTGCTCGCGCGCCACGTCACGCGTCAGGTCCAGCGGGAAGCCGTAGGTGTCGTACAGCTTGAACGCTTCACTGCCGGGGATAACCTTCAGACCCTTGGCCTGCAGGCCGGCGATCAGCTCCTCCAGCAGGTTGAGCCCGATGGTCAGGGTCTGCAGGAAGCGCGCCTCCTCGGTCTCGATCACCCGCAGGATGAAATCCTGGCGCGCCCGCAGTTCGGTGTAATGCTCACCCATTATGTCAATGACGGTTCGGGCAATCTCTGTCAGGAAAGGCCCTTCGAACCCCAGCTTGCGGCCGAAGCGGGCCGCCCTCCGCAGGATGAGGCGCAGGACGTAGCCGCGCCCTTCGTTGCTGGGCAAGACCCCATCCCCTACCAAGAAAGTAATGGCGCGCCCATGGTCGGCGATGACGCGATAAGCGACAATGTGGCGCTCGCGCTCCTCATCGTTGTGCCCCAGCAGTTCCTGCGTGCGGCGGATGATGGGGAGGAACAGGTCCGTCTGGTAATTGGAATCACACTCCTGCAGTACTGCCGTGATGCGCTCCAGCCCCATACCGGTGTCAATACTGGGCCGCGGCAGAGGGGTCATACTGCCGTCAGGGTGCAGTTCGTACTGCATGAAGACCAGGTTCCAAAGCTCCCACCAGCGTTCGCAGTCGCTCGCCGGCCCACAATTCGGCGAGCCGCAGGTGCATTTCTCCGGTCCCCGGTCATAGACGATCTCCGAACAAGGCCCGCACGGCCCCACATCGCCCATGCTCCAGAAATTGTCCTTCTTGCCCAGCCGGGCGATCTTCTCCGCCGGCACGCCGGCGATCTCCTGCCAGAGCGCAAACGCCTCTTCATCATCCTGGTAGATGGTCGGATACAGCCGGGCGGGGTCCAGTCCCAAGCGCTTGGTCAAGAACTCCCAGGCGTACGTGATGGCCTCTCGCTTAAAGTAATCGCCGAAGGAGAAATTGCCCAGCATTTCGAAAAAGGTGTGGTGCCGCGGCGAAGGCCCAACCGTCTCCAGGTCGTTGTGCTTGCCGCTGACGCGCATGCACTTCTGGGAGGAGGTAGCGCGAGTATAGGGGCGCTTCTCGATGCCCAGGAAGACGTCTTTGAACTGTACCATGCCGGCGTTGGTAAAGAGGAGCGTCGGGTCATTGGCCGGCACCAATGACGAGCTGGGAACGATGGTATGTCCCTGTTCGGCGAAATATTCCAGGAATGCCCTGCGAATTTCGGCGCTGGTCCACGCCTTCTTCATACATCCAGCCTCCAGGCACACCAGATATGTGCGGTGTTTGTCTCCGCGATAACGGAACGATATTCTAACACAGCGCGGCAGGGATGTCAATCATTTGCAGTACTTGCGCCAGCAGATCGTTACCAGGTAATAGAGGTGATCTTGACAAAAGGCGGCGCTCCTTATCCCGCCCGTAATAATAGAAAACGCCCTCGCGACGCAGAAGCGATCGCGAGGGCGTAAAATAACTATACGATCAGTAGCACCCGCGATGGTACGGCGTTCGGGTGCGGCGGGCCCGACCGCGCTCATCCAGCGCCATCTGCTCGACCATCAGCAGTTCGCCAACGGTGATTTCCCGACCGCACTTGGCACACAAGTGCCCGGAATTGCGCGAGCGGCGAGCCTCTCGCGTTGCCACATCTGCTCCCATTTTTGCTGCCTGCGCCACGGTACATCCTCCTGATGATTGGAATGAGTCATAGGTGTGCTGCACACACAGTGCACGCCTGCTGGGCCAGCAGGCGTGCACGAGGTACTATTTTACCGGGAACGAAATTTTTGTCAATTTTTCCTGGGCGCGATTTCCAGGGGATGTTTACCAGCGCGCGTGGTGCTCCTCCACCCAGCCGATGAGGCCCTGTACAGGTATGGTTTCCCCCTCATCGGTCACGACCCGGCCCTCATAATGACCGAACATCTGGTGCACCTCCGATGCGATGATAAGCAGGTTGGTGCGCGCCACGCGCTCCATGAACGGGGTGAACTCCAGGGACAGCCGGCCGTCAGGCGAGGTCATGCGCCAGGGGTGCATGAAATTGCGCTGATCATATGCGAAATCTACCTGCCCCAGCTTGTGGATGCGGCCGTTCAACAGCAGGGTGTTTTCGGTGGCGGCGGAGGTGTCGCCGAAGCCAAACCCCAGGTTCAGCCCGAGGGTGCGGCCGTCGGGCAGGAGGCCGGAGGCACTGGCCCAGACCCAGAAGGAGCGGTACTCCCAGACCCCGCGCCCCCAGTCCAGGTTGCCCAGACAGTGCTGGGGGTCGAGATCGAGGCGGATTTCCCCCCACTGGATGCGGCCGGCGGCCGGCATGCAGTTCACCTTGCGGTTGTAATAGAAGCGCTTATGCCCGATGGGAATGACGATGACGGTGGACTCATGTCCCTCCAGCATATGGAGGGTAATGTCGGCGTTCAGATCGGCGCCGGCGAAACTCGGCCATTCCACGAATAGGTGTCGGGAATCCGATCCGGCTTGGAAGCGCAGTTCCACCCGGCCGTTGTCGAAGCGGCTTTCCCCCTCCGTACTCCTGGGGGCGAGGTGAATGCCTCGGGCGAGCGGGATGGTCAGTGTCTGTTCGCGGCAGGTACGCTGTGCGAAGTCGATGATGTAGACGAAGGCCTGGCCGGCGTACCCCAGGTGCGCCAGCGTGGCGGAGAAGAAATGGGTGGACGTGGTGATCCCGTAGTAGTCCCAGCATTTGACACGGAAACGCTGTAGCGGCCGCAGTATTGCGGGATAGAAGCGGACATGTTCCAAGTTGGCATCCAGGATGGGCTGACGCGCCCAGCCGACCTGGGTAAGATTGCCGTGAGCATCGAGAAGGGGACCAGGTTGGGAAAGTTCGCGCTGGTGTGATGGGTTCATCTGCTTCCTCCAGATGGTAAAGCACTTGAGAGCGGCCGGCGGTTCATTATTATTCGGCTCAAATCCGACCAGTTTCTTCCTCCCCCTTGGCGCAGGCTGTGCGCTTTGCGCCGCTCGGCTATGCCCGGCCGCTGGTTGGGCGGCCAATGTGTTCAACCTTCTACCGCTTTCTCAACGGCCAGTGGGGGCAAGTCCAGAGACTCCAGGATTTCTCGCGCGATCCGTTCGGCCTGCTGGTAATCTCGGGTCGCCTCCAATGCTCGCTGGACCAATTGCTCCCCTATCTCACGTAAGTAATGTTCATAACCCTGGATCGCCTTGCCGACTACAATCGGGTCGATAGGCACCTCTACCATATACTCTCCTGCCTTAACCCCGTAAACCACATAGCGGGCTTGTTTTTCATCCCCTATCAACTTCCCCACCTCGTTTCCCGCCTTATCAAGCAGGGTGAACTCGGTCAGGAAAGGCTGCCAAGTGACCGGCCGGCCGGTTAACGAGACGGTCATCATCAGAGCCTTAGGGCCGAGCGGGAGAAAAGCCGTGATCGGCTTCAGGCCGGCAGGGAGTACATCTTGTCGGACATGCTCCTTCACCTGGGCAACGCTCAGATGTTTTTCTTGCTTTTTACGGGTAGTGCGCATCTTGGGCAGTGCCAGACGCTCCTCTACCATTTCTACCAGCCCTTGGTAAATCTTTGGCAGGTATATGTCTGGGTCCAAACCCAGCGCTTCCAGCACGGCCGCGTCCAGCGTCTGGCGGTCCTTTTGCTTCACCTCTTGAGCAATAGGCTTAACAGGGCATTTCTTGATCCCATCATAAACATCCAGAATTTTCTGTTGCGAGTGAACAGAGAAACTATTCACGTCCGGGATCAACGTTGCATTTATATCAGGCCCATAGAAAGTGAGCAACCCATCACCAAGGTTAACTCGCCCTTTGAGTTCTATCTCCATGGCATAGAGGAAAGAGTTCAGCAATGCTATCAAAATCTTGGCGGTTTCAGGTTCTCTTGCTTCCCCAACGAAGAATGTGTCTGCTACCTCAAACCCTTCTGCGAAAGGGATGAAAAACCGCTTATCTACAAACCGGCTAATCAGGAAATCAACCCGTGTGGATGAACCAAGTAGCCACCAAGCCTTTCTTCCCTGCACGCTGGGCACTTGGGGCCAGGGTTGGCCGGCAGGGGTGCGCTGTTGTTCTCCCCATTTCACGTACTGATAGGCCA
>CALIBQ010000021.1 GCA_938049385.1 uncultured Anaerolineae bacterium
CGAGCTGGTCGAAGGTATAGACCGGCGGCTTGACCAGTGGGTTCCAGTTCGCATCCCAGCCGGTCCAGGAGAAGCCGACCACTTCCCGGTTTGCCGGCGTGTAGCCGGCGATGCCGGTGGGCGCCATCTCCCAATCCGTGCCGCTGGCATTCAAAAGCCAGAATGCCCACGACTCCGCCTGGCAGAAGCAGTCATCCGCCGGACAGCCGAAAGCGTTGATGCGGCACAGCGCGACGAAGCCGCCGCCGTAATCCTTGGTCTCCACATCCAGCGCCGAGGCGTTCAAGACGTCCAGCACGGTGGCGCTGGCCGGCACCGTCACCACCTCGAGGTGCTGGGTGCCGTCGCCGAAGCGCACCACGAGCCCCACACGCTTGGTGCTCCCCTGGGCGGCGGCGGTGCCGATCAGCAGGCCGCCTAACAGTACCGCCAGCAGGAGAACCGCCGTCATTCGGAATGCCTGTCTTTTCATTGTGCCCTTCTCCCTCGCTTCAGAATGATATGACTGCCTTCGCGCCAACAGTCTGCCGGCCGGCGTCCTGGCGCAGAGCATCCACTCCTGACATCACAGCTACCACAGGCGCAGAATGAGCGGTAACTGCACAGCATTATGCCGCAGGGTCTGTGCGGCCGGCCCGTTAAGGCCGTCCGGGTCCGCGGCGGTGATTTCCACTTCCATTTCCTGGCCGGCGGGAAGCTGGGCCACGAAGTTGACCGCGGTGCGGGTCACCGGCAGGGGATCGGACCAACCGCCGGCGCCGTACCGCACGCGCACGATGACCTCGCTGTTCCCGTTGCCGTCGCCGCAATAGGGGATGATGGCCAGCAAAGCGCCGGCGGCCTGGCGGAGCTGTGCTTGCCCGAGCTGGAGTTGGGCTGGCGGCGCGGCGAAGAGCAGCGCCGGCACCGCGTCGAACACGGCCAGCATGCGGCTCTCGGGCAGGGTGGGCATGTACACAAAGGCGCCGCTGTCCTCTTGGAAGGCCAGCAGGGCGTCGAGCGGGGTGATGATGGCACCCGTGGCGCTCAGCCGGGCGTACGGCGTCTGCCAGGGGGACACGCCGGCGGCCAGCAGGCCCTGCAGTGCCAGGGCAGTGGAGTTGGAGTTGCCGGCGGTATTGGTCGCAATGGCCGGGAAGGACCCATCAGAAAACTGGATATCGCGCAGATAGGTCGCGGCGCGCGTCAGGGCCGAGCTTCCGGCCGGCTCTCCCACGGCAACCAGCGTGTACATGGTGAAGCCGGTGGAATCCACATCCGGGTTGCCCGATCCGAAGGCCCAGCCCCATCCGCCGCTGGAGTGCTGGTCCTGGAGCAGTGTTTGGCGGGCGCCCCCCGGCACGGGGTCGCCGGCGGATACCAACCCCAACACGGCCAGGTTGTGGCGGTACAGCCAGGTCTGATAGTAACGGCCGCTGAGTGGGTTGTAATAGCCCTGGATGATGTGCACTAAATCGAACCCGCCGAAAGAGCGGGCGGAGCGGCCGGCGGCGACAGCGGCCATGGCGGCCTTGCCGGCTTCTGCGACGCGGTTGTCGGCTCCCTGGACATACGAGGGCAGGGCCAGCTCCAATGCGCGCAGGGCACTCGTTCCACTGCGGGTCCAGGCGGGGCCGTCCGGGTCTTGGCCGGCGCGTGCGATGATATAGACGGCGCTGGCGGTGGAATTAGCGGCGCCGAAACCGCCATCGGCGGCCTGCTGGGTATGTAGCCATTCCACCGCCCGTTGGGCGGAAAGCCGCGCGTGGCGCGGGACAGCCGGCTTGCCCAGCAAACCGCGCACGCCGGCGGCCGTGGCGGGGGTGTCCGGCGCGGCGCTGGGGTTCAGGAAGGCGCCGCTCTCCGCCTGCATGGCCAGCAGGGCGCTGAAGGGCGACTGGCCGGCCGCGCTCCAAGGGGAGGAATAGAGCGGCTGGCCGGCGGCCGCCAGGCCCAGGATGGCCGCGGCGGTGGCGCGCGGGTCAGAGAGGCCCGGGTACATCATGCCGAAGCCCTTATCGGCGTTTTGATGGGTGCGCAGGTAGTTGACCCCCTGCTGGATGACAGAGGATGAGGCCGGCTCGCCGGCCAGCATCAGCGCGTGCAGTGCCAGGCCGGTATAGTAGGGACTGCTCGCATCCGACGGCGTGCTTCCCCAGCCGCCGTCGGGCCGGACGGCGCTCTTCAGCCAGGCGACTGCGGCGGCCGGCACCGATTGATAGGCGGCGCGCAGGGCGACAATGGCGGTATACTGCACCTCGACCGCCGGCGCCAGCGTGCTGGGGAACTGGCCGCTGGTCAGCATGGCGGAGGTCAAGCGCGCGACCCAGTTCTGGCCGGCGAAGGCGCGCGGGTCTTCCCCAAGGGCAACGCTGGCCAGGATGTACTGGGCATAAGCGTAGGCATCGGCCGGCAGGGCGGCGGCCTGCGCGGCCAGGTAATCCGCCGGCGAGCGGCCGGCCGGGGTGCGCAAAAGGCTGGGGTCGCGGCCGCGCGCCAGGAAGGCCTGCACGGCGATAGCGGTGGAGAGCCAATCGGATGTGCCGGCGGGGCCGAAGCCGGCGTCGGGGTTCTGCTGGCCGGCCAGCCAGTTCAGGGCGCGGTCCACCGCATCCAATCGTGTCTGGACCAGGGTCTGTTCGGCGTCGGATGGGCCGGCGGCGAGGGCCGTGCCGGCGGCCGGCGCCAAAAGGCCGGTGATAATGAGCAGGACAAGTATCGGGTATGCGGTTCGATATCGCAGGTTCATATCTTCACCCTGACCAGCAATAGAAAAAACAAGGCCCCCCGCCTTCGAAGACGTGGGGCCTCTCGTGCTCGCCGAGGCGCCGAATAATTCGGCCCCTTGTCCGAGCAGAACAAGGGGCCGCTGAGCACCAACTGGTATGAACCGTTGCTGCTCCTACCCCCTTTCCTCGAAGGTGTTCGGAGCGAGGACAGAGCCGGGTAATCTGGCTCTCCAGCTCAGGATGGCTGGAATACAGTTGCGGGACAGCGCCGGCCTCTCACCGGACTTCCCCCGACGGCCCCGGGCCGTTCCGGGAGCCTGTCTCTGCCCAGGAATATGCAGTTGTCGCAAACCTTATAGCACAGTTTGGGGAGGTTGTCAAACGGGCGATGAAGCGTGTTGCATGTCCGACCGGACGGTACTATAATAGCGTTTGCAGTTTCGAATAAATAGGGTGCAGTATGCTGGGGGCGATCGCCGGCGATATCATCGGCTCACCATACGAGGGGAATCCCATCAAGACCGAGGACTTTCCCCTGTTTCAGCCGCGCAGTTCCTTCACCGACGACACCGTGATGACGGTTGCTATCGCGCACGCCATCCTTGGGGATGGGGACTACGCGGCATCCATGAAGCGGTTCGGCCGGTGCTATCCCAACGCCGGCTATGGCGCCAACTTTTTTCACTGGATCTTCGAACCGGATGTGCGGCCTTATAACAGTTGGGGCAACGGCTCAGCCATGCGCGTCAGCCCGGTCGGTTTCGCCTTTGACGACGAGGAAACCGTCCTGCGGGAGGCCCGCCGCAGCGCGGAGGTATCCCACAACCACCCGGAGGGCATTAAGGGGGCGCAGGCCGCGGCGCTGGCGGTGTTCCTGGCCCGGCGCGGGGAGAGCAAAGAGGCGATACGTCAGGAGATCAGTCGGCGCTTCGGCTACAACCTGAACCGCACGCTGGAGCAAATTCGCCCCACCTATCATTTCGATCCATCCTGCCAGGGCACCGTGCCGGAGGCCATCATCGCGTTCCTGGAATCGCGGGATTACGAGGACGCGGTGCGCAAAGCTGTTTCCCTGGGCGGGGACAGCGACACGCTGGCCTGCATCACGGGCGGCATTGCCCACGCGTATTACAAGGAACTGCCGGCGGAAATCGTCCAGCGCGTGCGGGCCATGCTTCCTCCGGACCTGCTGGAGGTCGTGGATCGCTTCTATGAGCGGTTCGGATGGTAAAGGGAGCTTGATATGCCTATCTCTCACCATTTCATCGAGGCCGCCGGCATCCGCACCCATTATCTGCGCGCTGGGGAGGCCGGCCCTCCCATCCTCCTGCTGCACGGCGGGGGGACCGATTCGGCACTGCTCTCATGGAAGCTGACCATCGAACCGCTGGCCGAGCATTTCCGCGTCTTTGCCCCGGACTGGCCGGGCTATGGGGAGAGCGAGCGGCCGGCCATCCGCTACACCATGGATTTCTACATTCGCTTCCTGGGAGAACTGATGACGGCGCTGGGCATCCCGACGGCCAGCCTGGCCGGCGTCTCCATGGGCGGCGGCATTGCCCTGGGTTTCGCACTGGAATCCCCGGCGCGCGTGCACAAGCTGGTGCTGGTGGACAGCTACGGCCTCCAGCCGGCGGCCCCGTTCCACCGGCTATCTTATTTCTTCGTCCGTCTACCCTGGGTGAACGAGCTGACCTGGGCGGTGATCAAACGGAGCCGTGCCCTGGCGCGGCTTTCTCTACGGAACATATTCTACCACCCTGACGCTGTCTCGGAAGAGCTGGTCGATGAGGTCATGGCGGAACTGCGGAAGCCGCGAACTGGCCAGGCCTTCATCTCTTTCCAGAAGGATGAGGTGCGGTGGCGCGGCCTGCGCACCATGTATATGGACCGACTCCATGAGCTGGCCGTGCCCACGCTCATTATTCATGGTGAGAAGGATGGGCTGGTGCCGGTGGAGTATGCACGCCAAGCACACCAGCGCATGCGCGGCTCGCGGCTGTACATCATCCCCGAATGCGGCCACTGGCCCCAGCGGGAAAAGCCGGCGGAATTCAACCCCGTTCTGCTCGATTTTCTGGAGGATGGGCAGAAAAGCGGTGTGTAGAAGAGGGGTTGAAATTGAAAAAAGTTGCTGGAATCCTGGGACAAGATGCCCCATCCCCTACATCTCCTTCCCCGTACACGGGGAGGGGATTTCAGCTTCTCATCCTACTGTTAATTAGGAGGATGTTGGAAAAGCGGGTATTGGCTCATCGCCTGGCAGTTGAAACTGCGGCTGTGTGCCTGCGAAGTCGGCCTACGCCGACTTCGCGAAGCCTGCGCAGGCAGGCTTCGCAGTTGTTGCCGTGGCTTCAGCCGCTAGGCCGCTTCCCCAGACTGTATGTCTGGACTTTTTCAATACCCTCATATGGGGCCACCGTGCGCCGTACCTCCTAATTAGTTATTCCAACCAGCTTTTCAGCTTCCTCCTACCCGCCGGTTTCGGTGATTGCACAAGCTGTGTTATAATCTTTTTCGTATGGCCCATGAGAACAGGGATGTTTTCCTGACATATGAGGGATTGGATGCCTCGAAGCGGGTTGGTACATATACGTCTGGCTTGGGCAGGCGCGGCCTGTCTGTTGCTGGTACTGGTCTTGCTGGTACTGGGGGCATGTTCTCCTTCTTGGCCGTGGGGAGGGGCAGGGGCGCCGACAGCGACCTCGACGCCGGCTCCGGCCGACGCAACACCGACTCCCTCCGTGCCGCCGGCATCCCCGACGCCGGCCGGCTCCACCGTTATTACTCTCACCATCTGGACCACACCCTATTTCGCACCGGGCGAGGCGACAGAAGGCGCGCGACTCCTGGCGGCCCAGTCCAAGGCGTTCCAAGAGAACTACCCCGATGTCCGCCTCGATTGGGTCATCAAGCCGGCGGTGGGGCTCGGTAACCTGCGCGACTTCCTCCTGTCGGCGCGCGAGGTGGCGCCGACAGTCCTGCCAGACCTGGCAGTCGTCGACGCACGCGACCTGGGTGTCCTCCAAAATGCCAACCTGCTTCAGCCCATGCAGGGCCTCCTGCCAGAGAATGTGCTGAGCGATCTCTTCCCCTTTGCCCGCGGCCTGGCCGTGCAGTTCGGACAGCCGTACGCCCTGCCTATTGCCGCGGATATTGAACACGCGGTGTATGATAAGCGCCGGCTGGACGCGCCGCCGCTCACTTGGACCGACGTGTTGAGCGACTCGGTTTCCTATGCGTTCCCCGCCGGCGGCGAGGACGGCCTGGTCAACGATACCTTCCTGCTACAGTATTTTGCGCTGGGCGGCCGACTGCGGGATGAGCAGGGCAATCCGACCTTGGACGAGGCGGTGCTGGCCCAGGTGTTCAGTTTTTATGCCTCCGGCGCCATCGCCGGCCTGTTCCCTCCCTCTATGCTGGAAGCCCATACGGCAGATGACGCGGTCCTGCTCTGTCTGAACGGCACTGCCGAGCTGTGCAACGTGCGCTCCCAGACCTATCTGAAGAACCGCGGGGAATGGAAGGACCTGGCGTTCGCGACCATCCCGACTTGGAACGGTACTATCGCGACCGCGGCGCGCGCCCAGACATTTGTGCTGGTGGCTTCGGACCCAGCGCGGCATGAGGCGGTGCGGCGCTTCCTGGACTGGTTCTCGGCGCCGGAACGCAATGCTCCTTGGACCCGCGCCGCCGGCCATCTTCCGACGCGCGTCAGTTCCCTGGACCTGTGGGGCGCGCAAGACGCCTACGCTGCCTTTGTGCGCTGGCAGTTATCTTCGGCGTTCAGCGTGCCGGCGGACCCTGATTCCCTGCGCCTGTACCAGGCCATTCAGCAGGCCCTGCGCGAGGTGTGGGAGCAGGCGCTCAGCCCGCAGGATGCCGCCCGCCGCGTGATGAGTGCCCTGACCTCTCAGCAGTAGAAGAGACCGGCGGAGAGGCAAGTGAGCGCACACCCGATAAACTGGGGCCAGAGCCTGACGGATGAACAGCGGCAGTTCCTCGCCGGCATGATCCGAGCGGCCCTGCAGACCGCCGACCCGTATCAGGCCGTCCTGCGGTATCTCCAGCGCGAGGGTGAACTGCTGCGCGCCGGCGGGCAGACATATGACCTGCGGCGGTACCGGCGGGTGCTGGTGGTGGGGGCCGGCAAAGCCGGCGCCCCCATGGCGGCCGCCGCCCATCATCTCCTGGGGGACCGTATCGAGTGGGGATGGGTGAACGTCAAGCGCGGGCACCTGCTCCCCGGCCAGGAGGCTGACAACCGTGTCGGCGCCATCATCCTGCATGAGGCCGGCCATCCGATCCCCGATGCCGACGGCATGCGCGGTGCCGAGACCATCCTGGAGCGCCTGCAGGGGCTGGATGAAAATACGCTGGTCATCTGCTTGATTTCCGGCGGCGGTTCGGCCCTGCTTCCCCTGCCGGCGGAGGGCATCACCCTGGAGGAGAAACAGCGCATGACCGATGCCCTACTGGCCAGCGGTGCGACCATCCATGAATTCAACGCCGTGCGCAAGCATATCTCGCGCATCAAGGGAGGTCAGCTTGCCAGCGCGGCGCATCCGGCGCAGGTGATCGCGCTCATCCTCTCCGACGTGGTGGGCAATCCCCTCGATGTCATCGCCTCCGGCCCCACCTCGCCGGATTCCTCCACCTGGGAGGATGTGCGGCGGGTGCTGGAAAAGTACGGCCTGCTGGAAACCATCCCGGCCGGGGTGCGCCGGCGGTTGGAACGGGGCTTGGCCGGCGAACTGCCCGATACCCCCAAACCGGGCGACGCCGTGTTCGAACGGGTGCAGAACATCATCGTGGGGGATAACCGGCAGTCGGCGCTGGCGGCGCTGGAATATGCTCGGCAGGCCGGCGTGAACGCCCTACTGCTCACCACCTTCGCCGAAGGAGAGGCGCGCGAGGTAGGGAAGCTGGCCGCCGGCATTGCCAAAGGGCTGGCGCGGCACGGCGATCCCCTGCCGCGGCCGGCCTGCGTCATCCTGGGCGGTGAGACGACGGTGACCCTGCGCGGAGCCGGCAAGGGGGGCCGCAACCAGGAGCTGGCCCTTTCCGCCGCCATCGCGCTGGATGGATGGCACGACACGGCCGTGCTCTCCCTGGCGACGGATGGCACGGATGGGCCGACCGACGCCGCCGGCGCGCTGGCCGTCGGCGACACCCTGGAAAGGGCGCGCCGGCTGGGTCTGGATGCGCAGGCCTACCTGGCTGACAATGACGCCTATCATTTCTTCCAAGCCCTGGGCGATCTCCTTATCCTTGGCCCGACCAATACCAATGTGAACGATTTGATCTTCGTCTGCGCGTGGTAGCCGCCTGGTGCTGGCGTCCATCACCATGCTCTCATATCACGGAGGGAATATGGCCATCAAGTTCGGTACCGACGGCTGGCGCGCCGTCATCAGCGATGAATTCACCTTTGCCAATGTGCGCCTGGTGGCGCAGGCCATTGCGGAGTACGCCCGTTCGAATGTGCCGGCCGGCCAACAGCCCCGCTGGGTGGTGGGTTTCGACACCCGGTTCCTGTCCGACCGCTATGCGCGCACGGTGGCCGGCGTGCTGGCGGCCAACGACATCCGGGTCTATCTGGCACGGGCGGACGCTCCGACGCCGGCGGTTTCCTTCGCTGTCCGCCGCCTGGGGGCCGACGGCGGTGTCATGATCACCGCCAGTCACAACCCGCCCCGCTATAACGGCATTAAGGTCAAGGCCAGCTACGGCGGTTCGGCGGACAGCGGGACCATCCGAGCTATCGAATCCTATCTGGAGAACGTCCTACAGCGGGGAGCACCGCCGGTGGAAATACCGATGGAAGAAGCGGAATCGCGCGGGATGGTGGAGCGCTTCGACCCCATGCCGGCTTACCTGGAGCATATCCGCACCCTTATTGACGACGAAGCCATCGCCAGGTGCCACCCGCGCGTGGTGGTGGATGCCATGCACGGCGCCGGCCGCGGCTACGTGCGCGATTTCCTGCGCGAGCTGGGCTGTCCGGTGCGGGAGATACGCGGTGAGATGAACCCCGGTTTCGGTGGGGTGCACCCGGAGCCTATCGCCCGCAACCTACAGGCCCTGCGGGATGCGCTGGCGGATGGGGAGTGGGACATCGGCCTGGCCATGGATGGAGACGCCGACCGCATCGGTGCCATGACGCCGCAGGGCAGGTTCGTGGACCCGCACGTCATCATGTCGCTCTCCTTGCGGTACCTGGTGGAGGCACGCCGGCAGAAGGGCTGTGTGGTGAAGACTATCTCCACCACGCAGATGCTGAACCGGCTGGCGGCGCAGTACGGACTGCCGCTGTACGAGACGCCGGTGGGCTTCGACCATATCTGCAAGTACATCCTGGAGGACGATGTGCTCATCGGCGGGGAGGAGTCCGGCGGCATCACCATTCGCGGACATATCCCTGAGGGCGACGGCATCTTGATGGGCTTACTGTTGGTGGAACTCATGTGCGCGGCCGGCATATCTTTGGAAGAGTTGATCGCAGACCTGATGCGCCAGGTCGGGCCTTTCTACTACGGCCGGCACGATTATGAGGTGCAGGCCTTTTCCAAGAAGGAGCTGGTGCGGAGGCTGGTGAGCAATCCGCCGCAGGCCATCGCCGGCCTGCGCGTCGCCGGCATCAGCGACCTGGACGGGGTGAAGTATCTGCTGGAGGATGAGGGTTGGTTGTTGATCCGGCCCTCGGGCACGGAGCCGGTCCTGCGCATCTACGCCGAGGCGCGCCGGCCGGAGCATGTGGAGGCACTGTTGGAGGAGGGGCGCCGGCTGGGCCTGTCCCAGATGGGGTGACGCCGGCGTCAGCACAATGGTTTCGTACGTCTGCGCAGAGAGGAGATTATCCCATGGTCTTTGCATCACTGCTTGGGGTCCTGGCAACTGTCGTCTGGGTTGCCGTCATCGGTTACGTGATGTTCGTCTTTGCCCAGCGGGCGCGCGGCCGGCCCAGCAAGGTATCTATCAGCATCACGGTGATATTGATACTCCTGGCGCTCGTGTTCAGCACGCTGTCGGCCGGCGTGGTGGTGATTGATGCTCGTGAGGTAGGTGTGGTCTTCAACGATATCTACGGCCTGCGTCCCTACAGCTTGGGGCCAGGCCTGCATATCATCACGCCCTTCATCGACCATGTCTACCTCTATCCCACGATCCGCCAGTCGTACACCATGAGCATCGCCCCCCAGGAAGGGGCACAGTACGGAGATGATTCTCTCTGGTCGCGCACCATTGACGGCCAGCAGGTCAGTATTGACGCTACCGTTTTCTTTGAGGTAAACCCGGAGAAGGCACCGCTCCTGCACTCCAAGTGGCAGAATCGCTACCTCTCCGATTTCGTGCGGCCGACGGTGCGCGGCGTGACCCGGGCATGGATCTCGCAGTACAGGGTGGAAGAAGTGTACAGTTTGCGGCGCGAAGAACTGCGCTCGAACATCGAGGAGGATTTGCGGAAGCGCTTCGATGAGGAGGGACTGATCCTGCGTGGCTTCATCATCCGCAATGTCAACTTCACGGATGAGTACGCTTATTCCATCGAGCAGAAGCAGATTGCCGAGCAGGAAGCCCAGCGGATGAAGTACATCGTGGAAAAGGAGCGGCTGGAGGCGGAGCGCAAGGCAGTGGAGGCAGAGGGCATCAAGCAGGCGGCAGTCATCAAGGCCCAGGGTGAGGCGGAAGCACTGCGTCTCATCAATGAAGCCCTACGGCAGAACCGCGATCTACTGCTGTACCGCTATATCGAGAAGATTGCCCCCAATATCCAGGTGCTGATGCTGCCCAGCTCCTCGCCGTTCATCCTGGACCCGGGGGCGCTCCTGCAGAGCACCTCAGTGCTTTCGGGCACAACGGCGGTGACCCCGTAATGAAGGGTGGATAGGAATGGATGGGAAGACTTGGTGGGCCGGCCTGCCGGCGCCGGCGCAATGGTTCCTGCGCTGGCTGGCACTGACCCTGGCCAACCTCCTGCTGGTGGGTGCGGTCTGTCTGGTGCTGGGCTGGAACGATGCGGTGAGCATCTCCAACGCGCTCTTCTTTGACGCCGCGGCACTGTTGCTGTTGGGGCTGTTGATTCAATGGGCGGCGCCAGCACCCTCAGCGCCCAGCACGACGCCTGCCCGGCCATCTGCGGGAGACCGGGAGGCCCAGCGGGTGGAGCAGATGCTGGAAGAGCGTTGGCGCCGGCGCCAGCGTCCCATCCACGGCTGGGCGGTGCTGTGCTTCCTTGCCGCCGCTGTGATGTTCGGATTATCCCTCCTGGTGCCGGCGGTATGGGTGCGGGGCGGTCTTTAGCGGCCGCTCCGTTTTTCCTCCATTTCAAGGATGAGCTTGACGCCGGCCAGGTTCACCCCGCGCTGGGTCAGCGCGTTGATGCGGCGCAGGCGCTGGATATCCCGGTCGGAATACAGCCGGATATTGCCGTCGGTGCGGGCCGGCGAGATAAGGCCGGCGCGCTCATACGCCCGCAGTTTGTGCGGCGTCGTCCCCACCAGGCGCGCCGCCACACTGATGACATAGCGGGGCACATCCTCCCCTTTGTTGAACAGCCCCATCATGCACCTCCTGCGCGGTCTACTGCTCTCATTATAACCTTGATACCAAAGCATGTCAATGTTTCTATACAGCATCTGTATAGCTGATTTCACAAAATTTCTCAAGATGCTTGACACAACCCTACGAATCTGGTATAATGAGTATACCAAACCAGAATTGGCCCGGAGCTATGATGCGTACCCGATGGCAAGGGAGCATGAGGGTCAATGGGACACGAGACCGGGCAAGGGCACAGTCCGAAGAAGCCCCCCTCTGTTTGCCCTGTTGTCTCCAAACATGACAAACATATGTGCGAACGAGATCACAGCCTCGAGCGCGAGCGGCGAGGCTGTTACTGCCACCATACCATACCAATCGGTGAGCGGCAACTATGGAATACAAGGATTACTATCAGATACTGGGGGTAGATCGCAACGCCTCGCAAGAGGAGATCAAGAAGGCCTACCGCCGGCTGGCCCGCAAATATCACCCCGATGTCAATCCTGGCGATAAAAGCGCGGAACAGCGCTTCAAAGAGATCAACGAGGCCTATGAGGTGCTCTCCGACCCGGAGAAGCGCGCCAAGTACGACCAGTTGGGCGCGCATTGGCAACAGTGGCAGCAGGCCGGCCGCCCCGCGTCGGACTTCGACTGGAGCCAGTGGTTCGCCGGCGCGCCGGGCGGTGTGCGGGTGGAGTTCCGCGACCTGAGCGACCTCTTCGGCCAGGGGTTCGGCTCCAGCGGCTTCTCCGACTTTTTTGAAGCCATTTTCGGCGGGATGGGGCGCACCCGTACCGCCGGCCGCACGGCTGTCCGCGGGCAAGATATCGAACATGAGGTCGAGGTCACCCTGGAGGAGGCGTTCCGCGGCACGACGCGGGTGCTCCAGTTGGACGGCCGGCGCCTGGAGGTGAAGATACCGGCCGGCGTGAAAACCGGCTCACGCGTGCGCATCGCCGGCGAGGGCGCCCCGGGCATCGGCGGAGGGCCGCGCGGTGACCTCTTCCTGAAGGTCAAGGTCCTGCCCCATCCCATCTTCGAGCGCAAGGGGGATGACCTTTACTGCGAGGTAGATGTGGACCTGTACACCGCCCTGCTGGGTGGCGAGGTGCGGGTGCCCACACTAGAGGGGCATGTCGCACTGCGTATCCCACCGGAGACCCAGGCCGGCCGTACTTTCCGCCTGAAGGGCCTGGGCATGCCCTCACTGCGAAACCCTGCGCAAAGGGGCGACCTATATGTGAAGGTGCGGGTGAAACTGCCCGAGAAGCTCTCGGATCGCGAGAAGTCGCTGTTCCGTGAGCTGGCCAATTTGCGGCGGTAATCCCACGCGGTGGGACCTGTTTAGGCATAGGTTGAGGAGTACTGCGCATGGAGTCCAAACACATGCGCCCAGCCGAATGGGCGCTCATTGCTCTCCTGGTGATTTTCCTCATCGTGTTCGTGGGCGTGCTGAGCTTGGGGATGATTGCTGTCGTGCGGGAAAGGGTGATGATCACCGCCGGCGCGCCGGCCCGGCCGGCACTTGCGACACCGTCGGCAGTGGCACTGCCTGAGCAACCCGGCGCAGACCCTTTCGAGCAAACCCTGATCCAGCTCTATCAGCGGGTGCGCCCTTCCGTGGTCAACATCAGTGTCACCAAGATGGTGAGCATGGATAATGGAGACCTGCCCTCTGATGAAGGGGAGAGCTACGTTGACATCACGGAGGGGTCCGGGTTCATCTATGACAGCGCCGGCTACATCGTCACCAACCATCACGTGATCGAGGGCGCGCTGGACATCCAGGTGACCCTGTTCAGCGGGGAGGAACTGCCGGCAGAGGTGGTGGGCAGTGACCTGTACAGTGACCTGGCGGTGCTGAAGGTGGAGGCGCCGGCCGAGCTTCTGCCGCCGGTGGAGCTGGGCGATTCCGACCTGGTGCAGGTCGGCCAGCGCGCTATCGCCATCGGCAATCCATTCGGCTTCCAGCATACGGTGACCGCCGGCTTTGTCAGCTCGGTGGGACGAGTTATCCAGCAGGAGACCGGCTATTCCATCCCCTACAAGATCCAGACCGATGCGGCCATCAACCCTGGCAACAGCGGGGGGCCTCTGCTGGACTCCCGCGGCCGGGTCATCGGTGTCAACACGCTTCTGTATTCCCAGACCGGCACTTCCGCCGGCGTCGGGTTTGCGATCCCGGTCAACCTGGTCAAGCGAGTGGTGCCGGCGCTCATCTCTCGGGGCTATTATGAGCATGCCTGGCTGGGCGTATCCGGCATCTCACTGAACCGGCGGGTGGCTGAAGCGGCCAACCTGCCCTACACCCGCGGGGCTTTGGTGGAGACAGTGAGGCCTGACAGCCCGGCCGAGAAGGCCGGCATCCGCGGCGGCACCCATGCTGTGGAGGTGCCGGGCTATCTCGAGCCAGTGCTCATCGGTGGGGATGTCATCACAGCCTTCGATGGCTATCCCATCAACAGCTTTGACGACCTGATCAGCCGGCTGGAAAACTCCAGCCCGGGACAGACCGTCACGTTCACGGTGATGCGCGACGACAAATCCCTGCGCATCAAGGTAACCCTGGGCCGGCGGCCCGGTCCCTGACTCCATCCTGACGTAGCGGAGAGGTGAGGCCATGATGCGGCGGCCCTCTGAAAGCATTTTGCCATTTTGGGAGCGCATTGAGCAGGAGGAAATGGAAATCATCCCGGATGACGACGAGCCTTGCTACCTTATCAGCGTGGCGGCGCAGATGGTGGCGGTGCACCCGCAGACACTGCGGCGCTATGAGGAATGGGGGCTGGTCAAACCGGCGCGCGTGTCCGGCAAGCGGCTGTACTCGCCGCGCGATATCCGCCGCCTGCGGAAAATCGTGCGATTGATGGACGATCTGGGGGTCAACCTGGCCGGCGTGGAGATCATCCTGCGTCTGACCGACCGGCTGGAACAGCTCCAGGCGGAGATGGAGCAGATGCAGGCGGAGTTTGAGCTGGAGCTGGCGCGTCTGCGCCGGCTGGCTGGCAGTTAGCGCTGGTGCCGGGGCCGGCCATCCCAGGCCCCGAACGGTTTCGCCCCAATTTCTACAAAGGGAGGAAGGCGTATGCGAATCGATGAGAAGCGAATCCAGCGGCTGGTGGAATTCCAAAGCGATGCCCCGAGAGTGCTCAGCCTGTACCTCGACGTGGACTCGACACGCCGGACCAAAGAGGAGTACCGCCTGACCCTGCGGCAGATGCTGAAAGAAGTAGAGCAGGTAGCCGATAAGGCAGACATCCAAGCGGTGGAGCGCTATTTCGATTACGAATATGACAGCTCAGCCCGCGGCGTGGCGCTCTTTTCCTGCCAGGACAAAGGGCTGTGGGAGGTGTTCACCCTGCCGGTGCCGGTGCGCGACCGCATCACCGTAGCGCGCCGGGCTTATATTACGCCCCTGCAGGACCTGATTGAGGACTACGGCTGTTACGGCATTGTGCTGGTGGACCAGGAGCGGGCGCGCTTTTTCCTGTACGAGCTGGGGGATGTGGAAGAGGTATCGCGCCTGATCGGTGAGGAAATCAAGCGGCATAAGCAGGGCGGATGGGCGGCGGAGCGCTACCAGCGCCATGTGGAGGCCATTGCCCATCACAACTTCAAGGAGGCCATTGAGGCGACCCAGGCCTTCCTGGAGAAACACCAATGCCGGAAGCTTCTGCTGGCCGGCACCTCTGAGAACGTGGCGGTATTCCGCGACATGCTGTCCAATCCGACGCGTAGTCTTGTCATTGGCGAGATCACCCTGGCCATGGACGCCGGCGAGGCTGAGGTGCGCGATAAAGCATACGAGGCCATTGAGGCTCATGTGCGCGCTCAGGAGCAGGCGCTGGTCCAGCGGTTGATTGACACCGCGGCCCAGCGCGGGCCGGCGGTGGTGGGACTGGCCGATACGCTGACTATGCTTCAGGAACAGCGCGCCTATATCCTCCTGGTCAGCGAGGGCTATGAGGCCGAGGGCGCCGGGTGCACCAACTGCGGCTATCTGGCCGCCCAGTGGATTGACCGCTGTCCGTTCTGCAGTGCCCCAATGAAGGTGCAGGAGCATGTGGTCAACGCCGCCATCCATCTGGCGGTGGACCAGGGCATCCAAGTGGAAATCATCAACAACAGCGAACTGCTGGACAGCAACGGCCGCATTGGTGCGCTCCTGCGGTATTGAGCGCCTTTCGTGCAGGTCGTTCCTGGGCCTCCCCCTGTGGGAGGCCCATTTTTTCGCCCGTTCCGCAGACCCGTCATGGGCGCACCCCTGTCAACTTTTAGTTGACAGGCCCTCTGCATCCCGCCCCGATGGAGTAGAAATGTTTCCATATTGTTTACCATTTAGCAACAATGCAATATGTAAGGACAAGGTCTGTAAAGTATCATTTGACAAGCGGTCGAGATTGTGTTATAGTTGAACTTGGCAAATGAAGGCGGCAGGCGAGCGTTTCTCCCTCAAAGTTGCCGGCCATGCCGTTCCAGGATTATCCCTGTCCATCCGTTTCATTAACTAAGGAATGAGGAAAGGCATACCATGGACCCACGCGGCAAGACTGCTCTGGTCACCGGTGGTGCGCATCGGGTTGGCGGTGCGATCGCGGAAGCGCTGGCGCAGGCCGGCGCCAATGTGGTCATCAACTACCGCTCCTCGGCACAGGAAGCCCAGCAGATGGTGGAGAAGCTCCAGGGGCTGGGTGTGCAGGCCATCGCCATTCAGGCCGATATCGCCTATCACGAGCAGGCGGAAGCTATGGTGGCGAAGGCGCTGGAGCACTTCGGCAGTATTGACATCCTGGTCAACAGCGCCTCCCTCTTCAAAGAAACCCCGATCCCGACCCGCGATGTCAGCGATTGGCTGTACGTCACCAATATCCTCATCAATGGACCGTTCTTCTGCGCCAACGCCGTCGCGCCGGGCATGCTGGCCAAGGGCGAAGGGGTAATCATCAACATCGTAGACCTGTCCGCGTGGGAGCCGTGGCCGAACTTCTCGGCGCATTCGGTGGGCAAGGCGGCATTATGGGCGCTGACCCGGCAGTTGGCGCTGGAACTGGCGCCGGCGGTGCGCGCCAATGCCATCTGTCCCGGGCCGGTCCTTCCGCCGCTCAACTACACTCCCGAGCGCATCGAACGCACCGCCAAAAAGACCCTGCTCAACCGCTGGGGCAGTCCCAAAGATATCACCGATGCCGTGCTGTTCCTGGTGCGCTCGGATTATATTACCGGAGAGGTGATCGTGGTGGACGGCGGCGAACGCTGGGGGCACCGCAAGCAGGAACCCGGATGATATAGATTCACAAGCCGTCGTCCCATCGTCCACCGTCTGACTGCCATCTTTCCTTCATCGCACAGGCAGGTTTCTCCCACACCGTCAAGGTCAAGAGGGAGGAACGCATGCATCACTCACTGCCAGGACAGCTCCTGGCGCCGCAATCTAGGTTGTGTGGAAACAGCTGTCTGATTCTGCGCCGGCCCGCTGGATGCCGCATCCCGGCTGCCGGCCCGGCGCGTTTCCCCGCCGTACTCCCGCTGCGCGGCGGAGATTCCCCCATCGCGCGTTTTGAGCACATCGTAACCTCACCATTTCAGGAGAGACTGCCATGTTTCCTATCCGCCGGCTGAACCGCATTTTCCGCCCGGACGGCCGGGCGCTTATCGTTGCTATGGATCATGCATTAATAGACGGCCCGCGCAAGGGGCTTGAAAGGCCAGCGGAGACCATTGCCAAGGTGGTGGCCGGCGGGGCCGACGCCGTGCTGACCTCGTACGGGATTGCCCGCCAGTTCGCCGCGGCGTTAGCGCGGGTGGGATTGATTCTCCGGGCGGATGCCGGCGCTACTAGCCTTGGAAAGCCGGGGCCGGCGGCCGTTTTCTGGGAGGTCGAGGAGGCCCTGCGGCTGGGCGCGGATGCCCTGGCGGTCTCCGCCTATCCGGGCGCGCCCAACGAAGCACAAACCCTGGAGAATCTCTCCCGGCTGGCGGCGGAGGCGCATGCCTGGGGCCTGGCGGTGCTCGGAGA
Organism: uncultured Anaerolineae bacterium; assembly: GCA_938049385.1. GTDB lineage: Bacteria > Chloroflexota > Anaerolineae > JACIWP01 > JACIWP01 > JACIWP01. Next base: position 17,269 of record CALIBQ010000021.1, read on the forward strand.
GATGGTGCCGGGGGGCTTTGACAGCGGCCCGGAGTACCGCACGCCGGCGGCCATTGCGCTCTCTGCCAGAGTAGGCGCGGAGATGGGCGCGGATATCATCAAAACCCCCTATGTGGATGGCTTTGACCAGGTCGTGCAGGGATGCTATGCGCCGGTTGTGATCTTGGGCGGGGCCAAGCGCGCCAGCGTGCGCGAGATGTTGGAGGAAATCCGCGCCGCGGTGGATGCCGGCGCGGCCGGCGTCGCCATCGGGCGCAACATCTTTGCCGCCGATGACCCGACCGCCATGACGGCGGCGGTGGCGGCCATCCTGCACGGCGGTGCATCGGTGGAGGAAGCGATGAGGCTGTTGGGAACGGGCACCCTGTGATGGATGGACATGCAGTCGAGTCTGCAAGGATGTCAGGAAAGGAGGTGATGGGAGAAAGCGAGCGGCTGTACAGGGATACACAGATTCTGCCGGTGTATAACATCTTCATGAGCTAGAAGGAGGATCAAGCGTATGAAATCCCGCAAGTTGTTCGCTTTGCTGGCCGGCCTGGTGCTGGTGGCACTGGTCCTGGCGGCCTGCGCGCCGGCCACCCCACAGGTCGTGGAGAAGGTCGTCAAAGAAACTGTCGTCGTTGAGAAAGAAGTTCCTGTTGAGAAGAAGGTCGTCGAGACCGTCGTGGTGGAGAAGGTGGTCGAGAAGACCGTGGTGGCTACCGTGGCTTCTCCGCTGGCGGGCAAGAAGTTCAAGATCGCCGGCGTCTTCCCTGGCCCGGTGAACGATGCCGGCTGGACCACCGCGGCGTATCTCTCGCTGGTGCAGTTGCGCGACAAGTACGGCTTCGAGATCGCCTACACCGAGAACGTCAAACCGGAGCAGGCCGAAGCGGTCATGCGCGAATATGTGGACGCCGGCTTTGATATCGTCTATGCCCACGGCTTTGAGTACGCCGACCCCATTTACAAGGTGGCCAAAGAGTACCCCAAGACCTACTTCATCCAGACCAACGGTTCGGCGGCGGACCTGCCCAACCTGTACACCATCACTTTCTCTGCCGGCGAGGGCGGCTATTTCATGGGCCGGCTGGCCTGCCAGATCACCAAGAGCGGCAAGGTAGCCTATGTGGCCGGCACCGAGTTCCCCATCCTCTCGCACCATATCAAGATGTCCCGCCAGGCCTGCAAGGACCTCGGCCGCGAGGATGTCCAGATCATCGAATCCTATGTCGGCGCATGGGATGACCCTGCCAAGGCCAAGGAGCTTGCCAAGGCTGCTATCGAGCAGGGTGTGGACGTCCTGATTCTGGAGGCAGACATCGGTGATGTGGGCACGGTGGAGGCGGCGAAGGAAGCCGCGGCGGCCGGCAAGTATGTGCGCGTCATCTCCTGGGTCAGGGATAAGAACTACTTGGCGCCGAATATCGTCATCGGCGGCTGGGAAGAGCGGGTGCCGCGCCTGATCGAGTACTGCGTGGAGCGCATCGCCGCCGGCGAGCCAGGTGGGCACTTTGCCCTGGGCCTCAAGGAAGGAGCGGTGGGTCTCAACCCCTTCTACGGCTTGGTGCCGCTGGAGGTGGAGAATGACATCCTAGACCTGCTCCAGAAGTATCTGGCAGATCCGAAATCCATCCCCACCCTGGAAGTGCGCACCGACCTGTAATGCATGTAACCTACGGCAGTCGGGGGCAGGATTGGCCTTGGGGCTGCCTGCCCCCTGTATTCCTGCATGAAAGGGAGCGGTATGGAGAGCCTTCTGCGGCTGGAGAAAATCTGCAAGACCTTCCCTGGGGTAGTCGCGAATGACCATGTGGACCTGGAGATACTGCCGGGGGAGATTCATGCGCTGTTAGGGGAGAACGGCGCCGGCAAGACCACCCTCATGAACTGCGTCTACGGCGTCTATCGGCCGGACAGCGGCACCATTTACTGGAAGGGCCGGCCGGTCGAGATTCATCAGGCGCGCGATGCCATCGCCTTGGGCATCGGCATGGTGCATCAGCACTTCATGCTCGTGCCGCCTCTGACGGTGGCCGAGAACATCATCCTGGGCCTTCCTTCACCGCGCGAACCACTGCTGGACCTGAAGAGCGCCTCGCGCCAGATTCGCGAGCTGGCGCAGAGCTATGGGCTACCCATCGAACCTGATGTGCCCGTCTGGCAGTTGCCGGTGGGGGTACAGCAACGTGTGGAAATCCTGAAAGCCTTGTACCGTCAGGCCGAACTGCTGATTCTCGATGAGCCGACGGCTGTGCTCACCCCTGGCGAGGTGGAGGAACTGTTCAAAGTCCTCCGAGCCTTCAAAGAAAAGGGGCTGTCCATCATCTTTATCTCACACAAATTAGAAGAGGTGATGACCATCTCTGACCGCATCACGGTCATGCGGGCCGGCAAGGTGGTGGACACCCTGCCGGCTTCCCGCACCAACCCGCGCGAGCTGGCGCGCATGATGGTGGGGCGGGAGGTGTTCCTGCATATCGAGAAGCCCCCCTGCACCCCTGGAGAAGTGGTGCTGGAACTGGAGAACGTGCGCGCCCAAAGCGATAGGGACTTGCCGGCGTTGAAGGGCATTTCGCTCCAGGTGCGTGCCGGCGAGATTGTGGGAATCGCCGGCGTGGATGGCAACGGCCAGACGGAGCTGGCAGAAGTTATCGCCGGCCTGCGGAGGGTCACCGAAGGGCGCATACGCGTTCTGGGAAAGGACATCACCAACTGTATGCCCAAGGACATCATCGACCTGGGCGTGGCCTTTGTCCCACCAGACCGTCAGCATATGGGGTTGTTGTTGGACTTTACCGTCAGCGAGAATCTCATCGGAAAGTCTTTCGACCGGCCGCCGTTTTCCCGGTATGGCTTTCTACAGAGGCGGTTTATCGAGAACTTCTGCGACGGCGCAATCCGAAGCTGTGATATCCGGACGCCCCATGCCCAAGTGCCGGTGAAGCTTCTCTCGGGCGGCAACCAGCAGAAGGTCGTGCTGGCCAGGGAGTTGAGTCTTCAACCCAAACTGCTGGTCGCTTCCCAGCCTACTCGCGGGCTGGATGTCGGTGCGACGGAATATATCCGCCGGCAGATGGTGGAGGCGCGCAGTGCCGGCACCGCCATCCTGCTCATTTCCACCGAACTGGATGAGGTGCTGTCCCTGTCCGACCGCATTGCGGTGATTTACGAGGGGGAAATCATGGGTATCATGTCGGCGGCAGAGGCAGACCTGCAGGAAATCGGTCTGCTGATGGCCGGCTCGCGTGCCCATGTTGCCACCGGCACCCCACAAACGGCGTGAGGAATGTGACATGTTGAGATTGCAAGAATCCACAAACCGCTGGGAGATTCTCTATCGGCGCTTTCTGGAGCGCTCGTTCAATATCCTCATTCCACTGGGTGCTATCTTGGCCGCCTTTGTGATCAGCAGTGCGCTCATCGTAGCAAGGGGTGCTAACCCTCTCTCAGCTTACGCGGCGCTGTTCGCCGGCGCCTTCGGTAGCAGTAACGCCCTGGCCAATACCGTAACGCGCATGGTGCCGATCATTATGACGGGCTTGGCGGTGACCTACGGCTATCGGAGCGGCTTTTTCAACATCGGCGCCGAGGGGCAGTTGTTCATGGGTGCCATGGCTACCACGTGGATGGGGATTACCCTGACGGGCTGGCCGGCGTGGTTGTTGATCCCGGCCAGTTTGCTCGCCGGCGCTTTGGCCGGCTCCCTCTGGGCGCTCATCCCAGGCTACCTGAAGGCCAAAAGGGGCTTCAACGAGGTGCTGACCACCCTCTTGCTGAACTACATTACCATCCAGCTTTTCGAGTTCCTTATCCGTGTGGACCACGCGGTGGGGCTCGGTCATCCCTTTCTGGCATGGATCGGGCTGAAAGACCCCACCCAGCCGTTCCCTAAGTCGGCCTATATCACAGAGGCAGCGCGCATGCCCTCGCTGACCAGCCTCCTCACCTGGCTGGGAGGCACAGCCGAAGACCCAGCCTTCCAGCGCTTCACCCTGGCGGCGGTCGTCGCTGTGCTGGCCGCGGTCGTCATCTACATACTGTTGTTCAAGACTACCACGGGATATCGGGCGCGGGCAGTGGGCGTCAACCCGCGGGCGGCACAGTACATGGGCATCAACGTCGTGCGCACCACCATCACCACAGCGCTGATCAGCGGTGCGCTGGCCGGCATGGCCGGCTCTCTGGAAATCATGGGCTTCCAGCACCGCGTCATCCAGAACTTCCTCGTGGGCGCCGGCTATGACGGTATCCCGGTGGCGCTCATCGGCCAGTTGAACCCGCTGGGGGTGCTGTTGAGCGCGCTGTTCTTCGGTGCCCTGCGCGCCGGCGCCAACCGCATGCAAATTGTCTCCGGCGCGCCGGTGTCCATCATTTACGTCATCCAGTCGCTGGCCATCCTCTTCGCCATCGCCGGCACGGTGATTGACCTGCGGCCGCGCCGGCTGAAGCAGGCCGAGATCGAGGAAGCCAAGCGGTTGGAAGCAGAGCTTGCCCTGCAGTCCTCCCCCGCGACAGGGACGGACATCCTTGGCGAGGAGGCCCGCCATGTTTAGTCAGCTCCTTGAGATCTTTACCTCGGTAGCGTTTTACGCCGCGGTCATCCGCCTGACCGCGCCCTTACTGCTGTCGGCTATGGGTGGACTGGTGGCGGAGCGCTCCGGCATCATCACCTTTGGCATGGAAGGTATGATGCTGATGGGGGCGATTGGTGCCGCGGTGGGGAGCTATTACACCCAAAGCGTGCTGGGGGGATTGGTCTTTGCCATGCTGGCCGGCATGTTCCTGGCGTTCCTGTACGGCATCATGTGCGTCACCGTCGGCGCCAACCAGGTGGTCTCCGCCGTGGCGCTGAACCTGGGAGCGCTGGGCCTTTCCAGCACTATTTTCGCGCTGGTCTTCTCCAACAAGGCGTTGGGGGTGGTGACGGAAGTCGTCAGTGTCCCCAGCATGCGGCCGGTGAAAATACCCCTCCTGGGCGATATTCCCATTCTGGGGGATATCCTGTTCAACCAACTGCCGCTGGTGTATATAGCGTTTCTGGCGGTGCCGGCGGTGTGGTTCGTGCTCTACCGCACCACTATCGGGCTGAAGATCCGTTCGGTGGGCGAGCATCCGCACGCCGCGGATACGGTGGGCATCAGCGTGGTGCGGGTGCGCTATCTGAGCGTGCTGTTCACAGGTTTAATGGCCGGCCTGGCCGGTGCCCTTCTGTCCATCGGGATGCTGAACACTTTCCAGGAGAACATGTCTGCCGGCCGCGGGTTCATCGCCTATACGGCTATCGTCTTCGGCAAATGGGAGCCGTTCGGCATCCTGCTGGGCACCCTGCTCTTTGGGCTGGCGGATGCCATCCAACTGCGCATTCAGGCCCTGAATCTGCCCATCCCGTATCAGTTCTGGGTGGCGTTCCCATATATCGTGACACTGCTGGCGCTGGTGCTGTTCGTTGGCAAAGCGACCTGGCCGGCGGCCTCTGGTCAACCGTTCAAGCGGGAGAGCAAATAGTCGTTTCCTCGAAACACTGTTAAGGAGCAGAATATGAAGCGATTCGTGGGACAGGTGGCGGTGATCACTGGTGCTGGGAGCGGCATCGGCAAGGCGTGTGCACTGCGGTTCGCCCAAGAGGGTGCTAACGTCCTGTGTCTGGATGTCAACGATTCCGCCAACGAGGCGGCGGCCCAAGAATGCCGGCAGCACGGCGTCGAAGCCCTGGCCATGCACTGCGATGTGACGCGGGAAGAAGACATCGAGCGCGCTGTGCAAACGGCCATGGACCGGTGGGGCCGCATTGACATCCTCGTGGCGGCCGCCGGCATCTACCGGGGCGCGCCGCTGGCGGAGGTCCCTTTGAAGCAGTGGCAGTTGGTCATTGACATCAACCTGACCGGCGTGTTCCTCAGCAACCGGGCGGTCGCGCCCATCATGATGAAACAGCGTTCCGGCAGTATCATCAACATTTCCTCCATGGCCGGCAAAACGAGCTGGCCGGCCAGTGCCGAGTATTCCGCTTCCAAGAGCGGCGTCATCGGCCTGACTCGCTCAGTGGCTATGGAGCTGGCTCCTTACGGTGCTACGGCCAACGCAGTCTGCCCGGGCAACACCCGCACGGAGATGGTGGAACATGTGGCCGCTACCATCGCCGCGCGGGAGGGCATTACCCCAGAGGAATGGCTGAGCCAGCGCGCCAAGGACTGCCCGATGGGCAGGTTCGCGGAGCCGTGGGAGATCGCCGGCGTCGTGGCGTTCCTGGCTTCAGAGGACTCGCGCTATCTCACCGGCCAGGCTATCGAGGTGGACGGCGGCATGGTGATGAGCTGATGCAAGTTCCCAATCATCGAGCGAGGCGGTGAGCATGCCGGCACTGCTGTTGGGGGTGGATCTCGGGACACAGGGGGTCAAAGGCGTACTGGTGGATGCGAAGGGCAGTGTGCTGGCGTCCGCCGGCCTGGCGCGCGGCCCCCGCCATCCTCGCCCTGGCTGGGTCGAGATGGATGCCGAACAAGACTGGTGGGTGCCGGCCGCCGAAATCATGCGCCGGCTCACCGCGCAGCTCCCCGAGCACACCGGTTTCATCGCCGCAGTGGGAGTATGCGGGCTGGTGCCCTGCCTGTGTCCGATGGGCGCGGATGGCTGGCCCCTGCGGCCGGCCATCCTGTATTCGGACAACCGCGCCCTGGAAGAGCTGGCCTGGGCCAACGCGCGCGCCGGCCTGTCCCTGACCGCCGAAGCCGTGGTGCCCAAACTGCTCTGGCTCCAGCGGCACGAGCCGGATGTCTTTGCCCGCACCACCGCGGTCCTGTCGGCGCATAATTACGTGGTACTGCGGCTCACTGGCCGGCGCAGTATGGATTATGACACCGCCAGCATTATAGGCGGCATCTTTGACCCGCATGGCAAACGTTGGGATGCGCAGGTCTGCCAGCAGTTGGGCATCCCGCCAGAAATCTGGCCGCCGCTGTATCCGGCCACTGCGCTGGTGGGCGAGGTTACCGCGGAAGCGGCGCGACAGACCGGTCTGCCCGCCGGCGTGCCGGTCATCGCCGGCTCCGGGGATACCTTCCCTACCATCGTCGGATGCGGCGCCGTGGACCCCGGCGATGCCATGCTCTCTTTCGGCACTACCGGTCTGCTGACCATCACCCGCCGGCCGCTGGTCGAGTCCGCCGGCGGCCCGCATTTCTCCAGCGCGGACGGCACGGCGGCCGTGGATTGGGGCGCAAACATCCTCTCGGCCAGCCGGCTGGTGGATTGGTTCCTGCGCGAGTTCGGGGGGGCGGAACGCACTACAGCGGAACGGTTGGGTGAAAGCCCGTTCGTCCTGCTGGAACAGGAGGCGGCTCGTATCCCTGCTGGCTCAGAAGGATTGATCGTCCTGCCGCACTGGCTGGGCCGGCGCACCCCGACGCCTGACGCCACGATGCGCGGTGCCCTGCTGGGGCTAAGTCCGTCGCATACGGCGGCGCACATATACCGCGCCCTGTTGGAATCGTTCGCCTATAACGTGCGGCAGAGCCTGCCGGCGCACCGCCCGAACATCACCCGCCTGGTGGCGACCGCCGGCGGGGCGCGCAGCCGGCTCTGGCGGCAGATCTGCGCGGATGTGCTGGACATGCCGCTGGAGTATTACCCGCAGGCCAGCGGCGCGCTGGGGATTGCCTTCCTGGCCGGCTGCGCGGTGGGGCAGGTGCGGGACTTCTCCGCCATCAAGCACCAGTGGCTGAAAGAGCCGGAGCTGGTGTACCCGGAGGCCGGCGCCAAGGCGGTGTATGACCGGCTGTTCCCTATCTATGAGGAATTTGATGCGGCAGTGGCCGGCCCCTTCGCTCACCTGGCTGAAATACGAGATAGGTGACAGTCACTTCACAAGTGACTGTCACCCGAATACGCAGCATATGCGGAAGGTTGAACATCCGATCGATCAATCGGGATCTTCTGGTAGGGGATATATCCGTGGTAGCTCGGAATTTCGGGGTTCCGGGCGATATGTCTTCACCCGGATAAGGTGAATCGTCACGCCGACTGCTACTCCCAGCAATAGGACCTTAATCCACCATGCTGAAGCTACAAACCATGCCGAGTAGCCAATCGTCGCCCATAACAGTATAATCGTGATGACCTTTTGCTTGAGAGGTATCCCTCTACCCTCCCGATAATTCCGAATATATTCCCCGCACCACCGATTGGTCAGCAACCAGCGCAGAAAGCGCTCGGAACTGCGTGCATAGCAGATGCTTGCCAGAAGTAAAAAGGGGGTAGTGGGCAATATAGGCACGAACATGCCGAGAATCCCCAGTGCCACGCACAGTGTGCCGCAGGCAATCAGGAGGGTTTTGACTACGCGATTCATTAGCGGCTCCTATCTCGTACCGTCGTACCAGACGGGATAAAATAGATGACATTTTTGAACAATTATACATATAATGGTAGATTCGACAAAGTCGCCACTGTGAGAATTGCGCGACAGGCGCTAGTCGCCTGCCAGGTGACTGCTACAAGACCAAGCGGGTGCCGGCGCATTCCGCCGGCGCGAGCAGACAAGCCTCTAATGCCCCTGGCCGTTCGGCGGAGAAGACATGTACCTCAAGGCCCGGCTGATGACGCACCAGCTCCGCCATGATGCGCACCTTGCTCCACATGCCCCCTGTCACATCCACTCCATGCGAGGAACCCAATTCCGCCTCCAGGGCCTCGAGCTGGGAGGCGCGGATCTCCGCCAGCGGCACAGCATCTGGGTGCGAAAGGGGGTCCGCGGTACAGACGCCGTCCACCGTGCCGGCCAGCAGGATGCGCGCCGGCCGGAGAATGGGGGCCAGATAGGCGAACAGCTCCTCGGTGGATACGATGGTGCATCCCCACTCCTCATCGAAGGCCACGTCGCCGTAAATTACGGGCAGGAGGCCGGCTTCCAGGGCGCGGGTCAGCGGCTCCCAGGCCAGTTCCTGGAGCTGGCCGGCGCGACAGCGGGCGGTAGCGGAGGGCGCGAAGCTGAATGCCGGCAGGCCGGCTTCTACCAGCGCGTCCGTGACCAGCCGGTTCAGGCGGGCGGCGGCGGCGCCGGTGGCGGCGAAACCATACCAGCCGCGCGCTTCTTCACCCGGGCGAATGCCATGTCTGGTATTGTACTCGCGGCCGGCGAAGTGGCCGAAGGAACCGCTTCCATGCCCTACCAGCAGGCGCATATTGGGCTGGACTTGTTTGGCCGCGGCAATCTCTTGTGCCAGCCGGCGGATGACATCCATCCTCGGCGTTTCCCGCCGGCGCTTATCCGTGATGAGGGAGCCGCCCAGCTTGAGGAATATCATCCCTTCTCAGGCTCCGCGCTGGATTTGCGCACGTACACCGTGCCGTCCTGAATGCGCACCCAGTCGCCGGTGGCAATTTGCTCGATGGGGATGCGGTCCACCATGGGGATGCCGGCGATGATGGCGCCCACGGCGACGATGGTCTCGCTCTGGGCGCAGATGATGCCGGCCGGCGCGGTGCCGTTCTTGGCCATGCGGTAGATAGTGTAGGAACCGACGGTACTGCCCTTGCCGGTGGGGAAAACGAGAATGCGGCCGGCGGCGCTAGTGCCCTCCAGCGGATGGCCCGGCTCAATGATGACGCCGCTGTCCGGGTCCACACCTCCCAGGAAGCTGATGGGCGTCGGCGAGACCAGCGCCTTGCCCTCGGCGGAGCCGGCCTTGATGATACGGCCGTGGAAGACCAGTTCCTGCGCCATTATCCTCATCTCCAGCGGCCGGTCAGCGCGGCTTCCAGACACTGCTCCGTCGTGCCAAAGCGCGTTTCCAGGCCGGAATGACTGCGGGCATACAAGGCGGCCTTGGCGGAGTTGGTGGCCAGGGAGCGCACGCTGAGCAGTTCCATTGGCGCGACAATGACGCAGGTATCGGCCACCACCTGCCCGCCGGCGGCTTCAATCTGGGCGACGATGCCGGCGCGCTCCGCCTCCTCCCGCACCTGGCGCGCGGTCGTGATCCAGAGGCGCGTGCGGACCTGTTTGCCGGCCAGGAAGCGGGCAATCTCGTCCAATTCCTCCAACGAGGCGTGCGGGCATCCCAGGCTGACCAGGTCAACCTCCTCCAGCGGGCCGTTGAGCTTTTGGTAGCCGGCCGACAGGTCGTGAATGGTGAAGCGGGGGATGCCGGCCGGCAGGATGTCCGACAGGCCGGCTTCCGGGGTGATGCCCTCCACATGATACAGCCCCACCGCGCCGCTGGCGGCCATCGCCGCCCCCAAGGCTTTCAGCGCCTCTTCCGGCCGGCGGGTCCAGCGCAGGTCCAGGCCGCGGAAATAGGGCACGCCGTCGCGCACCAGCTCGCCGGCCAGTGCGCCCAGCGCGCCGATATCAGCGGTGGAGCGCACGGATGCCCGCACCTCGATGATGTGGGTGGCGCGGCGGTTCTCGTCCAAGTGCAGGCCGTAGGCGCCGGTGCGGCCGGCGATGGCCGCCGCCAGCGCGCTGGGTCCGCCCTCGCGATTGGTACGCGCGCCCAGCACCGAGTTGGCGAAGCTGACCGCCGAGGACTCGCTCCATGCCACATGGGAGCCAAGGGCCGGCCGCAGGCCGACGTAATAGGGCGTGCAGGTCAGCGAGGGCGCGATACCCATGCGGGTGAAGGCCGCGATGACCGCCATCTGGAACCGTGCGAACTCTTCGGGAATGCCCAGCTCCCGCCAGCGCTGAAGGTCCATGCCGGCGGGGTTGAGAAAGGCCGGCACGCGAACGCGGGCACCCTCGTCGGCCCATTCCTGCAGGAACTGGAGGCCGGCGTCGCCCAGGTTTTTGTAGCTCACGCCGGCGACCTGCGCGCTTTCCACAGGCACCAGGTGCCGCGCGCCGTAAATCTTGGCGAGCGCGGTAACGATTTCCATGGCCTTGCGTACCGCCGGCCCCGCCTCGCCGGCGAGCATGGCTTGCTCTTCATCGGTCAGGTGCAAATCGTTATCCCGGGGCATAGGATGGTCACTCGTAGCGGAAGCGCTGGAAGGCCTCAGGGTGCCGCGGTCCCTTCTCATCATCCCAGGGGATGGTGGCATCCACCGCCATTTTGGCCGTGCGGGCCTTTTGGCCCGGGATGTGTTTGGCCGAAGGGTCCAGGGAACTGGAGGGCTGGTCCTCCCAGATAATGATATCGCGATCTGCCTGCACGCGCGTGGCGATGGCCCATTCGACCTCTTGCATGTCGAAGGGGTTGATATCCTCGTCCACCACGACCGCATGTTTCAGCGAGCCGTGGCCGCGAAAGGCGGCTTCGCCGGCCCGCCGGCCGTCGTCGGGACGGCGCTTGCGTATCTGCACCACAGCATGGAGCCAGGAGGCGCCGCCGGGGGTGATCCAAACGTTGAGGCACTCGCAGACCTCATTGACGGCGGCGAAAATGGTCGGCTCGCGCGGCATGCCCATCAACGTGCGGTGCTCCGGCCCGCCGGGGAGGAGCGCTTGATAGATGGGATCGCGCCGACGGGTGATGCGGTCAATCTCAACGACCGGCTGTTTGCGGACGATGTCGAAGGTGCCGGTCAGGTCAATAAACGGTCCCTCGTCCACCAGCTCATGGGTGATGCGGCCTTCGAGCACGATCTCCGATTCCGCCGGCACCAGGAGGTCCGAGCCCAGACAGCGCACCAAGGGGGTTGGTGCCAGAGCATGGGCAATATGGAACTCCGGGATGCCGCCGGCGGGGGACATGGCGGCGGCAAGCTGAGCGCTGAGGGGCGCCCCGATGCAGATGGCTACCGGGACATCCTCCGTGGAACTGGCCCAAACGCTGTGGGTATGCCGGCCCTCGACCAGACGCACGGCGAAACGCCGGCGGTCCAGCCGCATTAGGCGGTGAAAGGCGGCGTTGAGGACCCCGCGCGCCAGGTCATGGACCACGGCGATGCCGGCGGTGATGTATGGTCCGCCGTCATGGGGCGTATGCCGCACGATGGGCAGGGCCTCCAGGTCCACATCCTCCTCGACCACTTCCTGGCAAGGCGCGGCGGTAACGATAGGCGGGACGGCCGGCGATTCCAGCGCTTTCACCAGATATGCACACAGCTCTCGCTCGTCAATGCCGAAGGCCAGGGCGAAATAGCGGCGCGAGGCGCAAACACCGGAGATGACCCGGTAGCCGTTCCAGCGGGAGCGGAAGAAGAGGATTTTATCGCCGGCGCGGTACATGAGCCGCACCATGCCCTCGTCTGGCGCGACCGGCGTGTCCACATGCTCGACCCACTGACGTTCTTCCGCCTGCTGGATGAAATCACGCAACTGCATAGCGGCTCTGCTCCGCAGAAGGGGATGAGACCTGCGTGAAGATGACTCGGACGGCGCCGGCGGTGCGCAGGGCTTGCTCCACCACGGCAGCGCGTTCTGGTGTGACCAGCGCGATCATATTGCCGCCTCTGCCGGCGCCGCTCAGCTTGGCACCCAGGGCGCCGGCCCCTTTCGCCGCATGCACCAATGCGTCGAGTTCGGGGCAGGAGACGCCGATCTCCTGCAGGAGGCGGTGATTTTCATCCATCAGCCGGCCAAGGGCGGGGAGGTCGTCGGCGTGCAGTTTCTGCCGCGCGGTGTTCACCAGCTCGCCGATGGCGTCAAAGAGTCCCTCGTAGCGCTCTGGCGCTCTGGCATGCGCCTCCCGCACTGCACCCACGACCTCGCGCGTACTGCTGAAAATGCCGGTGTCGGCGATGAGCAGGGGCAGGGGGGCGCCGATGGACAGGAGGGCCGGCGGCTGGCCCTTGATGAAATATACCGGGGCCTCAAAGGCAATGACCGTGTTATCAATCCCGCTGGGGGTACCGTGGTACAGCTTTTCGGCCTCGAACACCAGGGCGGAGACCTTTTCCGCCGGCCAGCCGGCGCCGAAATGCCGGCTCAGCGCCCGCACGATAGCGGTGGAGACCGCCGCGCCGCTCCCCATGCCTCTGCCAATAGGCAGTCCGGAGCGCACGGTAATGCGCAGGCCGTGTGCCGATATGCCCAGTTCCTTCAGCGTCAGACGCACCAAGTGGGCAATGGCGTCGTCCGCGCCGGCCTCCGAGAGCCAGCAGTTTCGGCCGAGGTCCGGTGCTTCCAGCAGGATGTCGCCGGCGTCCGGCAGGGGTTCCACCACGGCTTCGGCGCGCACCTGGCTGACTGGCACAGCGATGGCCGGCCGGCCGTACACCACCGCGTGTTCCCCGAACAGGATCACCTTGCCGCAGGCACTGGCGCTCGTCATCCATCACATTCCTTACGCATTACTGGGGGAAAGTATAACACAGGGGGATTGGGGCGGCAAACCTGCGGCGGTTCAGGTGACTGTCACCGCTGGCCAGGCCGGAGACGCGAAAAAGGCGCCGGGTTCGGCGCCTTTCGCGAGATGGTTCGGGTTATGATGGTTTCAGCCGGCGAGGTGGGGGGAGAGCTTCTCCACCAGCTTCGCCTTGGGCATGTAGCCGATGAGCCGCTCTACAGGTTGGCCGTCCTTGAACAGCATCAGGGTGGGGATGCTCATGATGCCGAACTGGGCGGCGGTTTGGTTGTTCTCGTCCACGTTCAGCTTGCAGACCTTGAGCTTGCCGGCGTAATCCCTGGCCAGCTCCTCCACCACTGGGGCGATCATCTTGCACGGCCCGCACCAGGCCGCCCAGAAATCTACCAGCACGGGCAGGTCAGCTTTCAGCACTTCGGCCTCAAAGGTCGCATCGGTTACTTCCATTGGTTTGCTCATGATGGTGCTCCTATCAGACGTGATATGTGGATCAACGCGATGGGTGATTACTGCTCGGTCTCGGGTACGGATTCGGCCGGCCCTTCCTCAGCGGCCGCCGCTGGGCTGAGCTTGAGGAAAAGCTGCATGGTGCGCAGGATTTTGGCGCGGCCGTCCGGCTGAAGCAGGAAGGTATCCATACAACGGTCCAGGTGCTCCGAGGCTACGGACAGCGCGATCTGGTCCAGCGCAGCGCGCGCCGCCATAATTTGGGTCAGGATGGCGTCGCAGTCCTTGCCCTGCGCGATCATGCGCTGAAGGCCGCGCACCTGCCCCTCTACCTTGCGCAGACGGGTGAGAATCTGTTCCTGGGACATGTTATCCCTTCCCTTGGCTGACAGCATCGAGTCGCTGTGGATTACACTACTAATGTAACGTGAAAGGGACAATTTGTCAAATATCTCCTCATACGGGTACCAGGTAGGGGGTATTTCACCGAACAGATCAGCCTTTCGGTCCGGAGGCTGCGCGGTTGGGCAAAACCGGAGCAACACTGCGCTACAGGGAGGCCGCTGTCTCTCATAGGGCACAAATATTATTTTTTATAATTTTCTCCAAACGCCCGTGGTGACGTGTTGGACAAATCCCAGCTTTTGTAAGATTTGCAATTGCTGGCGTATCTTGGCCCTAATGTTCATATTCTGCGGATAATGTTGGCGGAAATAATCCTCATATGCATAGATGTCCTGATTAGAAAATTCACCTTCTGGCAGGACATCATATACCAATTCGAGCCAACCAAACAGGTCGGCCCTTGATGGTTTCGGGCGTTGAAGAGTGCCGGCCTTCGTTGAGAAGGCCTTTCTCAAGGTGCGAATTTCGGACAGCCGCGCCTGTTGTCTTTCGGAGCGTTTTTCGACCGCACATAGTTCTGCAAACAAATGGATGAATTCATCGTCTGGGACAACTCTCAGTGGATGGAATTTCAACCGGTAATAGGTGTTGAAGATCTCGGATACAAGCTCTGAATGGATATCATCCTGAATCACCACATTGGCCTCGATGTTCGAGGTCAATCCACTCCGCGTCAGGTTAGACGAACCAATAATTGCGGTGATGATCGGATCGTTCCGCATCAGATATATCTTCGGGTGGTATAGGATGGAAATACTGCGTGGGACAAAGCACAAGAGTGTTGCATGTGGATTCTGTTGGGCAAGCAAATACAGTTCGCGGATGGCCGCAGGGTCGGTAGCGCGAGGGTCCATGCCCACGAGGAACTCTACATTTGCGCCGGCCGTCAGCCGTTGCTCCACCGCGGGCATAATCTGTGAGATTCCATCGCTGGATACGAAAGCTACCGCAATGCGGATATCCGTTGCGCTTTCAATGGCGGGAACCAATATCGAAACTGTTTTATGTTGGACGTTGTCAACGATTTGAATCACGGTCGTCCTCCCATACCTTTAAACACCAGCATTGCCGTGAATGTTGCCGCCCACGAAGAGGAAAGTGAGGTCATATAATTCAATTATGCAGTAGAGCATCCAAAAGCGCAACGTTATCTTGGGCGGGTGTTGAATAAGTGTACATAACACTGCGGTAGAGGAAAAACCGCCTGCAACTGAAGCCACCGCAACAACTGCGAAGCCTGCGCAGGTCGACTTCGCAGGCACAGCCGCAGTTTGAACTGCCAGGCGCCTTTGCCCTGCAGGTGACCGTCACCTGAAGACTTGTCCCAACCTAGGGCGCGGGTATAATGACACTGATAACGGCAGGGGGAAGACGATGAGCGAATCAAAACCGACTGTCCCGCCGGCTCGCTACCCGGTGGACCTACACGTGCATACCAGCGCCTCCGACGGCACCGACGCGCCGGCGGAGCTGGTGGCGAAGGCGAGGGCGGCCGGCCTCGCCGTCGTCGGCATCACCGATCACGACAGCGTGGGCGGCGTCCGGGAAGCGCTGGAGGCCGGCCAGCGCCTGGGCGTCGAGGTCGTGCCGGGCGTGGAGCTGAGCTTGGCCAACGAGCCGGCGCACGGCGCGGTGGAAATGCACCTGCTGGGCTATTTCATTGACCCGGAACACCCCGTGCTGAGGGCCACCATTCGACGCATGATCGAGGCGCGCATCGAGCAGAAGCTGGCTATCGTGCGCAATCTGCATAAGCTGGGGTTCGATGTGCCCGAGGAGGAGGTGCTGGCGTTGGCCGGCGGAGGCGTACCGGGCCGCATGCATATCGCCCAGGTGGCCGTACGACACAACCCTGACCGGTTAGCCGGGCCGGAGGCGCTCTTCCGCGAATACATTTCCGAGGGGGGCAAGGCTTACGTGCCGCGCACGTTCCAGCTCTCCCTGGAAGAGGGCATCCGGGTCATCCGCCAGGCCGGCGGCCTGCCGGTGCTGGCCCATCCGGGGGCCTACACCCGCGTGCGGGATATGGAGGGGTTCATCCGAGCGGCGGTAGGAATGGGACTGGCCGGCCTGGAGGGGCCGTACCCCTATGACAAAAACCGCCCCTTCTTTCGCTCCGACAACGGGGAGCTGGAACAGGCGGTCTCGCGCTTCACCGCCCTGGCGGGGTCGCTGGGGTTGGTGGTTACCGGCGGGTCGGACTATCACGGTTCTCGCAAGGATATCGCGCTGGGGGAGCAGGGCCTGACCCTGGAAGCGTTCGAACGATTGGTGTCGGAGCGCAATAGGCTGGTGTCCCGAGCGTAAGGAAGAGTCTATGGGACAGCCTGATGTGTTCCGCCGGCGGTTCGCGGCAGTGTGCGGAGAATACTGCCGGCGCTGTGAGCCGGTTTCCTCGGCCGCCTGCCAGGGCTGTGCCTATCAACTGGGCATCACGCCGGCCGGCGAGGAGTGCGGCATCTATTTCTGCGCTGTCGCCCAACGCGGCCTGGAGCACTGCGGGCTGTGCCCCGATTTCCCCTGTGCCCTATTTCTCTCCAGCGCGGAGCCGGCGGTTGTGGAGCGGAGGGTGCGTGCACTGCGCCGGCGCGCGGAGATCGGCACTGAGCGCTGGCTGGATGAGCAAGAGATGGAGGGTGAAAGCCATGGCGGATGAGTACGTGGTGGTGCTGTCGAACGCCGGCTCACCGGAGGAAGCAGAGCGCATCGCCGGCGCCCTGGTGCAGGAGTTCCTGGCCGCCTGTGTGAACATTGTGCCCCGGGTGCGTTCGGTGTACCGCTGGCAGGGGCAGGTCGAGTGGGCCGAGGAATGGATGATGCTCATCAAAACGCGCCGCAGTGCGGCGGATGCGCTTATCCGCCGGCTGCGCGCCCTGCACAGCTATGAACTGCCGGAGGCTGTCATCCTTCCTATCCAGGGCGGACTGCCGGAATATCTGGACTGGGTCGGTGCCAATGTCGAGAGCGAGTGGCATGATCTACCCTGAGGCAGGGGGATGAGGGGGCGATGATACTGCTGGATCATCTGCTCGCGGCCGCCGGCGGCCGGCTGGTGGGGCCGGCGGTGGCGCGCTCCTTCGCCGATTTCTGCTTCGATTCCCGCCTGTTGAACCCGGGGGAGCTGTTTCTGGCGGTCAAGACCGCCACCGGCGACGGGCATGATTACATCCTCGAGGTGGTGCAGGCCGGCGCCGGCGGCGTCCTATGCGAGCGGCCGCCGGCGGAACTGCCGCGCCCGGTGACAGTAATCCAGGTTTCCGATACCCAGCAGGCGCTCCTGGATTGGGCCGGCTACATCCTCCAACGGTACGGCACCGAGGTGGTGGGCATCACCGGCTCCACCGGCAAGACCAGCACCAAAGAGGCCATTGCCGTGGTGCTGGGCCGGCGCTACCCGGTCTTCCGCAACTACGCCAATTACAACGGCCGCTACGGTCTGCCCATCGCCCTGGGCCGGCTGGAGCCGGCGCACCGCATCGCCGTGCTGGAGATGGCGTGCGATGCCTTCGATGAGATCCGCCTGCTGGCGGAGATCACCCGTCCTAAGGTCGGCGTGGTCACCGCCGTTAATCCCGCCCATCTGTCCACCTTCGGGACGCTGGAAAACATCGCTCAGGAGAAAGGGCAACTGGTGCGGGCACTGCCGGCGGACGGCTGGGCCGTGCTCAATGCCGATGACCCGCGTGTGCGCGCCATGGCCGGCTGGACCAAGGCACGCGTATTGACCTATGGCACGGATCCCCAGGCGGACGTGCGCATCGGCGGTATGGAGAGCGAGTGGTCCGGCAGTCGCATTGTGCTGTGCGTGCGGGGGCGTGAGTACCACGGCCGGCTGAAGCTGTTGGGCCGGCACAGCGCCTATATCGCCGCGGCCGCAGTGGCGGTCGGGCTGGTCTATGACATTCCCCCGGATGAGGCGCTGGAGACGCTGGCCGCGATGGAGCCGGTGGAGGGCCGGCTGAGGCCGCTGGAGGGCATCTCCGGCGTACGCCTGCTGGACGATACCTACAACGCCTCGCCGGCCTCGACGCTGGCGGCATTGGACACGCTGGCCAGTCTGCCGGCCGAACGCCGGCTGGCGGTGCTCGGCTATATGAATGACCTGGGGGATTTCGAGGAGGAGGCACATCGGCAGGTGGGCCGGCGGGCCGCCGAGGTCCTGGACTATCTGGTCATCAAGGACGAACGGGCCCGCCCCATTGCGGTTGCGGCTGAGGAACACGGGCTGGCCGGCAGTGCCATCTTCGTGGGCAACACCGATGCGGAGATCACTGCTCACCTGAAGAGCTTTCTGCGCGCCGGCGATGCAGTGTTGGTGAAAGGGGGCGTTGAGGCGCGGCTGGAAAATGTGGTCAAGGAGCTGTTGGCGCGGCCGGAGGAGGCGCCGGCGAAGCTGGTGCGGCAGAACCGCGCCTGGCAGTCCATTCGCCTGGTGCGCCCGGGCCGGCCGACCTGGGTAGAGATTGACCTGAACGCCGTCGCCAACAACGTCCAACGCATCGCCGAGATCGTGGGGCCGAAGGTGCGCATCATGGCGGTGCTCAAGGCCGATGCCTACGGGCACGGCGCGGTGCGGATCGCGCGCACGGCGCTGAACCACGGCGTCAGCTATCTGGGGGTGGCCTGCCTGGGGGAGGCGGAGGTCCTGCGGGAGGCCGGCATCCAAGCCCCCATCCTCATATTGGGGTACACGCCGGCCTGGCAGGCGCGCGAGGCCATCCTGGCGAACACCGCCGTCACCCTCTTCTCCGAGGATGTGGCGCGGGCCTTCAGCCGGGCGGCGCAGGAGCTGAACCGGCCGGTCACGGTGCACGTCAAGGTGGATACCGGCATGGGCCGGCTGGGCCTTCTGCCGCATGAGGTCGTGCCCTTCGTCGAGTTTCTGAGCGGACTGCCAGGCTTGGTGCTGGAGGGCATTTTCACCCATTTTTCCACCGCCGATGCGGCCGACAAGCGCTATACCTATCACCAGCTCGCGGTGTTCCGGCAGGTGCTGGCGGAGCTGGAGGAGCGGGGCTACCGCTTCCCGCTGGTGCATGCGGCCAACTCGCCGGCGACCCTCAGCGTGCCCGAAAGCCATTTCAATATGGTGCGGGTGGGCATCGCCATATATGGGCTGGCGCCCTCCCCGGAGACGCCGCTTCCGCCCGGCTTTCGGCCGGCGCTCTCCTTCAAGACCCAGGTGGCGCAGGTCAAGGAACTGCCGCCAGGGAGCTATATCAGCTACGGCAACACGTACCGCACGCAGGGATATGAGCGCATCGCCGTGATCCCGGTGGGCTATGCGGATGGCTTCCGGCGGGGGCCGGCGCACTGGGGCGAGGTGCTGGTGAAGGGCCGGCGGGCACCCATCGTGGGGCGCGTGTGCATGGACCAGACCATGATCAACGTGACGCATATCCCCGATGTGCGCCAGGGGGATGAGGTGGTGCTCATCGGCCGGCAGGGCTCCGAGGAGATCACGGTGGATGAGGTGGCGCGCCGGCTGGGCACCATCAATTACGAGGTGGTCTCGGAAATCCTGGCGCGCGTCCCGCGAGTTACATAAGGGGATAATACATCGCGGCGGTTTTGCGGTCAGGCGGGGGTCATCTCGAAGGTGACCGCCGCCTGATTCATTTTGCCCGCCGGCGGACGGTTCCCGTTTCTGGAATTGGCCGAACTCTGGTATAATTATGTTACAGCAGTGCAGGAATGCGGCCGGCACGCTGGCCGGCCAGAAGGGACGGACATGCCGGAAGAAGAGCGCATCGTCTCGCCGAAGCGGCGGGAGGAAGATAAACAAATCGCCAGCTTTCCCCTGCGGCCGCGTTCCCTGGACGAATACATCGGCCAGGAGCGGGTCAAGGAGAGCCTGCGCATCTGCATCCAGGCGGCGCAGGCGCGGCGCGAGCCGCTGGATCACATTCTGCTGTACGGCCCGCCGGGGCTGGGCAAGACCACGCTGGCGTACATCATCGCCAATGAGATGGGGGTGGCCATCAAGACGACCTCCGGGCCGGCCATTGAGCGCGCCGGCGACCTGGCGGCCATCATCACCAACCTCCAGCAGGGGGACGTGCTCTTCATTGACGAGATTCACCGCCTCAGCCGGGCCGTGGAGGAAGTGCTCTATCCCGCCATGGAGGACTTCGCGCTCGATATCGTCATCGGTAAAGGCCCCAGCGCACGCAGTATCCGACTGAAGCTCCCGCGCTTCACGGTGATCGGTGCCACCACGCGGTTGGCGCTGGTTACCTCACCCCTGCGGGCACGCTTTGGCCAGGTCTATCGGCTGGACTTCTACGACGTGCCGGCGCTGGAGGCCATCGTGCGGCGCTCCGCCAATCTCCTGCAGATTGCCCTGGACGACGCCGGCGCCCATGAGATCGCCCGGCGCTCGCGCGGCACCCCGCGCGTCGCCAATCGGCTCCTGCGCCGCATCCGCGATTATGCCACTGTGCGCGGCGACGGCACTATTACGCTGGAGGTCGCCCGCGAGGCCCTTGCCCTGCTGGATGTGGATGAGCTGGGATTGGATGAGATTGACCGCCGGCTCCTGCGCGTCATCATCGAGAAGTTCGCCGGCGGACCGGTGGGGCTGGAAACCCTGGCCGCCGCCATCTCCGAGGAGCCGGATACCATCATGGATGTCTACGAGCCGTACCTGCTCCAGCTCGGGTTCCTCATGCGCACGCCGCGCGGCCGTGTGGCCACCCGCCGGGCATACGAACATCTGGGCATCGCCTATCCTGGAGGGCCGGAACAGCCGGTTTTATTCTGAGGCAGGCCATGACACAAGAGCGGGTACAGGTCTTTGACCAGCGCGGGCAGGAGCTCTCCCCCTGTTCCTTGGAAAAAGCGCAACGTCTGGTGGCAGAAGGGAAAGCACGCTGGCGCGAAGCACTGCCGCCGGCCGTTGAGCTGACGCGCGCCGTAGACCTGCCCGTTCGCAAGCCTCAAAAAGAACCGGACTATGCCGGCCAGCGAGTGCTCCTTCACATCTGTTGTGGCCCCTGCGCTACGTACACCGTCGGCCGGCTGCGCACGCTGGGTTTCGCGGTGACTGGCTTCTGGTACAACCCCAACATCCACCCCTGGCAGGAGCATGAGCGCCGGCGCGAAAGCTTAGTGCGCTTTGCCGAGCAGGTGGCACTGCCCCTGCTGATACAGCCCGGGTATGACATGCCAGCCTTTTTCCGGCTGGTGGCCGGCCGCGAGCGCTTCCGCCGGCGGTGCGCCATCTGCTACGCCCTGCGCCTGCGCGCTGCCGCGCAAAAGGCGCGCGCGGAAGGCTTCGACGCTTTCACCACGACCCTGCTCATCAGCCCCTACCAGGAGCAGGAACTCATCCGACGCCTCGGGGAACACCTGGCCGACAGGGAGGGCGTGCGCTTTTACTTCGAGGACTTTCGCAAGGGGTGGGCGGAGCGCGGCCGGCTGACCCGCCAGTACGGCCTGTACCGCCAGCAGTACTGCGGCTGTGTGTACAGCGAGTGGGAGCGTTATCAGGGGGAGGCATGCGAGACCTATGCGCCCGCCCGTTTGGAGCCGGCCGACCTGCACGCTTATTTCGAAGAAGCCCTGGAGATTCTCGAACGCCTGTGATGAAGACGTCGGATTTTGACTACGAACTGCCCCCCGAACTGATTGCCCAGACACCAATCACCCCGCGCCATGCCTCCCGGCTGATGGTGGTGGAGCGGGCGACAGGGTCCATCGCGCACCGACATTTTTACGAGATTGTGGAATATCTGCGGCCGGGTGACCTGCTGGTAGCCAACGACAGCCGGGTCATCCCTGCCCGCATGTACGGCCATAAGGTTCCCACGGGCGGGAAGGTGGAGGTGCTCCTGCTGGCAAAGCGCGGGGAGCGCCTGTGGGAGGCGCTGACGCGCGGCAAGCGGCTAGTGCCGGGGACCGTCATCGCGCTCGATGCCGCAGGGGGCACGCCGGCGCTGACCTGCCGCGTGGTCGAGGTCACTGAGGCCGGCGGCCGCCTGTTGGAATTCGACGCACCGGTCGAGCCAGTGCTGGACAAGGTCGGGATCGTGCCCCTGCCGCCGTACATCCATGTACCTCTGCAGGACAGAGAGCGGTATCAGACCGTGTACGCCAAGGTGAACGGCTCGGTGGCGGCACCCACCGCCGGCCTGCATTTCACCCCGGAGCTGATGGAACAGGTGCGCAAGGTAGGGGCAGAATTTGCCTTTGTTACCCTGCACATCGGCTTAGATACGTTCCGGCCGGTGCAGGAGGAAGAGGTGGAACAGCACCACATTCACTCGGAGTGGTGCACCCTGCCGGCGGAGACGGCGGAGCGCATCAATGCGGCGCGGCGGGAAGGCCGGCGCATCATCGCCGTGGGCACCACCTCCGTGCGGGTGCTGGAGACGGGCGGGAAGCTGGCCGCGGAGCAGGGGAGCGGCACAGCGGTGGTCCCCTTCACTGGCCCGACCGATCTCTTTATCTACCCTGGCTTCCACTTCCGCGTCGTGGATGCCATGATCACCAACTTTCACCTGCCGCGCTCGACCCTGTTAATGCTGGTGAGCGCCTTCGCCGGCCGCGAGCTGATCCTGCGCGCCTATCAGGAAGCAGTGCGCGAGCGCTACCGGTTTTACAGCTTCGGGGATGCCATGCTCATCCTATAGCTTCGGGGTGGGGGTGCGGTAGTCCGGCGCCGGCCCCTCGAGCAGTCTCTCCTGCCGCACTGCTTCCAGCGGCATGACCGGCGGTTCCAGCCCCCGGATTTCCTCGGCCAAAGCATCCCAATCCGCCTCGCGCGGGTCCAGCGGGTGTGCCCCTTCTGCCAGGAGCAGGTCACAGCCGGCACTTCCCGGCACCGCCCAGAGGGCGCGGCCCTGCCGGCGGGCAAAGCGCGCCGCGTACATGCTCCCCCCTTCCACCCCCGTCTCCACTACAATGACCGCCCGACTCATGCCGCTGATGAGACGGTTGCGCGCCACCAGGTTCTGCCGCAGGACGCCAGCATCCGGAGGAAGCTCGGAAATGAGCGCGCCGGCGGCCAGGATGTCGGGGAGTAGGCCGGCAGTGGGTAGTTCGCCGGCGCGCAGGAGGCCGAGACCCAATACCGCGGTGGTGCGGCCGCCGGCGCGCACCGCCGCCTGATGCGCCAGGCTGTCCACCCCGCGCGCCATCCCGCTGACGATGGTGATGCCGCGGCGGGCAAGCTCCCCTGCGATGACGCCGGCGGCGCGCTTTCCGACAGCAGTCGGCCGGCGGGTGCCGACGACGGCCGCGGCCGCTGTATCAGTGGGGAGCAAACTGCCCTGCACGAAGAGGAGGGGCGGGCTGTCGGGGAGCCGGCGCAAATTGTTGGGATACGCGATGTTGTCTAAGGGTATCGGCGTAATGCCATGCGATCGCCAATGTGCGAGCAACTGTGCGGTGCGTTCTGGGGAGGCGCTGGAAACGGCGCCGGCAATCTTGCGGCCCACGCCGGGCACATGCATAAGCGCCGCCGGCGAGGCACGCAGGACATCTTCCGGCGTTCCGAAATGGGTTAACAGCCGGCGCAGGAGCACGCCGCCTACGCCTGGCACCAGGCATAGAGTGATGTAGGCCAGATTGTCGTCCGGCAGGGGGCCGGCGGTGCCCATCATGTCAGCTCCCGGACATTCGGCGGCCTCCCTATTGAGCGTTGGTGTCGTCCTGGTTTCTCCGCCAGGCGCTGAACCGTCTGGCGGAG